>CAZPHI010000119.1:0-1606 GCA_964586425.1 uncultured Lachnospiraceae bacterium | reverse complement strand
TTGAATAATAAAGGTTTTGAAAGAAAAATAGGGGTGTCAGACTTGACACTACCGATGGAAGAGATGGAGAAAGAGAATGCTATAATTAAATAAATAAGAAGTAATGTATAATTATATACAATTTTAGAATAAAGGGTATAATAGTAATGTTATAAATTTTTTACAGGGAGAGAAGTATGATAAAGAAATTAAAAGTGGTTAGACGAATCGCAGCTGCAATGATGGCTGCAACATTAGTTGTTGGTGGAGTGCCAATGACATCAATTAGTGGCATTGGTAATGCTTTGAGCGTATACGCGGCGACTGATAGTACATATGTAATGAAGGAAAGTGATTTTACTTATGAATTACTTTCGGATGGAAACTCCGCAAAATTGACAATGTATAATGGACCAGCAGTTGCTGTAATGAATATACCGGCAACGATTGATGGACACAAGGTTACTGAGCTTGCTGACAGTATATTTCAAGGTAAATCAGGAATTATTGGGAATCTGAATATACCAGATACAGTAAAAGTGATTGGAGCTTATGCATTCAATGGCTGCAGTGGGTTGACGGGAGATTTAACTATTCCTGATGGGATAACAGAGATTAAGGTAGAGACATTCTGTCAATGCAGTGGTCTTAATGGAAACTTGAAGCTTTCAAGTAATTTGATAAGTATAGGTAAGAATGCATTCTTGCATGCTAATCTGACAGGAACACTTAATCTTCCAGATACACTTACTACAATAGGTTCTGGTGCGTTTTGGTATAGCAAATTTACAGGAGATTTGATAATTCCAGATTCAGTAGTTAATATTGAATCATATGCGTTTGACGGATGTACGGGTTTTAATGCAGTAGTATTAGTGCCTGCGAGTGTAGAACAAATTGCAGATGATGCATTCCACTATTGCGATAATATAACAGATTTGTATATAATGAATCCTTCATGTGAGTTGCCAGCATATGGAATGATATTTAATGAGGCATATGATTATGATACTCATGTATTACATGGATATAGTGGAAGTACAGCAGAAGATTATTGTAAACATGGTGAGAGCGAAGAGGATATTGAACATATTACATTCAAAGTAATTGGTAATAATGTAGATGAAGAGATTGAAAGAGAAAGACTTGTAGAAGCATTCGTTAAGCGTATGTATACTATTGTACTTTGCCGTAATGCCTAGACTGAAGGCATGAGAGTATGGAGAGATGCATTACTTAATAAGCAGGTAACAGGAGCAACAATGGCTAATGCTTTCATTACTAGTGATGAGTTTGTGGCTAAGAATCTATCAGATAAAGCGTATATGGATATTGTGTATAAAGCCATTATGGGGCGTGAGGCTGATACTGAAGGAATGCAGGTATGGTTGGGCTGTATGGAGAGTGGAGTGTCGAGGACATTTGTACTTAATGGATTCATAGGTTCTACCGAGTTTACTAATATATGTAATAGTTATGATATAGAAAAGGGCTCAATTGAATTAGTTTAGAACCGTGATAAAAACTATGGCGTAACATGCTTTGTTCAGAGATTATATACTAATACACTTGAGCGTGCAGCTGAAGTTGACGGACTTAACACTTGGACAGGTGCAATTCTTGAGAA
>CAZPHI010000118.1:0-1626 GCA_964586425.1 uncultured Lachnospiraceae bacterium | reverse complement strand
TTCTTATCTAGTATAGCATCACACCATGTATTAAGTCCATCCGCTTCTGCCGCTCTATTGAAGACTTTTGTATATAGACGCTGTACAAAACTTGTTACATTATAATTTCTATCTCGTCCTTCTGTTAAGAGAATACTTCCTCTTGTTATATAATAAGAATCGCAAAGCTCTGTAAATTCAGTAGACCCAACAAAGTTGCTAAGTACAAATGTTCTTGACATTCCATTACCTAGAACCGATAGCCATGTCGACTTACCCGAAACATCAGCCTCTCTTCCCATAACAGCTCTATATATTATATCAATATAATCTGCATCTGTAACATTCTTTGCAACAAACTCATCTCCTTCAACGAAGGCTTGTATCATCTGAGCTCCACTACATTGATTATTCTTCAGATAACCAATCCATGCTTCACATCCTGCACTCTCCGGCTCTCTGTCTAATACAATAGTATACATTCTTACCACAAATTCTCTAAGAATTGCATCATCATCAACAAGCGTATCCAAATCAACTCTGTATGATGATCCATTATATGAATAGTACAAATCTCCATCCTTAAATCCAAGTCCATCTATTGTATACCCATATCCAACGCTGTTCAGATTATACGTAATAAGCTTTGTTGTCTTTGAAAATGTTGTGTTAGTCATGTACAATGAGCTACCAATATTATAATACAATCTGTTACCGTCAAGTGCAATATTACCCATATATGAAAGATTCTTAAGTACAACCTTATCTCCAGAAGCTATATTCACTCTCATACATACACCATCTTCTGTCGTATAATACCAATAGCCATGATAGTAATTCATATAAGAACCTGCATCAGACCATACAGCTGAATTATACTGTGTATTAGAACAGCTAATACCTTCATTATCCCATCCATAGTGATCCGAACGTGCTGTATCACTAAATAGGAAGTATGTATGCTCTGTATAGAATTCCTTAGGAACATACTTACCGCTAATAGTTGTAATTGGATCATCCCAGGTAACATCTACATGATAATATGTACCATCAATATTAACAAGATTCCACGCATGATTCATTGAATTACTTGATACTACAACTGAATCTATTCCAGCGTATTTTTTTAAATAAAACTTATATGCCAGAGAATATCCATCACATACCGCAATCTTATTGACAATTGCTCCATATGCTGTATGCGAGATAGCTGGTATACTTCCGTTATTATAATTAGCATAATCATACTGTATATCTGTTGCTAAGTAATCATGCAGTGCTAATGCCTTCTCAAGGTTTGACATCCCTGTCTTGACTACACTTGCGGCAGCAGTTTCTTTTTCTGCCAACGCTGTCTTCATTGTTTGAACTACATCATTCGACGCAATATATCCTGGTCTGAATTTGGTAACAACACCTGAAGACATATAACTATAGCTATATCCACCTTTTACATAGAAAAGATCTGGATTATCATTCACAATCCTTGTAAACAAGGGTTTAAGTTCTGATACATCTAGTGCATAATCTCTTATATCAATCTCAGTAGACAGCGAAAGTAATCCTTCATATATTGCATTATACGCTCCGTCAGTGTCTCCTCCAACCCTGTCATCACCTATATCATTAGACTCATATGAATAGTTA
>CAZPHI010000117.1:0-1628 GCA_964586425.1 uncultured Lachnospiraceae bacterium | reverse complement strand
TCCTTCTTCCCTTATTTTTTTACTAATCTTGCCAATAATAATTATACTCTAACTGCTCCCGTTGATAATGACACCCCATCACACAACTGAATCAATCTGTCATAATCATCATACTTGCATGAATTGATATATTCAGAAAACACAATAGTTTCAGCTTCTGTACAATTATTCTCACCTGTGAATGCCATACAATTTTTGTATGGGAAAGAATGCGTCATACATATTTTTGCATTCTCCATCTCCCCAAGTTCTTTTAGATAATTGTAACCTAGAATTATATGTCTAAATCCTGTTTCACCATCTTTTCTTCCAATATCATGTAATAAGCCTAACGAGTATGCCTTTTTAGGTTCAAGATGTTTACATTGATTTGCGATTTTCTCTGCACATTTAGCAACAACATAACTATGTTCAATCCATTTACCAGGATAAGTTAATCTTGCAGCCTCCAGCATATTTTCAGCATTAACACTTTCAATCATATATAGCGTACCTTTCTATTTTTATCTACACTTTTATTTTATCTACACTTTTATTTTATCTACACTTTTCTTTTGTCTATTGCTCTGTTAAGAAGTATAAGTGCAGTCGTTGTAAATACAACACAGATAATTGCCATAGCCATACCTATTGATACGCTTCCCTGTTCAAATTCTCTGACAATGTATGTTGAAACTGTCAGCACATTCGGAGGAGATATAAGACTTGAGGCAACCAATTCCCTGAATGTAATTATAAACGTCATCATCCAGCCTGCAAAAATACCATTTTTAATAAGAGGTAATTCTACACGTATCAACGTATACCATTTTCCGCCTCCACACATTCTCGCTGCATCTGTTATACATGTTCCCATCTGCATTAATGCAGAGGATACATACTGAATTGTAAATGGCAAAAACATTACTACATATGTAACTATCATAAATCCAATTGTATTATACAAAGGTATTATTTTATAGAATTTGTTCCAGAAAATCATTAGCCCTATTACTAATACTATATTAGGCAACATCTGTGGAAGCATAGCTTCCAATTCTAATGTTCTCTTCCACTTTCCTTTTTTCCCTCCAGCTAAAACTACCGCAGTTCCAATAATAGATGTAAGTGTAGATGCTATAACAGCCAATCCTGTACTTGTTAACAGAGCACTTATTCCCTTTTGATTAGATGTAAAAAGTTCTACATAATGCATAAATGTGAAGTTACCTGAAGATAATCCATAGCCTCTTAATTTAATCAAAGAAGTAATTCCTACGCTAAAATATGGAATTACAATTGCTGCGAATACAACTATTCCGATATATATTCCGCCAAAAATAGTAGCCTTTCTTCCAGTATTAATCTTATATCTGCTTCCTTTTCCACCAATAAGATTCCATGTATGTCTGGCAGTAATATAATTCTGCAAGAACCATAAAATTAGACAAATAGCAACTAAGATACTTGATAAACTTGCTGCTTTGCCAAAACTTATTGGTGCAGTAGATGCATATCTATGTATATCCGTAGTGAATACAGTAAACCCAATTCTATTGCCTAATGTAGATGGTGTTCCATATTCCGAAAGTGTCTGGTACTATGTCAAGTCTTGGTACAAATTAAAACGGAACTTTTTGTTAGTATAA
>CAZPHI010000116.1:0-1721 GCA_964586425.1 uncultured Lachnospiraceae bacterium | reverse complement strand
GGAAATACCAAATCAGCAAACACAATTTTTTCTAGCGGAGTGACAAAGCACACGCAAATGCCACCAGTAAACACAAAGGTTCTTGAAACGACAAGCGGTATTTATTCCGTAGGTCATCCAAAGAATACAATTCAGGAATCCAAAACAATTGATGAAACAACCTTAGTACTTACCGAAGCTGCTATTGCAGAGGAAATGAAACTGCAGGGCATCACAAGAGCAGACATTCATCTTGGAGTTGGTGTACCACTTACAAGAATGGGTGCTGAGAAACAGCAACTGATTGACTACTACACCAAGAACAGACGATTATGCTTCAAATACGAGGATGTTCCTTACAGTATCAATCTTTTATCTGTAAACGTATTTCCGCAGGGATATGCAGGAGTTGTCAGCTATATGAAGAGCTTCAAAAAGGTTTCTCTTGTCATTGATATCGGAAGCTGGACCATTGATATTCTTCCATTAAAAGAAGGTCAGCCAGATCTTTCACAGTGCAAGAGTCTTCCAATGGGAACCATCACTTGCATGCATACCATCAACGAGAACTTAAGAGAATCCTTTAACGGAGAAGCAGATGAAATCTTCCTCAAAGAGGTCATGATTAGTGGCACAAGCGAAGATCTTCCATCCAACTACTTAAACATGATTCGTGATGGTCTTTACCATTATGTGGATTCCATTATGGGACAGCTAAGAGCTTTACAGTTCAATTTAGACACCACACAGTTAATTTTCATCGGTGGTGGCGCAACCATCATTAAACACTTCCTTGATAAGAACAAATTTCCAACTGCCAGCATCATTGATGATGTAAACATCAATGCAAAAGGTTATGAAAATCTGATTCGTTTCAAAATCAGAAATGGGGGACTTTAATGAGCACCCGAAAGACTATAAGATTCTACGATAATCCAAAGGACAAGAAAGCACTTGATGCCTTAAGCGATTATAGGAATTATGGTTTTGACAATGAGAACTCAATGGTAGTGACTGCTCTATATGAATTTATAGAGCATCGCTCCTCTTCTCAAACAAGTTATTCACCAGATGAACTAGCAGATCTTATAGCAAAACGACTACAGGGATCTCTTAATATTACAGTAGAAACAAGCACCACTGATACAACAGACACTTCCTCTTCCTCAATGGAATTGGACACAACACCCACTGCAGATGATGATACATTTGCTATGGCAAGCAACTTTATTGATATGCTCTAGGAGGGAACAACATGATAAGAAACAGAAGTCCAGATAATTAGAAAGTTTTAAAATAGTTGGTTTACATTTCAGCTATTCCACTTACGTGTTTTAGAATATTCATCATGAGACTTTATAGATTTGATGCTTTGACTTACCTTATAACACTGCCAATGGCGATGGTAATATGGTTGTCCTGGGTGCTTATGATATATAAGTATAGGATATTCAGAGTATAGTGGATTCATCTTCTGGATGATCCAATAGTCTTTGCTATTCTTACTTTGTATTTCGATATAGTTCTCTTCTGATGGATGTCTTAACAGATTAAAGTATCTTCCATCAATAAGATGTAATTCTCTTGTTGTAAACATATAGATACCTCACTTAGATAGATATTAAAACAGATTGATTGATAGGATGGATAGAATATGATATACAGATACTCTTCTATGATTCATATATGTAATAACACAATAAACATTATAAATAGTTAGATAAGGATACATAGTTATCCAC
>CAZPHI010000115.1:0-1747 GCA_964586425.1 uncultured Lachnospiraceae bacterium | reverse complement strand
ATCAAATATCTTATGCTTTTTACAAGTCTTGTATCCTGGTTTTTTACGCATAATAATGGCTGCTAAATTAAGTTCTTTATTCATGTATTTATGAACTGTAGTTTTGCTTAAATAAATACCATAACGTGCAAGAAATACTTTCATTCCTCTGTGACCTATAGTTCTATTATTGTTATAAAAGATATACTTAATACGTTTATAAATAGCTTCGCGTTGTTCACGATACTCACTTTTCTTATCTTTAAGATAATTGTAATAACCATTTGCACTAATGCCAAAACGACGGCAAAGCCATCTTAAACCAAAATAATCTTTATACTTATCAATGAAACGATATACCACTAATCGATTTCCCTTGCGAAGAATGCCGCTGCTTTTTTTAAAAACTCAATTTCTTTCTCTTTTTCCTTGAGTTGCTGATTTAATCGCCTTATTTCAGCAGCTGACTCACCTTCATCTCTTTTTAAAGTGGTATGTTTGTATTGGCATTCTTCACCATATTTCCTTGCCCATTCTGAAACAGTACTTTTAGCAATGTTATAATCAGCAGCTATTTCAACTGTTGATTTTTCTCCTGCAATATAGGCTCTTGCGACTTCTCTTTTGAAGTCCTCACTATAACGTATAGCCATGTTGTAATCCTCCTTGATTGAATAATAATATTATATATCATATTATTCGAACAAGGTGTTACAAATTTAGTATACCACTACAATATCCAAGTCGAACAGGCACAGAAAGTTCAATCCAGCTGTAATTATCGCACCTGGTATAGTGGTTGTAATTATCGCGGTAGCGCTTATCGTCGTTCTGTCAGGAAAGGAATCCAGTAAGAATGTAGTAGTAACACCCGGTAATGTTGACCAACTCATTAATGACCTTGCAGAAGAGGAACGTACACCAATTGGTTCATACACGGTAGTAATGAACAATGAATGGCATTTCAATTCGTCCAGGGACAATTCAACTGATGCATATGTCGAGAACAATGTAGCCAATAATAACACAGTGTATTTCACACTGACTATGCCAGGTTCTGATGATGAATTCTATACATCACCATATATACCAGTCGGCAGTCACATATCCAATGTTAATCTTGGCACAGATTTGGACGCAGGGACATATGAAGATGTAGTACTGACATACCATCTTGTAGATTCAAGCTACAAGGAAGTAAGTACTACAGCTGTTGCAATTACAATTACCATACTCAAATAATGTCCAACACAAATTCAAGGAGGAATGAACATGAAACATTTCAAATCAATCATGGCGCTTGCATGCGTCGCTACAATGATGGCGTCAACAGTTACAGCTTTTGCTGAGACTAGCGACCCTAATGCTACAACACCTGTTACAGGTGGTTCTATCGTTGAGAATGATAACTCAACATTACCTGACTACAGCAATATAGTACTTCCAACATATGACAGTGCTGATAATACCTACGATTTTACAATTGACCCACAGCATCTTCTTAATAAGTATGACAGTACTAATTATGGTAAAGACGCAACAGTATTTTTCACCAAACTCACAGGATATGATACTCTCACTGTAACTCAAGAAACTGGATATGATACAGACTTATACACATTATCATATTCTGAAGTTACCGCTGATAAGACAAAAGGCTATGCAGATATAGCTACTGCTGCTGAAGGTGCATTAGCAACTGTTAAACCTAACTAGTGTCTGCTGATTAAGCACCAATTGGACTTAATTCAGCAGTATTGAACTTGAA
>CAZPHI010000114.1:0-1771 GCA_964586425.1 uncultured Lachnospiraceae bacterium | reverse complement strand
ATCATTTTGAAAAACAAAAAAATAATTGCCAACGATTACTTGACACAAACATAAAATTCGGAATTGTTGATTATTTTCGAAGTTTGTGATATTATTGAATTAATATTATTTTATGAGGTGACTATTTATGAACGATAGCGATAAATTCGACCTAGATAATGAATTAGCCAAATCAATTGAAAAGCTTGTGGACGAAGAAACAAGTGTTGCGAAAGCATTTGTCGATAGAAATAATCTTAATAAAAAAGAAGAAACGAATAAGTCTGACAAAAAGGAATATGAATCATATGAAAATAATCTTGCTAAAACACAGATTATACCTGATATATCAAGTCATATAAATAATAATCCCAAAGAAGATATAGAAGAAGCGATTAATTCTTCTGAAAAGATATACTCAACTACAAAAGACAATGATTCTGATAAAGAAAAAGTTGATAATAAAAATCAGCTTAACAAACAGTATCGTGATGTTAAAGTAAAGAAGAAGCTTGATAAGAAGAGCAAAATTATAATATGCAGTGTCGCAGCAGCTGTAGTTGCTGTTATTATTGCCTTAGTAATTATTGCAGTTGTTGTTAATAACAATAAGAAGAATTCTTATGACTTCAATTATTCAACTGGTATTGAAAATTATAATCAAGGCAAATACTCAGAAGCAATAACATACTTTGAACAGGCGGCAACATATGCAGATGGTAAAAAGAATATTGATATGAAGCTGAAGATGTACGAATGCTATAAAAAGAATAATGATACGAATAAAGCAATTGACATCTTAAAGGATGTTATATCATATGATAAGTATAATCAAACTGCTATTAATCAATTGCTAAGCTATTATAGTTCGCAAAATGATGGAAGTAGTCTTACTGAGATGATAAAGAAGTATACTGGAACAGAGGGTGAGCAATATGTCAAAGCATATGTTGTTGAGCCACCTGTAGCAAGTGTGGTTGCTGGAAGCTATTCTAATGATTTCGTTGTTGAATTGCAGGCTTCTGATGGATCGTCTATATATTATTCGCTTGATGGCAATGAGCCAACAAAGAATAGTAGACAGTATACTGGTGCAATAGAGATTGGTAAGGGCTCTACGACACTGAAAGCAATAGCATTTAACAATATTGGTACAGCTAGTGCAGTAACTGAGATTAAGTATGTTGTTGATTATAAGATACCTGATCAACCAGAGGTATCACCGGCATCAGGAACTTATGAGGCTGGGCAGATGATAGCTGTTACTAATCTAAATGAAGGTGATAAAGCATATTATACGCTGGATGGAACGACACCTACAAAGTCTTCTACAGAATATACAGGTGAATTTGCAATGCCGGAATGTAATACAGTTGTATCTGTAATGATATTAAGCAAATATGGACTGGAAAGTTCTGTTACAAAGAAGAATTACAATGTTGCAAAATCTGTTTCGTATACATTTGATGAAGCGAAGGATATTCTTATTGGAAGAATGAAATCAGTAGGTGATATGAAGAATACAACTCAGGCATCTAATGGTGGTACTGTTAATTTGGTATATTACTCAAAAAAGACAATTAATGATGTTGAGATGTATATGATGTATTATGATGTTACACTTAACGGAAAGACAACAAGAGAATCTTCATTCTATTATGGCGTTGGATTAAAAAATGGACAATGCTATAAGGTTTCGGGAACAGAAGGTGAATATACCATGAGTGAATATTAATTACTCAAACTTCGCATATGGATTTTGACTATGCGCCTTGAAAATTCAATACCTGGC
>CAZPHI010000113.1:0-1811 GCA_964586425.1 uncultured Lachnospiraceae bacterium | reverse complement strand
TGTCTCATCTTCTCATCATAAATTCTCTGATAATCCTCATATTTTTCATCCATAGACATCTGAAGCCCAAGTTTCTTAATCACCGCTGAATACAGGGACAAGTTATAACTATTATCCCGCATATCAAATGGCATAAGTACTGCTTTATTAGCTATTGGTATATCACAATAATCATATCCTCGTTCCAGAATAATCTCTGCAATAGCTACAGCTTTTTCATTTATCTCTAATTCTTTAGCGCCCTGTTCTAATAATTGGCTCTCATCAAATACTTCACTAAAATCAGAATTATGCCCTATGCACTGGTAATAACTTTGAACTGCATTAAACGTATCGACACCTCGCTCTAAATTATGCCTTTTTACCTTCTCCTCTACAGATAACAAAGAATATTCTGCATAAGTCCTTGGTAATGGCTCCAGCTCATAAACAACGTGCTTATCACCAAAACTTTCCTTATCAATACCAGCTGCAACACCATTATTAATAGCACGTTCTGTAATATCTTCTACAACATCTAAGCATTGCCCTCCATCATCAGTCCGACTACTATCAAAATCAACATCTTGCGTAACAACAGGTTCAACATATTCTGGTACTTCAATATTCAGCCCAATATTCAGTTCTTCATATTCTGAAACAATTCCCTTTGCCGTATCTAATTGTTCCGTAATACAGCTAGTTACCATCTTAAGCTGTTCTTTTGCCTCTTTCTTTTTAGCCTTTAATCCATCTAACTTACCATATTCATTCATGTGCCATGACTGATAATCTCGCCATTGTTCCTCAGTCTTGCAAGAGCGTTTCTTTACAGAATTCTGTTTGTAGATGGAATCCTGTTGCCTAGACATTTCTTTTATTTGTTCAGATAGTTCCCTATGAGCATCTAACAAATCCCCAATATCGCGAATATCATTTTTCACTAGAAATAAATATTCTTCCTGTAGCTTATGAAATACCAGCAAATCCTTCGCATAATTTGCTGAACCCACCACAAATCTCTTTTGTTCAATCATTCTCAAACGGTACATCTTACCATAATACCTATTTTGAAATGGTGACATATTATTATTTCTAGACCATAATGGGTTCCTTGTAATATACATTGGAGTTGAAGTCCCAACATTTTCAAAACTATACTTTATTAGATTCTCAGAAAAGATATCATTCATCTCCTCTAAATGATGATATAACTTTCTTCCAGGCATTTTCACTGTCAAATATTCACCATTTTTAAATTCATATCCAAGTCTTCGCATCAGAAATTGGAAATGCTCCAAGCTCCCTGCATAGGATAAACAAAACATTGCATCTTTTAACATCATTTCTTTAAAGGTCTGATCATATTCCCATTCTTTACGAGATAAGTTCATCGGATGCTTTGCATACTCTGCTGGCTGTATTGTCAAATGATATTTTTCACATAGTTTATTGGTAATAGGCTGTATTTTCCTTTTCCAATCACCCTTACGATAATCATATTTGACACCAGTGGTAATGCTCACACTATTAAATATCAAGTGCCCATGCATATGATTTTTATCTGTATGAACAGAATAAACCGCCTCATAATCCTGACCCAAGAATTCCTCCGTAAATTGCTTCATGATATCTAGTGCCTGCTCCTGTGTAGCTTCTCCCGGAACAAAAGAAATAATAAAATGATATCCCTGTCTTTTATCTGTTTTCCCATACAGTTGCTTTGTTTCCATCATCTGTTCAAAAGCAGTATCTGGCAGACAGTTTAAACTGCCTACCAATACCTTTTCATCTGTCTTTTCAGGATTTTGAATATATTCTAATGCCTGTTC
>CAZPHI010000112.1:0-1932 GCA_964586425.1 uncultured Lachnospiraceae bacterium | reverse complement strand
GAGATAAAGGTTGCAACGGGTAAAGGAACAGAAGACGGTAAAGATGGATATTATGAATTCTTCTTTGATGATAATGATTTTGGTAAACCTTTAATTAATGATGATGATTCAGTTGATTATATGAATATAAAGCTTTTTACTCAGGTTGAAAAAGGCGATATTATTGCAAAGTATCATCCTGCGGTAGCTGGTAAGTTTGGTTTTGGCGTTGATGGAAAACTTATGACACCTAAGAAAGCTATTGATTTACCACCACTTAGAGGTACTGGATTCACAATGTCAGATGACCGTTTAGTGTATACCGCTTATAAAAGCGGAAGAATAACTAAAAAAGCTGGAACTATTGATATTACCAATCTTATTATTATCCGTGGTAATGTTGATCTGAGTGTTGGTAATATTAATTTTGCTGGTGATGTTACTATTAATGGTGATGTTTGTGCTGGATTTCAAGTAACAGCAACAGGAGTTGTAGAGATATGTGGCAGTGTTGAACAGAACTGTGTTATTACTGGTGAGAATGTCATTATCAAAAAAGGCGTTCTTGGTGGTAACTCAGGAATAATTAATGCCAAAGAAAATATATATGGTAATTTCTTTGAGAATGTTGTTATTAGAACTGACGGCAACGTATATTCTAATTATCTGTTGAATTGTGATGTAAAGTGTAATGGTGTTGTTAATGCTATTGGAGCTAAGGGTATTATACTTGGTGGAAGTATAAGAGCAGTATGTGGAATTGAAGCACATTATATTGGCAATGAAGCAGGAATGACAACATTGGTTGGTGTAGGTATACAAAGGGAGATTTCAGAAACATTTTCGAATATTAGTAAGCAAATTACTAAAGTAGAATCAGAGATACAGGTATTTGAGAATGGACGTAATGAGTTCGTTAATAAGCTATCATGCGATGAGTTAGTTGGAAGTGCTATGTACAACAAGATTCTAATGGCAATAAGCATGAAAACAGATGAACTTAATGATTTGGTTAAAAAACGTGCAATTCTAGCAGAGAGTATTAATAAAGGACAGGGTGCACAGATAAAGGTTAATAGAACAGTATATCCTGGTACGATATTATCTGTAGATCAATATGACCTTAAGATACCGGACAGACTTAATAATGTATTCTTTGTTGATGAGAATAAAAAAATTACAGTATATAAGAAATACTAAGAATAATGGCAGGATAATGGTAATATAATATTACGAACATAACATATAGGAAGCTTTGTATGCCAGATTGTAGCCAGCTAATTATTGCAGAGGATACGACTGATTTTATAATTAGATATAGTCAGGAAGCTTTTGCACAATATTCCAGTCTTGATAATGTCTGTGTGAACAGAATTAATCGGGACTGGATTGTTTTATATGGACCATTATTAAAGAATAGTCCAATATTGAATTTTGGTTCATATGGGTATTTTACAATACCAAAGTTATATTCCTTAATGGATGTATCCGTAGGAGAAGAGACCGGTGCATTAAGAGTCAGAAATCAACCTGGTTTGGGATTGATGGGACAAGAAATTACAATTTGTATGATAGATACAGGAATAGATTATCTGCATGAAGCATTTAAAAATAGTGCAGGGCGCACAAGAATAGCAGAAATATGGGATCAGACAATACAGACTGGTAATACGCCAGAAAATACTGATTATGGAACATTATACACAAGAGATGATATTAATAGGGCAATAGAGGCAGCAAATAATGGAGAGGATGCATACTCAATTGTGCCATCTAGAGATGAGAACGGTCATGGAACCAGATTGGCAGGAATTGCTGCAGGCTCTGTGGTTAACAATACATTTACCGGAATTGCGCCTGAGAGTGAAATAGTAGTTGTTAAGCTTAAAGAAGCTAAGCAGTATATAAGACGCTATGCTAATAGAACATCAAAGCCTGTAGTTATTCTATTAG
>CAZPHI010000111.1:0-2118 GCA_964586425.1 uncultured Lachnospiraceae bacterium | reverse complement strand
GTTGCTGGAAATTATTTGCCAAATTATGCTGGTTTTAGTTTACCATTTACAACATTATCAAAATCATCTATATTAACTTGGTACCCCGCATCAATTGCCATATAGATTGCTGGTAATACCTTCAAAAGATATCTATACATTTCAGCTGATGGATTTGATGACGTAGCAACTTTAATTGAAAGTAGCCGCAACACCTTCTCCTCATCATTAACTACGAATAGTTCATTATTACCATTCGTTGCAAATAGCCGATTAAAATCAGCTAAAGAAGATATCTGAAATTCATCATCTCCCTCATTGAGGTTGGTTATAATATCTTGGAACTCTCGTCCGAATATATCCAGATATTTAAATCCAAGTAATTCTGCACATATAAAACTTACTTTTACGGCTCTCTGTTCTGATCTATTTGTCTCATTTATATTTACAATATATACTGGTCTATTATTAAAATGTAAATCAACCATATCCTGAGATATTCCTTCATAGATTCCTAACAAACTAGGCATAACCTGTCTGGTTAGAAAATCATTTCCCGAGTTAAGTGAAGGCGGAATATAAAAAAACAGCCCGTCTACATTACCATTTTCAGTTTCAAAATATCCAGAATATATAGAATTACTTCCTCTATTTCCAATAGTCTCTTTTATATTATCTTTATTATCAGCCCTATAATTGGTAATTTCTAATTTAGGAAATCTTTCGTTCAGTTCAGATATGACCCTATTTATCATACCTTGAACTGTGTCGACACCAATTTGAAGCCATTTTGCATGAATATCATTATCTGCATGTGCTTCATTTAGTTTAGCTTCAAATTCTTCTGGCAAAACAAGAGTATGATTCATTAATATCCCCCCTTAATAATTCACTATTAGGACTTCATTTTTTGCATAACGCCATCCACTTGTACCTATATCAATCACGCGGTATTTATGCTCTTCAGCCCATTTTTGTAGTAAATGATTTGTTCTATCTTTGTGATGCATAACATTTGAAAGCATGAATTTAAATCCTAATGAATCAATATGGCTTAGGATATTTAACAGCTCTACCTCTTCGTCTGCAGACCAACCTTTCATTCCTCTCTTACCATCGTTGTAAGCAGCACTTGTAATAAAGTAAGGTGGATCAAAATAAAAAACAGTGTCTGAAGGAAATTCACTCCAATTTATTGATGTATAGTCAACATTCATCATTTTTAGATTTCTCGCTTTAACTTCAAAGTTAAGTATTCTTTGCTTTATATCTTCACTGTAGCCTGCTACTCCAATGGGAGTATTAAACTTATGTTTACCATTAAATCTGATCATATTTTGGAAAGAATACATATGGAGCAAATATAAATTTAGTGGGGAGTTGTCCCCTTCATTATACTCTCGACGAAGTTTGTCAAATGGCTCCTTCTCACCTTTTTCTAACTTGTATTTAGCTATACCTTCCTCTATGGCTCCCACGATTTCAGCTTTATCCGTTTTTAGAAGCCATTCAATAATTTCATAAATATAAGGATTAAGTTCATTATAAACAACGCAATCTGTAGCAATGATATTTGCCCCGACATTAAATGCGCCCCCCATAGCATCAACAAAAGTATTCACAGAAGGAGGAAGCTCTTTGATTATTGCAGGAAGCAAAGTGTCCTTACTGCCAGAATAATTAAGTGGAGACTTATTTAAAGACATATCTTTTTGAAAATATATTATCACTTCGTTGAGAGATTTACCGTTCCTCTTATTGCTTGATCTATGATTCTGGTACTCCCTATAGTCGGTACTTTCTATGAATACCTTACCATCTTTAGCAAATAACTTTGCCATTTCAACTAGGTCTTCTATACTAACAAGCCCTTGATTACTATAGCTCACCAATATATGCTTGTAATTAATCTGTCTAAATAAATCTTCAAAGGCTTGTAATGCCTTTGTTCTCTGAGCATATAATGAGTTTTTATTACCCCTTCCTCTTTTTCCACCTACACCTTTTATACCGGGCGAATCATACTTAGCAATAGTATCTAACATATGATACGCTGAAACATATTGAGTTACAGTATAAGGAGGGTGTAAACGGCAAGTACTTTCCAGCAAAAAATGGCAATTAATTTCCAACTAGTTT
>CAZPHI010000110.1:0-2376 GCA_964586425.1 uncultured Lachnospiraceae bacterium | reverse complement strand
TAATAAAGGTTTTGAAAGAAAAATAGGGGTGTCAGACTTGACACTACCATAAAAATATGGAGGACAAATTAATGAGAAAGAGAAAATTATTAACAGTATTAATAGCAGGAGTATTAGCAGCAGTAAGTATTACTGGATGTGGAACAAAGGAAGCAAAAAATGAAGATAATAAAACAATTAAGATTGCAGCATCTGCGACACCACATGCACAGATTTTAGAGCAGGTTAAACCAATCCTGGAGAAAGAGGGATATAATCTTGATATTGTAGTATTTGATGATTATGTACAGCCTAATGAAGTTGTGGAAAGTGGAGATTTTGATGCAAATTATACACAGCATGTGCCTTATCTTAACAGCTTTAATGCAGAGAAGGGTACTCATATTGTGGATGCTGGACAGATTCATTATGAACCATTTGGAATATATCCGGGTACAAAGAAAAGTCTTTCGGATATAGCAGATGGAGACACTATTGCAATTCCAAATGATACTACTAACGAAGCAAGAGCATTGTTATTACTGCAGGATAATGGTTTGCTTAAGTTAAGGGATGGAGTAGGTTTAGAGGCAACAATTAAAGATATTACCTCTAATCCTCATAATCTTAAGTTTCAGGAGTTAGAAGCAGCACAGATTTCTAGAGTAGTTGGGGAAGTTTCGTTCGTTGTACTTAATGGTAATTATGCTCTTCAGGCTGGATATTCAGTAGGAAAAGATGCGATTGCCTATGAAAAATCAGATTCTACAGCTGCAAAAACATACGTTAATATAATAGGTGTTAAGCAGGGTAACGAGAATAGTGAGAAGATCAAAGCACTTGTTAATGCATTAAAATCTGATGAAATCAAGCAGTATATTACAACCACATTTGATGGGGCTGTGATAGCATTTACAAACTAATATAAAAGATAATATATAAGATAATATACAGGTAGCTGTTATTATACAATGTGTACGTAAAGGTGTTGTGCAATTGTATGGTAACAGCTATAATTGTTTTATAGACTGGCGAAGGAGTTAAAGAGATGGAATTAGATAATGTGCAACATAAGATATGGGAAAATGGGGTTTTGCGCGTGGATGGACGTTATTTGAAGGCGGGAAATAAACCATTCTTCTGGCTTGCTGATACTGCGTGGTTAATATTCACTAATATAAGCGAAGAGGAAGCGTACACTTATCTTCGTAATCGTGCGGAAAGAGGATTTAATGTAATTCAGGCAGTTCTTGTATATACAACTCCAGAACTTGAAGATATTAATAAGATGAAAACAAGCAGTTATCAAGTTACGGATGAAGAATATTGGGAACACTGTGACAGGGTAATACGAATGGCTGAAGAGCTCGGCTTGTATATGGCATTGCTGCCAACATGGGGTTCGCTTGTTAAAAACAATATTCTTAATGAAAATAACGCGCTTGATTATGCTAATTATTTGGGAAAGAGATATGCCAATTATAAGAATGTGATTTGGATACTTGGAGGAGATATTAGGGCTGCAGGATATGAAGAAGTATATAGAATAATGGGAAGACAATTGAAGAAATTGAATCCTGACAAATTAATTACGTTTCATCCATTTGGAAGATGTATGTCTACAATGTGGTTTGATAATAATGATGAATGGCTTGATTTTAATATGTTTCAGTCGGGACATAGAAGGTACGATCAGTGTAATATGGGATTATGGGATGACAATGCTGACAATGAAGCATTCTATAGTGAGGATAATTGGAGATATGTTAAGAAAGCATATGAGGTGTCAGATAAACCGGTACTTGATGGCGAGCCTTCGTATGAATGGATTGTTCAGGGATTACATGATAATACACAGCCTTATTGGAAAGCAATACATGTAAGACGATATGCATATTGGTCTGTACTAGCAGGCGCATGCGGACATACATATGGAGATAATTCAATTATGCAGTATTGTGGTGATAATGGAGGCAGCTATGGTGCATGTTGTTCATGGCAGGAGGCGCTGCATCATGAAGGTGCAGCAGAGATGGGATATCTGAGAGCCTTGATGGAATCTGTTGATTTTACAACTGGCAGTAAAAAAGACGAACTTTTAATTGGAGGACAGAGAGATAAGCATAAGTATATAGCTGTATTTGCTGGGGATGATTTTGTGTTTGTATATGATTATCTGGGCAGTGATTTTTCATTGGATACCAGAGATTATCAAGGCGCAGATATGTATTGGTATGGAGCAGTTAATGGTGATTATAGTTATATTGGTAAGGCTGGTACATGTTTTGAGGCAAAAAGTATGAAAGCTCCTAATGATAACACTGACAGAATACTTGTAATAAATCAGGGTTCTTTCACGAAGCAATAGGGAATCATAAGAATTAATTGAAAATACAA
>CAZPHI010000109.1:0-2489 GCA_964586425.1 uncultured Lachnospiraceae bacterium | reverse complement strand
AGTAAGCTTTACTTCAAATGTCAAGTGTATTTTACATATTATATGTAATTCTTATGTATTCCTCATATGTTGTTACTCCATCAAGAACCAGCTGTTTCATGGTACTTCTCAATGTTGGCATCTTTTTAACATCTTCCATATACTGATATATATTCTCCACAGGTTTTGAATCAGCGATCATTTTTTTGACAACTCCATCTAATTCAAACACTTCATGAATAGCAATACGTCCTTTATATCCTGTATTACCACACATATGACAGCCACAGCCTCTTTTAAGTTTTCTTGGTGTTATGTCCATATCCTCACATTCTTTTACAGAAGCATCATATTCCTCACAACAATTCGGACAGATTTTTCGTGCTAGTCTCTGTGCAACGATTCCTACAACAGCATTTGCTACCAGATAATTAGGAAGTCCCATATCTCTAAGACGTACAACCGAACTAATCGCATCATTAGTATGTAATGTAGAGAATACAAGGTGTCCTGTTATAGCTGCCCTCGCAGATATCATTGCTGTCTCATTATCTCTAGTTTCACCAATCATTATAATATCCGGATCCTGACGAAGTAATGCTCTCAAACCTGTTTCGAATGTCAATCCAGCCGCTGTATTAATCTGCATTTGATTAACACCATTAATATTACGTTCTACTGGGTCTTCAATCGTTGCTATATTAACTGGTTTCTTTGACAACTCTTCCAATACCATATAGAGAGTAGTTGTCTTACCACTTCCTGTAGGTCCTGTTATATATATAATTCCATTAGGATTCTTTAATATATTCTGAAATGCCCTATAATTTTCTTCATTCATTCCAAATGTTTCAGACTGGTCTAGTTGGGTATTAGAATTCAGATAACGAAGAACAACCTTTTCTCCATATACTGTAGGAATTATAGAAACACGGATATTCATCTCAACTCCATCAAATACAATTTTAAAATGTCCATCCTGCGGAAGTCTTTTCTCTGCAATATCAAGATGCGCAAGTATTTTTGTTCTTGCAACAAGAGCCTGATGTATTGCAGAAGATATAGTTACATATGGTAACAGCATACCATCAGTTCTCATTCTTACAATAGTCTCTTTTTCGAATGGTTCTATGTGAATATCTGATACAGAGGCATTATACCCCTTTACCAACAAACTATTAAGAAGTCGAACTACTGGCACCTGTGAATCTTCATCATCAAAATTTTCTTCAAAAAATGTTACATTGTCTCCTACATTCTCATTAGCATTAATTGCTGCTTGTTTTGCGTCAGCCTCTGAATAATAATAATCAATAGCATCATCAATCTGTTTGACATCCGCAAGCACAATACTTATCTCTCTAGAACTTGCAAGCTTTATATCCTCTATACCATAGAAATCAAGTGGATCATTCAAAGCAACTATAAGCAAATCCCCGTCAAATCCTATTGAAATTACATTATATTTTTGTGCGATCTGCTTTGGAATAAGTTCTACTGCCTGTTGATTTATCTTATATGTTTTTAAATCGACAATTTCATAATTAAGTCTTTTTCCCAGTGCTTCAAGCTTTTGCTTCTCTGTAATGTATCCTAGTTCAATAAGAAGTTCTCCAATACGTTTTTTCGTTCCGCTCTATTCCTGATAATCAAGAACCTGTTTTAACTGAGTATCGGTAATATATCCCTGTTCTAGTAATACTTCTCCCAATCTAATATTCATGTCGATCGCCTCCGTTCAATGTATTATTTTAAAGCTTCTCCATATTGTTTAAAGAATTGTTTTAGCTGTGTACCAGAATATATAATATTCTTATACTCTGTGCCATTCACAGAATATGATATCTCTGTTTGTGGCTCCATCCATATTCCATCTATTTTTTTATTGCCTAATTGACTATAGTTATATACTGCTTTTCCCTTGGTACCTGATGTTTTATTTGATACAAATGCATATATCTTGTCTTCTTCTGGCATATATATCCCCACAACACTATTAGTGTTTGCAAAATTCAATCCATCTAGCTGTTTTATATTCTTACATACATACATAAGTATATTAGGTCTTGAGTCTTCATAATATATATATGGCATAAGATAGATGGTATCATCACCGCCAAAATCATTACCATACTTCTCGAATTGCGTTAACTGCGAATCATTCAACATATAAAAATCCTCTTCTGCCAGATTTCTTGCAACAATATATGGATCCTTCATTGTAAGATATATTGAACTATTCTCTATTAGTTTATTCATTGCTATCATATATTTTTTATACATCTCACTGCCTGTTTGTGCAGATGCTTCTGAATTCTTATAATATATATATATATTATTATCATTGTTTGAATAGATTGTATCAGTAATATCACTTGTAATTGCTGTTTTTTTAATACTCATATTAACTAGTTTTAAATCTCTTTCCCTCTTATATAGCAATTCATTATCTTTGTCATTGTACCAAGTCGCTAGCGCGACGGCTAGCCCCAGTTACAATATTTCCACCA
>CAZPHI010000108.1:0-2568 GCA_964586425.1 uncultured Lachnospiraceae bacterium | reverse complement strand
TACCCGTGACTGGACTTTCACCAGTTAGATTAGTGCCATGCCTGGCACACAAACAGAAAAGCACCTGCAAATTGCAGATGCCTTTCAATATGTATAAATGCTTTGTATTATTTACAGTTTACACAATCACCGAACTCAGCTTTTAAGCTTACACTTCCAATAAGTGCTCCATCAATATTAGGCGCCTTATATAAATCAGGTGCACTAGCTGCACATACGCTTCCTCCATAAAGAATTCTAACAGACTCAGCTGTATCAACATCATATATACTACTAATACACTCTCTAATGCTTGCGCACACCTCTTCAGCCTGAATACAAGTTGCTACCTGACCTGTTCCAATTGCCCATCTAGGCTCATAAGCTACTATTGCTTTTTTAGCATCTTCAACGCAAACATCACGGAATGCATATCTAATCTGCATCTTAATGTGATCAATCGTAATGCCAAGTTCACGCTGCTGTAATGTCTCGCCACAACATATAACTGGAATTATACCGAATTCAAAAGCTTTAAGCACTTTACGATTAATTATATCATCTAGTTCACTAAAATATTGTCGTCTCTCAGAATGACCTACTAATACGTATTTTACTCCTATATCTTTTAACATTGATGCTGAGATTTCTCCTGTATATGCTCCACAGTTTTCGTAGAAAACATTCTGTGCACCAATTGCGATTTTAGTATCTTTCACTGCATCAACTGCCAACATTAACGAGACAAATGGTGGGAAAAATATTACTTCAGTATCATCATCAGTCTTAACTAAAGGGATAAGTTCCTCAATTAATGCTTTTGCTGTTGTAGGTGTCGTATTCATCTTCCAGTTACCAGCTACGATTCTATTACGCATATATCAATCCTCCTAAAGATAAGACATATCCAAATCCTATCTTTTAATAAATATAATACATAGTTTTGTAAAATATTCATTTGAAATTTTTATTTATTATATCATATATTTCTAAAATTTACTAGTATATTAAACAATTTTCGAAAAATTCTTGATTTCATACAAAAAAGGAGCCATTGCAATATAATTATCGCAATGGCTCCTAATATATATATAAGAATTATTATTATTGTGTTAATTATTTATCATTTGCAGCAACTACACCTGGAAGTTCCTTACCTTCAAGGAATTCAAGTGAAGCACCACCACCAGTAGATATATGAGTCATCTTATCACCGAATCCAAGATTGTTAACGGCTGAAGCTGAATCACCACCACCAATAATTGTTGTAGCATCTAATTTAGCAAGTTCTTCTGCAACTGCAACTGTACCAGCAGCAAAGTTAGGGAATTCAAATACACCCATTGGTCCATTCCATACTACAGTCTTAGCATCTTTTAATGCTTCCTGATATAATTCACGAGTCTTAGGTCCAATATCCATACCCATCTCATCATCATTCATTGTACCAGCTTCAATAATTCTGCTAGGTGCATCATTAGAGAATGCTGTAGTTACAACTGTATCAACTGGAATTAACATCTTAACGCCATTCTTTTCAGCTTTTTCTACCATCTGATTAGCATAATCAAGGAAATCATCCTCAACTAAAGACTGACCAACATGACCGCCTTTTGCCTTCTGGAATGTATAAGACATACCACCACCAATAATAAGAGTATCAACCTTATCAAGAAGGTTATTAATAACTGAAATCTTTGAAGAAACCTTAGAGCCACCAAGAATAGCTACAAAAGGTCTAACTGGATTGTTAACAGCATTACCAAGGAAATCGATTTCTTTCTGCATAAGGTAACCTACAACAGCTGTATCAACGAACTGTGTAACACCTACATTAGAACAATGTGCTCTATGAGCTGTACCAAAAGCATCATTAACAAAAATATCACAAATAGATGCTAAATCTTTGCTGAATGCTTCAACATTCTTTGTTTCTTCTGGTCTGAAACGAGTATTCTCAAGTAATACAACATCTCCATCATTCATAGCTGCAATAGCTGCTTTGGCATTATCGCCTACAACTGTATCATCAGCTGCAAATTTTACTTCTTTGCCAAGTAATTCTGCAAGTCTTACAGCAACTGGTGCAAGTGAGAATTCTGCTGATGGAGCTTTAGGTTTTCCAAGATGAGAGCAAAGAATAACCTTTCCACCATCATTGATTAATTTTTTAATTGTAGGAAGAGCAGCTACAAGACGATTTTCATCTGTAATCTTTCCATCAATAAGTGGAACATTAAAGTCACATCTTACTAATACTCTTTTTCCTTTTACATTGATATCATCAACTGATTTCTTATTAAGCATATGTTTACCTCCGATTAATTTTTTATTATAAAGATTACTCTTTACAATAGAACAATATGCAAATCAAAAACTGCACAAAGTGCATTATTTTATAATAAAGGTTCGATTCCATAGCCTATTATAAACTACAAAACCGAACCTCTAAGTTCAAACTAAGTTAAAACAATTATGCTAACTCTGAGAAGTACTTAATTGTTCTTACCATCTGGCTTGTATATGAATTTTCATTATCATACCAAGAAACAACCTGAACCTGTGTATTTCCATCTTCCATAGGAGATA
>CAZPHI010000107.1:0-2645 GCA_964586425.1 uncultured Lachnospiraceae bacterium | reverse complement strand
AGGAAAAGAAGTTAAAAAATAACGAAATGCATTAAAACAGCTGTGAATAGTAACCCTTCCATTACTAATCTTAAAAGTTCGTTTGCCCAACGCTCTGTTAATTCAAAGTGAAAACTATTTACATATCTTTACTTTCATATGTTTTATTCCATGAACCTATCTCAATAAGATTGCCTTCGGGATCAGCTATATAGCATGTCCTCTGGCCCCATGGCTCTGTTGTCGGCTCGAGCACTGGTGTTGCGCCCTTATTTACTGCATTATTGAACTCTGCATCAACTTCTTCATATGTATCAACATAAAGTGCTATTTCCAAATGACCATTTAGACCCTTTACATATTCATATCTCTTATCTGTCATAGTTTCAAAATCTTTACGTCCATAAAGTAAAAACAATGTATTATCCTTAACCAAATATACATTAGATGCGCCTTCACTCTCTTTTATCTCAAATCCCAACACATCTCTATAAAATCGAATCATTGTACCCATATCATTGACAAGTAAGCCAAATCCATCTAATCTCATACAAACCCTCCATCCTTACCGATTATCAATTATAATATACCATATTCTATCATTATTCTAATATAATTGATATAGTTCTTTTGACACTTATATTTTCTTAATATAGTGATGGTAAATTCCTAGATGCAATAGCAACGTAATTGGCATAATAGGCAGGCACCATATAGATTCGCTGATGCTTTCAAGCATACATATTCCAAGCAGCGTCTTCTTCTGGGCTCCAGTCCGTATCAGAATCTGGAAGCGTGATTTTCTTCGGTCAAGTCGATTCTTTATCAAAAGGATTACAACAAGCAAATCAATTACAACTGCCGCTAATAATGTAAATCCATATAATATCATCGTCTCATTAGTCTTTGCTTTAAGTAGATCCTTTTGTGCAGAATAGGATTCATAGACAAATCCTGCCTGGCCTAGATAAGAACATACAATATTGCTTGTCGAAGCAAATGTTGATGTTAAATCGTAACGTATTGTTAACTGATTAGGCTCTAACGATAATGTGATTTCTTCTGGTAATTCATCATTCTCAAATCCCCAGTAGCTTGAAAGCTGCTTATTCTGAGCATCTATCGCCTTCTGGCCCAGATTTTTTGAAGCTATTGCTGTGTACTGACCATAATCGCAGACATACTCCTTCAATTCTTCTTTTAGTTCATCTGACAGATGCACTACACCAGCTACCTTTGCTGTTGTTGCGGGTGTATACATAAATTCATACTGATTTAATGCATGATGATACCACAGATAAAACATATTAGCTAATTCATAATAAGCATCTTCACCTTGGTTATATCCTTCTTAAAGTACTCAGATGCCACGTCCAAAAGCATATATACATCTTCACTGCCTCTTCTTAATACGACTTCATCCCTCATACTCTCATCAATCATATTATCCTGAACGTATCTATATATTCTTGAATAATAGGAACTCCAAAAATCCTTTGTCAAATAGTACGAATTTAATTCTATAAATGGATTACTATAGTTCATAAGCGATAAATCTACACCTGTTTTCATGGATGCATCATATCGTCCTGAACTATTAGCATCTTCTATTATCAGTACCTGCTCTCCTCTTGCAAATGCTTCATAATCTATATACTCTGTGTCCATATATCTACTAATAATCTCATATATCTCTTCCGATGGCTCGACATACTCTGTTGCATAGAGATACCTTGCATTAGAACCATTCTGCATATTACTCAGAGAATCATATCTTTCAATCCCCATCTGATCATAATTCATACCATTCCACGTCCAATTTCTCTCTGTTTCAAAGTATGAATAATTAATATCAGCTACCCCTGGTATGGCTTTTATCTTCTCAAGTAATGAGTCTGTGATACCATTAGCAATGCTTGTATTACCAACCTTAAACATATGCTTCTTCTCCATAATAAAATTGATATGACTATCTATCATAGTATCCAAACGAACAACTTGGTTCTCAAGTGCTCCGACTTGGTCTTCATGATTTGTAGACTCACGTGCATATCGTGCAACTCTGATAACTTTAACTTAATCTTTTTAGTAGGTGTATCTACCACAATTTTACTTCTCATAGGGTCAATAAATGTACTCATTTGAAATGGGTCATATTTGTCGTCATAAACCATAATATTATAAGTACCATCTTGCTGTTTGTTTTCCTTTAACTTTTGCATATAGATTACTCCTTTCAGTAATTGTCATAGTTATAAGAATTAAATCCTAAATTTCTTACATATATCAGCCAAGAATTCACTGGATTTACTCGTATAAAAGCATCTTGGACTATCCAAATATAAGTTTTAATTCAAACACTTCTAGCTTTTATATAGAAAGCATCAGTTTTTGCTAAAATACCTACAGTTTTCACTCAAACACCTTCAGCTTTTACGAATATACTATAAGTTTTCATTGCAAAAGCATCAGCTTTTACGAATACGCTATAAGTTTTCATTCAAAAATCACTAGCTTTTCCTAGAGTAAGGGAAGTTTTTATTCAGACAAGCAAAGCTTTTTCGAGTACAATAACAGTTTTGACCCCACCAAAGTAAAGGAAATATCAAGACAAATAGAGTAGAGAAATAAATGGCTAGCATTATCTCCCTCTCGTTGAACCGCAC
>CAZPHI010000106.1:0-2654 GCA_964586425.1 uncultured Lachnospiraceae bacterium | reverse complement strand
AGAATAACACCGATGATGGTGATAACGCTGCTAAAAACAGTGACAAGAAATCTTCAAAGAAAACTGTAATTATATGCTTGATATTAGCAGTAATAATACTTGTTCTCTTGATTGTTATTCTATACATAGTTCAACATCCAAGAGTAGCGACAGTACAAGAGACCACGGCTCCCCGTGAAGTATTGATTACGCCTGAGAATGTCAGTGAGATAATGGCTGGCCTTACGGATAAGAATACCGACAAAGCATATACAACATCAATGAACATTGATTGGTACTTTTCTGATGGACTTACAGCTTCTAACAATGCTTATATTGAGAATCCTGTAGAGAATTCACGAACAGTTTATTTTGAAGTAAAGCTGGCCTCTACCTCTGAAGTAGTTTACTCTTCCCCTTATATTCCAGTTGGATCTACTCTAAAGAATCTAACACTTTCTAGGGACATAGATGCTGGCGATTACAAGGCGATTGTTGTCTATCATCTGGTAGATGATGATTACAAAGAAGTAAGTACTGTTTCAGTATCAGTAAATTTACACATTCTTAATTAGTAACATTTAATTTCAACATTCAAATTAAGTAGGAAAAAATTATGAAATTAAAGAAATTAGTTGCCCTAGGTATGGCAACAACATTAGTAATGGCTTTAATGTCTGTATATGCAACAGACGCAACAGAACCAGTAAAAGGTTCTGTAGAATCAGTAGAAGGTGATGTTAACTACGTTGATACAACAATTTACAAAGTAACAGTTCCAACATCAACAGGTCTTTCATTTGCTCTTTACCCACAGGGTCTTACATCTCTTGAAGAAGAATCAGGATATGATGCTTCCGCAGCTGGTAAAGTAGTTGGTGGAGATGGTACCTTAGCAGTTAATATGAGTTCTGTACCAATCAAAGTAACTGCAGAGTTCTTTGTTACTGATGGTAATGACAAAGCTCTTACAGCCGCTACATTAAAGACAGGTGCTGCAAGTGATCTAATTGATGATGATGCTAATGATGTCATTCTTCAGATTGTACCTAATGGTTCAACAGCTCCTACTGCTGACGACGCTAAAGATTTATCTAAGTTCACAGGATGGTCAACAACAGCTACTGATATCAAAGCAATCACAGCTTCAACTGCTGCTGCTGCTGATAAGGTAACTTTTGCCCTTGCCGCAGCAGATTATAAGTTTGCCAAAAAATCAGGTGGTAGTGGATATGAATATGTAGCAGATACTGCTTCTGGTAAAACTACAGCTACATATGCTGCTTTCAAGATTGCTGGTACAGTAAGTAAAGATGGTGACTGGAGTGCTTTCACAAAAGAGACTTCTCCAGAAACAATCAAATTAAATTGTATCTTCTCATTCGAAGGATTAAAAGAAATCGGAGAGGATGCTTGTTCTACAACAGCTGCTGGTTTAGTAACAGATGATACTAAATTAAAAGGATTCACAACACCAGCTACATTATCTAATGGTACACTTGCTGTAGGTGCATCTTCAGTAACACTTACATTCACACCTGGTACAGCAGCTGAGACACTTGATGCTACATACGTAGGTAATAAAACAACAAACATCAAGACTTGGTCAAAATTCTCAACATGGGGTTGTTCTATTAATGCAACAACAAATAAGGTTGTAATTGGTAGAGAAACTTTTAGCTCACTTACAGCTGAATCTGATGGTACATACGCAATTACAGTAAAAGATTCAACAGGTGCAACATATACAGGATATATTACTGTTGTTACTGAATAATAATTATAAGTTATTAAATTTAAGTTATTAAAGAAAAGTGCTACATTGCCGATATACAATGTAGCACTTTTTATCTGGAGACCAGCTATGAAAAGTCAATCCTAAATTAGCAAAAAATTACTTTTTCATATCGATGGCAAAAAAGGGTAACTTTAATAGAGCTCCCTGAGGGTGCTTTTTCAAAATCTATCGATATTGGTATACAGACCTCTTATTCGAGGTTAAATTCGACTTCGTCAGTAAGCATCTTCCAGATGACTCTGACAAGCTTGCCGGCGCAATGCCCAAGTGCATTGTAGTGTGTCCGGCCTTCAGCCCTCTTGGCATTATAGTAAGCCTCGAAGGTAGCGTTGTTTCTAACAACATTCCAAGCTGCATTTACTAAAGCGTATCTAAGTGTACGTGAGCCTCGTTTGGACATTCGGGTTCTTTTGGCCTGAAAGTTTCCAGATTGATATACGGATGGATCAAGACCTGCGAAGGCGAGCAGCTTATTAGGATTGGAGAAACGGTGAATATCACCTATTTCGCCAAGGATCATTCCACCATTTATATATCCGATACCAGGAATGGTCATGATGACAGAATCATTGAATTTCATGATGTCCGTCATTTCATCTTCAATTTTATTTAATTGGCTATCCAGTAACTCGATTTGTTGAATGGTCTGGGTTATCTGAATAGATATAGCGCTGTCGTTTGCACCGACAGACTTCTGTGCCAGAACTCTTAATTCTTTGGCCTGCTCTTTTGTAAAGTGTCCATGAGATTTCACTTTGAGCAGATTAGCTAGATGAGTCATATGCATGGAAGCAATCTCGTTAGGTGAAGGTGCTTCTTTCAGAAGAGCATAGACAGCATTCTGATGCAGACCGGATTTGAAGAAGTATTGTAATTC
>CAZPHI010000105.1:0-2675 GCA_964586425.1 uncultured Lachnospiraceae bacterium | reverse complement strand
CAACTATTATCTTTTAATTGCTAATTGCAATATCAAGGACTTTTTCAGCAGCTTCTCTATACCCTGCTAGTGTAATAAAATCATATGCCGCTCCATACACTTATATTGTAAATCTTTATAATACAATGGATTGGAGTAGGTATATGGTCTCAACAAAAAGATATATGTTTGGCGCTTTATTCACGACCATTATGGGAATAATCGGGCATTATATGTATGACCTGTTTCAGCAGAATGCACTTGTTGGTCTGATTTTTCCCGTTAACGAGTCAACTTGGGAGCACTTAAAGCTCCTCTTTTTCCCATTTCTTTTCTGGATTATTCTAAGTGGAATATTATCAACCAACCACGCTGTAATCTCGCATATGGACGCTGCCGCAATTGGCTGTTTTTCTGGTATGCTCGCTATTGTTGCACTCTTCTATACCTACAGTGGTATCCTCGGATTCAATGTTGGGTTCATCAATATTATTGTTTATATCATAGGTGTTATTCTATCCTTTTATATCTATTACCTTCTAAGCATCTCCGATTCGATGAATACTGACTTATCCGGCACCGAGAATCTGGAAGGTGTGCTGTTTTTCATCATTATGGTCGTTATGTTCATAGCATTTACCCTTATTACACCCAGGCTGGGCATATTCGCAGAGCCTTAGTCAATTCCTTTCCATCATAAAAAATGTTGTATAGGCACTTTTCATTTCACTAAAATCTATGATATTATATATGGAATGGATATTATTAAAGTACAAAAGGAGTTTTATTATGCCAGTATTTGATTTTAGTGACGCACCTGCCAAAAAGGGCGAGGTAGTCTGCAGTTATACAACATTTTGCTCAAACAAATCTATTGCTACACCAGATGATCCAATTCTTGTAATTGATAATAGCAAACGCAAATGGAACCATCATTCATGTGGCGTCTTCTCTAATCCTAACAAGAAGACAACATTTGAATTCAGTGAAGAAGATGGAACTATTAGTGCTGACTTGCTTAAAATCGATGCCAGATTCGTAAGTCTCTGTAAATGGCTCGGTGAGAATCACATCAACGTTAGATTATCAGGTGAGAATCGTCCTGACGGATTTGCAGTATACAAGATTCGTGAGATGGGGTTTGGTGCTGGTACTAAGCTTTCAGCCGAAGATGGTTTTCTGCAATTCATGATTGACCGACTTTTCGCAAGTGAAGCACCTGCTGATGAAGTCGAAGATGAGGAATTCGACGAAACTGGCGACAACATGAAGCTTACAAGTCTTCAAAGTATCTCTGACTTTCTTAACTGTGCCGGAAGAACTCTTCCAGACAATATTCGTCTCTGGGCACGCAGGAACTTAGCTGTTGCACGTTCACATGAGGTTACTCCAGAAGAAAGACGTCATGCACAGCGTGCGCTTTCAATCATGATGAATATTCAGTGGAAAAGCAACTATTTTGAGTCTATCGACCCCAAAGAAGCCCGTCGAATTCTCGATGAAGAACTCTATGGAATGGAACGTGTAAAACAGCGTATCATTGAAACAATTATTCAGATTAACCGTACACATACACTTCCAGCATACGGAATCCTGCTTGTAGGGCCTGCCGGAACTGGTAAATCACAGATTGCATATGCCGTTGCACGTATCTTAAAGCTTGCCTGGACAACACTCGATATGAGTTCAATCAACGACCCTGAACAGCTTACAGGAAGTTCAAGAATATATTCTAATGCAAAACCTGGTATTATCATGGAAGCATTCTCAATGGCTGGTGAATCTAATCTTGTGTTCATCATCAATGAACTTGATAAAGCTGCCTCTGGAAAAGGTAATGGTAACCCTGCAGATGTGCTTCTTACACTTCTTGATAATCTTGGATTCACAGATAATTACATAGAATGTATGGTTCCAAGCGTTGGTGTATATCCAATCGCCACAGCCAATGACAAGGACAAAATCAGCCTTCCATTAATGTCACGATTTGCAGTAATTGAAATTCCTGATTATACATCCGACGAGAAGAAGATTATCTTCTCCAAATTCGCACTTCCAAAAGTTCTCAAACGTATGGGACTCAAGGAAGAAGAATGCCGCCTGACAGACGAAGGTCTCAACACGGTTATTGACATCTTCAAGAATACAAGTGGTATCCGTGATCTTGAGCAGGCCGCTGAACACCTCGCTGCTAATGCTTTATATCAGATAGAAGTTGATAATGTCAAAGAAGTTGTGTTTGATGAAAAGATGGTTAGAGGATTGTTTGAGTAAGTGAGTAGATAGAGCCCTATGCACGCATTGCACAGGGTTCTTTACTTTTCAATTACCTCTAATTTTAATTCATTCAAAAGCATATCATAAATGTAATCACATTTATCTTCCATTTTTACCTTGTATGATAATTAGGTAGCTAAGGAATGGTTTGAGAATGATGTAAATTCATATGGTAGTCAAACCGTGTATCATATATGGGAAGAATAGGTGCTGCTTGAGAATAATGTAAATTTATATAGTAGTCAAACAATAGTAACAGTTGCCTGATACCTCATTCATGTAAAGCTTATTCAAAAGAAAATGGAATTCCTAAAGAAGTATGGAACGGTATGAATGCAAAGTGTGATAATTACAAAGAAAAGAATTCAAAAAAACCTGCTAAGAAAAGTCAATAGTTTTCTTGCAAGTTTTTAAAATTA
>CAZPHI010000104.1:0-2714 GCA_964586425.1 uncultured Lachnospiraceae bacterium | reverse complement strand
TTTTATAATCAGGAGGAAGAGAATATGTTTTGTCCAAAATGTGGAACAAAGAATGAAGATGGTGCAATGTTCTGTCTTAGCTGTGGCGCTAAGTTAGAAGAAGAAAACGCACCAGTAAACAATGCGCAAGCAGCACCACAGGTACAGCCTGGTCAGCAAGCACCTGTAGCTCCAGCAGCACCTAAAGCACCAAAAGTTAGAAAACCATTAACAAAGAAAACAATAGGTTTGATTGCAGCAGCTGCTGCAGTTGTTGTATTAGTAGTAGTATTTATCGTAATTGGTAAAGGTTATTCTAATTATGAAAAATTAGCTGAGAAGTATTTTGTTGCAGTTATGGATTGTGATTGGGATAAGGTTGTTGATTACATTGATGTCCCAGATGGCGACTTTATGTCAGCTGATATATTAAAGGCAGTTAAGAAAGATGTAACAGCAAAAGAACTTTCTAACTACGTAGTTAAGAATATGTCAGATGAAGAACAGAAGATTTATGATGCATTAGGTCTTGATTCATCAGATACTAGTGAAGACGGTGTAACAAAGGATGTTAGAATTGAATATAGAATCAAAGGTGAGTCTAGCAATAATACACAGACAGTTGAATGTATCTTATTAAAAGACAAGGCACTTTTATTCTTTGATCAGTATAAGATTAGCCCAGATAATCTTGTTGCATCAAACTTTACAATTACTGTATTAAAAGATGCTACAGTTACAATTGATGGAATTGCAGTAGAAGACAAATATCTTTCAACAGAGACAACAACAAAGAGTTCTTCAAGCTCAAGCTCATCAAGCAATACAAAGAAGACATACAAGATTAATCATATCTACAAAGGAACACATACAATTAAGATAACAAATCCAGGATATGAAGATTATGAGACAACATATTCAATTTCAGGTAATGGTGCTTCATATTCATATACAACAGCTAAACTTAACGAGGATACAATTAAGAAGATTGCTTCACAGGCAGAGACTAACTTTAAAGAAATCTATACTGGTGCAACAAAGAGAAATGCATTCTCATCAATAAGTGGACTTTGTGTATCAGATTCAACATATAAGTCAAAACTTGAATCTGCATATGAAACATTCATGAATAAAACAATGTCAACAGATGGTTATGGCATTACTGATATTAAGTGGAACTCTGTAACAGGCAGTGGTTCTCAGACAACAAACAGCAATGGTGATACAGCAATTAAAGTTTCAGTTAAAGCTAATGCTGATTACACAGTAAAGACAAAAAGTGTAGATTCAAAAACATACACTAACAAATCAATTACTTGGTCAATGTATTATACATTAGAGAATGGTAATTGGAAATTATATAGTGTTTCATATTCTAAACTTTATTAATTAGAAGTAAAGGAATTTAAAAACATTTATCATTAATAATATGGAAGGTATTGGACCTCTATGCTGATGCAAAAGAGGCTCAGTACCTTTTTATATTGTTCTTAAAAAAAAACAAAAAAGTTCTTGCAATTATACAGACTATACTGTATACTAAATCTTGCTGTGACATTGATAGCGTAGAAGCGTGAGGTTGCTGCAAAGTATTTTGCAGGTTTTCCGTGGAGCGAATGTCAATTACAATACTGGCGACAAGTCACTGTACAATTTAGTATCTGCGCGAAAGCAGGTATAACACGCATTAGATTAATGGGATGAGACTGCGTAACACTCTGAAAGTTGATTTATGGAACGCGTGGGAGTGTGTACAGTCACCGCTTGTCGTACTTAAAACAAAAGTGCGAAAAGGAGGCGACTTTTTTTATGGCAAATCAAGTAATGAGAATTACATTGAAAGCTTATGATCATCAGTTGATTGATCAGTCTGCAAAAAAGATTATCGAGACTGTTAAGAAGACAGGAGCTCAGGTTAGTGGTCCAGTGCCATTGCCAACTAAGAAAGAGGTAGTTACAATTCTTAGAGCTGTTCACAAGTACAAAGATTCAAGAGAACAGTTTGAGCAGAGAACTCATAAGAGACTCATCGATATCGTTACACCATCTCAGAAGACTGTAGATGCATTATCTAGATTAGAGATGCCAGCTGGTGTATTCATCAACATTAAGATGAAATAATTCTATATTATATAGAAGAAACATCTTAAGCAACTAATTAAGGCAATAATCCTAAAGGTTTAATATAGAAGTAACATAACACTCAGTGGTGTAGGTTCCACTTATATTGGCTGTTCTAGGATGATAGGAATGAAAGTTCTTATCCGCTGTAGATTAACAGGAGGAATTAAACATGAAGAAAGCTATATTAGCTACTAAAGTCGGAATGACTCAAATCTTCAATGAAGACGGTGTTTTAACACCAGTAACTGTTCTTCAGGCTGGACCTTGTGTAGTAACACAGGTTAAAACAGTTGACAACGACGGTTACAGCGCTGTTCAGGTTGGTTTCGCTGACAAGAAAGAAAAGTTAGTTAACAAACCAGTCAAAGGACATTTTGACAAAGCTGGAGTATCTTACAAGAGATATGTAAGAGAATTCAGATTTGAGAATGCTGAAGAATATTCAGTAAAAGACGAAATTAAAGCAGACATCTTCGCTGTAGGCGATAAAGTAGATGCTACTGCAGTTTCAAAAGGTAAAGGATTCCAGGGCGCTATTAAGAGACATGGTCAGCACAGAGGACCTATGGCTCATGGTTCTAAATTCCATCGTCATCAGGGTTCTAATGGTT
>CAZPHI010000103.1:0-2723 GCA_964586425.1 uncultured Lachnospiraceae bacterium | reverse complement strand
ACAGTAACACTTTATAATACGAATTGGGTGTTAAAGAATTGTAGGTATCAAAATTGAGATATAACTTCAAGCTGTCTTTGTACTTCATTCTTATACTCTAAAAGATCCCTTTCAGTAGGATACTTTTCTACAAGCTGCTTCCATTCATATGGCAGTGAATTTTTTGCTGCAAATACCTGCTCCTGCTTCTGAAACACTTCTACAGTAGCAAGTAATGTAGGAATCTGATCTGCAACCACATGGATTTTTGCAAAAGCCTGTAGTTCGTTGACAAGGTTTGCAATGGCCTTGCCCTTACCAAGAAACTTCTTGTTAGCCTCATCATATTTCGCACGGTACAAATTCATATCCATCTGAAGGAATATTTCGTTCCATGTATTAAGCAGTGTAGTTCTACAAGAATCTACCGCACCCTTCTCCTGTAAGTAAGTGATAGGTGTATCAAAATCTTTGTCTATATTTGTTGATGTTAATAAAAATTCCGGAATAAACTCTACTGAAATAACACTCTTGGCATAGGTAATTATATCAAGCCACTCTGCTTCACTTACTGGTGCTTCAAGTGATAACATACCTGTAAATAAGTCTACTGACGTCTTAATCCTCTCAAGCGCTGACTTATACTGATTTACTGTACTCTCAAGATCCATTTTAAGGGTCTGTGAATATACAGTTTGACCTACTGCAGTAAGTGGATGTCCTTGTGGATGTCCAATCCCCTTTCCAGCTGCAATCAACTTTGAAAGTGCCCTTCTTTGATTATCTAGATCACTCTCTGTAACACTTGCTGCATAAGCACTATCAAATCTAAGCATTAGTCCATCATCAGGTATAGTTTCATAGATATCAATAAGTTCTCTAAGAGTCTTGCCAAAAGTTCTTCTCTTATGAAGTTTCTCTACATAAGAATCGAGGCCAGCTCTCATAGAACGAATATCCTGAATCTTCTTATCATATTCAGTATTCATGCCATATACACTGATTTCTAATACCTTCTTAAGTTGATCAAGAACAGCCTTCTTTGTCGCCTTATTTGAATGTAATTCAAGACAGAAATCACCTATACCAAGTGCTTCAAGACGCTTTTGCACAACCTCAAGAGCAGCCATCTTCTCTGCAACAAAAAGTATAGTCTGTCCCTTAGTAAGCGCATTTGCAATCATTGCAGTAATGGTCTGAGATTTACCTGTTCCAGGAGGTCCATGAAGTACAAAGCTCACTCCACCCGCAGCCATATTGATTGCTCTAATCTGAGAAGAATCTGCTGTAATCGGCAAATAAGCCTCATCTGTATCTACACTCTCTGGAATTGAACAATCCCAATCAACAGCACCATTTATAAGACTTCGAACAATATTGTTTCTCTCTAACATATCTGGATGACTGTGAATATCGTTCCACATTACAAACTGAGAGAACGAGAAGTTTCCAATAAACGCAGCCTCTACAACATCCCAACCTGGCAAATTCAAAATAGAATGCCTTACAATTGCATATATCTTTGGAAGATCAAGCCCGTGTTCATCTATAGGCAGTGGATTTAATCCTAAAATCTCAATATCATAATTTTGTTTTAAAAACTCAAGTAGAGTAATATTAATCTGGGCATCCTCATCACGCATGCGCATGGTATATCCCTTATTTGCTGATTTTCTTGTAATATCAATTGGCAGAAGAATAATAGGAGCATATCTTCCTCCCCCTTCTGTATGCTTACCTTCTATCCATCTTAGAAGTCCAAGTGCTAAATAAAGTGTACTTGCACCATTCTCTTCAAGAGATGTTTGTGCAGATCTAAACATCTTAGTAAGACTTGATGTCAACTCCCTCTCTGGATAGAAAGAATGTAATTTCCTATGTTTTCCTTCAAGAGCAATAAACTCAGAGAAAGAACTTAAATCGGTTAATGCTTCAACTGGAATTCCTTCACCATGTATCTCCATATTATCAGGACGAGGCAATACCTGGAACTCTTCTCCATCAGACAATGCATCCTCAATAATACCTAATTTCTCTGCCAAAATAGGCACCACCGCTTTGGTAAAACGCATATTAATAAGCATGTTTCGCATACTTAGGTCAAGAAGCTTTCTTTCCCATTGTAACTGTTTTGTGGCCTTAGTCTTTCCCCCTAAATCAGATAAGTCAAAGGTTCTTGCCATTGCTGTAGGTGCACTGGTCACATCCTTTTCTGCTCTATCCTCATGCTTAACCACAAGTCCAGCATCAGTCATCACGCGAACAGGAAGTGGTCTAATTCCCATACTTCTAGCCCTGGCAACATCAATGACAAACTCAAAATCTCTATGATTTGCGACATTATTCTGTGCTACCTTAACAGCCTTATCAAAGTCCATAGAATGACCAGCATTCATAGCTGTACACTCTACAACTAATATTTCATTAATTCCACTCGCCATTCTCTTTTCAAGGTGAGTCGGATCATCCATGATTGTATCTGAGAATGAATCCTCTACAAGCCAAACGCCTGCAAATATATGACTATGCATCATAATCATTATTGGATTTAATCCCATAGCTTCAAGGCATGCCACATAAAGAAGTGTCATATCCATACACGTTCCAAGGTGTTGCTCAAGTACAGCATCGGCAAGTCTTATTCTCTGTCCAAACACCTCAAAACTTGAAGGGGGATTTGCATAAGTAATATTTAGTACCATAAAAGTGTAGTTGTTAGAGAGTAATTAACTCCAACATCTACA
>CAZPHI010000102.1:0-2742 GCA_964586425.1 uncultured Lachnospiraceae bacterium | reverse complement strand
TAAAATTGCAACATTATGTATGTGAAATAAAAGTGAACACTTGTCATAATTCTTGTTATTGAGTTATATTAAAATATATGTTAAAATATAAAGCTGTGTTAGGTTAAATATCAAAGACTTCGCTCAGGCTAAAACATTGGTCCTGAATGTAGAGTCTTATTAAAAAGGAGACATATAATACTATGAAATTAGGTATCGTTGGTTTACCAAACGTTGGTAAAAGTACACTCTTCAACTCATTAACAAAAGCAGGTGCAGAATCTGCAAACTATCCATTCTGTACTATTGACCCCAATGTTGGTGTTGTTGCAGTTCCAGATGAACGTCTTAACAAACTTGCAGCACTTTACAATTCAGCAAAGATTACACCTGCTGTTATTGAATTCGTAGATATCGCTGGCCTTGTAAAAGGTGCTTCAAAGGGCGAAGGTCTTGGCAATCAATTTCTCGCCAATATCCGTGAAGTAGATGCTATCGTACATGTTGTAAGATGTTTTGAGAATACTAATATTGTTCACGTAGATGGCTCAATCGATCCACTTCGTGATATTGAAACAATTAACCTTGAGCTTATCTTCTCTGATATTGAGATTCTTGAGAGAAGACTTGCCAAATCAACAAAATCAGCATTTAACAATAAAGAGATAGCTAAAGAATGTGAGATGTTAAAACGTCTTATTGCATTCCTTGAAGATGGCAAATTAGCCAAGAACTTCGAAACTGAGGATGATGAAGAAGCTGAATGGTTTGCATCATATAATCTTCTTACAGCAAAACCAGTTATCTTTGCTGCTAACGTTACAGAAGATGACCTTGCTGATGATGGCGCTAATAATGAATTTGTTAAAAAGGTTCGTAATTATGCAGCAACAGAGAACTGTGAAGTATTCGTTATCTGTGCACAGATTGAGCAGGAAATCTCAGAGCTTGATGATGAAGAAAAGAAGATGTTCCTTGAAGACCTCGGTATACAGTCATCTGGTCTTGATAAATTAATCGCCGCAAGCTACAAACTGCTTGGTCTTATAAGCTATCTTACAGCTGGCGAAACAGAGACAAGAGCATGGACAATTACAAAAGGAACCAAAGCACCTGGTGCTGCCGGCAAAATCCATAGTGATTTTGAGAGAGGCTTTATTAGAGCTGAAGTTGTTAACTACCAGGATTTACTTGACTGCGGTACATATACAGCTGCCAAAGAAAAAGGACTCGTAGGACTTGAGGGCAAGGATTACGTTGTCAAAGATGGTGATGTTATTCTCTTCCGTTTTAACGTATAAATAAGGTAATAAAGTGTTAAAGAACTTAAAATCAAAGCTTTTTAGCGGCACAGGCTGTTGCAAAAAGGCAAGGTGAGAGAAATTTCTCTTCGCCTTGCCTTTTTTGCTAAAATTATTCATTGTAATACTCTATTTTTCCCACGTCTCCGATTTGATTGTGCCATCTTTCTCTAGTTGAAACGAACCCTCCGCTATTATATCTTTGCTAACTGGTCGATTATAATCTGCCGTTATCTGACTACTAACTCCTTCCGGAACAATATACACTTTCACATATAACTTGCCCCCAAGGCCTTCTACTCTTTCTTTTATCTTCAAAGCTGCATTTTCCTTAGTAACATCACTTCCTTCGATAAATGCTGTTACATTAATGAATGCTGTGTCCTTTATATATTCTATTGCATTCTCATATGCAACATTACTTCCCGTAGAATTTGATTCTGAAGAAACCGTAGTTCTTCCCAATCCAGCAAGCTTTTCATTAATTACAGCGGTAATCTGCTTGTCAAACATATGAGAATAATAATTATCCATTATTACACCGCTGTCTTCTTTAACTGTGAATTCCACACCTTCACCATCTTTAAAAGTATATGTGACCATGTTAGATGGCCAACCTGTAGCGCTCTTATTAACATATTCGTATTCAAGTTTGCTATACTTTTCACCAAGATACTTCTCTACATCCTTCTGACTAGCGCTTCCACACCCAAAAAGATTCGTCATCAATGTTCCTATTAACATTACCATAACCATCCTTTTCTTATTATTCCTCATTAATATACTCCTCATTAACTGTTTCTAATAAGTATTAGTAAAACTATTTCATTCGCATTATTTACTGTACACGATAAATAGTTTTATTAATGCTTGTTATATATAACATTATCATATAGCTATGAATATGTCTATAATAAATGACAAAAAATTTATCAAGGCATTTATCATAATAAAAAACTGCCATATCCCAATTTCAAATTAAGATATGACAGTCAAATTCTTCTTTAAATACGAGTAAAACTGTAAGCCGGGTTATGTCTTGAATGATCATCTATCTAGTTCTGCTGTTACCAACAGACTCAAGCGACCTACCTAAAAACACGACGAGCAGCCGTATAGTTTTTAATTTGGTCTTGCTTCGAATGGGGTTTACATAGCCACTACTGTTACCAGTAATGCGGTAGTCTCTTAAGCTACCTTTCCACCCTTACCAGATTGCTCTGGCGGTATATCTCTGTTGCACTAGCCTTGGAGTCGCCTCCACCGGACGTTATCCGGCATCCTGCTCTACGAAGCCCGGACTTTCCTCACCTGCGGTCTTTCGACACTTGCAGCCGCGATCATCTGTTTTACTCGTAAGTTACATTGTATTAATAAACATTTAAAAAGTCAAGTTTTATCTTCTAATCAACAGGGTTCTTTCACGAAGAGTTCACGAAGCTTTTAAATTTTTCCTGCTTTT
>CAZPHI010000101.1:0-2758 GCA_964586425.1 uncultured Lachnospiraceae bacterium | reverse complement strand
TAATATCATCATAAAACTTCTTAGAATCTATTACTTCATTGTGAAATTCTATATTCCCACTTTCTATCTTACTCATATCAAGTACATCATTAACAAGACCAAGCAAATACGTACCTGATGAGTTGATCTTTTGGAAATAATCTATTGCTTTTGTATCATCTAAGCATTCATCCATACCAAGTTTTGATATTCCAATAACTGCATTCATAGGTGTTCTTATATCATGGCTCATACTGGCTAAAAACCTGGATTTATATTCATTTGCCGACTTTAACTCACAATTAAGTTTCTGCTGATATTTCATCTGCATATTCTTCCTTGAATGTAAAGCTGCTAACACAACCAATAAAATCAAAGCACATGCTAACAACAAAACAATAATAGTTACAATCAATGGTCTTTCATATATCCAGTCTTTTATTGTTCTATTAGATTGTTCTGCAGTAATCATGCCGCCATATATTGCCTGATTTACTTCGTTCTCAGATAATGCCTTAATACCTTTGTTAAGTATATCAATTAGAATTGGTTCTTCATCTTTATTAACACCAAAGCATAATCCCCATGAAAAATTATTAAGCATGACCTCATTCAGACTTGAATATTCTTGTTTTGTCTTATAGAAATCAGCTGCATAGGTTGCAATCAAAGCCATATCCGCTTCACCTTTATTAACTGCTTTCATGCATTCTTCATTTGAGTGATACTCTATGAACTCATATGTGGGCATCTTTTCCTTCATTGCCATTGTAGAATATGACCCTATACATACAGCTACTTTATATTTTGCCCCTTTTGAATACAAATCATCTAACACATCTTTAGTTATTGCCGAATAATTAATGGTTATATATGGAACTGTAGCACTCACATTATTTTTTTTAATCATATTAACATCATCTGCAATACCTGATACTAACTGTGTTTCCCCCGACCTAGCTGTTTCTATTGCTTCAATATAAGAATTTTTAGATATATAGTTGATTTTCACACCTAACTTTTTAGATACAGTGTTAAGTATGCTTGGAATAATTCCAACAATATTCTTGCTTGTACTATCATATACTGCATATGGAATCCATGAAGTGTCCATCGCAATTGTTATCTCTTTGTGATTCTGTATATACTCCTGTTCTTTTGTTGTAAGATATACTTTATTAATACTATCTTCTTCAAAAGCATCCTCAGTTGTATTCTCCGATTTACCATAGGCAAAATATCCAACCACATTACCAGCTATAATGATTACAGTTATTAATGTCAACAATATTCTTTTTATAATGACTCCTTTAATATGTTTCATATATTCCTCCGATATCCAATTACCTAATTGTTAACATACTTTGCTATAATGTTGTATAACTTTTGAGGTTCAATTGGTTTAGCAAGATGCTCATTCATCCCTGCTTTTCTTGTCTCATTAATATCTTCCTCGAATGCATTAGCTGTCATAGCAATAATTGGTATATTCTTCAAATCTTCTCTGTCTATCTTCCTTATCTTCTTAGTTGCCTCAATTCCATTCATCTTAGGCATTCGTATATCCATTATAATTAAGTCATAATATTCAGGTCCGCTAGCTTTAAGCATATCTATTGCTTTTAGACCATTATCAGCTTCCTCCACTACAATTTTCTTCTTCTCAAGAAGAGTCCTTGCAATTTTTCTATTTAACTGATTATCTTCCACTAATAGTATTCTCTTTCCAACAAGCAGATTTTGAGGAGCCTCTTTAACAACAGTATTCTTGTTTCTTTTTTCAATCCGATAACGATATGGCATTCTAATGGTAAATGTTGTGCCAACTCCAAGTTTACTCTCTACTTTTATATCTCCACCCATAGAATCAACTATTTTTTTCACAAGTGAAAGTCCTAATCCAGTTCCCTGTATATTAATTGTTCTTTCATTAACCTCACGTTCAAAAGGCTGGAATGCTTTTTCTAAGAATTCTTCACTCATTCCATACCCAGTATCGCTTATTGTAATACTATCTGCGCCTTCTCCATTAGCGAAGTGCTCATTTTTAATATCAAAAGTAATTGTTCCTCCTCTTGGAGTGAACTTATATGCATTATTAAGTAGATTCATACATACCTGTTCTATTCTTATTGGATCTGTATATATCAAAACATCACTAAAAGTATTAAAATCCGGATAATTAAACTCTATTCCCTTTTCCTTCATCTGCGGTTCTATCATATTAACACATGTTAAAAATGCTTCAGACATATAGCACCAGCCCATATTCAATTCAAATCTTCCGCTATCTATTCTGCTCATATCCAGAACGTCATTGATTATACTAAGTAAATACTGACTTGAAGCATCTATTTCATCAATATATCCCCGCATCTCTGCATTAGAATTAGATGATTGTGCAAGTTTTGTCATACCAATTATTGCATTCATAGGTGTTCTAATCTCATGACTCATATTCGAAAGGAAATCACTTTTATACTTACCTGCATCCTCTAACTCATCATTCTTTTTTTCGAGTATTTTATTAAGATTAGTGTATCTAATATTATATCTTACCTGGAACAGTAGTACGATTAGTAGTAGAGATATAATTGATATTACAGCTGCATTAATAATAATTTTATAATTCTGCTGCACAAATCCTGGTTTTTCATTAATTATTGTCGAGCCGGATGGTAAGACTCTCTTATCTATCTTCCTCTGTATATATATAATCACCTTTATTTCCACTCATCGAAAGACAGAATACAATATCATTCTCTGTTAATTCACTTAT
>CAZPHI010000100.1:2392-2796 GCA_964586425.1 uncultured Lachnospiraceae bacterium | reverse complement strand
ATTTAGGTGGTGGTACATTCGATGTATCAATCATTGAGATTGGTGATGGTGTAATTGAAGTTCTTTCTACATCAGGTGACAAACACCTTGGTGGTGATGACTTCGATAAGAAGATCACAGATTATATGTTAGCAGAATTCAAAGCTCAGGAAGGAATTGACCTTTCAACAGATAAGATGGCATTTCAGAGACTTAAAGAAGCAGCTGAAAAGGCAAAGAAAGAATTATCTTCAGCTACAACAACTAATATCAACCTTCCTTTCATCACAGCTACTGCTGAGGGACCAAAGCATTTTGATATGAACCTCACAAGAGCAAAATTCGATGAGTTAACACATGACTTAGTTGAAAGAACTGCAATTCCAGTTCAGAATGCTATGAAAGATGCTGGCTTGAATAACACA
>CAZPHI010000100.1:0-2382 GCA_964586425.1 uncultured Lachnospiraceae bacterium | reverse complement strand
CTTACAAAGGTATTATTAGTTGGTGGTTCAACACCTATGCCTTCAGTACAGGATAAAGTAAAACAGTTAACAGGACATGATCCAAGCAAGACTCTTAACCCAGATGAGTGTGTTGCACTTGGTGCTTCAATTCAGGGTGGTAAGTTAGCAGGAGATGCTGGCGCTGGCGATATCCTTTTACTTGATGTAACACCTCTTTCTCTTTCAATTGAGACAATGGGTGGTATTGCTACAAGACTTATCGAGAGAAATACAACTATTCCTACAAAGAAGAGCCAGGTATTCTCTACAGCTGCTGATAATCAGACAGCCGTTGATATCAATGTAGTACAGGGCGAAAGACAGTTCGCTAAAGATAACAAATCACTTGGACAGTTCAGACTTGATGGTATTCCACCAGCAAGAAGAGGTGTTCCACAGATTGAAGTAACATTTGATATTGATGCTAATGGTATTGTTAATGTTTCTGCTAAAGATCTTGGAACAGGCAAAGAGCAGCATATTACAATCACAGCTGGTTCAAATATGTCTGATACAGATATTGACAAAGCTGTTAAAGAAGCTGCTGAATTCGAAGCACAGGATAAAAAGCGTAAAGAAGCAATTGATACACGTAATGATGCTGATTCAATGGTATTCCAGATTGAAAAAGCACTTCAGGATGCAGGAGATAAGATTGATGCCAATGCAAAGACAACAATCGAGGCTGATCTTACAGCATTAAAAGATCTTCTTGCTAAGTCAAATCCTGAAGAGATGACAGATGCACAGGTTGATGAAATCAAAGCTGCAAAAGAGAAATTAATGACTGGTGCACAGGAGTTATTTGCTAAGATGTATGAGCAGGCTAATCCAGGTGCAGGCGCAGCAGGTGCAGGTCCAGATATGAATCAGGGTGCAGGTCCGGATATGGGCGGCGCTGATGACGTAGTAGATGGAGAATATAAAGAAGTATAATAACATGGGATTTTAGGTAAATGTTTTTAACTCCTAAAAGTATCATTAGATAACAACAGGCTGTCGCATTAATATGTGGCAGTCATGTTGTGTTTAAAGTAAGTGGTGTCAGCGTAGCACACAATTGTTAAAACGTATTGAAGAAAGGTAATATCATGGCAGATAAAAGAGATTATTATGAAGTATTGGGTGTGGCTAAAACTGCATCTGATGCGGAACTAAAAAAAGCATACAGAGTATTAGCGAAGAAATACCATCCAGATACTAATCCAGGCGATAAAGAGGCAGAAGCAAAATTCAAAGAAGCTTCAGAAGCATATGCAGTACTTAGTGATCCTCAGAAACGTCAGCAGTATGATCAGTTTGGCCATGCAGCATTTGAACAAGGTGGAGCTGGTGGAGCTGGCGGATTCGATTTCAACGGCATGGATATGGGCGATATATTTGGTGATATATTCGGTGATATATTTGGTGGTGGTTCAAGAAGACGTTCTAGTAATGGTCCAATGAGAGGCGCTAATCTCTCTACAAGTGTAAGAATTACATTTGAAGAATCAGTAACTGGCTGTGAAAAGGAACTTGATCTTACTTTAAAAGATGAGTGTCCAAAGTGCCACGGAACAGGAGCAAAACCTGGTACACAACCGGAGACATGTCCTAAGTGTAAAGGTAAAGGCCAGATTATATATACACAGCAGTCACTCTTTGGTATGAGTCAGAGTGTTGCATCCTGCCCTGACTGTAATGGTACAGGTAAAATTGTCAAAGACAAGTGCCCGGATTGTTATGGTTCTGGATATATAAGCAATAGAAAGAAAATTCAGGTTACAATACCGGCAGGTATTGATAATGGTCAAAGTATCAGAATTCGTGAGAAGGGCGAACCGGGTAAGAATGGTGGCCCAAGAGGCGATTTGTTAGTTGAAGTTGTTGTCTCACGACATCCGGTATTCCAAAGACAGGATATGAATGTATTCTCAACAGTACCTATCAGCTTCCCAACAGCTGCACTAGGTGGAGAAATCAGAATTGCAACAGTCGATGGTGATGTGTTATATGAGGTGAAGGCAGGAACCCAGACTGATACAAAGGTTAGACTTAAAGGAAAAGGAATTCCATCGCTTCGTAACAAATCAATTCGTGGAGATCATTATGTTACACTTGTTGTTCAGGTGCCAGAGAAGCTTAATGAAGAACAGAAAGAAGCCTTGAGAGCATATGATAAAGCTGTTAATGGCGGAAATGATGATGGAAATGAACCTCATAAAAAGAAAAAAGGACTTTTTAAATAAAATAATAAAGACAGATTAGGACGAATATGCTGATTTATGTACATAGTTCGCATTAATCTGTCTTTTTTTATGGTAAATGCTATTTCTATTTGGAAAAATGTGTTATTATATTCATATACAATTCGTGAATTTA
>CAZPHI010000099.1:0-3779 GCA_964586425.1 uncultured Lachnospiraceae bacterium | reverse complement strand
ATTCAAGGATTTCTACGAATTCACCCTTTGTAGACATGTGACGGTCTCCACATGCACACTATGTGGAAATTGATCCACCGGCTGCACCTGTTCTATCGCAAATCCATTATCCGTAAGAATCTTCAAATCTCTTGCAAGTGTTGCACTGTCACAGCTTACATATACCATACGTTTTGGCGCCATCTTAATAATTGTATCAAGAAGTGCCGCATCACAACCCTTACGTGGTGGGTCAACAACTACTACATCAACCTTAGCCGTATGCTTCTCATAGTATTCTGGAAGAACTTCCTCTGATTTACCTACGAGGAATTCAACATTATCTATATTATTAATCTTTGCATTATTCTTTGCATCCTCAATTGCCTGAGGGACCACCTCGACGCCGTATACTTTAGCAGCATTTTTAGCAAGGAAAAGCGAGATTGTACCGATACCACAATATAAATCCCAGACAGTTTCATTACCTGTAAGTCCCGCATATTCTAAAGCTTTGCTGTATAGCTTGTATGTCTGCACTGGATTAACCTGGAAGAATGAAAGTGGAGAGATCTGGAATTTGACATCACCAATATAATCCTCAATATATGATTGACCCCAAAGAGTTCTGACTGTATCACCGAGAATAACATTAGTGTTTTTCTTGTTGATATTCACCATAATTGAAGTAATTCCTGCAACTTCACGTAGTTTTTCAATCAATGGCGCTTCCTGTGGAATCTTGTCACCATTGATTACAACACAGACCATTACCTGCTTTGTAACAAATCCAACACGAATAAGCACATGTCGAATAAGCCCAGTATTAGTCTCTTCGTTATAAGGCTTAATGTTATTTGTTAACATATGTTCTCTGATAATTGCAAGAATTCCTGCATTCAGCTTAGAACCTATTTCACATTCTGTATTATTAATGATGCTGTGAGTTCTGCCTGCATAGAATCCCATTGCAATGTTGCCATCCTTATCAAGTCCGACTGGAAACTGTGCTTTGTTTCTATAATTATAAGGTTCGTCCATACCAATAACCGGAAGTACCTCAATATCTTTAAGTCCAGCAATTCTCTCTAGATTGTTCTTTACAAGATTGTGTTTGAATCGTAGCTGAGCCTCATATGACATCTCCTGAATCTGACATCCTCCGCAGCTTCTTGCAACAGGACACTTTGGCTCGACTCTGTCCTTTGATGGTTTTACAATCTTCATTAATTTGCCATAACCATATGTCTTTTTGGCTTTAATTACCTTAACCTCAGCAAGGTCGCCTATAATTGTGTCCTTAACAAATAAGGTATAGCCATTAACTTTGCCTATACCTTCTCCGCTCGAACTAATATCTTCAATTTTTATCGTTACTGTTTGATTTTTATCCAGCATTATACATCTCCATTAAACTCTAGTTCTTCTTAAATTAGTTTCAAACATTCTGTTGTATCCTGTCCAATCCGCAGCATCCTTAGAATCGAATATCTCACGCATTGTCTCTAGCTTAGCATCAGCATTATCAGCCATACTAAGAGCAACTGCCTCTATAAGACATGGTTTCTTTGGTGAACCATATTCAAGTTCTCCATGGTGCGATAAGATACAGTGCTTCAACTGATTCAACAACACTTCTGGAAATCCATCGATTTTAGATGCATTAACACTAATCATCTCAGAACCAATCACAATATGTCCAATAAGGTTACCCTCATCTGTGTAATCATTCTCTGGGAACTGAGAGATTTCCTTAACTTTACCTATATCATGAAGCATCGCTGCTGTTATAAGCAAATCCCTATTAAGCATATCATACGCTGATGCCATATAATCACACATCTTCGTGACACTTAAGCTATGTTCAAGCAATCCGCCGATAAATCCGTGATGAATACTCTTTGCAGCCGAATTCTTCTTAAATCTTGATGCAATCTGCTCATCATCAACAAAAAAACTATATAATAACTTCTTAAGATACTCATTCTCAACCGAATTCACATAGCCCATAAGCTTATCAAACATATCATTAAGCGAATAGCGACTTGTAGGCAGGTAATCTGCTGGGTCATACTCGCCATCCTCAGCCTTTCTCGCGCCATCAATCTTTAATTGCAGCATGCCATTAAAACTAGTTACCACACCGTTAACCTCAACATAATCAAGAACATCAAATTCAAAAATCCCATTAGAATTTGGGTCCCAAATCTTGCCATCAAGAGTGCCCGTCTTATCCTGCAATCCAACGTTCTCATACTCCTTGCCGTTCTTTGTCATGGCAAGACTCTTTGACTTGCATAGATAAATAGCTCTTACTCTGTCGCCATCTTTAAGGCTCTCAATATACTTCATTACAATATCTCCATTTCTATTATGTATTAACTTTTATATTCTTGCTATCTTGCAGCAAATGTCACTTCAAAAGACATATCCTTATATTCATCTCTTGCGAATCTTTTAATGATAAATGCTGTTTTGTCCCCAGGGGCAAACTGATTAATCTTGTCCGTCAAATTCCTGAATGTATTGATTTGCGAACCCTGTACAGATGTTATTACATCACCTGGCTGAATTCCAGCATTATAAGCAGGTGAATTATTCTCAACTGATGTTACATATACTCCAGATGGAATGTTGTATTTATCTTTAATACTGTCGGTAACATTAATTCCTGTAACTCCAAAATACGTTATAGCATTCACATTCGAAAGCTGTTCAATTATACTCTTAAAATCAGAGATTCCATATGCACAAACCGATGCCGACTCTTTGTTAACAGCATTTACCATGCCAATAAGCTTTCCATCTATGCCAAATACAAATCCATCATCACCTGATTTCATAATCATATCAGTATGAATGCAATTGCAGCACATATCAATCATGCCGTTCTCCACTGAGATTGATGATACAATTCCATTGGAATAAGAATTGCTGACTCCATCAAGCTTTCCAGCAAATAGCAGGCCATCACCAGGCGTCATAAAGTATGAATTATTCATCTCAATAGGTGTAATACCATTCTGTGTATTTGCTGAGATCTCATCAATATTAACCGCAAGAATCGCAATATCAGACTTTGCATCCGCCTTAAGTATATGAATCCCTGCCTGCGAAGAATCTGCAAAAGTTGCTGTCATATCAGCTGCATCTTTAATCGTAGAATATCTCGTCATGACAAGATACTCTATATTATTAACCGCAACAATAACGCCACTTACATATGATTTCTTCTCAAGCGAATTCGCAAAATCATCAGATGTCACATTATTCATAGTGATTGTCACCATAGATTTGTTGATAACCTGAACTATCTTCTTGATATTCTCACTATAATATATTGCATTCTTTTCGCTTTCATTACTCTGCAAATTATCCTGTGATTCCAAGCTCTGTTCATTATCATAGTTCTCGCTCATTCCGTCAGTTGCACGTTCAGGATAGTTATCCTTTTCAATTGTTACCTGCTGTCTTGGATTATCCTTAACAAAATAAGATGATGCCAAAGGATAAAACCATACTATTATAAATGTTGCAATAACCCCAAAGGCTACTGCTCCAGCCATGAATGTCAGCGCTTTTAGAGCTTTTTTTCCAATCTCGTTCTTCTTTACAATGTTCTCAGTATATAAGTCATAATTCTTAGTATCATCTGACTTACTATCATGATTATTAAAAGCATTATTGTTCATTATACATATACCTTTACCAATTGTTTTTTTGCCAGTCAGCGTTTTTATAAAGCTATTATATATGGCAGATATGAACATTTTATGACATAGTTGTAAATATAATTTACT
>CAZPHI010000098.1:0-3799 GCA_964586425.1 uncultured Lachnospiraceae bacterium | reverse complement strand
TTTTTTGTGTTATTTGTTATAATTAAGATACGAATGTATTATATGTATATAAAAGGAAAGGATGGTTTACTATGAGAAGACTACTAAAGCTATCTGTTTCAATAGTATTATTACTACTATGCACCTTTTCTCTCTATGGTTGTGGCAAAAAGCTTAATATAGAGAAAAATCTTGATACCAAAACAGTTACTGTAGATGATAAAGATATCGATTTCAAGACTATGCTGTATTACATAATTACTATTGAAAACTCGGCAAGTACACAGGCTAATCTATATTCCGATAATCCCAAAGACTATTGGAATATACATGTCAATGGCGAATTCATGTCGGTTCTTGCCAAGAAAAAAGCTCTTAATCAAGCAGTTTATGATGAGATATATTTTAATCTGGCAATTGAGAATAATATCAGTTTAACTAATGATGAATATGCTCTCTTACAGAGCAAAGCAAGGGATTTTTACAATGATATGTCAGATTATCAAAAAGAACTAAGTGAATTTGATTATAATTATGTATTTAACTGTATCTCTAAATCAGCTATGGCAGAAAAATACAACGATTATATAGGTTATACCTATGGTTATTCCAATGAACAATTAGGTGTCGAAGGAAGTTATTATCAGGACATACTATCAAGTCATTCTTATTCAGTCAATAATGATATATGGGACAAGATAAGTATGGGACGTGTAACTCTTCAATAATTAAAGATAAAAAATTCCCAGTGTATTGCGCATATACACTGGGAATTCTTTTTTATAAGCAATAACTAATAAATCAAATTATTAATTACATCTCGCTTTTTTTCTTAAGAGCTTCGAATTTCTTCTTAGCATTAGCTTCTGCTTCGCTGAAGAGTTTTTCTGCTCTCTCTGGATACTTCTTCTGTAAGTTGATGTAACGGTTCTCACCCATGATGAAGTCTCTGTAAGCCATTGAAGGCTCTGTCTTGCTATCAAGCATGAATGGATTTTCTCCAGCTGCTTCTTTTCTAGGATCGAATCTGAATAAGTTCCAGTAACCTGAATCTACTGCTAACTTCTCTTCTAACTGAGCCTTTGACATACCCTTACGGATACCATGGTTAATACATGGAGCGTAAGCAATGATAAGTGATGGTCCGTTGTAGCTTTCAGCTTCGTGTACAGCCTTAAGTAACTGTGCTGGGTTAGCACCCATAGAAACCTGAGCAACATAGATATAACCATAGCTCATTGCGATTGCAGCAAGGTCTTTCTTCTTAACTTCTTTACCAGCAGCAGCAAACTGTGCAATAGCACCAATCTGTGTTGACTTAGAAGCCTGTCCACCTGTATTAGAATATACTTCTGTATCGAATACGAATACATTGATATCCTTATGACTTGCAAGAACATGATCTAATCCACCGTAACCGATATCGTAAGCCCATCCGTCACCACCGAAGATCCACTGTGATTTCTTAGATAAGAATTCTTTCTCAGCAAGGATTTCTTTTGATTTGTCACATCCACATGCCTCTAATGCAGCAACTAACTTCTGAGTAGCTTTTCCGTTAGCAGCACCATCTTCGTATGTTTCATAGTACTCATCAATTGCAGCCTTAACATCAGCATTATCTGTACCTGCTAAGATTTCATCTAACTTATTCTTTAATGAAGCTCTTAATGCATCCTGTGCAAGTTTCATACCGAAACCGAACTCTGCATTATCTTCGAATAATGAGTTAGCCCAAGCTGGTCCTTTGCCTTCTTTGTTAACTGTATATGGAGTTGAAGGTGATGAACCTGCCCAAATTGATGAACAACCTGTAGCATTAGCGATATACATTCTATCACCGAACAACTGTGTAATTAATTTAGCGTATGGAGTCTCACCACAACCAGCACAAGCACCTGAGTACTCAAGTAATGGCTGTTTGAACTGACTTCCTTTAACTGTTGTTTCTTTGAATTTCTCAAGAACTTCTGGTTTTTCTGGAAGTGACTGGCCATAGTTGAAGAATTCCTGCTCTGCCATCTGTGACTCTAATGATAACATTGTAAGTGTTTCTGGATTCTTCTTGTTACCAAGACAAACTTCTGAACATGCTCCACAACCTGTACAGTCAAGAACTGAGATTGTCATTGAGTAGTAATATCCAGGCATACCTGTAAGTTCATGAATCTTCATACCTGCAGGTGCATTGTTCTTCTCTTCTTCTGTCATTACAACAGGTCTGATTACTGCATGTGGACATACATATGCACACTGGTTACACTGAATACATGTCTCTGAATTCCAACATGGAACATCAACTGCAACACCACGTTTTTCGTATGCTGCTGTACCCTGTGGGAATGTACCATCTGCAATATCTTTGAATGTAGAAACTGGAAGTGAATCACCCTGACATGCATTAATTGGTTTCTGAATGCTGTTAACGAATGAAAGAACTTCTTTGCTTCCTTCTGTTGCTACTGATGTAAGACTTTCGTCTGCACAATTAGCCCATTCAACTGGAACTTCAACTGCTACGACTTCACCTGCGCCTCTTTCGATAGCATCATGGTTCATCTTAACAATATCGTCACCCTTCTTGCTGTATGACTTTGTAGCAGCATCTTTCATATACTGAATTGCTTTTTCTTCAGGAATGATATTAGCAAGTTTGAAGAATGCAGACTGAAGAATTGTATTAATACGTCCACCAAGTCCGATTTCCTTACCTAATTTGATACCATCAATGATATAGAACTTAACATTATGTTCAGCCATATATCTCTTAGCCTGTCCTGGAATGTGTTTTTCAACTTCATCAGCTGACCATTCGCAGTTAAGAAGGAATGTACCACCATCCTTAACATCCTGTACCATATTGTACTTAGTCATATAAGCTGGACAGTGACAAGCAACAAAATCTGCTTTATCAATTAAATATGTTGATTTAATTGGAGTCTTACCAAATCTAAGGTGAGATGTTGTAACACCACCAGATTTCTTTGAATCATAATCAAAGTATGCCTGAGCGTACATATCTGTATGGTCACCGATAATCTTTGTAGAGTTCTTATTAGCACCTACAGTACCATCAGCACCAAGTCCCCAGAACTTACAACATGTAGTTCCATCAGGAGCTGTGTTAGGATTTTCTTTATTCTCAAGAGAAAGATTTGTAACATCATCAACGATACCGATTGTGAAGTTCTTCTTAGATTCATTTCTGAATACTGATACAACATCAGCTGGAGTTGTATTCTTAGAACCTAAACCGTAACGTCCATTAAGAACTGTAACGTTCTCAAATTCTGAATCCTTTAATGCAGCAAGTACATCAAGGTAAAGTGGCTCACCAATTGAACCTGGCTCTTTTGTTCTGTCTAATACGTTAATTGTCTTAACTGTCTTAGGCATAACTGAAAGAAGATGTTTTGCTGAGAAAGGACGGTATAATCTAACTTTGATAACACCAACTTTTTCTCCGTTCTTAACCATGAAGTCAATTGTTTCATCAATTGTCTCACATACAGAACCCATAGCAATGATAACTTTTTCAGCATCTGGAGCACCATAGTAGTTGAATGGTTTGTAATCTGTACCGATCTTAGCATTAACCTTGTTCATGTAGTCTTCTACAATATCAGGAATTGCATCATAGTATGGATTACAAGCTTCTCTTGCCTGGAAGAAGATATCAGGATTCTGAGCTGAACCTCTAAGAACTGGACGCTCTGGATTAAGAGCTCTCTTCTTAAATGCTGTAACGGCATCCATGTCGCACATATCCTTAAGATCTTCATAATCCCACATCTCAATCTTCTGTATCTCATGTGATGTA
>CAZPHI010000097.1:0-3802 GCA_964586425.1 uncultured Lachnospiraceae bacterium | reverse complement strand
CAATATAAAAACGGAGGATCAATTATGAAATTTATGAAAAAAATTTCAGCGATTCTTGCAGTAGTGTTAATTTTTACAGCATCGATGTCAACACAGATATTTGCGGCTGAAACAGCTACTCAGGATGGACTAAAAGCAACCCTTACAACAGATAAGGACAAGTACGAAATAGGTGACAAGGTTAAAGTTACTGTAACAGTTGAGAATACTACTACAGAAGCTATTGACGGAGTTTCTTATAAGATTACATTACCAGGTAATCTTGAAGCAGTTGAAGGCTCAGTTCTTGAATATGAATTTGGAACTATAGCAGCCGGAGAATCAAAAGAAGCTACAGTAGATACTACAGCAACAAAATCATCACAGACCGGTGATTATACAACAGCAGGAATTATTGTTGCATGTGTAGTGGCAGCAGGTGCATTTGCATTTGCATTTAAGAAAAAGAACAAGAAAGCTATTGTTACAACAGCAGTAGTTATTCTTTCAACATTAGCAGTTGCAGGTACAGCAGTTGCAGTAAGAGCAGCAGTTGTTGATAAATCTTTTGAAATATCTAAAGAAATATTAATCGGTAAGAACGATGCAACTATTTCAGCAACCATCAAATATAAGGGTGAAGCTGAAGAAGAGACAACAACAGTTACTGAGGAAACAACAACTCCAGACGATGACAAAAAAGATGAGGATACTACAGGTAGAGTATCAGTTCATGATCCAAGTATAATTAAAGATGAAGCATCAGGTACATATTATATCTTTGGTTCACATCTTGCATGGGCTAAATCAACAGATTTAGTTAACTGGACAACATTTACTAATAATATTAACAAAGACTACAGAACAATTTTTGCAGATGCATTTGATTGGGCAAATAATGGAGACACAGTATATGACCCTTCAGGAAATATGTGGGCTCCAGATGTTGTTTACAATAAAGAACTGGGCAAATGGACAATGTACATGAGTATCAATGGATGTTCATGGAATTCATCTATTGTTATGTTAACAGCTAATTCATTAGATGGTGATTGGACATATGTTGGACCAGTTGTATATTCAGGATTTACAGCATCAGGTACTTATGCATTATCAGGAACAGATTTTGAAAAAGCTACAGGTTCTACTACATTAGATGCTAGATATACTATGCCAGCATATACATGCAAAGATGGCAATACAGCATGTGCGTCTACAACATGGAATAGAAGATATGGTGCTCATGCTATTGATCCATGTGTCTTCTATGATGATAATGGCAATCTCTATATGACATATGGTTCATGGTCAGGTGGTATATACATCTTAGAACTTGATGAGAACACGGGACTTAGAGATTACACAAAGAAATATGATTATACAGCTAACACATCAGATCCATATATGGGAGTTAAGATTGCCGATGGATTTGGAAGCACAGGTGAAGCTTCATATGTACAGAAGATAGGTGATTATTATTACTTATTTATCACATATGGTGGACTTGCAGCTAAAGGTGGTTACAACATGAAGGTTTATCGCTCAGAGAGTGCTACAGGACCTTATGTTGATGAAACGGGAGATGCAGCAAACTTTACATCAGCTTATGTTGATACAAACGGAACACGTGGTAACAGACTAATGACATATTACAAGTGGTCTGGCATGAAATTTGCACAGGTAGCTCAAGGACATAACTCAGCATTTGTAGATTCAGATGGAAAAGCTTATGTTGTATATCATACAAGAACAAATGATGGTTCAGAAGGACATTCAGTAAGAGTACATCAGTTATTTACTAATGCAGATGGTTGGTTAGTAGCTGCACCATATGAATATAGTGGCGAGACATTATCATCCTCAGCATACACAGTTGATGATGTAACAGGTTCATATGATGTGTTAGTGCATAAAAAAGACATTGATTATGCAAACCTTAAATATGTTTCACCTCAGACTATAGAACTTAAAGGTAACGGAGCAATTACAGGTGAGCTTACAGGAGCATGGACACTTGATAGTGCAAAACCATATATCACACTTACAATTGACGGTGTGGCATATAAGGGTGTTCTAGTTAACCAGAAGGTTGAAGGAAAGACTAATAAGACACTTTGCTTTACAGCACTTGGTAGCAATGAGATAGCTATCTGGGGTTCAATGAATGAAGCAGGGATGCAGCCATTGATAATGCAGTAGCTGATATTACTGTACCAGAAGGAACTTTAGCAGATATGACACTTCCTACAACTGGAACTTCAGGAGTTACAATATCATGGAAGTCAAGCAATACAGATGCATTAGCAGATGATGGAACATATAAGGCTCCAGCTGAAAATACTAATGTAACACTTACAGCAACATTTACATCAAAGGGTTCATCAAGAGAAGTTCAGTATCCTGTAACTGTATATAAGAAAAATGCACAGACATCAGGAGACTTTACAGTTAAAACTTTATATACAGGTGCAATGAATAAGCTTGCAGTTTCAACATACAGCAACCCATTCTCAGCAAAGACAATTAATGGTCTTGAAATCTACAATGGTGTTAAGATTAAGTTTAATTATCAAAGAACAGGTTCTATGAAGGGATTAGGAGCAATCTTTAGTATTAAGGTAAAGAATGCAGAATTTAATAGATTATATCTTACAGATGGTTCATATCTAGGATATAATGCAACAGGTGGATACTTTGATGCTAATATGGCAAATTCTGCTCCTGTTACAGATTATATTGGAACCAATAAAGTAGCTGTTGAGGTAGACTTTACAGCATCAGGCTTTAGCGTTAAAGTTGACGGAGCAGAAAAATACAATCAAACAATTCTAACATCAACATTTGATTATGGTAATGTATTAACATTCCTTAATACTGTAGCTAATGAGCTTAATATTGGTACGGGTTCATTCTGGAATAATGCTGTTGATATACCAGAGGCTAATATTGGCGATATGGAATTTATCGTTAATAAACTTGATACAGATCCAGATTATACAGGATATGCATATGCTCAAACATTTACATCAGCTACATCAGCTGCAGCTACTGGCTGGACATCAGCTAATTTAGCAGCTGGATTATCTATTGCAAACGATGGAGATACATATGGAAAGTATCTTAAGTTTAAAATGGATGGTGGTTCAGGAAACAGAGGTTCAGTATTAACTTTCCCTGAATCAGCACAACTTTCAACAGGTAATTATACAGTAGAAACGGACATTAATCTGGTTAAAGGTACTAATGCTGGTTCAGTAACTACATTTGCAATTAAGGGTGCAGATGCAGCATACCCTTCTAACAATACCAATAATGGTATTACTAGTGGATACATTTTAAAACTATCAGCAAATACTGCAGCAGGTACAACATATACAATTAATGATTCGTCAGAAACTGTTATTAGTCCATCTGCCACATGGGTTCATGTTAAGACAACAGTTGATGTTGTGGCAGGTACAGCGGCTGTAACAATTACTAATGGAACAGATACATTATATAATGGAACTGTTGATGTTAATGGCACAGGAGTTCTTGGTGGATTATACTCACAGGTAGGACGTCAAGGTGGTATTAACAGTGTTGATAATATTACAGTTAAAGCAAACTAGGTTTTAATTCTTAGTTGATCCTAAGATATAAAAGTGCTTGATGGAGCAAGCACTTGGAAGAATACGAAGTATTCTTCCCTAACATACACTGCTTTTTAGTGTAAATTCCTATTATATAACAAAAATGTCAAGTTCAGATATTATACATTGTAGGTGTAATAATTCTGAACTTGACTTTTTTACGTTTTGGGTATATGATAACACGCGTAGTT
>CAZPHI010000096.1:0-4102 GCA_964586425.1 uncultured Lachnospiraceae bacterium | reverse complement strand
TTGGCTGATTTTCGCTTGGTTTATCCTCGCTTCCATCCATTACCTTATCTGCTATAACGATAGAATAGTCAGATGCATGTGTAAATGTAAGAACTGCATTACCTAATGTATCAATCTTAGCTGCATTCATGAATTCAAGCTTGCCTGTTGTCTTATTGTAATAGAAAAGATTTGCATAGTAGCCTGCATTCGATGCTTCAAGTCCGATGCTAAGTGTTGCTGTGAATCCAAATTCTCCATTGTGTACAAGGCTAATCTGGATCGTTGATTTCTGTCCTGTAATACTATTAATAACATCAATTGGAATAGATGTGCTTCCAACATTAACACCAAGATCAATATTAGCTACATCATTACTTGTAACTGTATTTCCGTTAATCGTCCATTTAATACCATTACCTAAATCAATTACAAGATCTACATTCTTACCCTTGATTGCATCAATAACATCACCTTGAATCTGTGTTGTTCCATTCATGTCAATGGTAATGGTAATCTTCTCTGAGGTTGCTGTAGCATCTTTTACTTTATCTACTACATCATTCTTAATCGCATCCCAGCCTGTCTTATCACCAATCTTTGGTTCATCTGGAGTTGTTGGTGGTGTTGTAGCTTTTTCCTCAAAAATTGCCTTTACTGTAACATTACCTGCTGGCATTGAAAATGTATTATTTGTGATTGCTACACTACCACTGATTACCTGCCACTCCTTAAACTGATATCCTGTATTTGGTGTAGCTGATAATGTGATACTTGTTCCTTGAGCAACATTTGTACTTGGATTTGCACTTGCGCTACCATGACCATCATTTTGTACTGTAACTTGATAAGTTGTTACTGGTGTTGCATTTACAGTTAATGTTGCTGCCGCACTGTTAACCTCACCTACAGTATTGGAAACTGTACAACGATACTTATATCCATTAGCGCTTGTATCTAATGTTGAGGTTGTATAAGATGCACTATTTGCTCCACTAATATCTACAAATGAACCTGTGTTTCGATCCACCTGCCACTGATATGATGGTGTTGGAACTGCTGTTGCTACAACTGTAAATGTAGCAGTCTGACCTTCTGTTACCGTTTGATTTTGAGGCTGTGTTGTTATGGAAGGTACAGTCCTATCGAGATATATCGCTGTTACCTCTACTGCATTTGCTGGCATTGGGAAAGTTGTGGTCGCACTCGTACTACTTACAAGTGCCGGATTACCACTTACAATTTCCCAATGATCAAAATCTTTACCGCCCACTGTGTCTGCCGTAATTGTTACAGTCGCACCCTGTACATAAGAACTTGAAGCTGTTGTTCCTGAATTAACTGTTACTCCATAAGTTATTGGATTTACCGTTACTGTAGCTGTTACATCCTTATTTTCAATTGAATCGCTTACAACCACTTTATATGTAGTAGTTGTAGTTGGTGAAACCGTATAACTTTTTTCTGTTGACAATACAGTTGTGTTTTCACCAGCATACCATTGATAAGTATATGTGCCACTTCCTCCTATAGGATTAGCAGTCAATTGCTGACTATCTCCACTTGTAATTGTTGCACTTGCTGGATCAATCGTTACACTGAATGCACCATTAACTGTAAAGCTAACATCTACTGATGCACTTGTAGAATGATCTGTGCTTACTGTGATAGTTTCATTATATGTTCCTGCACTTAAAGTTGTTTTTGGTTGAACTGTAAAAGTTGCAGTCTCACTTGGAGCAATTGTAGTTTCTGAAAGATTACCCACATTATAATTTGTTGCTGTAGGTTGAGTTAAAGTCACTGATTGATTACCAGTATTGGTGATTGTGATAGTTTGAGCTTCTGGTGTTGTATATGTTCCACTGCTTATATTTACTTTACCAAAATCAGCTGTACTTTTATCAGTTGAAATTGTATAGGTTTTTGCTGTTGCATTTGTTAATGTAATATTCACATCATCTGTAGGTGTTCCTGATACAGTAATTTGACCATCATTGTCTCTTGCAACGCTAACACCGTTTTGATCTGAAACTGAATATGTTGATGGGAAATAATATCCATCATTTGCTGTATAAACAACATTAGTTATTGCTACACTTGGAACTATAACTTGACTTGCGTTTCCACTACTAACAGTCATTCCTGTTCCTGCAGTAATATTAACAGTATACCAATCCTGAGTTCCCTGTGTTGCTTCTTTTGCTTCTGTAATTCTATCTGAGCTAGTTGTTTCCAACCATACTTTACAATTTTCAAATGATTCTAATGTTGTTCCACCAATTGTAATGCTTGATGCAGATACAAGGGGATTACCACTTACATCCACTGCATAAGCTCCATTGCTGTTTTGAATCATAAGAAATGTCCCAGATGAAGCTCCTGCCACTTTAACTTTTTTCTCATTCTTACTGATTTCAGCACTTGTTGAATTCAATGCAGTTCCTGTATATCTAAGTGTAAATGCATTATCAACTCCATCCATTTTCGTAGAAACTTCTCCCGCAGATGATGCTGATAATGCAGCAGATGCAAAGAGGACAGATGACAGATTCAGATTAAAAGCGGGCACTACCGAAACCTCGTCGCCATACACAGGCATTTTCAACGAACAAGCGCTCCCTTTAACCACGACCACATGGGCACTGCCGTTACCAGGAAAGTCGGGGTTATCAGGTACGTACGGCGAGCGCAGCCAGAAACGATCATTATCCTGCCCTTTGAGATCTATTCTAATCCCACTATTTAATTGAGTAGCTGTATTGGTTCCTACCGTAATATAATAATCACGAATATATCCATAAGCTGCATAGAGTCTATCTGTAGTCGTATAAGTCACATCATATAATGTATCATTTGTAAAAATTGTTGTATCATTCATCAAGCCTTGCTCTATTAACGAGAAATAACTCGTATTCTTTTCTAAACTCTGAAGCATCTGTCTTAAATTACTCATGCCGTAATGGTTTACATTGACACTTACTGGAGCATTCGCTATCCCATAATTGCATCCCTTTTCAGAATCATAAGTCTTAGTATAAGGCTCAGACTCAATCTTACTATCAAACATTTTATATAAAAGCAACGGGGTTGATGCAAAGAGTACAATGTTATCTCCATCGATTACTGTATCTTTTCCTGCAATCTTCCACTCCTGTGCAACACCTGAACCATTTTGCCCAAAGATTACTTTCTGAACTGTTGCATCTGTTGAATCATTTAAATCATAGTTGGTCATAAGTTCATCTTTGGTGGCAAACTGTGTTGCCGTTGGTAGTATATTGGTCGTTTCTGCCTGCACCTCCATTACCCCTGCTCCAAGTGAAGGCATAACACCCAGTACCATGATGGCACTTAAGGCAAACGCCAATCCTTTTTTCATCCAATTTCTTTTCATTTGAATTTCTCCAATCATTTTTTGTATTTATGTAATAGCAAATCTTGCTGTGATAAAGGTATTTTGTACTTGTATGTCATCTTTTATCCTACATGCTATATCTATCAATTATAACTTGTTATGTGTTAAATATCAATTGTTAGATTGTGCATGATTTAAATATCATATGGCTACACTTAAAATAATAGAGAGGTGAAACCATATGGATGAGATGAATCAAGAACGCAATGACTTACGCTATATTGAAATAGGATACAATGTTCAGTATTATCGCAAGCATATGCACATAACACAGGAACAGCTTGCTGAACGTCTGGATATCTCCAGACAACATCTGGGTGCAATTGAAGCCCCTAAAATCGTTCGTCCTGTTTCCATGGATCTGCTCTTTCGTATTGCAGATGAGTTAGATATTGATGTTCGATTATTACTAGATTTTCATAGTAATCAATTGAACAACGTAAAATAAGTGTACTGAATTACAGAATTGCTTCTGTATCCAGTACACTTATTTTATGTGGCATATATCCGATTTTTGAGCAGAGTTATCCCATTGACTGCTGACTGCTGACTGCTGACTGCTGACTGCTGACTGCTGACTGCTGACCAATTGTACTCTTATCTGCTCCATAATTGTCACATCCTACTTCATTTTTATGTATTGTTTCTGTATCTATTGTACCATCTCTTGTACAATTTTTCAACCATAATAAGTGGTGTGAATCG
>CAZPHI010000095.1:0-4120 GCA_964586425.1 uncultured Lachnospiraceae bacterium | reverse complement strand
ACCGTACATAAAGATGTAACTGCTAGATTAATCAAAATCAACCCTATTCTTGCAGGTGAGGCAAGAAAAGTTCTTGATATTAATAAGCAGGAACGTCATATCAGAGGCGGACTGGCGACTAAAGAAAAATACCTGCATATGAAATAATAGTATCAAAACTATCAATACTTTTATTCCCAATTATCTATAATATGTTTGATAAAAGATTTAACAGCATCAGTATGGGGCTGGTTTTCGACTAGTGATATATATATGTTGTCATTAGACTGAATGCCGGCTTCGCTGACGAATCTGGCATTGGTAATATCAAGTGCAACTGGAATCCTCTCACCATCAGTGTTATTAACATAGATTACATAATTTTAACTATGTCCAAATCATGTCTTTTTGACAGATCAATGAATTCACCATTAGTACATGCTATAACAGGGCGGGAAAGCTTATGATGATTAATCATAATTACTTCACCGAGACTTCCATCAGACAATTCAACGTTATTATTCACATATGAAGATACAATATTGTTGAGAAATGGAAGCATAAATGCAGGGTCATATCTTGTAAATGCTTCGTCTTCCATACCTTTAATTACTTCGAATGGACACATTGAACCACGATAAACTCTGGCAGCAGTCATTGCATCATACACGTCAGCAATGCTTATGATTTTGGCTATTGTAGGAATTCGATTACCTTGTAATCCAAAGGGATATCCTAATCCATCGCAACGTTCATGGTGTAACAGACATGCTTCTTTGACACGTCCATCGATATCTTGATCTTTTAGCTTCTCATAACCTAGAGTAACATGAGTTTTCATAATAGTATATTCTTCAGCTGTAAGGCGTCCAGGCTTGTTGAGTACTTCATCTGGAATTAACAGCTTGCCAATATCGTGAAGAAGTCCACCAAGCATCAGCGTGTTAAGATTTTCTTCACTATAACCGAGCCATCGTCCTATAACACATGAAATAAGTGCTACATTAATACTATGAACATATGATGAATCATCAAATTCTCTCATGCTGTGTAACATATCAAAGAGATGAAGACTTGTTTTGCTTTCGCTAAGCAGATTAACAGGTGCTTTTAGTAATTCATCGGTATTGATTTTGCCAGCACTGACAACAATATCATTAAGACTGTTCTTAAGTCCATCAATAGATTGAATATAATCTTCGCTGAACTTCTTAAAATCTTCACTCTGACGAACATGTTCATAATATGAAGCGTATTCTTGGGATTTGTTATCCTCCGAAGAATTATCAACAACTCCATCTTCTACATAAAATTCTAGAATATGGTAATTTGACATAGTCTCAAGGGCACCTTGATCAATGGTAGTGCCTGCTTTTGCGATAACCTGACCAGAATCAGATACTACATCTCGAGATATAATCATTCCGCATTCTGCATCAAATATAAATACTGATTTATCCTTCATTGTGCCTCCCCATATTAAAATAAATTTCTTGTGTGTATTATGTGATTTTATACGATATACGATGTGCATATAATTGCACTAATTAGTATAAATATTATACTTCAATATTAGGAAATAGTCAATTTGAGAATTTTGCAAATACCAATAAGAAAAGTAAATTGTAACATAAATTAATAAAATATTCATACTTTATTCAAATAAAAAACAAATAAAAAGGATATAATTAATACAATTATGAAATAAAAGATTTTATTAGCTCATAATACAATTTTATACAATTAGGAGGATTTAATTATGGCAAACAGATTTATACTTAATGAGACATCTTATCATGGTGCAGGTGCAATTGAGAATATTGCGGTAGAAGCAAAGGCTAGAGGATTTAAGAAAGCATTTGTATGCTCGGATCCGGACCTTGTAAAATTTGGTGTAACAAAGAAGGTTTTGGATGTACTTGATAAAGCCTCTCTTTCATATGAGTTATATTCTAATATAAAACCAAACCCAACAATAGAGAATGTACAGACCGGTGTTGAAGCATACAAAAAGTCAGGCGCAGATTACCTAATTGCAATAGGTGGTGGCTCTTCAATGGATACATCAAAAGCGATTGGTATTATTATCAACAATCCAGAGTTTGCGGATGTCAGAAGCCTTGAAGGTGTCGCTCCAACAACAAAACCATCGGTTCCAATCCTTGCAGTTCCAACAACAGCAGGTACAGCAGCTGAGGTAACAATTAATTATGTTATTACAGATGCCGAGAAGAATAGAAAGATGGTTTGTGTTGACCCACATGATATTCCTGTTGTAGCATTTGTTGACCCTGATATGATGTCATCAATGCCTAAGGGACTTACGGCAGCTACCGGTATGGATGCTCTTACACATGCAATCGAAGGCTACATTACAGCGGGCGCCTGGGAATTGTCGGACATGTTCCATATCAAAGCAATTGAGATTATTGCAAGGTCACTTCGAGGTGCAGTTGATAACACACCAGAAGGCAGAGAAGGTATGGCTCTTGGCCAGTATGTAGCCGGTATGGGATTCTCTAACGTAGGTCTTGGTATTGTTCATTCAATGGCTCATCCACTTGGTGCATTATATGATACACCACATGGTATTGCTAATGCGATTATTCTTCCAACTGTTATGGAGTACAATGCGCCAGCAACAGGCGAGAAATACAGAGATATCGCTAAAGCAATGGGTGTAGCTGGAACAGAGAATATGAGTCAGGAAGAATATAGAAAAGCTGCAGTTGACGCAGTTAAGAAGCTTGCAAGTGATGTAGGCATTCCAACAGACCTCAAGGAAATTGTTAAGAAAGAGGATATTCCATTCCTTGCGCAGTCAGCATATGATGATGCATGCCGCCCTGGTAATCCACGTGACACAAGTGTCGAAGAGATTACAAAGCTATACGAGAGCTTGATTTAGTTGATTTTATACAAAGTTAATAGGAATTTTACAACATTTATCAATATATGCTTGACGCATCCTTGAAAATGTTGTAACATACCTTTAGTCTTAGCAAATAATTATGTTTGCAGAAGACGTAACAAAATGACAATTTAATGAATTATCCCTTATTTAGAGTGGTGGAGATACATAGGATCTATGAAGCCCGGCAACCCCGAAAGGAAGGTGCCAACCTGAGCGATTAAGTCGAACAATAAGAGGATTTCTTAATCATGATATGAGAACAGAGTCCTTTGATGTATGGGGACTCTGTTTTTGTTCAATATGGAATGGGATAATATCACAACAAGAAAGAGACAAGGAGAAAAGAATGGAAAAGAGATTATTTACTTCAGAATCAGTTACTGAAGGACATCCTGACAAGATCTGTGATCAGGTATCAGATGCTGTCCTCGACGCACTTATGGCACAGGACCCATACAGTCGTGTTGCTTGCGAGACATTAACTAACACAGGATTTGTTATGGTAATGGGCGAGATTACAACAAAGGCGAATGTTGATATTAGCCAAATCGTTCGTGATACAGTTGTTGAAATCGGTTATGATAGTTCAGAAAAAGGCTTTGACGGTAATACATGTGCAGTTATGGTAGCACTTGACAAGCAGTCAGCTGATATTGCAATGGGTGTTGATAAGGCACTTGAAGCTAAAACAGGCGAAGATGATGACGCTGCAATCGAGGCAATTGGAGCTGGAGATCAGGGAATGATGTTCGGTTATGCTACTAATGAGACAGAGGAATATATGCCATATTCAGCAGCACTTGCTCAGAAGCTTGCTAGAAAACTTACAGAAGTTAGAAAGAATGGCACACTTGCATATTTAAGACCAGATGGTAAAACACAGGTTACAGTTGAGTATGATGAGAATAATAAGCCAATCAAATTAGATGCAATCGTAGTATCTTCACAGCATGCACCAGAGGTAACTCAGGAGCAGATTCATGAGGATATCAAGAAATACGTAATTGATACAGTTGTTGATCCAGCAATGATCGATGCTGATACAAAGATTTTCATTAATCCAACAGGACGTTTTGTAATTGGCGGACCTAATGGAGATAGTGGTTTGACAGGACGTAAGATTATCGTAGATACTTACGGCGGATATGCTCGTCACGGCGGCGGTGCTTTCTCTGGTAAGGATTGTACAAAGGTTGACCGTTCAGCAGCTTATGCAGCTCGTTATGT
>CAZPHI010000094.1:0-4210 GCA_964586425.1 uncultured Lachnospiraceae bacterium | reverse complement strand
CTAAAAATTCTTTAGAATTTTCAGGGTTGTTTCACTGTTCAGTTATCAATGTTCATTTGCTACTTCTTATTATGTAGCTACTGTCATTTGCGACAGCTATATTATATTACCATCATACATACTATATGTCAACATCTTTTTTTATTTTTTTCAAAAAATAATTTATTATGTTGTTCATCAGCTTACTGACGGAATTTAATAATATCATAATAATAATGCATTGTCAATAATTTTTTATTTATTTTGCATTTCGGTAAACTGGTTATTATTCATATCATTTATAAGATACATAATGCCATGGTATAAACCATGGCATTATAACCTATGTTTACTTAGCGGAGAAAGAGGGATTCGAACCCTCGCGCCGCGTGAACGACCTATACCCTTAGCAGGGGCACCTCTTCGGCCTCTTGAGTATTTCTCCGAACTTAATATATAATATTAAATTGTGCATACAACTTTTCCATAAGTCACACGCAAGAATTATTATAACAAAGTGATATATTTGTGTCAAGCATTAATTTATTGGTTTTATATATTGATTTTACTTTTTATATTTATTTATCGCTGTTTCATATAAATTATTGCCTTCACTATCAATTACTACAATAACAGGAAATTTTTCTACTTCAAGCTTTCTGATTGCTTCTGTACCTAAATCATCATATGCAATTACTTCTGATTTTACTATTCTTTGCGACAATAAAGCTCCTGCTCCACCAACTGCAGCAAAATACACAGCACCATTTCTTACTATTGCATCCTTTACAGCCTGGCTTCTTTTTCCTTTGCCAATCATTCCCTTTAAACCTAAGTCAAGAAGAGATGGTGCATATTTATCCATTCTACTTGCTGTTGTTGGTCCCGCTGATCCTATTGGCCTTCCTTCTCTTGCTGGAGATGGTCCCATATAATATATTATATTATTTTCCATTGATATTGGTAATTCTTTATTATCCTGTAATGCTTCAAACATTCTTTTATGTGCAGCATCTCTTGCTGTATATATTGTTCCTGTAATATATACATAATCTCCTGATTTAAGTGATTTTGCATCTTCATTACTAATTGGTGCATTAATATATCTATCCATAATATACCTCATTCTATGTTTTCATTAATATAGTAAAATTCAAAACATTTATAATTAAATTACTCTATGTGCATGTCTATTAACATGACAGCAAATATTAATTCCTACTGGAAGTCCTGCAATATGCGTTGGATATGTTTCAATATTAACTGCTAATGCTGTTTTCGTTCCACCAAGACCTCCTGGTCCTATTCCAAGATTATTAATTTTTTCAAGCATCTCTTGTTCAAGATTTCTGACATATTCTACTGGAGATTCTTCTTCAAGATTTCTTGTTAATGCTTTTTTAGCCATAATTGCGCACTTTTCGAATGTTCCTCCAATACCTACACCAACAACCATTGGTGGACAGGCATTAGGTCCTGCGTCTTTTACTGCTGTCAAAATTGCATCTTTTACACCTTCAATACCATCAGCTGGCTTAAGCATGAATACACGACTCATATTCTCGCTTCCGAATCCCTTAGGTGCTACAGTAATATCTATTTTATCTCCATCGACAATTTCATAATGAATAATTGCTGGTGTATTATCCTTGGTATTTTCTCTAATAATAGGATCATTAACAACAGATTTTCTTAAGAATCCCTCAACATATCCTTGTCTTACACCTTCATTAATTGCATCAGTAATATTACCTCCTGTAATATGTACATCCTGTCCAACTTTTATGAATATAACTGCCATGCCTGTATCCTGGCATATTGGAATCATGTCTTTTCCAGCTATTTCAAGATTCTCCTGTAATTGTTCAAGTATCTGTTTTCCTAATGGAGACTCTTCTTCGTTAACAGCATTACTATATACTTTTTTCATATCAGATGATAAATAATGGTTTGCCTCTATACACATTTCTTTAATATTATTGGTAATTTCATTCACATTAATTTCTCTCACGTCGCTACCTCGTATCATATTTTATAACTAGATATTAACATATACCTTTGTTTTATTCAATATTTATCCACAAAAAGGAGAATGTACTCACATATTTGTGAATAACATTCTCCTTTTTACATTTTAATATTGATAAATGTTTTATTTACTCTTCATCATCATTTGCATCTTTATTAGCTGCATTGAGTAATTCTTCAATGTCATCAGAAATTCCAGTTATGTTTGATGATTCTGCTTCCTGTGAAATATTAGTTGTATCTTCTATTTCTTCTACACTTTCTATATCATCTGAATCTTCAAATCCTTCAACATCATGATCATTACCATCATCTGGATTCTTTCTTACTTTTGAAATTGTTGCAACTGTTACATTATCGTCAAGATTAATTAATTTTACTCCTGAAGTAATACGTCCTAATTCAGATACATCCTCTGCTCTAAGTCGAATTAATATACCCTCAGTTGTAATTAACATAAATTCTCTTGTATTATCTACAGCCTTAACACCTATTACATTACCGGTTTTCTCATTGATTTTATAGCATTTTACACCTTTACCACCACGATGTTGAGTTGTAAACTCCTCAATTGGAGTTCTCTTACCCATTCCATTCTCTGATACTATAAGTAATGAATCACCTTGTGTATTAAGCTGCATTCCAACTACTTCATCATCATCAATAAGATTCATACCAATAACACCCATTGCATTACGTCCGGTAGGTCTTACATCAGTTTCATTAAATCTAATACACTGTCCAAGTTTTGTAACTAACATTATATCCTTTGTATTATCAGTTAATTTAACTTCAATAAGTTCATCATTTTCTCTGATGTTAATTGCCTGTATACCTGTTTTTCTGATATGCGAATAATCATTAACACTTGTTTTCTTTACTATACCATTCTTAGTTGCCATAAATAAGTATGATTCATCATCATAATTCTTAATTGGAATAACGGCGGTTATTTTTTCTCCTGGCTGAAGTGATAACAGGTTAATTATTGCTGTTCCTCTTGCCGTTCTACCAGCTTCAGGAATTTCATATGCTTTCATTCTATATGTTCTACCTGTATTAGTGAAGAACATAAGATAATGATGGGATGTAGTCATAAAAAGATCTTCTATGTAATCGTCATCAATTGTCTGCATTCCCTTAATGCCTTTACCACCTCTATGCTGGCTCTTGAAGTTGTCAGGAGTCATTCTCTTAATATATCCGAGATTTGTTCTGGCAATAACCGTACTTTCGTCAGGAATTATATCCTCCATTGTAATATCGTATTCGTCATAGCCTATAGATGTTCTTCTCTCATCAGCATATTTATCTTTAATTAAGATAATCTCTTCTTTGATAACATTAAGAAGTTTATGCTCATCAGCTAAGATAGCTTTTAATTCTTCAATTGTTGCCATCAATGCTGCATACTCTGCTTCAAGTTTTTCTCTTTCCAAACCAGTAAGAGCACGAAGTCTCATATCTACAATAGCTTGAGCCTGTACATCTGATAAAGCAAATTCTTTAATTAAACTTTCCTTTGCTTCAGCTATATTCTTTGAACCTCTGATTATTGTAATTACTCTATCTATATTATCAAGAGCTATTATTAATCCCTGTAATATATGGGCTCTTTCCTGAGCTTTATTAAGATCAAACTTTGTTCTTCTAGTAATTACTTCCTTCTGATGTATCAAATAATAATTGAGCATCTCATAAAGATTAAGGACTTTTGGTTCATTATTAACAAGAGCTAACATAATAACACCGAATGTATCCTGCATCTGAGTATGTTTGTAAAGCTGATTAAGAATAATATTAGGATTAACATCTCTTCTAAGTTCGATGCAAATTCTCATACCAGTTCTATCTGACTCATCTCTTAAGTCAGTAATACCATCTATTTTTTTATCTCTAACTAAATCAGCAATTTTTTCAATTAATTTTGCCTTATTAACCATGTAAGGAATCTCTGTAACAACAATTCTATTCTTGCCATTCTGCATTGGTTCAATATCAGTAACAGCACGAACTCTTATTTTACCTCTACCTGTTCTATAAGCTTCTTCAATACCCATCTTTCCAATGATTGTTGCTCCAGTTGGAAAATCAGGACCTTTTACAATACTTAAAAGTTCTTCTATTTCAGTTGGCTTATCTTCAATATCGTTATCAATAATTTTGACAACTGCATCTATTACTTCACCAAGATTATGAGGTG
>CAZPHI010000093.1:0-4668 GCA_964586425.1 uncultured Lachnospiraceae bacterium | reverse complement strand
CCGGGAGTGCCCTGTTTATCAGGGTTCCCAGACTTGTGGATGCTATTCAAACTCAATAATTGCATCATTATGGCAATACATATTCAATTTTTTCCTGAGTCGTGACATAACGACCATCACCGCGCGTCGGTCGGTATCGGCATAGCTGTCCCATATTTGTTGTCCAAGTGTCTCGTAGTAGATAGTTTCATCGGGGTGTTTGACAAGATATAAAAGTAGTTCGAATTCCTGATTAGAAAGAGGAATAATAGAGTTATCGTAGAGTACTTTGTGATTAGTTTCACTGATTGTAAGTCCGCATATGTGAATTGTATTGGAGCTTTCTTTTGTGAGTATACGGTGTCTCCGTATATTTGCGATTATACGAATATAGAGTTCTTTAAGACTGTAAGGTTTTACTATGTAATCATCAGCACCATAGCTGAATCCTTTCAGTTTGTCATCTTCAGATACTTTCCCAGACAGGAAAATAATAGGAATATTGGTAAATGCTCTAAACTCACGGCACAATTGGAATCCATCAATAGCGGGCATAAGCACATCAAGCAGAATACAATCGGGCTTGAAACCTTTGGCGGTGTTGAGTGCTAAACGCGCATCAGAGCAGATACACACTTTGCAGTTGTTGTGTTCAAAAAACTTCCGGTTAACAACAAGTACTTCCCTGTCATCATCAACCATTAAAATCTTATACATATTATTCCTTTCTGCCCCAGATTAGCAGGGCTTTATCCCACCTCGTTATTATACTATACAAGCATGTTTATTAAAAGACATTAATAAAAGATATTAATAAAAGATATTAGTTTTATTTATTTTCGATTCTTGTAATAGATGTGCATATTATGTATAATCGAATCAATAAACACGAATGCTTATAAGCAATTGCGCAAAGTGAGGAATATAATGGATAAGATAGAAGCATATTATAATAAATTCAAAGAAGAAAAAAGACTTAGTACACGACATGGAAAGATAGAATTTACTATTACTATGAAGTATATACATGAGTGTCTTGACAAACTAAAACAATGCTATGAGTTTGATGGTGATAATGACAATAATAAAATCAAAATCCTTGATGTGGGAGCTGGAACAGGACGTTATTCATTGGCACTTGCAGAGGAAGGGTATGATGTTTCAGCACTTGAATACGTAAAACGCAATGTTGATATTATCAAGTCAATGAGAAGTACGGTAAAAGCCAGACAGGGCACAGCAGTAGATTTATCGCATTATGATGATGAATCAATGGACGTGACTCTGGTATTTGGACCAATGTATCATCTTTTTTCTATAGAAGAGAGGGTGCAGGCGCTCAAAGAAGCAAAACGAGTTACCAAAAAGGGCGGTTACATTCTTGTTGCATACTGTATGAACGATTATGGTGTCGTAGTGTATGGTTTCTTTGAAGGCAATGCAGCTGCATGCGTAAAGGATGGTAGACTTAGTGAGGATTTTCATTGCGAAGTAAAGGGCCCGGGAGACCTGTATGAATTCGCAAGAATAGAAGATATTAATGAACTCAATGAAAAAGCAGAGCTTAACAGAGTGAAGATAATTACTCCTGATGGACCTGCTAATTATATGAGAACAGTCACTAATGCCATGGATGATGAAACATATGACATATATGTTAGATATATTATGTCAATTAGTGAGCGACAGGATATGATTGGTGCAGCAGCCCATACTGTAGATATACTTAGAAAATAGAATGTTTTTTAGATAATATAGCGTGTATAACATGAATAAATGCTGTATTTGTACAATATGTATTAATAATGTAAAAATTATATACGGAGTACGGATATGCTTAATTATATATGGGCAGCATTAATTCTAGTGGGAATAATCTATGGAATTATCACAGGTAATCTTTCCTCGGTTACGAATGGTGCAATAGATTCATCAAAGGACGCAATAGAATTATGTATAACGATGTGTGGAGTGATGGCGCTGTGGTGTGGCTTGATGAAGATAGCGGAAAAATCAGGATTACTTGTGGCTTGTACAAAGAAGCTGTATCCGCTAATGCATTATCTTTTTCCGGGTGTACCAAGAAATCATGAAGCTTATAATTACATAACTGCGAATATAATTGCCAACTTCTTTGGCCTGGGATGGGCTGCAACACCGGCAGGGCTGAAGGCTATGGAGGAATTGAGCAAGCTGGAAGAGGAACGCAGGAACGTGGAATTGGCGGAATGCAAAAAAGGAATTGCAAGTAATGAAATGTGTACCTTTCTAGTATTGAATATATCTTCTCTGCAATTGATTCCAGTGAATATCATTGCCTATCGCAGTCAGTATGGAAGTGTGAATCCGGCACTAGTGGTAGGACCAGGTATTGTAGCGACGCTGTGCAGTACGCTGGCGGCTGTGGTGTTTTGTAAGATTATGACGAGGAAACGCAGGTGCTGAATGGATTATGGAGAAATAAGTATTAATAGAGCTTCTATAATAAATCAAAAATCTTCTCAAAGCGTTTGTAATTACTCGATTTACAAATACAGTAATAGTGCATAGTAGCAGCATCATCTAAGATAGGAATAGCTTTTACATTCTCGGCAAGAGTCTGTTTAGTCAAGAAGTAATCTGTCGTAAAAGCAGGAAAAGCACCTGTTTCAAATACGTTGCCAATAGCATCTAGATTATCCATAACCATAAAATGTGTATTAGGAAGATTTTCTCTAGCTACTTCATTCCAAGAACCGATTTTGGAGTGGAGTAGTATATTTTGTCCATCAAAATCTGCAAAATGCAGACTGTCGTATCCAGAAAGCGGATGTGCTTTTGGCACCAATAGATAAAGCTGTTCTTTAGAATATTCTTGCACATATAAATTACTATCTTTTACATCATGGCTTAAAACGATAAGCTGATATTGTTCCTGCAATAAATCAGAAACCAGCTTTTCTTCATCATCTTCTAAAAACGAAGATACGGTAAAACGTGGATAATGCTCAGATAGTAATGGAACTAATTCAGCAATGGGAATAGGTGCACATGATCCCAAAGAGATGGTGTGTCTGCTTTTATCAAAATGACGGAGCTGTGTCAGCATGTTCTCCTCTTGATTTAATATCTGTTCTGCTAGCTCAGCAGCCAATAATCCGGTATCATTAATTGTAATCTTGTTCTTTGTTCTTTCAAATAAAGTAACTTCTATAATGCTTTCTAATTTCTGCATAGACTTGCTTAAGGCAGGCTGTGTCATATATGAATCAAACATCAGATATAATATGCTGTATAAGCATTTATTTGAACCAATTATGGAGCGATTCTCTTGCCCAAAAGAAAAAAGAAGATATGTCATTACTTTTTATGTTCAAGGAATTATGGGAATTTTAATCGAATTATGGGAATATGCACTGGATTGGGTGCTTTTACAATAATCTGTTTGATTGCAGTCTATATGATAGTAGTTGGAAGAAAGGAAATGAGAAAGAATGAAGGCAGCATTATATCAGGGAAAAGGTAATATAGAATTGACTGGATTAAATGATCCTACATGTACAGATGATGGAATTGTTTTACAAAATATATATGCAAGCATATGTGGAACTGATGTGGCAGTATATAATCATGGAACAGGAATTGGACATAAGATTACAATTGGAGGAGAATTTGGACATGAAGTAGTATGCCTGGTCAAAGAAGTTGGAAAAAATGTAAAGGACATCAAAGTTGGGGATCGAGTTTATCCGTATCCAAGACTGATCACAGGAGATAAAAAGCGAGCCGGAACCATTGGTGGATTTTCAGAATACATTAAGGCACCAGTAGCACAGATGAATGTGGAAGTATATCAAGTAAGTGATAAAATTTCTGATAAAGTAGCAGCTTTAATTGAACCTTTTACGGTTGGATGTAGAGGTGCAAGAAGGTCCTTTCCTAAAAAAGGAGAAAGTGCGATTGTTTTTGGAGCTGGAACCATTGGGATTGCTGCGGCGATTGCATTGAAATATTTTGGCTGTGAAAAAGTAATGATTTGTGACTATTCGGATTTCCGCTTATCGATTGCCCAAGATCTTGGCTTTGCAATATGCAATAACAAGAATGAGGATTTGATAGAAATCTCGAAGAAATATTTTGGCAATGCATATGGGTATAAGGGGGAAACAGCAGATGTAGATATCTATATTGATGCTGCAGGAGCAGATACCATTCTTGATTATTATCAGGAACATGGAAAAGTAGATTCCCGCATGGTAATGGTTGCAGTTGGAACCAATGTAAGAACGGTGGATGTATTAGGAATGACATTTGGGCAATTAGCTATTATTGGAAGTGGCGGATATAATCCAGAAGATGTAAGAGATGTAATGAAAATCATGGAGAGCGGTGAGTGGAATATTGAAAAAATGATTACCCAAGAATATCCATGGGAACAGTTAGAAGATGCAATTCAGATGGCAGGGAACACAGAGGAAGCTCTAAATGTTGTGATTAAGTACTAAGTGACAATTCAAGTTTATAGGGAGATAACACTGCGAGAAATTAATATTCTTTTCTAAGATAGTTCTATATTTCTGAATTATATTTGAAAAAAGAAAAACATTGATATAACAGTCTGATGGAATAGAAATATTTCGTCAGGCTGTTTTTGCTTGTGTGCCAGGCATGGCACTAATCTAACTGGTGAAAGTCCAGTCACGGGTATTT
>CAZPHI010000092.1:0-4706 GCA_964586425.1 uncultured Lachnospiraceae bacterium | reverse complement strand
CAGATATGGAGTGGTTTAATTATTGGAGAACATACTGCATTAACTGGTTACAGACTCTTGGTATTAAAGAAGATGAGATGAGAGCAAGAGATCATTCACCAGAGGAATTATGCTTCTATAGTAAGGGTACAACAGATATTGAATTCTTATTCCCATTCGGATGGGGTGAACTTTGGGGTATTGCTGATAGAACAGATTATGATCTTAATCAGCATCAGAGTGTATCTGGAGAAGATATGTCATACTTTGATGATGAAGCAAAAGAAAAATATATCCCTTATGTTATTGAACCATCACTTGGTGCAGACCGTGTAACACTTGCATTCCTTTGTTCAGCATATGACGAGGAAGAGATAGGTGAAGGCGATGTAAGAACAGTTCTTCATTTTCATCCAGCAATTGCACCTGTTAAAATTGGTATTCTTCCTTTATCAAAGAAACTCAATGAAGGTGCAGAAAAGATATTCGCAGAATTATCAAAGAGATATAATTGTGAATTTGATGACAGAGGAAATATTGGAAAACGTTATAGAAGACAGGATGAGATTGGAACACCTTTCTGTATTACATATGATTTTGATTCAGAAGAAGATGGTGCAGTTACTGTCAGAGATCGTGATACAATGGAACAGGAAAGAATTAAGATTGCTGATCTTAAGGCTTACTTTGATAACAAATTTGAATTTTAAATAATAAGGCAAGAGAGATTATCATATGAAATGTGTCAAATGCGGTACAGAATATGAGGGCAATACCTGCCCTAAATGTAACGGCCCTGATATCTTGATTAATAATGCTGACTATCTTGCAAGAAAAAAAGCATATGAAGAGAGACAGGCCAAGCTTAAAGCTGATAAGAAAGACAGCAAAAGTGAAAGCCTGTCTTTGCATATCGAACCTAAAAGCAGTGAAAAGCAACGGGACGTTAAGAAAAAAATAATCATACAAAAAAAGTATAAAAAATTAGCAATTAAAATTTTGGCTTTATTGGTTATGATAATAGCAGCTGTTAGTGTGATGCTTGTTGTGTTTAATCTAAAAAAACATCATATATACTTTATGGCTTCTGATGGAATCAGTATTGACAGTACTGACAACAAAACAGCTTTTAAGGAATTAGTGTATACATCTGATGGTGCGACTGTTTATAAAAGAGCATTACCAGATACATTGAGTAATAAGAATATTGCGGGTGCGTTAACTTCGTACAATGAAAAATACGCAGCCTATGTTACTTATAACAAAGATGATGGTATATACAACATTTACCAGAGCGATGGTAAAGAATTAAAGAATGTTTCAGAAGGAATTAATGAAAAAAAACTGTTATATACTGGGAATGATGGAAGCATTATCTATACAGAGATAGCATATATAGGCGACGTCTATACGGGCGAGAATATGGTGGATTCCATTGATTTGAAACAATATAAGGACGGCAGCATTACTACATTAGTACAAAAACAGAGTCTTGTGTATATATATCCAGAATCGGATAAGTATATATGCCTTGACATGGATGGGGCACTATGGGATGGCTCATTGGAAAAACAGGATAAAAAACGCAGGATTGCTGAGAATGTCGACGTTATATATTCAATGGATGATAATAATAAAGGACATTATGTCACGAATGGTGCAGTTGTAAAAACTAACAAGGACAATAGCAGTATATGTGTGTCTATGGACAATGAATATTATCAAATCAATCTAAAGGATGATACATATACAAACCTGTTCAAATCATCAAATGGAATTGTATCCATTGGTATTGACAGTGGTAATAGTGTTGTATATGGAATAGGCAATTATCAGGCTGGCTTTACAACAATCAAGTCAGAAGAGATGGCTGCACTAACACCGATTGAAAATTATAATTCATATAATGACTGTATATATATTGGCAAGAATAACGAATTAGTTATTGTTAACAAGGAACAGCAGCTAGTATCTGCAAGCAGCAAAGGAAAGCAGGTTCTTACAGATAATGTAGAATCAAAAACATTAAGATTTCTGTCAAATTCCGGCAGTGGATATACATATAGTGCTGATTCGAACATATATTATAGAAGTTCATCTTCGTCGGATGCGGTTAAGATAGGTACTGGAAGAACCGATTCAGCTACAATGTATAAGAAAAATTTGTATTTTATTATAGATAACAAATTATATATGGCTAATCCAAAGTCAGGTGAATCAAAAGAAATAGGTGAATTCACAGGAGTATGGGTTGATTAATAACAAAAATATGTAATAAATCAGGCATGTTTCACACTATACTGTATAAACCAGCTATGTGTTACAAACACATGAAATGGAGGAAAGAGTGAAACCTGTCTTTAGAATCAGGGATATACTTATTAGGAGTATATCCCTTTTTTTACTAATGATTTTGTGTATTACATATGTTAATCCGACGATGATATCAGCTAATGAGGCAGCAATTACAATAAGTTCACCATCGGCAATTCTAATGGAAGCCTCAACTGGTCAGGTGATATATGAGAATAATGCAGATGAAAAGCTTAGACCAGCAAGTGTTACCAAAGTAATGACATTACTGTTGATATTTGATGCTATTGATTCGGGGAAAATCACGATGAATGATGAGGTGATTGTTTTAGAACATGCAGCTTCAATGGGAGGAAGTCAGGTATTTCTGGAAGTGGCAGAAACACAGACTGTGGATACTATGATCAAATGTATTCCTGTAGCATCGGCTAATGACGCAGCAGTAGCAATGGCAGAGCATATATCAGGGAGCGAAGAAGCATTTGTCAAAAGAATGAACGATAAGGCTAAGGAACTAGGCATGAATAATACTAATTTCGTTAATTGCTGTGGACTTGATGCTGATGGTCATGTTACGACTGCGAGAGATATAGCCTTGATGTCGCGTGAACTTATTAATAAGCACCCTCAGATTCATGAGTATTCTACCATATGGATGGACACAATAACACATAAGACAGCTAAAGGCGAAAGCGAATTCGGGTTGTCTAATACAAACAAACTTATCAAGCAGTATCAGTGGGCAACCGGATTAAAAACAGGTTCTACAGGACTGGCAAAATGTTGTTTAGCCGCAACAGCTAAGAAGGACGATTTAGAGTTAGTAGCCGTTATTATGGCGGCACCGGACAGCAAGACTCGTTTTGCAGATGCAATCAGCCTATTGAATTATGGATTTGCGTCATGTACAATTTATGTGGATCATAATATGGAGGAACTTCCAGAACTTAAGGTTAGCAATGGAGTTGAGGATACAATAAGGTGCAGATATGACAAAACATATAAGCATATGTTTACTAACAATATAGACGAAAGTAAGATTACTAAGAAAATGAATATGCTGGCGGATATTGAGGCTCCGATTACCAACGGAGATGTCGTTGGAGAACTTGTATATTATTATGATAATGAGGTTATTGGAAAAGTTGATATATTGGCGGATGAGGATATGAATAAGGGAGGAATAATAGATTATTTCGGAAAAATAATGAAGATTTATGCCGTGTGAAAATTGTGAAAAGTCAAGTTTCCCCCTACATTTGGGTGTATTAATTTGAGAGATTAGGTAGTATAATTCATTAGTGGCATTCTACAGATTTACGATAATATAACAAATTACAAATGATTAAATAGAGATAGAACGGAGAAAATATGAATAAATTTGAAGAAGTCGTCAGCAATATATCAGGTAATTATGTATATATTCAGACTCACAATTTTCCAGATCCAGATGCAATTGCAAGTGCATATGGACTTCAGATGTTGCTTAGAACAAAGAATATTGATTCAACCATATGCTATAAGGGTCAGATAGATAAGGGCAATACTATAAAGATGGTTAACAGCCTTAACATAAGTATTGCGAATCTGGAAGAACTGGAAGATCTTCATGATAATGATGAAGTTATATTGATTGACGCTCAAAAAGGTAATGCTAATATTATAGATATGACCGGTAATGAAATTATATGTATTGATCATCATCCAACATACGAAAAGATAGAATATGTATATTCTGATATAAGACCAGAGGTAGGTGCATGTGCATCAATAATTGCAAGCTATTATTATGACAATAATATTATTCCAGATGGTAATGTGGCTACAGCACTTATGTATGGTATCAAAATAGATACAGATAATATGACAAGAGGAGTATCTGAATTAGATCTAGAGATGTTTTATAAATTGTATAGATTAAGTGATAATAATCTATTGAATTCTCTTGACCTTAGTAAAATTCAGTTTACGGATTTGCAGGCTTATGCCAGTGCAATTAATACGATGAAGATATATGATAATATTAGTTTTGCTAATACTGGTCTTGACTGCCCAGAAGCTCTTATTGCAACAATATCTGATTTTGTTCTTGCTCTTGATGAGGTTAATCTTTCTGTTGTCTATTCAATCAAGCGTGATGGAATAAAACTATCTGTGAGAAGTGATTTTAGAAAGTATAATGCAGGTAATATTACTAATGTAGCACTTAGTGGAATTGGTAATGGTGGTGGACATGAAACAATGGCTGGAGGTTTTGTTCCTTTTGACAATGGTCCTAAAGAATTACTGATTGCAAAAATCCAGGAAAGATTTGTTGATACCATTAATGATATGTATGGAAAACAGCTTAGCAATGCATAAATATATGTATTGACAAAATAGCATTAATTATTATATAGTTATTGTTGTTGCTT
>CAZPHI010000091.1:0-4736 GCA_964586425.1 uncultured Lachnospiraceae bacterium | reverse complement strand
TACCCGTGACTGGACTTTCACCAGTTAGATTAGTGCCATGCCTGGCACACAAAAAGAAATGTGCCGAGGCGAGGCCCCCGGCACATTCCAAAACTAAATATTATAAGGATATTTTAGTAAAAAGCTTTTTTCTTTTTATCATAGTAGTATAAGCCAACTAATGCAGCACCACTCATGATACTTAATGTAATGAAAAGATAGATATGTGTTGTATCTGCTGTCTTAGGATTCTTAGGAATCTTAATATCAACATTTGGTACTACAACTCCAGGAATATCTAATTCTGGAGAAGGTGTATTAATTAACTGAGCACCAGAATATCTAACGCCATCATAGTTTGTAAAGAGATCATTGTTAATAATGAATCCCATTGTATCATTAACATTCCATCCAACTGTAATTGGCATAACTGTTACTGATTCAATACCAACAAGTTCAAGTAAACCGTGCATATCAAGGCTACCATCACTATGTCTACCTGGAGCAACTGAAGTATCAAGGCTTACAAATCTGTCACCATATACTACATCAGTTCCATCAGAGTTGATTGAAACCTGCTTTTCAGCATCCCAGTAGTAGTTAGATGTCTTATAAACCTTAGTTGTATCCTGTGATCCCTTAAACTTAAAGTTCTCACCAAGATTTGTTCCTTCTCTATAAGAGATAAGACCTGTTGCTTCGAAATCTGTATTCTTAGCATCATTTGTATAGAAAGCTACGTTGCAACCTTCATTGTTGAATGATGTAGAGTTTGTTACCTGAATATCTGGGCATGAGTTAGAATCAATACCTTTAGCTTTATTGTCATATGCTACAGAGTTAATTAATCTGTGGTATCCTGACATACTAGAACCACCAAGTTTAAATCCATTACCATTACCTGCATTAGTACCATCTTCAAGATATCCATTGCCATATGCTACACAGTTGAATAATGTAACTACACCAATGTTACCTGATTCTACTTTAGCGAATAAATCCCAACCATCATCAGCATTGTTATATGCCATACATCCGATGAACTGGTTTCCATCAGCTACTGTAAGTTTTGCAGCAAAACCATCTGCATCTTCATAACCTGCATCTGCATTACCGTATGATGTACAGTTAAGAACTGTGTTATATGCTGGCCATTCATTGAAACCATCTGTTGTAAGGTATCTGCTTAACTGAATACCTGTATTACCATTGTGATATGCATCAACCTGGTCAATAGTACAGTAACTTCCTGATAACTGAAGACCCTTCTGTGCATCTGCTGAATTTGTTACATCAAATCCTTTATAGTACCAGTAGTTACCTGCAAGTACCATACCTGCACATAAACCACCGAAGTCTAATACTGGTCTTGTCTTAGCTGCTGGATCAGCTACCATGTAAATCATGTTATCAGCTGTACCATCAATTCCTCTATCAACCTTTACAGTCTTCTCTAAGTTATATGTACCTTCCATAAGTACGATGTACTGTCCTGGAAGTGCATATTTAACTGCTGTATAGATATCAAGTGGTTTAGCCATAGAACCATTACCGCTTGATTTGCCATCTGGTGATACATAGATTACCTGGCCGCTTTCTCCATAGAAGAAGTAAGTTACATTGTAATCAAAGCTTACTGGTTCATAATCTGATAATACTTCGAATTCACTTGGTTTATAACCATCTTCTGGAACGAAGTATACTGTTAATGTGTTTGTTCCTAATAATAAATCAATATTCTGTGCATATGGAATTCCACCTGTAACAACAACGCTATCAATTACAAGATTGTTATTGTTATCTGTTACGCTAAGTCTACCATTGCAGTTTGAAGAGAATGTAAAAGGATAATTCTCTTTGTTTGATGTTGAAGCTGAAACTACTTTGTAGTTAGGTGTTACAGTAACGATTGGCTGCTCTTCTTTAGCTTCATCTTCTTCTGGAGAGATTGTTGTAAAGTCGATATCTGTTACAGTAATTCCTGCATGTCTTGAAGCAAAGAAACCAACATATACGTGGTCTTCATCAAGTTTGCTAAGTGCTTCTGTATCGTAGTATTTCTTTGTAGTTACATTACCTTCTGGATCTGTATAGCTTACAAAGTAACCTGTGTTGTTCTTCTGAATTGTTAATCTTATTGATACAAGAGGATTCTCAACTGTTCCTGTTGCAGCATTAGTTGAATTACCAATAATGTTGTATGTTCCAGGACCAAAAGCTCCACAAGATGTATCAAGTGTTGTCATCTTTGTTACGAAGTTATTATTAATTGTTTCTGTATCTTTATCATAGAATTTGCTTAATAATTCATTAGTTACACCAGTTTTCTGCTGTGATCCAATACCAAGTTTCATTGTAATCTTATCTTTTGTTGAATCATCAGTAGCTGCCTGTAATTCCTGATCATAGTAATATTCTACTTTAGTACATGTTGCCATATATGAGTTATTCCAGAATACTGTTGAATCACCATTAGTTCCAACTGTATCTGCTGCCATAAGACCAAAGCCTTCCTGAGCATTACTTAATGTCCAGTAATCTACGTTAACTGTAGCTGATAATGTAAAGTTCTCTGTCTTAGGATCAATTGCTGTGTAGTAGAATGCAAGACCATCTGTTGTAGCTGGTACAATCTTACCACTTTCACTTGTGATTGAAACAGAACCTTCATTAGCATTACCAGAAACTGTATTCTTGCTTGTGCTACTACCATCACCATAAGATGAGAATGACCATTCTCTCTGTGACTCTGCTGTTGCTGTTGCATCTGTTGTAACATTCTTATCTGCAGCAACATTACCTCTTAAAGCTGTAATCTTAAATGTGTATTCTGTATCTACTGTAAGATCAGCTACTACATATGTTGTATTAGCAGTGTTATCTACAGCTGTTGCATATGTTGAATCATCTGAACCAGCAACTTTATATTCTACTTTGTATCCAGTAGCTTCTGGAACTGCTGTCCAAGATAATTTAACTTTTCCACCACCCTGGCTTGTAGCACTGTTAATGCTTGCAGCTCCAAGTGGAAGTAAGTATGTAGCTGTTACCTCATTAGATTCTTTAACATCATCTTTTGCTGTATTTCTATAAGCAATTGCTTTGAATGTATAGTCACCAGATGCTGTTGGTGTAAATTCTGCAGATGTTACTGCAGCTTTAATATTCATTACACTTGCGACAGCTTCTTCTCCACTATACATTGTAACCTTAATTACATCAGCGCCTTCATCTCCAAGAACTACTGTAAATGGAACAGTAACTTTGTTAGATGAAACTACTGGTGTACCAAGTACTGGTGCTGCAACCTCAGCCCAATCTTTTCTTGTTGGAGTTGGTGTTGAACCACCTGTTTTTTCTGTAACTGTAACTTTGTAAAGGTTAAGACCTTTAATGATTGATGTACTTCCAATATAATATGTTCCTGCTTCTGTTACTTCGAATGTCTGCTCTGGAATAATATTATCTGTATATGCGCCATCAACAGTAACTGTTGCGCCTACTACTACATCTGTACTAGCATTGTATACACCCATATCAATGCTATCTTTACTACCACCACACATACCAACTACTTTAATTGTAGCTGCGCCTGTTGTTGTAAACATCAGTCTACCATTCTTTGTTGCATCAGATGAATTCTTATAGAGTTTTAATCTCTTTGTGAATGTATCACCTGCATCACTTGTTTTTCCGTTTTCATCAACTTTTGTTGCTCCACTTGCTGTTGAAATAGTGAAGTATCCATCAGTACCGACTGTAGTTCCATCAGCTACTTCATTGCTTACTGCTAAATCATTAGCATTCATTACGCTAACTTTATCAACTGAAGGAGCAGGAGCTGGTGCTGCTTCTGTTACAACAACTTTGTAAAGGTTAAGACCTTTAATGATTGATGTACTTCCAATATAATATGTTCCTGCTTCTGTTACTTCGAATGTCTGCTCTGGAATAATATTATCTGTATATGCGCCATCAACAGTAACTGTTGCGCCTACTACTACATCTGTACTAGCATTGTATACACCCATATCAATGCTATCTTTACTACCACCACACATACCAACTACTTTAATTGTAGCTGCGCCTGTTGTTGTAAACATCAGTCTACCATTCTTTGTTGCATCAGATGAATTCTTATAGAGTTTTAATCTCTTTGTGAATGTATCACCTGCATCACTTGTTTTTCCGTTTTCATCAACTTTTGTTGCTCCACTTGCTGTTGAAATAGTGAAATAGTTGTCAGTACCAAATGTAGTTCCATCAGCTACTTCATTACTTACTGCTAAGTCATTAGCATTCAGCGTATAAACTTTGTCGCCGTCTGCTGCATTAGCAGTAACAAGAGCAAAATCTGTTGGAATTAATCCAACAATCATAAGCATTGCCATAAATAAGGCAACAACTCTTTGTCTCATTTTCTTCTTCATATTTTTCCTCCTATATTTTTCTGGGTAGCATCTATATTATTAGTATATATAATTATAGTCCACCCAATTCTCTGTAATTATCGCATCTTTATTGGCTAAAGTCAACGTAATTTTGGTAAAATTGTTGTGATTTGACTAATTTTACAAAATTACTTTATTAAAATTGTACAAAATGCTATATCATATATAGTTATACAATCAATAAATACATATTATTTAATGCTAATTTTAACAAGTACAGATTTTATCTCATTTATCACTCTATTTAATTTATATAATAGAGTAGAGAAATAAATGGCTAGCATTATCTCCCTCTCGTTGAACCGC
>CAZPHI010000090.1:0-4890 GCA_964586425.1 uncultured Lachnospiraceae bacterium | reverse complement strand
TGGTGGAAATATTGTAACTGGGGCTAGCCGTCGCGCTAGCGACTTGGTACAATACTAATATTAATAACTTCGTATGTAATATACAGATTGGAGGCTGGATTGAAAAAAAGAATTTGTTTTTTACTTGCAATTGTAATGGCGTCAGGTTCTTTGACAGCTTGTGGAAGTAAAATTACAGTTACTAGTGAACAAAATGATCTTCTTGCTGAATATGCAGCTGGAGTAATGTTAAAATATTCCTTTGAGAATGAATGGAATTATAATAAAGTTCGACAGGCTAAAAAAGGTATAATAAGTAATACCACTGGAACAACAGGAGCTACAACACCAGAGATTACAAAGCCTTCACAGAGTCAGACAACAACTCAGTCACCACAACAGTCAACGAAGTATGACCCGATGGCATTAATTGTAGAGGGACTTGGGATTACAGGATGTACAGTTAATTATATAGATTATGTAGTGGCTGATAAGTATCCAGAGGATGGAGTTCTTTCTATGCCTTCGCCAGATGGTAAAAAGCTTGTGGTTTTGAAATTCAACATTACTAATACATCAGGTAGAGACCTACAGCTTAATACTACTAATAATTCATTAGCAATGAAGTTGATTGTTAATAATGGGAGCCCTGTATCTGAGAATATAAGTATACTGAACAATGATATTATTAATATTAGTAATTTAAATTTGACTGCTAATGCAAGTAAAGAGGTAGTGGCAATATTTGCTGTTGATAAGGATACTGCATCTGAGATGAATTCAATAGTTTTATCGACTGCAATAAGTGGTGGAAAGAATGCAACATTTACAATAAAATAATAATAGAATAGTTTAATAATATAAAGACCTGTGATTTTTATCAATCAGATGATTGAATAAAATCTCAGGCCTTTTAATGTTGATTTATTAATGATTAAAATAGGAATCTTATCTTGTAGCAAGAACTTTATCTTTTGTGTACTCAGCAGCTTCACTATCTGAAAGAACGGTAACATAAACAGCTTTTTTAGACATATCTGCACCTTCACCTTGACAATTATATTCAGCGAAGAGGAATTTGCCATATGCATTCTGCTTGTTCCAATCTCCAAAATGCTGCTCATTAATCTGCTTTGTCATAGTACATCTTAAGAATACTGATTTGGCATAATCACGCCATGGACGTCCTAGAAGTACAGTTCCGTCTGGACAGTTACCGGTAATATTGCAGCTTTCAAAAACATAGCCATATTTTTGACCTTCAGGTGTTGAAGGAGCAGAAATATAACTGTTAATTGCTTCATTCCTATTCAATGAATAGATTGTGCAATGGTCAAAATATGCTGTGGCGCTGCCAAATATAAAATCAACTTCACCACAGATATAACAATTGGTATAACATTGTCTGCAGTTAGTACGAGGAGCAAACTCTGTCGGACCTGTAAAACCACCTGCAATCTTAACTTTTTGTGGAAGGGGACCAGTAAATAAAGTATCCTGGTGTCCTAAAAGAATACAGTTATTAACTTCTATCATATCACCTTCTGCATATAAAGCGATTGCTTGTCCAACTTCGTATCCAAAACCTGAAGAATTTTCAATGGTTAAGTTAGATAGTCTTATGTTATCCGCAAATAAAAGCATTGTATAAGAACGGAATGTTCCACGCTTTGAACCATCATCCATGGTCATATTGGCATAATTATCATATGTAATTATAGTTTCTTTGGCATCCTCACCTTGTATATGTACATTACTCTTTCGTAATTCTACAACTTCTTTGTAAATACCTTTTTTAACGAAAATCTCTGTATAATCTGATGAATCATTAGTCTCGAGGAATTGAATAGCATCTGATAATGTTGTAAAATCACCAGAACCATCTTTGGCAACTGTTAGCATATATGTATCTCCATTTCATCGGTTATTTATGTTATATATGATTAGGTATAAAACTATAATATTATATCATAAGAAATACTGTAATAAAAGGGTAAAATAGTACTAGTTTTGATAATAATACAGATTTCTTTGGATATAATACTCGCATAAACATATAGACAATTTAAAAAATTGTGTGTATACTATATTAGTTATATACGAAAAAATAATAGAATTTAATATACACATATAATTTGGACGGAGGCAATAATGCTAGTATATAAAGAAAATGCTTTGAATGTTGATATATATTTGTACTTACGCTCAAAAGTGAATTGGAAAGTGCTTACAAAGGAACAGGCAGAGATTGCAGTTGAAAGATGTTTGTATAATATAGTTGTCTTTGATGATAATCAACCTGTTGGAATGGGTAGAATAGTTGGTGATGGAGCTGTAATTTCATATATTCAGGATCTAATTGTTATTCCAGAATATCAAGGGAAAAAGATTGGAAGTGGGTTAATTGAATATCTAAAAAAATATGTAATCTCAATCACTATGGATGGAAGTGAGATGATGCTCTGCCTTATGTGTGCAAAAGGCAGAGAAAAGTTTTATGAACATCATGATTTTATTGCTAGACCAACAGAAAAACTAGGTCCTGGTATGATTCAGTATATTAGGGGTGAAGGATATGAAAAAAAGCAATGATAAAGAAAGCGTTACTACTAATGTTATGCGTCTACTAAAACAAGCAGACATAGAGTTTGTAACAAAGGAATATGAGGTTAATGAAGACGATTTATCTGGTATTCATGTGGCAGAACAGTTGGGACAGCCATTAGAGCAAGTGTTCAAAACATTGGTTTTACACGGAGATAAAACGGGATATATTGTCTGCTGTATTCCAGTAGCTAATGAACTTAATTTGAAATATGTAGCGAAAGAATCAGGTAATAAAAAAGTTGAGATGATTCCTATGAGAGACCTGTTAGCTGTTACGGGATATATTAGAGGTGGATGTTCTCCAATAGGAATGAAGAAAAAATTCCCGACATATATTGATGAAACCTGCATATTATTTGATGAAATTGCGGTTAGTGCTGGAATAAGAGGTGCACAGATTATATTAAGTCCACAAAGCTTGATTGATTATGTTGAAGCAAAAGCTGTTCAATTATGCGACTAAATAATGTTATTAAAAAAAGTTCTAGAAGTATTCATTATGAATAGTTCTAGAACTTTTTTGGGAAAATTGTTTTATACTAATTAAGCAAGAAGAGTTTTTACATAGTCAGCAAGTTTCTCATCTTTGCAGTTAGCAAAGAATAATTCCTGGAATTTCTCACCAGCTACGGCTCCTTTAACTAATTCCTGATCGATATTCTTTAATATTGTGATTAAGTCATTATATGCGTACTTTTTAACTTCATCAAGAATCTTTTTATTACGCTGTTCAGGAACAACTCTTTCCTTAGGATAACCTTGGCCACCTTCACATTCGAATAATTTCTCGAAGATATATGTAAGGTTTAATTCAGCACCCCATCCAAATCCTTTTGCGAATGGAAGAGCAATAGCGTTACCGTCATTAATCTGTCTAAACATAAATGCATCTGATGCATCTACAACATGTCCGCAAATAACACCTGGGAATGTATTACAAGCAAGCATAGCACCTTCGCCAGTACCACAACCTGTTACTACAAAGTCACATGCACCACTGTTAAGAAGGATGGCTGAAAGGATACCACACTGTACATATGTTAACTGTGCAGCATCATCAGCTGAATACATACCATAGTTATCAACTTCGTAACCTTTCTTATCTGCTACAGCTTTCAATGTTGTATATACAAGCTCATTTTTAGCTGCCTGACTGTTTTCATTAATTAATGCAATTCTCATAATATTAAAACCTCTGCTTTCATTATATTTAATTTGTGACAAGCACTATTAAAATATACTTGAAATCTTTGTGAATGTCAACTTTGGCTTATTTACAATTTCATTGAAATATAATAGAATGAAACATACATAAAAAGTTATAATAAAAAAGAGGACCAAAGAGTCTATGGAGGAAACTATGGATCAACAACAAATCTTTGTTGAAACACTTGAAGAGTTAAAGTTAATTGCAAAAGCTAATAATAATACAGTAACTAGAGAGGATATCAACACAGCATTTCACAATATAAGTCTTTCAAAAGAACAGCTATCATTAGTATACGGATATCTGGCTAATGGAGGAATTACAGTTAGCGATGTGGATGATATAGAGAGATTGTCAGAGCAATTTGAAACTAAAACGGATACTCTTGATATTGATGCCAAAGAGCAGGAAGCAATAGATGAAAGAATGCTTGAAATCAGAGCACAGGATGAAGCTTTTGAGAAACTCTTTACAGAAGAGATGCAAGAAGTACCAGATTGTACAGCTGATGAATTTGCTTTAGCAGCAAAAAAATATATGGATACACGAGATGATAAAGCATATAATTCATTAATTAATTATTACATGCATAATATATTACAGGAGATTAAAACATATGCCGGCAAAGGTGTAATGCTTTGTGATTTGCTTCAGGAAGCTAATCTGACAATAATGTCCAGTTTAAAGAGTGAAGAATGGATGAATACTAATATTGCTAATAACAAAACTTTAGCAGAAGCAGTTATTGATACTGTGAAACATAGAATGGAAGAATTGATTAGTAACCAGCAGAGTAATTCTAACATTAATATTAAGGTATTAAACAGGGTAAATGCTGTTAATGATTGTGCAGCTAAGTTAAAACAGGAGTTAGGCAGAAAGGCTACTGTAAAAGAAGTTGCAATGGAGATGAAAATATCAATTGATGATGTTGTTGAGGCTATTAAGCTTTCAGCTGAAAAAATAGAAGATATAGAAGCTCTTAATAATTAGTGATGAATTATTTTGATTAGTAACGCATATAATAGTAATATAGAAAAGCTATGTTAGAGTATAATTATTATTGGCAAGATTAGTAAAAAAATAAGGGAAGAAGG
>CAZPHI010000089.1:0-5047 GCA_964586425.1 uncultured Lachnospiraceae bacterium | reverse complement strand
ATACTCTCAGACAGTGTTTGATATCTCAGAGTATGCACAGGAAGGTGTGGTATTAAAGCCAGACTTGGAACCAAAGTTCAGTTACAAGGGGGATCATGCAGTATACGTTATTTCTAAAAACACAGCGATTGAGCTGATTAAACATTATCATGAAGAATACGGTTTGAAGTATTATATCTTTAGATTCCCAACAATTTATAGTTATAGTCCATTTCAATATTATTATCCAAATGGCGTAAAAACATTACGCCCGGTCTATAGAATGATTGATCAGGCGATGAAGGGAGAACCGATTGAAATCTGGGGAAATCCTCAGTATTCCAAGGATATGGTGCATGTATATGATTGTGCACAGATGTTTTGCAAAGCAATTACATGTGCATGTGACGGAGGTGTGTATAACGTCGGAACAGGGATTCCAGTTACCCTTCAGGAACAGGTAGAAACAATAATTAAGGTGTTTTCTCCTAAGAATCATCCGTCTGAAATTATATATCGTCCTGAGAAAAAAGCAGGTGGTGGATTTTTAATGGATATTACCAATGCAAAGAGCGAGTTGGGATATGTTCCACAATATGATTGCATGAAATTGTTTATGGATTACAAATCAGAGATGGAGATAGATCGATTTAATGAATTGAGGATAAGATAGAGGTTAAAACATGTCAGAGAATGAGAATAAATCGATGAAAACCAAAGTGTTTGCGAACTTGTTTTGGAAGTTTGCGGAACGAATAACAGCACAGATTGTAACTTTAGTGGTGTCAATAGTGCTGGCAAGATTGCTAATGCCTGAAGATTATGGTGCAGTGGCATTGATAATGGTTTTTATAACGATTGCGAATGTGTTTGTAAGCAATGGCTTAGGAAATGCGTTGATACAAAAAATTGATGCTGATAAAGTTGATTTTTCATCTGTATTTATCGTTAATTTATTGATATCTTTTTTAATATATGGGATTTTATTTTTTACTGCACCTTATATTGCAAGATTTTACGGGATGGAGATTTTATGTCCAGCACTTAGGGTTTTGGCAATAAGAATTCCAGTTGCAGCAGTGAATTCAGTGCAACATGCGTATGTATCCAGAGAAATGTTATTTCGACGTTTTTTTTGGTCAACTTTATTTGGAACTTTAGTTTCGGGAGTTGCTGGAGTGATACTGGCATATCATGGGTTTGGAATATGGGCGTTAGTTGCACAGTATTTAATTAATACCTGTGTAGATACAGTTGTCTTGTTTTTTACAGTCGATTGGAGACCACAATTATTATTCTCGTGGAGTAAAACCAAAAAACTTATATATTATGGATGGAAATTGCTGGCATCGGCGTTATTAGATACTGGATATGCTCAATTAAGAAATCTGCTCATAGGAAAACTCTATAGTTCATCGGATTTGGCATATTATAATCAAGGGGATAAATATCCAGCTTTAATTGTAAATAATATTAATGCTTCAATAAGTAGTGTTTTATTTCCTGCGCTTTCACAATATCAGAATGATAAAGAAAAAGTAAAGATGATGACTAGACGTGCAATTCAGGTTAGCTCATATATTATGTGGCCATTGATGGTGGGGTTAGGAGTAATAGCTGAACCGCTGGTTAGCTTGATATTAACGGATAAATGGCTACCATGTGTTCCGTATTTACGAATTTTTTGCTTTACATATGGCCTGTGGCCAGTTCATACGGCAAATATTCAAGCGATTAATGCACTCGGGAGAAGTGATTTATTCCTGAGAATTGAGGTGATTAAAAAATGTATTGGAATGATTGCATTATTGGTCTCATTACCGTTCGGCCCGATAGCGGTAGCTGCAAGTTTAATTGTAACGGGGATAACTAGCACATTCATAAATTCAGCACCAAATCGAAAATTGTTGAAATACGGCTTTAGAGAGCAGTTCGAAGATATGCTGCCGCCACTGATATTGTCGGCTGTAATGGGGGCAATAGTTTACCCAATTGGATTATTACATATGTCCGAAATGATTGCATTGGCAATACAAATAATAGCAGGAATAATTGTGTATGCTTTAGGATCTATATTAACCAAACAAAAGGGATATTTGTTTTGCGTGGATGTGATTAAAAAGCGTAAATAGAAGAGGATGGAGAGAAGATGAAGTTAGGAATAATGCAGCCATATTTTATGCCATACATTGGGTATTGGCAGTTGATGAATGCAGTGGATAAATATGTTATCTATGATGATGTGAATTTTATAAAGGGTGGATGGATCAATAGAAATCGAATACTTGTAAATGGCGAACCAAAGTACTTCAATGTTCAGATGAAAGGGGCAAGTCCCTTCAAACTGATTAATCAGATAGAAGTATCTAATGAGGAACCTGTTATAAAAAAGAATCTCAGAATTCTGGAGGCAGCATATAAAAAGGCACCGTATTATGACGTGGTTTATCCTATTCTCGAAGATATATTGAGCGCACAAAAAGAAGATTTAGCGTCCTTAATAACGTATTCATTTTATAAGATTGCAGAATATCTGGATATCGAAACAGAGTTTATTGTGTCATCTACCATTGAAAAAAATAATGAATTAAAGGGACAGGAAAAAGTTCTGGAAATCTGTAGACTGTTAGGAGCAGATGAATATTATAATGCCATTGGTGGACAGGAATTATATTCGTTTGAAGAGTTTCGAGCGCACGATATAAAGTTGAGCTTTTTAAAGACTGATGATATTGAGTATGTTCAGTTTAAAAATGAATTTCAATCGAATTTATCAATTATAGATGTCATGATGTTCAATTCCAAAGAAGAAGTACAGAACATGCTGAATCGCTATAAATTGATTGTTGAATAGAGAAAATGACAGAGAGTTAATAGAGAGACGAGGAGCAAAATGAGTGATTCAAAAAAAGGAAAAAATACAAGAGCAAGAGCAAAAGCAAAAACACCATCACAGAAGTTCGTAGATGTGCTGAAGTCTAAGAGATTCGGGATTGCACTCGCTGCAATCGAGCTGGTGCTGTCATTGATACTGATTGGAATGTTAATGTATCTGAATATGCTGCCGTTAAAGTATTTTCTACCAATTGTAGTAGTGCTTTTAATCGTTGGTGCGTATTTGATGGTCTGTATGTTCCTGAAGAAATTTCGGACTTTTGCCAAAGTTATATGTGTGATATTATCGGTTGTTATGGCATTCGGTATTTATTATGTAGGCTATGCCAGTGGTACTTTTGATAAGATAGGTGGAGCTGATACCAAGACGGATGTTGTTAATGTATATGTAATGAAAGAAGATGCGGCAGAAAAATTAAAAGATACAGAAGGGTATACATATGGCAAGCTTCAGAACCTGGATGTAGAGAATACAGATGCTGCAATTGCAGATATAGACAAGAGTCTGGGGAGTTCGATTAATCCAGAGGAATATAAGTCGATTCAGGAGTTAATGGATGCGCTCTTTACAGGAGAGGTGCAGGCCATTGTTATGAATCAGGCATATGCGGGGGCTATGAAGGATACGGATGGTTACTCGGATTTTGAAGATCGAACGAAAGTGGTTTACAGTACGACGATTAAGACAAAGATTGAGGCGGTTAAGAAAATCGATGTCACAAGTAATGCATTTACAGTATTTATCAGTGGAATTGATACGAATGGTTCTGTGTCAACAACAAGTAGAAGTGATGTGAATATTCTGGCAGTTGTGAACCCAGATACAAAAGAAATTCTGTTGATTAATACTCCAAGAGATTATTATGTGCCATTATCGATTTCAAATGGAATACCGGATAAACTGACACATGCGGGGATATATGGTGTGAATGTTTCTATGGATACACTTGGAATGCTGTACAATACGGATGTGGATTATTACTTTAGATTGAACTTTACAGGATTTACAGGGATTATAGATGCATTAGGTGGAATCACTGTTCATTCAGATTACGCATTTACGACGATGCATGGTGGTGATAATATTGTTGTGGGGGATAATTATCTTAGTGGCATTCAGGCACTTGGATTTGTTCGAGAAAGATATTCCCTGGCTGGTGGAGATAATCAGCGTGGAAAGAATCAGATGGCGATGATTAAAGCTGTTGTGAAAAAGATGGCATCACCTGCAATCTTGAATAACTATGCCGGGTTGATGGATAGCATATCAGATAGTTTCGAGACAAGTCTTTCTTCATCACAGATTTCAGATCTTGTAAGAATGCAGCTTAATGAGGGCGGTACATGGAATGTGCAGCAGTATGCAGTTGCAGGAAATGGTGACAATGCAGAGTGCTATTCGTTTGCATCAGGAGTAACAGCATATGTTATGAGGCCGGATATGACGACAGTTGAAAAGGCAAAGGAACTGGTTCAGAAGGTTTATAACGGGGAGACATTGACGGAAGAGGATGTGGCACAATAAGGCGATTGACACAATGATACATACTGATGTAAAATACACGTAATCGGAAGATTACGTGTATTTTATTTAATTACAATAAATCAAGTGGAACGTGGAGCATAACATGAGTGTTTTGCTGGGTTTATATTGATAAGAATACGAATTATATAGATATAGAGGAAAACCGAAGATGAGACAGACAAAGGAGCGCATTCAGCACTTTATCATATTTTTTGCTGATTTATTCTGTATGCTGGGAGCTTATTTTTTATCAGGTTATATATGGCTGATGAAAAGATATGGATGGACATTGGCAGAGACGACAGATACATTAGAAAGAAATGTAATTACCGTATTGGCAGTGAGTGTTATCACATGCTTGTTCTATCCAGGGACAAACCAATTTACTAGCAGAGGTGTGTTTGAAGAACTGAAGGCAGTTTTGAAAAAGAATGTGATGTTTGCGGCACTAATAGCTGTATATGAGATATTAAGAAGCGATGGATTTAATTTTCAGCGAAGCATCTATGTGCTGACGGTTGTACTTTCAATCTTCTTTATGCAGATTCTGCACTGTATTATCAAGAAGTCGTTGATTCAGCGAGGACAGAGAAAGAGTGCTCTTAGAATGCTGGTCATTACCACAAGAGAGCGTGCTGAGCAGAATGT
>CAZPHI010000088.1:0-5126 GCA_964586425.1 uncultured Lachnospiraceae bacterium | reverse complement strand
GACGTTGATATAGACGGCGGCTTTATGCGTGGTGGTAATAAGTCCTATGCTGGTATCAATCGTCTTATACCTATACACTCTAAAATAATGCCGATAATTAAGAAGTACTACAACCCAGATAACGAATATCTTATAACTTATCCAGACGGCAGGCATATAACCTACGCGAACTACCGCGATACTTACTGGGATAGAATAATGCCTACGCTCAATATGGAACACTTACCACACGACACGCGCCATACCTTTATAAGTAATATGGATACAGCAGGTGCAAACTCAATGGCTACTAAGCGAATTGTAGGGCACGCAGGAAACGGGATAACTGAAAAGGTATATACGCATAAAGACATAGCCGAACTTAAGCAAAATATAGAACTTATAAGCTAATAATCGTGCAAGTTACCTGCAAGTTACGTGCAAGTTACCGATAAATTTTGATACATTTTCATAGGTTTTTATAGAATAGTGAATATAAGAAAAACCCAGCAAGTATGCGTACCTGCTGGGTTTTATTGATTTTATAAAATCGTATTTTATTATCTCTTTGTTAACGCTTGGATAGCTTGAAAAGCCCGAAAACAAGGGATTCCTTACATCAAATGTTGCATACGTGTTTTACACGGTAGGCTGCTCAGGGCGTCCCTCAACTTCTCTGCACTTACAATCCGTATATAGCGTTAATCGAAAGGAGCTACTTTATGACTAAAATTATTTTTGCAATGTATAATCCTGAAACTGATTGCGTTGAGGTTAGTCTCAATGAGAATATCCGTACCTCTTTTAACGAAATTATCAGCAACACATTATACTAATTAGTTCCTATAGTAATTTCTTCTCCTCTTTTATAATAATGTGAATCATCTTCCTCATAACGATTTATACGTATATAATTCACGCCGAGTATTTCAGGTTCATCATCATTTATGTAATCATATGATATATCAACATGATAACATTTATTATTGTCTGTAAATAAATTAAACTCAACTGTACAATAGTAGTAATATATCTTATAGTCTTCTTTATTTACTGCTTCTGCTCCTATGCCTTCATATTCGCTTTCAACAACATTTCCATCAATAAACTTTAAAGCCTCCTTTATTTCCTCTTTTGTAAGCTCTGAACGATTTTCTTTCACAGCTTTACTGAACATCTCATATATCTTATCAGCATCTTTATTAATAAAACTTTCCATCCATGACTTGCCATTGGCATTAATTTCATTTCTACAAGACGACGATGTACAAGACACTAAAATACATATTACAGTTAAAATACTAATTATTATAATAGCTTTTTTCACCATACTAACCACACTCTATTCTCTTCATCATCAAAAACTATATTCTTTCTTATTTTATTGTCTCTATACTTATTATAAAAAGCATCATACATATCAGGGTCATCAAATTTTACGCTAGCAATCTGACCAAGTTCATCTTGGTTCCAACCATATTCATCTGGTTGAAATCCCGTTGTCCACCATTGTCTATCCTTAGGATACCAATTATATATAGTTGAATACCCATCATTTGTCTTATGATACAAGCTACATGACATTTTAAGCCTATCGCTCGCTTCCCATAAACCTATAGGATTATTATTCTCATAGAATCCTACTTCTGAACCAGCTCCCAGACTCAAATATGTGCCTTTCCACGCCCATATAGCATAGTTTGTACCATTATACTCAAAATCTAATTTTCTTTTATCCATACTACAAACAACATCAAACGCCCAATCATAAAAATTATTATATCCACCAACTATCTGCCATTGAAATCCGTATGAATGTATAGCGATATTTTTATTATCATATCTAAAATCGCATGCAACCGACTCAGCACTTGCATATAATGAATTTACGAAATGCCAAAAAACATCCTCCCAAGGTGCCTTTATATCCGAGTAATATTTATCACCATCTTGAGTCGCTAATTTATCTTTACTCTCTAATGATCTTATATGCTCTTTCCAAAGCCCTTTTTGCCCTGAATATACTTTAGGATTATCATCTTTAGGTGCTACATCTATAGTTTCATTCTCAAATATTATCTCTATTGACTTACCATCTAGCAAACCATCTCCATCTGTATCTACTTTTACTGGATTAGATTCATAATTATATACATACATATCCCATTTTTCTGACCCTACTGGCATTAATGTCGGCATAAGTGTGAACATATATCTCGCAGCATTATATTTTTTTACTGGCACTAAAGTTCCTAATTCATCTACATCAGTAAGACTATCCGAATCCGAGTCTACCATACTTCCATACATAGGTTTTTCTTTGAGTTTCACAATCTGAGGTGTAAGTCCGTTAAGAACAATCCAACTGCCATCATTGGTAGTTTCAATTATTTGGTTAGCAATAGAAATTAGTTCTTCTTTAAAGTTTCCACCAACATTTGCATATATACCACCAGTGGTTGTATACAGATTACTATATTCATTCTTATAATTACGATTTGTAATTACAGATGTATTAATCTTACCTTCAACTAATAAACTTATCATTTCATCCATACTATTAATATTATAATTGTTATCAACTTTAAATCCAGCATCGGTAACAACTATGAAGAATTTATCTGATGACTCTCTCATATTAAGACGTCTTGCAAACTCTAAGCCATCTATAGTAGTTTCTGGTATATCACCTCCACCACTAACCTTCAATGATGCTATTTGCATTTTAAATGACTCTGCTGTATTAAACCAACATGTATTGTTTAATGAATTAATTTTAGCATTAGTACTATTTTTTCCATCACAAGTTATATCTCGATATTCTACAAGCGCAAAATATGGTTTAATATTTGCTGACGTTAATGTATCAACAAAACTATTAATATTATTCTTTACATTGGTTATATATGAACTCATTGATCCAGTAGTATCTACTATAAAAACAATATCTACTTGACTTGACACCTGTTTTCCCGCAATACTTACCTCTTTATTTTCGTCAGCATATGGAACGCCTTTTGTCTGTTCAGAATTTCTCATTGAAAAAGTATTAATATTTTCAGTTGCATTAATATACTCATTTTCTAAATCTTCAACAACATCACTGGCATCAATTCCTAAACTATCAAGCCAATATACTGCATCCATAACAAAATATATTCAATCATCAACAAAATCAGCCGATAACGTTCTAGTTGTAACATCGTATGTCGTTTCTAGTGGAATTGTTGTTTCATCTTTATTAACACAAATCAAAAGACCATTTGTATTATAATCACCAAACTTATATTCTGGAAGGACATAAGTATTATCGAGTTTAAAACTTATCTTGCCAGACAAAGCTGCACTTCCAGTTACTTCAATGCATTTTCCTACAAATTCATGTCCATCCCCCTTTAAGTGTCCTACATACTCTGAACATATTGTATTTTCACTCGCATCTCCTTTTTGTACTACTGTAATTGAAGGAATGGCTATATTTTCTACCATAATACTATCTTCATAGCATTCATCCATCAAATCTTGTTCATATGTTTCATCCCCATCTTTTATTCCATTATTATTGCTATCCTGATTCAACGGGTCCGTCAAAAATCTCAGTTCACTGCCATCGTAAAGACCATCTAAATCTGTATCCGCATTTACAGGATTTGTATTATACTTATAGAGTTCGTCATAATCACCCAATTTATCTCCGTCTGTATCATACTCTAGTGGATTTGTGGCAACAACAATTTCTGATTTATTATCTAGACCATCACCGTCCAAATCTATATCACCATCAGCTTTACCTTGATTCACTGAATCATATATAATTGGATTTGTATGTGTAAATACAATTTCGTCATAATCACTCAGTTTATCATTATCTGTATCTACACTATACTTGTCAGTTTCATATATTTCCTCAAACAAGTCTGCTAAACCATCATTATCACTATCTAGCAAACTAGTTTCATATCCTTTTTCCGTCTTAGTTATTACAAACGGAATAGAACTCAATCCTTTAACAGTCACAATTATATATTTAACTTCAAATGCCTCATTAATAGTATATGTATAACTATTATTATCTACCGTGGCTATATGTGTATAATTAATATTATCGTCTGATTCATAAATCTTTGCGCTCCCTATGCAATTAGTATCCCAGCGAATACTTATAGTATTATCAACGCACTCACCTATTGCATAGACAAATTTTTCAGTTTCATCATATACTGCATTTTCACCTATCCATTTCATGACAGTTTGATTAGCACTAATATTTGCATTTCCAGCATTTATATTTATGGTATCAGCTATAATACAAATACCATTAAGATTGACATTATTTCCTATCAATGTAACTTTCCCATATGGTGCATATATAAACCCCGATAATAACATATTGTCTGCTTCTATAGTAATACTTCCTGCTTCTGAAACAATAATAGCATTATTTCCATTGATACAATTACTATGAACATTTATATCAGTAACTGCCCTTAAACCTTCGCTAATATTCAGATTTGAAGTGTTTTTAATCTCTAAATTAAGATTTTCGTTCACTAAAGAATCAAAATATTCTTCATATATAGCATCAAACAGTATTGGTAAATCTGCTGCGATATTATCATACATTTTACAATTTTTGTTTATGCTTCCTACTTCAATACCACAATTACTTGCAATATTTCCTGAAAGATTTCCACCTTTAGCATTAATAACTAACGGCTCCTCATTTGATAATGACAACAATGTATAATCAAAACACTTATCTTCCGCATATGTACGCTGAACATTTCCCATTATACTCGTCATCACTATGGTTACTACTAACAACAACGAAACAACTCTTTTTTTCATTTTCTTATACCTCCTGTTTATGACAACTTAAATTTATACATTACCTTTTTTTAATGCAAGCAACAAAAAAGCAACCAAAACGAATACTTTCGTTCTGATTGCAACCGAGCTATCTAGCATATACTAACATTACCATATGTAGTATAACACTTTAGACTTCTAGTTTTGTGCCCTTACATTTCTATAAGTTTACCCATAATTATACTATCACAATTACTAATTTTTATCAATAGGTTCTTGCATATCAGGGTTCTTTCACGAAGAGTTCACGAAGCTTTTAAATTTTTCCTGCTTTTTAC
>CAZPHI010000087.1:0-5214 GCA_964586425.1 uncultured Lachnospiraceae bacterium | reverse complement strand
TATTTCCACTCATCGAAAGACAGAATACAATATCATTCTCTGTTAATTCACTTATCTTCTTGCAGAGCAATTTTTTAGTATAATTCGAAGAATTAATATATGTAACATTATATTCGTCAAACAATTCTTTATCCGCATCAAGTTGTTTCTGTATACCTATACCATTCTCGGCATTATCAAGAATAAATACAAGATTTTGTGCCTTTGGATATATCTTTTTAGCAAGTTCTAGACTGGTTTTATAATCGGCCTGTTCGGCAACTCCTGTAATATATGGGTCCTTTGCAGCCTCCTTGGCTACTTCTATGTTATCAATACCTAAGAATACAATTGGAATATCTTGAAATAAAACATTCTTATAAAGCATAACAAAATTAAGTGCTGCATCGTCTGCTGCAATAACCGCATCATACAATTCCCTCTTTTCAAGCTTATAGCTTAAAAATTCATAGAATTCTTTATAATTATCACTATAATAATTGTTCTTTGTATCCATAAATTCATAATTGATTATATAGTTGTTATCCAGCACTTCCTGTATTCCTTCAATCTGATCTGGTACTGTAGTCCATGAATATGAATATGAACTTAAATAGAGCACTCTTTTCGATTTTTGCTGCGTCTGACTTTCAGCATATGCATCATCACATCGAATACATGTATTGGTAATGCATAATATAAGCACTATATATGCTAATATTTTCTTTGCTATTTTAACACTTTTCATCAGTTATACCTTACCTTAATATCTATAGTTGAATTTATTATATTATCTTTCTTTATTCGACATAATTGAGCTTAATACATTGTACAATTTATCATAATCTACTGGTTTTGATATATGTCCATTCATTCCATTTGCCAAAGCCATATTAACGTCTTCTGCGAATGCATTGGCAGTCATTGCTATTATTGGAATTGTTGATGCCTCCGCGTGCTCAGAACGTCTGATTGCTGCTGTTGCTTCATAACCATTCATTATTGGCATCTGTATATCCATAAGTATTGCATCATATGAATTAGCTGGTTTTTGGGTAAATGCTTCAACAGCCGATTTACCATCCGCAACCGCATCAACTTCTAATCCTGCCTTTTGAAGAATCTCCACTGCAATTTCCTGATTCATAGGATTATCTTCTGCTAATAATACTTTCATCCCTTTGAGATTAAGATATCTCTTCTTTTCATCAACAACGGGACTATATTTACCATATATAGAAACCAGCAAATCAAACATTGTAGATTGAAATAATGGTTTTGAGATAATACGTTCTACACCTAACTCCATAGACTTATCTTCAAACTCTGTGATATCATAGGCCGTCGCAATTATAATTGGCATATTAGGATCGCACTCTTCTTTGATAAGCTTGGCTGTTTCTATACCATTAAGCTGCGGCATATTCCAGTCAATTATGCACATATCATACTTATAATCACTATCTAATCGCCTCTTTATCTGCTTAATTGCTGCAGTTCCACTTTGTACAACATCACATTTAACTTTACATCTTTTAAATAATGATTTCATATATTCACATGCGCTCTCATCATCATCAACAATAAGCACTCTTACATGTGAATAATCTTGAAGCTGTTCCTGCTTATCATGTGCATTAACAGCTTTATCAAAACCAATTGAAACAACAAAAGTAGTTCCTTTACCCAATTCACTCTGTACCTCGACTGAGCCATTCATCATCTGAATCAAATTATATGTAATAGAAAGCCCTAATCCTGTTCCACCATACTTTTGTGCTGTTGTAGCATTTTCCTGTTCAAATGGCTTAAACAGACGCTTTTTATATTCCTCAGACATTCCTATTCCCGTGTCAGATACAACAAACTTCATAAATATCTGTTTTTCATTCATATTCACCTGTTGAACAAATAATGTCACTTTGCCATTCTCAGGTGTGAATTTTACTGCATTAGATAAGAGATTCATAAGTATCTGATTCAGTCTTAGGCTGTCACCAACAATCCATTCCTCTGTAATCTCTTCAATAACTGCTTCAAACTCTACCTGTTTACTTTTTGCCTGATTAAAGAACATTGTCGATATAGCTGTTATCATTTTCTTCAAATCAAACTCTTCGTGGGCAATCTTCATCTTTCCATTCTCAATTGATGATATATCAAGAATATCATTAATAATACTGAGCAGATGCTTTGCGGCTACATCACTATTCTCTATACAATGCATTATCTTAGATATATTATCCTTTGAATTTGATGCAATATCCATATAACCAATGACAGCATTCAACGGAGTCCTTATCTCATGACTCATTCTTGACAGGAAGTTTCCTTTTGCGGCACTTGCATTCTGTGCAGTCAACAGTGCATCCTCTAAAAGCTGCTTTTGTTTGCTTTCTTCGAGTTTAGTTGCATTAATATCCTTTTTGAATAGAATTATATTATTAGGATGTAATTCATCCTTAGGAATTCTTTGTATTGAATACGAATACCACTTATAACTTCCTTCAGCTTCCTTCGTACGAGTTTCAAAATACACATTGGATGTCGTAATATCAAAGATATCCCAGAATTTCTCTACTCCTTCTTCTTCCTTAAGCCTATTAAAATCTTCCTCATAAAAATAATCTGTATTCTCATTATTTTCATAATTAACAATTCGCATACTAAGACCTGTATCTGACATAGAGAACACATTGCCCGTATGAGTATTGAGGTCTATTTCAACAACCTTATCATTAGTCTGACATATATATCTCATTAAACGCGACAATTCCCTTGCATTCTGCTGTTCCTTCTTACGATTCTTAAGAATCATAATTATACATATAATCATAAAAATTATTGTAATCATTACAGCCACTATTGTAACAAATACATATGGATAATCATATATAAATGCTATTAATGATTCATCGCTGTGTATAGAATCAATTTGATTTTGAATTACATGTTGTGCATATGAACCTTTTACACTTGTAATTCCTTTGTTAAGAAGCAGCAAAAGTCTGTAATCTGTTGATTCCTTTACACCTATTGCTATGTCTATATTGTATTCAGGCAATATTGAATATGTTAGTCGATTCTTAATATCATCTTCAACTGCCTTTTGTACCTGATAGGTATACATATATGTCGCATCTGAGTCTCCATCAAGCACTGCTTTTATACACTCCTCATATGTGTCATATTCATCAACATGATATCTATCTGCTAATTCACTATTATACGTTGTGTTCTTTGTAAAATTCCTAATCTCAGCAATATTGCTTATATCTCCTGAATGTGTACCTGTTGATAATAATGCAAGAGATGTTGACATATATGAATTGGACAATTCAAGTCCGTGATATTCTGCAAGACCATAGCTTGAGAAACATGTAAGATCAATATCTGCATTACCGTTCTTTACATACTCGTTATACTCTTCATATGTATTCATTACTACATATTCATATGGAATACCTACTCTATTGGCTATCTCTTCAAATATCTCTGCTGCAATACCATGTGCACTTCCATTCTCATAATATGAATATGGTGCAAGGTCTGGATTAGTAACGACCTTAAGTTTTATATTGTTATTATTCAGCCAGTTAAGATATTCTGTTTCTGCTCTGTCTAACATTATTTCATCAGAATAATTCGAATAAAAATACTTGTTCTTTAATTCCATTCTCCATCCGGGAGTATTCAAATCCATCTGTGATATAGCACTGTTAATTTTACCCATCAACTCTGTATTACCTTTTTTAACAATAACATAAAAATCAATGGGGTTCATCTCTGAAAGTACCTTAACGCCATCATATATTACAAAGCTGTTGCTTATCATAGCATCAATACTACCTTTATCCAAAGCAGCTTTCATACTTTCTCTATTATCAAAATATACAGGAGTATATTCAAAATCATTGTCATGAGCATATGTATAAAGTGATTCCTCATGAGTTGTTCCACGTTCAATTCCAATTGTCATATTCTTGTAGGTAGTTGGATCACCAATTGAATATCTTGTATCATTACTTCTAATTAACAATACATCTGCTGAAGTTCCAATTGGGCTATCAGAATAATCATATAATTCCTGCCTCTTCTCTGTCTTTTGTGCATATGTAAGCATATCAATATCACCATTATACAGCATAGTAAGCATCTCCTGCCATCCCTTATCAAATCCTACATACTCAAACTTCCAGTTATTATAATTCTCTGCAATCTTCAGGAAATCATATCCGTATCCTGATTTGATACCATACTCATCCACCATATGATACCCATCTGATGCAAAATAGCCAACTTTAATAGTCTCACGATTTTCACTTTTTTGAAGATTATCAGCCTGCGAATAATAAGTTTGTGCATATATATTAAGATTCTCACATACAAAAATAAAGCATATACATATCGCCAGTAATGGCCTAATTATTCTGATAATTACGTTCTTTTGCATAAGCATTTCTCCCTGAAGCTATAGTAATTAAATTATATTCCTTAATCAAGATAAAATCAATTTATGAATATTACATATTACTAATTGTTTTCGTTGTAGCATAAAAAACTACTCTGAATATTCGTGTAGAGCATACACAACTATTCAGAGTAGTAAATCTTTATATTATATCATATTATTAGCAATTATACTTCTAATGGTTTTCCAGTTAACAATTCATAAGCCTGAAGATACTTCTCAATAGTTTTCTCTTCAACCTCTACTGGAAGAGTCCAGTTATTATCCTTGTTGGCTTTGAGCCAGTCTCTTGCAAACTGTTTATCAAATGATGGCTGACCATGTCCTGCTTCATAACCATCTGCTGGCCAGAATCTTGAGCTATCAGGTGTTAACATCTCATCACCAATTACAATATTACCATTCTCATCTAATCCAAATTCGAATTTTGTATCAGCGATAATAATTCCACGCTCTAAGGCATAATCTGCACATTTCTTGTATAATGCAATAGTGCAATCACGTAACTTTGTAGCATATTCCTTTCCTTTACCTGGGAAATACTTCTCAAGATGCACAATACTCTGCTCAAATGATATATTTTCATCATGATCACCAATTTCAGCCTTTGTTGAAGGTGTATAGATTGGTTCAGGTAACTTATCAGACTCTTTCAAACCTTCTGGAAGTTCAATACCACATACCTTACCAGTAGTTTTATAGCTTTCCCAGCCACTTCCTGTAATATATCCACGAACGATACATTCGATAGGAAGCATCTCAAG
>CAZPHI010000086.1:0-5448 GCA_964586425.1 uncultured Lachnospiraceae bacterium | reverse complement strand
AGATTATAATTTTCCCCAACCTCTAATCCACATTTTCTTTTTACCTGTGAAATATAAAGACTAGAAACTTTAAGTCCATGCTCTTCCAACACATAGTCCTTAATCTCCGTATAGGTAGCTTTACTCTCAGCTGATGTCACATCCACCTCATCCAAGTCCAGATCAACAGCAATCCTATCGCTTGGTTTTTGTTGGGACAAAAGAACTACCGTCTCCACATGGCTTGTCCATGGGAACATATCAACAGCACAAGCCTTGTTTACCTCATATCCATATTTTGTCATATATTTCAAATCTCTGGCTAATGTCTCCGGATTACAAGATACATATACCACCGTCTTCGGCGCCATCTTAACTACTGCACCCATGAATGCTTCAGTGCTTCCTGCCCTTGGTGGATCCATGAATATCACATCTGCCTTATCACCAGCATCTGCCATCTTCACAAGCATCTCACCAGCATCTGCCTCAATAAATCTTATGTTTTTAGAATTATTAATTTTAGAATTAATTTTTGCATCTGCTATTGCATTCTTATTCAATTCTATTCCAACCACTGATTTTGCCTTTGCTGCGGCAATCATTCCGATTGTTCCAATTCCACAATATGCATCAACCACAGTCTCTTTTCCAGTAAGTTTAGCATATTCAATTGCTTTGGAATACAGTTTCTCTGTCTGTAATGGATTAACCTGATAAAACGAAGATGCTGATATTCTAAACCGCAGTCCACACAGTATATCCTCAATGTAGCCTTTTCCATAGACTACTGTTTCTTTGCTTCCAAGTACCATGCTTGTTTTCTTATCATTAACATTAATTACAATAGTTGTAATCTCCGGGTGCTGTTTTAACAATGCTTTAATGAAGTTGTTCTTTCCCGGAAGGATTGGCGATGATAATACTAAGGCAACAAGAATTTCACCTGTATTAATTCCTGTTCTGATCAGTATATGTCTAAACAAACCACGTCTGCTATCTTCATCATATACTGTATATTTAAAATCTATTATTAATCTGTTAATATCTCTAATTAATAAATCGGCTGTCTTGTTTTCAATCTTTCAGTCTTCAATTGGAATTACTCTATGTGTACCCTCGCTATATATCCCGGTTTGTATTGCTTTTCCTTTGCTCCACGAGAATGTTCTATGAATTTTATTGCGATAATAATATGGTTCATCCATTCCAATAATTTCAGTAAGCTGACAATATGGTTTCAAAAGCTGTTTTACTTCTTTCTCTTTAGTTTCCAGCTGTTTTGCATAACTAAGCTCAGAATAAGCACATCCTCCGCATTGACTTGAATACCTGCAAAATTTTGATTTATTGCTGCTATTATTTTGCTTCATGAGTAATCACCTCTTCTTTTCGTGTATGGTAATAATCGCACACGTCTTTAATATATCAATCAAAGTATCCTTTGTATCTGACATGATACTTTCCATCTGGGAAAAGCACGTTGTACAGTTTAATAAAATAATCATCTGTCATACTTGCAATATAATCTACAACCAACTGATTAACTTCCGTCTCCTCATATCGCATATCAGTATGTGCAAAACGATTATTCTCCTTAACATATTCTATATGATGCTTATAAAGATATGAATTAGTATCATGTGCCTTAGCCTCTGCGAGCAGCCTATAATATACTTCTTCTATCATTGGCTTAACATTATTCTCATATGTCTTCTCAAGCTCTTCATTACCATATATAAGCTTATAATTCTCTTTTTTGGCTTTCTTTAGCGTATCAAAATATGCATCATCCATCTTCAGATAATTTTTTCCATAACTGTTTTCCATTATATTAACACAAAGATTGTTAATAATCTCGGCATTTGTGGTTCCTATTTCACCAGAAGTAAAGCATTTATCGCTATTAAGTATTCCAAGACGCATTGCATCCTGTCTATCCTTGCCAAGATAGGCAATTATATCACTAATTCTCACAACGCATCCCTCTAACGTAGATGGAACTAATCTTCCGATTGCTTCCCTCTCTATATAGCATTGTTCCGTCTTATTATCAAATTCAGTGAAAGTATTCATATCACAAGGCTGATACTCTTTCTGTTCAAGTTCACCATTATGGCAAAGAATTCCATCAAGTGTCTGCAGACTTATATTCCTTTGAATTATCTTATCAAGTACTCTTACACTATGAACATTATGATTAAAATATCGACCTGTCTCTCCATATAGAATATCACTTAGATAGCGTTCTCCTGCGTGTCCAAAAGGCGTGTGTCCAATATCATGTCCAAGCGCAATTGCTTCTATTAAATCAAGATTTAAGTTCAGTACTCTACCTAGATTTCTAGCAATTCTCGATACAAATTGCACATGAAGAGCTCTTCTTGATATATCATCATTATCTACAAATGAGAATACCTGTGTTTTATCTGAGTAGCGATTGTAATATGGATCATGCATTATCTTCTCAATATCACTAACGAATGCGGGTCTCCAGATATATGCTTTATCATGATTCATATCTCTTCTTACTATCTTCTCATCCCTGAATGCATATGGATTAACAATATTATTATTTCTATCTTCCATTATTCTTTCCTGAAGTTCCTTGGAAAGCTCGCTATAATTAGCCATCACCGACATCCTCCAAATCTATAATTATATTAATATAGTGAAAAAAGTTAAGTATAAAACTTAACTTTTTAGCTTTTATTCTATGTATTCAGAGCAGTTTTTTGCTCTTCTTTTTCCTTCATTGTTCGCTTAATTTCATACATCATCTTATCGGCACGTTTTCTAGTATCATCTAGATTATTGTCAACTGATTTATCCGATAGTGCATAACCAGCAGCCATGCTCATCTTAATACTTGTTTTAAAGCTCTGTTTTACCTCAAGTTCATGCATCTTTTCGATAAACTGCTCATATAGCTTATTGAAGTTATCACAATTAAAATGCTCCTTGTCATTCTCACTTACCTCAGATATAACGCAGAACTCATCTCCACCAATTCTAAAGCATTGACCATACTTCACAAGAGATTTGAGAATTCCAGCACAGTTTATAATATATTCATCGCCACATGCATGTCCATATGTATCATTGCATATCTTAAGATTGTTGAGGTCCACCATAATCACAGCATATCTATTCTTCTCAATATCTGCTTCATATAATGTCTTGGCAAATGCTGTTCTATTATGAAGGCCTGTTAACTGGTCTGTCATTGCCATCTCCTCATAATGCTTTGCCTGTCTACCCATAATCAAAAGATTAGTTGTATCCTTAGTTGATATAATGCTTACTGTTACTATATAAATAAGGAATCCTATTCTGCCGAATGTATTGCTGTCACCAGATATTTTCAGATAATATCCAAGCAAATCAAGTATCATAGCTATTATATCAATAAGCAGACATATTATATATACTTTAACCTTAAGTGAAAGTTTATATCTCTTTATCTCATATGTAATTGCAAACACAGTAAATATACACAAAAAGACCATCAATAGATGCGTTATCCATAGTGTCTCTCTAAAGTCATAGACGTTGAATATCTGCAATAATTCACAGACAAGAATATTAACAAAACTACATCCAACAAGCACATACCATAAAGTACTGTTTCTGTCTGTGAAGAGATTCTTTTGAAACATAATGAATGGTACTGGCATCAGCATAAGACTTATATAAGCTGCATATGATGACAGAATACTATTGCCATTAAGTATAACCATAAGCTGTGTTTCATTAATCGACCACATTGCAAGCATTATCGCAAACAGACCAAGGAAGAATAACGAATTATCTATAATAGTATGTCTCCTAAAATAAATCCATGCCAATATAATAATTATTCCAATAAGCATGATAATCGCGCATAATACGAATGGTATTATATTATCTCTTACAACCGCAAGATATATCGAAATTGACGAGCCCAAATGCATCTTAGGTACTGTATCCATTGTTGCTTCGTACGGACTGGTGAATACAACATCAATCTGTTTTCCTTCATACTCACTATACAATGATATAAAATGCCATGCAACACCTGTAGTATGGCCAAAAAGATTAGACTCCGATGGTGTAAATGAATATACCATCTGTCCATCTACATATATAGCAACATTCTTATGAACTGTATAAAACCCCAAACAATCGCCACTATCTGACAATTTTGTAAGAGTTTTTCTCATAACTACAGCATTATTCTCATAATGACTATCCTCTATATTCTCAAATTCCGTTTCAACATGCTCCTTTGTATCACCTACCACATTCACATTGAATGTTTTTCCAATAAAGAAAAGCAATAGCATGCTAAAAACAGCAATTGCGAAATATATCTTTGTAATAAAAAGACTATTTTTCACAAAATCCTCCAATTCCCCCACTTGCCTCTCATATGGGGTTCCCTTATAACAACACTACCTTCAATAATATCATCTTTTTATTCAATAGACAATATATTTTTATACATTTGACAATTTTTTTTGCTAGAACTGACGTATCTTATCATCACTATCATCTGATGATTTATCAATATTTTTAATCACTATGTAATAGCTGTATGAATCATTGACCTCTACTAGAACCCTGTCTCCTACTTTTTTGCCAAGTATAGCCTTGCCAATTGGGGATTCAATACTTATGTATCCGTCTAATGAATTACCTCTTACTGTTGTAACTAATTTGTATGTTTCTTCTTCGTCATCATCTTCGATATATACTGTAACAGTATTATTCATTCCAACTTCATCACCAGCAGATTGATCTTTCACAATTTGTGCTGTCTTAACCATTCTTTCAAGATATCTTATTCTGCTTTCGTTCTTATTCTTATCTCTTTTCGCAGCATAATACTCAAAATTCTCACTCAAGTCTCCCTGCGCTCTTGCTTCTTTAACCGCTTCGATAGCTTCTTTGCGGACTACCAGCTTTCTATGTTCAATCTCTTCTTCTATCTTTTTGATGTCACTCTCTGTTAATTTATCGTACATAACCATCCACTCCTTATTATAATTCCATGCCCTTAGCAAATCGTTCAATCATCTCTCCGGTAAGGCTTATATGATCAAATTCATCACCAATCTCTTTCCTCTCAACCCATTCAGCAACTGCCAGTTCTTCTCTATCCATTCTAATTGCATCACTTCCATCAAGTTCAGCAAAAAATCCCATCATCAGGCCACCGCTAAATCACCAAGGCTGTGACTTATAGAACTTTATATTCTTAACCTTAAGACCAACCTCTTCCATAACTTCACGTCTTACGGTATCCTCAATTCCCTCTCCAAACTCATTAAATCCAGCTACCAGTGCATACTTCTTATAATCTCTATTAGCATACTTTGTCATAAGCAGCTTATCACCACTATGAAGAGCTACAATTGCAACAGGATCAATTCGAGAGTGTAAAATAAATTGTGTAAGTTCCAAAATTCGCTTTATTTTTGCCTCAAT
>CAZPHI010000085.1:0-5797 GCA_964586425.1 uncultured Lachnospiraceae bacterium | reverse complement strand
GTCTTTCTTTAATTTTTAAGTATTTTATTAATTCATTTTAAAAGCAGATATGGTGAAAAGCAAAAATATAGCTTCACTTATTTCTGTATTATCAGAAAAATAGTTATCAATTCATGAATTAATGCTTATTACTACTTTTTTAAGAAACCTTTATCATTTAACTGTACCATAGTCTGACTGTTTTGTCAATTATTTTTGTGTGAAATGTACAATCCTTATTCCTGACACCAAATCTATCGACTCGGATAAGTAGGCTATTTCCTGTTTTGCAGTCTTACAAACTGATACTTGGCTTCTGCTTCTTTTTATTCTTTGCTTCTGGCCTTGCGCTCCACTTTGTTCTGCTCCTGTTGTAACTTCAGCGCCTGTTGAGACTTTGTGCCAATGCCTATATTTGACATTTGTTTTTTGATCTCACGTTGAACCTTTTTAGGATTATTACTGCCTAATTTTACAACAGCCGCCATAGCGGGACTAAATTGCAAACTATAATAGTGTTTAAGAACAAACTCATATACTTCATAGTCCTTAGGTTCCGCTCCGAATGTAATCTTTGCCACAGATAATTTTCCGTCTTCAATTCTCTCGAAAACACCTACCCAGAACGGCTGCTCAAAATACACCGTCAGTTTGCCACTTACTTTGCCCATGACAATCCCTCCTTCATTGATTGAGATGAGCAAAGAATGGACAACCCGGAGGGGCAGGTTACTTACCCTGATAACAGGACGGCCGGGGTGGATTATTTAGCGCTTGGCTGTTTTCTATGACCTATGGATTCTGGAAAAATATCGGGTTATTTCAAAAAATGGATTTGGGTAAACTCACACTATTTCAGATTTCCGAAAAACAAACTACTGTTTTTGATATCGGTTATTTGGGGCTACTTGCAGTCGGAATTATCTTTATGGCTATTGCCGTATTTTTTTCTCTTGGAAAATATGTAAATACAAAGTAATGTCCATAATAAAATCTACAGCCAACGCAAAAAGCACATGGCTACGGATTTTATTATGCGTATAACTTTATCCCTACAAGCAAGCATCCGTCCAGATAGGGAATATTATGCTGCTGCAAATAAGAAACCAAAGTATCGTTAGAAGCACCGGGTTGAATGACAATACATTGATATGGCTTCCGGCATTCCTGCAACAATTCTAAGCTCTTTGTTGGATGAGTACAAAGATCTACAATATCAATATCGCCATCAACGTCATTCAACGATTGCATTTCCTTGCCCATAGCATTTACGACATATCCTTTTTGCTTTAGTCCTTCTTTGATCTTGTAAGCATATTTCTCTTTATTCAGTGTGTCTCCAATTACAACAAATGATTGCTTAGACATCACTTCTTTTAGATCCATGACTATCCTCCTAAATCAGACTCCGTAGTTTTTTCTTATCAACCACACGAACGCCTCCCCTGAACAGTTCCACAATACCTTCTGCTGCAAAATACTTTAGCATACGAGATACAACCTCTCTCACTACCGATATATCGTGCTATTTTTTCATGGGTCATTTTTATTTCATTGGTTTTGTTTTTACTAATTTCATCCCACAAGAAAATTGCCAGACGTTTATCTACTCCCATGAATAAAATCTGCTGTATTGCCCACATCACATCAGAAAAACGCGTGGTCGCCAGTTGATATCCAAAGCATTTCATATAAATATTCTTATCTGCCATTTGATGAAACACAGAGGAATTGATGAGCAGCACATCCGTATCTTCCTCAGCATCAATAAAGACATCAAAGGTAATAGCATCCAGCACACAAGATGCGGAAAGAATACATACATCGCTTTCAAACAATCGATATAATGTCACATCACGCCATCCTCAGATAGAAGATAGATACGGAACTGCCCCTTTTTAACTAAAAGAATACCGATACAGTCTTCATTTCCGCTATGTACACTGATTCCTTTAGGATAGTGTGCAGCAATGGTATTATCACATAACAGTTCCTTTTCTTGATTGCTTAAATGTTCCCAAAAGGAAAAGTGTTTTATAAATAAATCGACACAATCATCTTGTACCATAATCATCGTCTCCTTCGTTGTAATGAACAATATGGCTGCTATCAAATCAGGCCTCTAGTTCTTCTATACATTTCACCACAGTGTTATTTAGGACAGCATGCGCGTAATCGTTCCATATGATTTGGCTTGAATCATGATCCAACAACGATTCCAATATTGAAGATATTCCCTTTAGCTTCATAAGAGTATCTTCCATGAATAAATACCTCCAATTTACATATTTCATGTATTATCCTTAGAAATTTATACCTGTACTTTTTTGTTGTATGGACATTCAAACTTCATCATGTATATAACAAATTATCTCTATTTTTTCTTGTTATAATATCCGCTCTTATACAACTTTTTCTGTTCCTTTGCCGTGTGTTTATAGGATTCTCTATTCAATTTTAAGAAGTCCACATCTTTGGCATTGCAATGATCCATACTGTATTCATCTGCGATTTTGTAAATAATAACAAGAACGCCAATAACTGTTATTGCTAATCCCATGTTTATACCTCCCCTGGCTGTGTTATATAATCTAAGTAACAAGATCATTATAGCATGTCATTATTCGGTCAACACATATATTTAGTCGACATTGCACTATAATTATAAAAGTGGATACTTTTATAATTATAGTGCAAACATAGATGTGATAAAAGAGCAGATAAAAATAATGCAGAATAAAATTAATATGCGGTTTGGATGGTGGTAAAACACCCCAGAAAATCCGTGGTATTTTAGTGTAAGTCTACATATCTTAATTTATTGTTAATGTTGACATATTTTATAATATATATATAATGGTATTAACCATATGCTTGATAAAGATGTTAAAAAGAATCAATCTTATCTTTTCTTTAATATAAATAAATTATTAGATGAAACTGTACAAGAAACTGAAAACCTGGAAGAATGGGAGATATTTTTAGTGAAGGATCTGTTTAAAGGATATATATGGAATAGAATTGCAGTGAAAGACAGAATACTATTAGGAACTTTGTTCTTGCATTATGTTAATCAAGGAAAAAATTATCTTCATGCAATAAACAAAACATCATCTCATCATCAACAGATTAAATTGAGGATATCGTTCATGATATCCTCAATTTAATCTGTTGATGATAGAGATGCCCATAATAAGCCTAAAATATATTTACGAAAGGACAGAAAATATTTGAGTGTATTAGTTTCAAAATTTAAAGAAGTAATATCATCAGTAATTCCAATTACAATAATTGTGTTAATACTAAATTACACGTTAACTCCTCTTGAAACACCTATATTAATAAGATTTTTAATAGGTGCAATATTTCTTACTATAGGATTGACAATATTTCTAATTGGAGTAGATATCGGAATTACACCAATAGGTAATAATATGGGAGGAATGCTTGCTAAAACAAATAAATTATGGTTTGTAGTAATCGCTGGTTTAGTACTTGGCTTTTTTATATCAGTTGCAGAACCAGATCTTCATATTTTAGCAGGACAGGTTAATTCTGTTTCGTCAGGTTTAATATCAAAAGGAAGTATCGTAGTGATCGTATCTATTGGGATAGCAATCATGCTTGCAGTAGGTCTTGGTAGAATTGTGTACAACATTCCATTATACAAACTATTAACAATAATATATGGTATCATTTTTATGCTTGCTTGTATAACCTCACGCGAGTTTTTGGCAATATCCTTTGATGCCTCGGGGGCAACAACTGGGGCATTGACTGTACCTTTTATTCTGGCACTGGCAATCGGTGTTTCACAATTGAAAAAGGATTGTAAAGCATCGGAAAGGGATAGCTTTGGATTAGTAGCCATTGCATCAACAGGTCCGATTATATCCGTAATGATAATGAGTATTATATCAAAAATGGATAAGATCTCGGGGGACCTTGAATCGGGTAGAATTTCTGATTCTATCATAGCTCCATTTATTCATGAATTTCCTAAAGTAGGAATTGAAATTATAATAGCATTACTCCCTATCCTAATATTATTTCTTGTTTTTCAAAGAATATCCTTCAAATTACCAAAGAGAGCGGTTAGAAAAATCTTATTTGGAGTGCTTTTTACATTTATAGGATTGGTTATATTCTTAGTTGGTGTAAATGCTGGATTTATGGATGTTGGAAGTGTTATTGGTTATAGTATAGCTACGTTAGATAGTAAAAAGTATGTTATACTTGTTGGTTTCATATTAGGCGTAGTAACAATACTTGCAGAACCAGCAGTATATGTATTGACACATCAAATAGAGCGCGTTACTAGCGGATATGTTAAAAGAAGTGTTGTTATGTTTACATTAGCAATAGGTGTCGGTATAGCAGTTGCATTATCTGTGATACGTATTCTAATTCCAGAATTGCAGCTATGGCAATATCTTCTCCCTGGATATATAATATCAATAGCTTTGAGTTACTTTGCGCCAAAACTTTTCGTTGGTATTGCATTTGACTCAGGGGGAGTTGCATCGGGACCCATGACGGCTACGTTTATATTGGCTTATACACAAGGGGCAGCAGAAGCAGTGGAAGGAGCAAATGTATTAGTAGATGGATTTGGAGTCATCGCCATGGTCGCGATGACTCCGTTAATAGCGTTGCAAATATTAGGATTAATTTTTAAGATAAAATCCAAGAAAGGAGGCTTTGAAAATAATGGACAGTAAATCAGAGGCTATGGAGATAGAGTTAATATCCGTAATAGTTAATTTAGGTATGGGAAGTAAGATATTAAAAACATTCAAAAAATATGGAATTTGTGGTGGAACTATAGCATTGGGAAGGGGAACTGCAAATAACCGCATATGGAATTATTTGGGTCTATCTGATATAAGAAAAGAAATTATATATATGGTTGCAGATAAAGAAACTGCGTATCGAGTATTGGATATCGTTAATCATGAATATAATTTAGATAAGCCGAACCATGGCATTGCATTTACAACATCCATTTGTGCTACTATGGGAATGAGCAATTGTAAATGTGATCATATAAAAATCGAGAGAGGTGAAGATAATACGATGTATCACGTAATCACTACTATTGTGGATAAAGGAAAAGCCGAGGATGTTATAGAGGCAGCAATTACGGCAGGCTCCAAAGGAGGTACCATTATTAATGGAAGAGGTTCCGGAATTCATGAGACAAGTAAATTATTTTCCATGGAGATTGAACCCGAAAAGGAAATTGTAATTATAGTTTCAGAAGTAGATATGACTGAATCTATAATTTCTGCAATAAGAGAGAAATTAAAAATTGATGAACATGGAAAAGGAATTATTTATGTTCAGGATACAAACAAGACCTATGGTATTTTTAAATAACATTTATAGATATTACATTATTGGCAGATGCTGAATAAATGCTACTCGAAAGGCGGGATATACTTCATAGATATTTGAAAGATTTTGATAACTGAGAAGTCCTAAGACGTAATAAAATGTCGTGGGTGTGAAACGTATGTGCAACAATGTTTATATTAAATCCTGTTTTTCTATGCGAGAGCGTTTCAAATTATGTGTAAACAGAAAAAACTGATATAAGATATGTTAAGAGTAATTCAAGGGCGAGACTGTTTTGATGGTTCTGCCCTTACTTTACATTATACATACTTATTTTTCCAATATTCTCTATAGTGCTTATTCAATTATTAACCTCCCAAGCAAAAATTCTTACTACTATGGTTTGAATATTATTAAATATCATGAAAATAAACAAGCACTCTAGACTATGTAGAGTGCTTGAGTAACTACTATTAAATGT
>CAZPHI010000084.1:0-5904 GCA_964586425.1 uncultured Lachnospiraceae bacterium | reverse complement strand
AAAGCTAAAATCAAAATTCCAATCAAATAAACGGTTGATTTTTCAGCAGCTTCGCCGTGAGGAGATGTTTGAATTATTTGAAAATTCCAAAGAATTCACAGAGATTGTGAATGGATATGGACTGTAGAAAAAGGAGGTATTAGATATGGCATGGTATGATGAAGCTGTATTCTATCATATATATCCGCTGGGGCTTACAGGTGCACCAAAGGAAAATGCTTATGATGAACCGGTACACAGACTTAATACATTGATTCCATGGATTGGTCATATGAAAGAGATGAATTATAATGCACTCTATATTGGACCATTATTTGAATCAGTAGGACATGGATATGAGACAACAGATTATAAGAAGCTAGACAGCCGTCTTGGAACTAATGATGATTTGAAAAAATTTGTAGTGGAGTGCCATAAGGTGGGCATTAAAGTGGTTTTTGATGGTGTGTTTAATCATACGGGAAGAGATTTTTTCGCATTTCAGGATCTGAAAGCTAATAGAGAAAATTCACATTACAAGGATTGGTATTGTAATGTGAATTTCTGGGGAAATAATGAGTATAATGATGGATTTTCATATGATAACTGGGGAGGATACAACCTTTTGGTGAAGTTAAATCAGTATAATCCAGAAGTTAGACATTACATCTGTGATGTTATTCGTTATTGGGTACAGGAGTTTGATATTGATGGTATTAGACTTGATGCAGCAGATGTACTTGACTTCAATTATATGCATGAATTAAGAGAAACAGCTAATTCGGTTAAGCCGGATTTTTGGTTAGTGGGAGAAGTGATTCATGGTGATTATACCCGCTGGGTTAATGAGGGTACATTGCATTGTGTTACTAATTATCAGCTTCATAAAGCATTGTATTCAGGCCATAATGACCATAATTATTTTGAAATAGCACATAATGTTAAGAGACTTTATGAGATGGGTGGCAACAGACCGGATGGATTGAAATTATATAATTTTGTAGACAATCATGATGTCGAAAGAATCTATACGAAGCTTAATAACAAGGCGCATATGGCACCTGTACATATACTTTTATATACGTTACCAGGAATACCATCAATCTATTATGGCTCAGAGTTTTGCATTGAAGGAAGAAAAGAACAATGGTCAGATGCTTCGCTTAGACCTACATTGAATCTTGCGGATTATAGTGATTATATATCTAATAATCCGGTAACACGTCTTATATCAAAGCTTGGTGAGATTAGACAAACTACAAAGGAATTATCATATGGTTATTATAACGAATTATTACTTACCAATCGTCAGTATGCATACGCAAGAATATGTGATGATAGATGTGCAATTGTAGCTGTTAATAATGATGATAACGATGCTGTGATTACATTAAGAATACCTGTTTCCTTCACAGAAGGTGAGGAATATTACAATATGTTGTCTGGTGAAAGTCTAACTGTAGATAACGGTAATATTGTAATTAATATTCCTGCTAATAATGGTGGAATCTGGGTTCGTAAGTAATAGTAGGAGGTGAAAGCAGCTTATGACTCGAAAGCCTGATTTTGAATACTATAAAGAAAAAGCACGAGCCGAGACAAAATATAATACAGAAACTAGTGCATTTGATAGTGACAGGGAAGAATCACAAGCTGCACCAAAGGCTTATGATTTCCAATATAAAGAATCTAAAGCATATGCTAATCTTCAGAAAAAGTCAGGTATATCCTGGGAGGTAATAGCAATTTTTCTTGTATTGTTTTATCCAGCAGGAATTATTCTTGTTATAAAGAGAATGAACGATGAAAAGAACAGTATAGATTGTATGGCTTCCAATGCAAAGAAGACTATTATGGCAGGATGGATATACTTAGGAGTTGCATTGTGTTATCTGATTATTAATATAATTGGTGTGGTACCATTGAGAATATCAATTGTCTGGAACGTGATAATATTGATTATGATGATAGGAACAGGATTATTTCTGCTAATCTATGGAGACAAATATCTAACAATAACGAAGAATTATGCGGAATATATGGCAGTAATCAAATTCAGTAAAGATGGTTCGCTAGATGAGATTGGCCAGGTTGTTGGAAAATCTTATCAGCAGGTATATGGAGAAATCTATAAACTCATAACAATGCAATTCATTCTGGATAGCTATCTTGATGATAATCAACGGAAACTGTATTCACCATATATAGGAGTGAATCGTCAAAAAAAGGATTGTAAAGTTGTAAAATGCCCACATTGTACAGCAATTAATAAGCTAGAGAATAAAGGCGACAGGTGCGAATACTGTGGATGGCCGTTAAGCTAAGAGAGTGCTTTATGTGGAATCAATAAGTGGAATAATTAAGGCAAGGGACAGTTTTGTTATGTCCCTTGCCTTTTAATTAGCATTAAGCAGCTTAAGCTTCATCATTATTGTCATCTTTAGGAAGACTTTGCATATATTGATGCATTGATTCAGCAACAATTTTACTGTGAGCAACAGCTTCAACAACTGTTCGTGCTCCGTTAACAACATCACCAGAAGCAAATATTCCAGGTCTTGATGTATGACCTGTCTCATCTGCATCAAGTAAGCCCTTGGCATTAGATTTGAGACCTTCTGTATTATTGACAAGTCGATTCTGTGGTCCCTGACTAATAGATATTATTGTACTATCTGCTGGATAAAAATGTTCGCTTCCTGGTACTTCAGTGAATCCATTCTCATCTTCAATAACGTCGACAAAAATAACACCATCATCTTTGATTTCGACAGGCTTTTTGTTGAATTCAAACTGAACACCTTCTAATTGAGCATAGCTGAATTCGTAGTGACTAGCAGCAACTTCCTTTGTAAGAGAGAAACATGTAAGGTATCTAGCTCCCTTACGAATTGCAGTTCTTGCAACATCCATAGCAGCATTACCGGCACCGATAACAATAACGCGTTCACCAAGGTGGTAGCTGTCTGGATTATTAAGATAATTGATACCAAAGTGTACATTACCGAATGTTTCACCCTTGATGTGAAGAGAGTTTGGCTTCCATACACCGGTACCAACGAATATAGCTTTGTAGCCATCTCTGAATAAATCTTCAATACTGATAGCGCCGCCGATGAGTGTATTTGGACGAATCTTGATGCCTTTAAGCTCAAGATGTCTATACTCAATATCATCAAGAACACTCTTTGGAAGACGGAATTCTGGAATTCCATAACGAAGAACTCCACCAATTTTGTCTTTTCCTTCAAATATTGTAACCTTGTAACCATATCTGGCAAGAATAATAGCAATTGTAATTCCTGCAGGACCTGAACCAATGATAGCGACACGCATTCCATTGGAAGGAGCTGGACCGTTAGTCATCTGGTTAGCATATGTTGTTGATATATAATTCTCAATTGTTGAAAAATGTACTGGCGCGCCTTTACGACCGAGTACACAATGTCCCTCACATTGATTCTCATGATTACATACAAGACTACATACAGTAGTCAGAGGGTTATTCTCGAAAAGCATCTTACCTGCTTTATCTAATTCATTCTCCTTTAACAGTCTGATAACTGTTGGGATATCTGTGCCTATTGGACAGCCTTTCTGACACTGTGGAACCTTACATTGCAAGCATCTGTTAGCTTCGTCCATTACATGTAATGCCATAATTAATCCTCCATCTGATATGAATTTTGTTCTACAAGAGGGTATAATCCTCACTTATCAATAGTATATCATAATAGACGCGAAACTCAAACATTAATAATTCCCAATAGATGTACCAATAATACAAAATATATTGTGATTAATTTCTAAAATGTGATAAAATAAAAGTATATTACGGCATCGGAGGCAAATATGAGTAACTATATTATCAGCTGTTGCTCCACAGCAGATCTATCGAAAGAGCATTTTGACAAAAGAGATATTAAGTATATATGTTTTCATTATGAATTGGATGGAAAGCAGTATGAAGATGACCTTGGACAAAGCATTGCTTTCGACAAGTTCTACAGCATGATGCAAAGTGGGGCGCAGACTAAGACTTCACAGGTTAATGCCGAAGAGTTCGAAGAATACTTTGAGAAGTTTCTTAAAGAAGGAAAAGATATTATTCATGTGACGTTGTCATCAGGTATATCCGGAGTCGTTAATTCGGCAATGATTGCGAAGGCAGACCTTGAAGAAAGATATCCGGATAGAAGAATATATATCGTAGATTCATTAGGAGCTTCCTCAGGCTATGGATTAATTATGGATAAGATGGCTGATCTGCGTGAGCAGGGAATGAGCATAGATGATTTGTATACATGGACGGAGAATAACAAATTAAAGCTTCACCACTGGTTCTTTTCAACTGATTTGACATTCTATATCAAAGGCGGAAGAGTTTCAAAAACTAGCGGATTCATTGGTGGATTGCTCAATATCTGTCCTTTGCTTAATATGGATAATCAGGGAAAATTGATTCCGAGACAGAAGATTAGAACAAAGAATAAAGTAATTCGTGAAATTGTTGAAAGAATGAAAGAGAATGCAGAGAATGGTCTTGATTACTCTGATAAATGCTATATCTCCCAGTCAGCTTGTGAAGAAGATGCCAAGGCTGTTGCTGATTTAGTTGAACAGACATTCCCGAAGCTTAATGGAAAAGTAGAGATTAATCATATAGGAACAACAATAGGAAGTCACACAGGACCTGGAACAGTAGCTTTATTCTTCTGGGGTGGAGAACGAAAAGAGTAAGATATAGATATATAGATAAATGCGAAACTTATGGACGGGTTTCGCATTTATCTATATCTATGTAGTGTTTTATGAATAATACAATGAGTGTTTATCTCTGAACTTCATTGCCGCTTTTTGAGAATGCAAGATGAGTTACTTCATCAGCTGTTACTAAGTTGAAATCACCGCTTACAGTGTGTTTTAAGCAGCTGGCAGCATTAGCAAATTCAACCATCTTCTGTGGATCATAATTATTGAGGTAGCTGTATATTATTCCAGCACAGTAGGCATCACCAGCTCCGATATAATCAAGAATACTCATATAATATTCCTTGCTATAATATGCTTTGCCTTCTGTATATATCATTGACTGAAGCTTGAATGTTGTAATAGATGTCTCTGTACGCCATACAGATGCAACGGTTTTGAATGGGAAACGGCTCATTAATTCTTTGGCAATATATTCATTACGCTCTGAGTCTGGAACTACAGTTGGATCAATCTCAAAGATTCCAATTGCATCATCTTCATTAGCTATGCAGATATCAACATAATTACAAATCTCTGACATTACCTGATTAGCTTTTTCACTGCTCCATAGTTTGCTTCTGTAATTAAGATCACAGCTGACAGTAATACCTCTTTCTCTAGCTTTTTTACACGCTGTAAGGCATACCTTAGCAAGTGTATCACTGATGGCTGGTGTAATACCAGAAAAATGAAACCATGTAGCACCATCGAATATCTTATCCCAATCAAAGTCATCTTCAGATGCAAGAGCAATAGCAGAACCTGAACGATTATATATTACACATGAAGGACGCTGGCTTGTTTTCTTCTCAAGAAAATATATACCAATCTGGTCACCACCACGAACAATGTTGCTTATATCAACACCATACTGACGAAGTGAATTAACAGCACTTTGTCCAATTGTATGAGCTGGAAGTTTTGTAACATAACTTACATCAACACCAAAGTTTGCAAGAGATACAGCTGTGTTAGCTTCGCCACCGCCATATACTGCCTCAAATTGATGGCACTGTGTAAAACGTTCGTTGTTTTCTGGGGAAAGTCTGAGCATAATTTCACCAAATGTAATGATTTTGTCTTTCATAATGAACCTCATTTCCTGTTTTTTTTATTGCTAATTGTACCAAGTCGCTAGCGCGACGGCTAGCCCCAGTTACAATATTTCCACCA
>CAZPHI010000083.1:0-6418 GCA_964586425.1 uncultured Lachnospiraceae bacterium | reverse complement strand
TAATTTTAAAAACTTGCAAGAAAACTATTGACTTTTCTTAGCAGGTTTTATTGGACCGATTTGCCCGGTATATGGACTTAGTGTTATTGCAATGGCAATTGCATTCCGAGAGCTGGAAAATCATTGGATATTTTTGTTCGTTGGATGTACAGCAGTAGCTTCATTTGCAGAGCTGCTTACAGGTTATATACTTGAACAAATCTATCAAAAAAAATGGTGGGATTACTCTAAAAACTTTATGAATTTGGGCGGATATATCTGCCTAAGGTATTCTATGTTATGGGGCGCTATGGGTGTTATAATGGTTCGTTTTATAATACCTGTTTTATTAGATATATTCACATGGATTCCATATTCAACCCTTCGCTTGATTGCAATATGTGTTTTTATAATTGGCATGATTGATGCATTCGTAAGTGTATCCGTGGCATGTGGAATCAAGCATAGAATCAATAAATTTGACAGTATAACGGTTAATTTGGGTAATATAACCTCCAAATTAACTAATGTCATCTTTCAGGCAGGTCATAAGAGAGTTGCAAAAGCTTATCCGGATATTGAAAATGCTTCAGCAGCCGGAGAGCATTCATTAAAGAGCGAAAAGGCTGATGTGTTCGCCTATGGATGCGGGTTTTATAAGGTTGTCAGCTTATTCTTTATTGCAGCTTTCCTTGGAGATATAATAGAAACTGTATTCTGCTATTATACAATGGGCTATATTATGAGCAGAAGCAGTGTTGTGTATGGACCATTCAGTATTGTGTGGGGCGTTGCAATAGCCATAGCTACAGCTATTCTGCATCAATATAGAAATAAAAGTGATGGTTATATATTTGTAGTAGGAACTGTATTCGGTGGTGTATATGAGTATGTATGCAGCGTATTTACTGAAATTGTCTTCGGGACGGTTTTTGGGGATTATAGTCATCTGCCTTTTAATCTGGGTGGTAGAATTAATCTTTTGTATTGCTTCTTTTGGGGAATAGCAGCTGTCATATGGATAAAGGTACTATATCCTCTATTATCGAATCTTATTGAAAAGATTCCTATGAAAATTGGTAAAATTGTTTTTTGGATTTTACTTGTTTTTATGATCTTTGATATGGCGGTTTCGGCTATAGCAATGAAGCGTTATTCTGAACGAAGTAAAGGGATTGAAGCAAGAACAGCTATAGAAGAATATGTAGATGAGCACTTTGATGATCTAAGGATGCAGCGTATTTATCCCAATGCTGTTATGAAGTGATAAAATGGGCCTATGATAATATCAAAATAAAGTATCAATTTATCCAATATATATTGACAAAGTAACCTATAAATATTAGAATTGAAATAGTGTGTGGCTATTAAAGCTTTGCATTATACAATATTTATTATTTTAATTAAGTATTTCAGAAGGAGATATTGAGATGGCAAAAGTTATTACAATGGGAGAGATTATGTTAAGATTATCTACTCCAAACAATGAAAAATTTATCCAGGCTGATGAATTTGATGTAAATTATGGTGGTGGTGAAGCAAACGTTGCAGTATCACTTGCTAACTATGGACACGAAGCAGAGTTCGTTACAGCAGTACCTGATAATGAAATCGGTGAATGTGCTGTTGCAGCTCTTAGAAAATACAATGTTAAAACAGATAACATTGCAAAATGTGGCGAAAGACTTGGTATCTACTACCTTGAGTCTGGTTCATCAATGAGACCTTCAAAAGTAGTTTATGATAGAGCTCATTCTTCAATCTCAACAGCTACAGCTGCTGATTTTGATTTTGATAAAATATTCGAAGGTGCTGACTGGTTCCATTTCACAGGTATCACACCAGCTGTTTCAGATGCTGCTGCACAGTTAACAGAAGAAGCTCTTAAAGCTGCTAAAAAACATGGAGTAAAAGTATCAGTTGACCTTAACTTCCGTAAAAAATTATGGTCTTCAGAAAAAGCACAGAAGGTTATGAAGAACCTTATGCAGTATGTTGATGTATGTATCGGTAATGAAGAAGATGCTGAATTAGTATTAGGTTACAAACCAGGTAATACTGATGTAACAAGTGGTGAACTTGAACTTGCTGGTTACAAATCAATCTTCGAGCAGATGGTAGCAGATTATAACTTTGAATACTGTGTATCATCACTTAGAGTAAGCCACTCAGCTTCAGATAATGGCTGGTCAGCTTGTATCTACTCAAGAGACACAAAAGAATTCTATCATTCAAAAGAATACAGCATTCATCCAATCGTTGACCGTGTTGGTGGTGGTGATTCATTCGCAGGTGGTACAATCTGTGGTCTTGTTGATGGAAAGAACTTCAAGGATGCATTAGAGTATGGTGTAGCTGCTTCAGCTCTTAAACATACAATCCCTGGTGACTTTAACCTTGTATCTAGAAAAGAAGTTGAAACACTTGCTGGTGGAGATGCTTCAGGTAGAGTTCAGAGATAATTTTGATTCAATAGAATTATACATTATAATAATTGAGACTTCATGGTATTGTGCCATGAAGTCTTTTTTGTTATTAACTTGAAAAAAACCACAATATGTTGTAAACTTTTCATATATAACATACGATATAGTAATTGAAGTCTATATGATCGGGTTGAAACTACTTATGTACGGAGGATTATTATAATGAAATTAAAGAAAAGTTGGAAGATAACGGGTGGAATATTAGTTGCTTCAATTATTTTATGTGCGTTAATTGCTTATGTTAATGCGAGCACTAGCGTAAAGGTTACTATGGTTAATAATTCAGCAGTCCTTACATCAGGTAATACTCTTGGACTATCTGTCAATATGACAGGAGTTGACAATGACAAGGATCCAGATGCTTCGAATATTCACTGGCTTAGTGCAAATGATCAGATTGCAGCGATTGAAAGCAGTGAGATAGGTAATTCGGTTACAATAAAAGGATATAATGCTGGTGTAGCAACTATTACTGCAACATATTATTCAAAAGTACTTGACAATAATGGTAATGATACAGGGGTAACTAATCCAGTATCAACAGCTTCAATTGATGCAATTGTACCTTTGTCAATATCACTCAGTGAGGCAAATGTAGAGAATAAGGTATATAATGTTGGTGATGTAATAGGTATAAGTGCTAATACATATAGTAATAATCCAATGGTGATTACAACAACTAATGAAGGTGTTGTTAATATAGGATATAATCCAGCTGGCAATGCTGGATATGCGACGGTTTCTATGGCTGGTGGTGGCTCAACTATAGTTAATGTTGCTACAAAGGATGCTAATGGTAACACAGATCTTATGGCATCATTCAGAGTAACGGTAAAGGTTGAATTTGATCCATCATTGTATAATAGCGTACTTGACGCAAAAGTAGTTTATCTTGATAGTGTAACAGCAAGACAGTTGATTCCTTCTAATATTAAGACACCAAGTGCATCTGGGGTTACATGGGAAGCTGAAGATCCTTCGATTTTAAAAACATTTAACACAGGAGAGGTACAGGGAATAACAGCTGGTGTTACAAAAGTTACAGCTGGTGCTAAAGTTAAGGATGTAAGCGGTAATACCAAATTCGTTGAAGGAGCATATGATGTCGTATATGTTGTAATTCCTTTTGAATGGATTAGTACTATAGATAATATGAATGTATCAGATCAGTTCCAGTTACAGTGCAGCGGTATTGCACAGCAACTTACATGGACGACAACCAATAATTCTATACTTACAGTAGACAGTAATGGATTGGTTACTGCGGTTGGTCCTGGTAGTGCAACAATTAAAGTAGCAAGACCAATGGATAGCGGGAATCAGAATAATTCATATGGAGAATTATATTCTATTCAAATAAAGATTAATGTTATTGATACATTTGGACTGAGTACAACAACAAAGGAAATTAATGTTGATGAAACCTTTGATTTGAAAGCTATGGTAACTAATTCTGATGCATCTGTAAGCTTTAAAGTATATAATGAGGCTTCATTAGGCGGCACAGCTCCTACATATGATATTGTTAAGACATCGACAAGTGAAGATGGACTAACATTATCTGTTACAGGTGTTGCTGCTGGTGCGGTTAGAATTGTTGCTACACAGAATATCAAAGGCCTGATTAAAACAGCTGAATGTGTTGTATATGTAAGAACTCCAGTAGGAAGCGTAACATTGAATCCTGATGTTCTTAATATTGACAGGGGAACATCCGGGGTAATACAGTTAATATTTGAACCAGCGTCTCCTTACAATGATCAAGTACTTTGGACCTCATCAGATGAATCTGTAGCTACAGTTACAGGCAATAGTTCTAATGCAACGATCAAAGGTATAAAGGGTGGTACGGCTACTATCTCTGTAATAACAATGGATGGACTTAAGGTTGCAAGTTGTACAGTTAATGTAAGAGAACCTGTTACAGGTATCAAACTTAATGAGACATCTATACAGTCAACAATGGCAGTAGGAAGTTATCAATTGGTTGCAACAATACTTCCGGCAGGAGAAGGTGTCAATAGGAATGTTACATGGACATCTTCAAATACAGCAGTTGCAACAGTAGACAGCAATGGCTTGGTTAAATTCGTGTCACCAGGTTATACAACTATTATAGCAAAAACTGAGGATGGTTCATTTATTGCTACTTGTAATGTTAATGTTAGTATTCCTGTTGAACAATTAAAGCTTGATTACACTGATGAGATTATGTCAAAGGGCAGTAAGTTAAGAATTACAGCGGAAGTTTTACCTATAACAGCAAGTAATAGAACAGTGGCTTGGTCTTCATCTAATACTAACGTATGTATAGTTGACAGTAATGGTCTTGTTGAGGCAGTTGGTACAGGTAATGCAACAATACTTTGTAAGTCACTTGATGGCAATGCAACAGCAATGTGTAATATATATGTAAAGCAACCAGCAACGAGTGTTGTTCTTAATACAACGGAGACAACAGTAAGAAAGGGTGCAATATTTTGGCTGAATGCTACAGTATTGCCTGAAAATGCTGATAACAAGCTGGTAGACTGGACAAGCTCAAATGATGAGATAGCATCAGTTGACAAAGATGGTAAAGTAACAGCGAATGCACCTGGTGTATGTACCATTATTGCTACAAACACAGATACTGGACTAACTGGATATTGTGTAGTAACTGTTACGCAGCCAGTAACCGGTTTAAAGCTTAATTCTGATTATCAGGAGATGTGGGTTGGCTCAAAATATGCAATTATACCTTATGTAGAGCCTATTGATGCAGAAAATAAGAATGTAAAATACGAATCTAGTGATCCAACAGTTGCATCTGTTAATGACAGTGGTGTTGTTACAGCACTTAAGGGTGGAGATTGTATTATTGTTGTAACTACTGAAGAATGCCAGCTTACAGCTACAGTCAAAATTGATGTCAAAGAATATGTTACATCAGTTACACTTAATGAAACTAATAAGATGATGAATATTAATTCAGATGGTAAGCTCAATGCATCTGTTGAAAGAGATTCAGCAACAAATAAAGGGATAATTTGGACAAGCTCAAATTATGATGTGGTTACAGTTGATGAAACAGGATATATTGTTGCTGTTGGATATGGTTACGCAGTTGTTACAGCTACAGCTGCTGATGGTAGCGGTGCAAGTGCATCTTGTGTAATTCGAGTAATAGAACCAGTGTCTTCAATAACTGTTGAACCAGAAGAGATAAGACTGTTGATAGGAGATTCTGCTAAGGCAACAGCGTATGTTTCACCAGATGAGGCATCAATTAAGGATGTTACCTGGGTATCATCTAACGAATCAGTTGCCATTGTAGATGGTGATGGTGAAGTATTCGCCGTAGGAACAGGTAAGGCTAAGATTACAGCAATCTCACAGGATGGTAATAATGTTAGAGGCTCTTGTTCAGTATATGTCACTCCTGTAATAAGCATTAAATCGTTAAAGATTAATTCTAGTGAGATATCAATGCTGACTGGCAAATCAAGACAGTTAAGTGTAAGAATTACACCTACTAATACAACGGAATCAGTAACGTGGTATTCAACTGATACATCTATAGTTAACGTAGATGAGAATGGTATAATTACAACGGTTGGAGCTGGAACGGCAGATGTTGTATGTGAAGGTGGACTTAACAATGTATCAGCAACATGTACAATTCATTCGATGGCTTTAAGTCAGACAAGTCTGGTTCTAGAACAATATGATTCATTTGATTTGTATGTTGATGGAGCAGTAAAGAATGTGTCTTGGCGTTCGGGTAATCCAAGAGTTGCAACAGTAACTTCAAGTGGAAAGATAGTTGGAAGAATGGCTGGAACAACTACTATTACGGCTACAGTAGATGGTAAGACAATGACATGTGTTGTTACAGTTAGAAATTTTAGATAATAATATATTGGTTAGGGTGTCATAACAATTGTTTTTTAAGCTGCTAGTGACAACACATT
>CAZPHI010000082.1:0-6493 GCA_964586425.1 uncultured Lachnospiraceae bacterium | reverse complement strand
GGACTTAAAATCCTGCGAGGTTAAACTCATACCGGTTCAAGTCCGGTCGCCGGTACTTAATCATAGCACGTGTGCTATGATTTTGTCACATTTATTTGATTATAATTTAATATGTACGTGTAGCTCAGCTGGATAGAGCGTCTGGCTACGGACCAGAAGGCCGCGAGTTCGAATCTTGTCACGTACACTAAACCTAGTAAAATAGCAGTTAGAGGAGTTTTTCCACTAGCTGCTATTTTCATTTTGTTACTCTGGTTGTTTTAATGCAATTTATAAAATTTTATGTTATATTATCTTATAAAATTATAAAATGCTGTATATTTATTGATAGAAAAATAATTATGATTTATAATACTAGCTATATAGAGAAAAATATGATTAATAATATAGTGAATATAATTAATAGTGATTGGAGAGTGAATTATGTCTAAGAGAGAATTTTTAGATAAGTTAACAGATGCATTAAGGGGTGAAGTTCCAGAATCAGTAATTAGAGATAATGTAAATTATTATGATAATTATATTGATAATGAAATCAATAATGGTAAAACAGAGGAAGAAGTACTTGCATTAATAGGAGAACCAAGATTGATTGCAAAAACAATTATTGATGTATCAGGAAACCAAGATACTGTTAATACTGATAATAGATATGAATCTACAAATAATAGTTCTGCTGAGGATGACAGTAATGATAATTACAATATACATCCTACAGGCATATTTGGAACCAAAGGCTGTATTATCGGTATAATAATTATGGCAGTTATATTTATGATATTATCATTTGTATTAAAACTAGCATTACGTTTTGCCGTGCCAATTTTGATCATTATATTAATTGTTCTTATAATTAAGGAATTTAAAAAATAGAATAGTAACTATATAGAATAAAGTTTGTAAAAGCATTAGTTGTAGATAACTGATGCTTTTTTAAAATTACAGATTTTTGGATATAAAAAAGCTGTAATTAATATAACTATAAAAAGTAGAAAGACTTGTGGGGGAACCACAAGTCTTTCTATGAGGGGAGTATAAATAATTAATAAGGGGTTATAGTAAAAAGAAATTATTGAAGGGGAACTTCTCTTTACATACTGAATTATATAACACTTTGTCGAAGAATGCAAGTAGTATTTAATGAATTTATTAGTGTTTTATAAATTTTATCTCTTATTCATATTTTTTGTACATATTCGTTAATTAGGCATCCGAATTCGTAATTTTTATATTGAATTATATGTAATGAATAATAAAAAAAATTTTGATTATAATAATGTCTGTAACAAAAATAAAACTTTATATGGAGGATTAAACAATGGCAAGAAATAGTTCAAACTCATCAAACTCAAGTAACTCATCAAATTCATCAAACTCATCAAATTACAGCAACAGCTCAAATTCAGGAAACAGCACAAACTCAAACAATAGTTCAAACAGCTCAAATAACAGCTCGAACTATAGTAACAATTCTAGAAACAGTTCAAACTCAAATAACTCATCTAACTCATCTAATTCCTACAATAACAGCAACAATTCATCTAATGACAGTAATAGCAGCAATTATTCTAAAAACTCTTCAAAAAATCGTACTCAGAACGATTACGAGGATTAATGAAAGAGTAAATAGAAAGATTAATGTTATGATTGAACAACGTTCATTATTGTAGTAAAGAGTGAAGACAGGCACCATTCGGTGCCTGTGATGTTTGATGTACATATAACATATGAAGCACAAAAATAATTATTTCTCATATATATAAATAATAGAAAGCTATTCTGATCGTGCAGCTTAAGTAAGACTTTGTGGTGGCAAAGAGACTGGAGGCAGGTATGGATTTTATAACAATCAGTGCTAATTCTCTTGACAATTATATATATGATCCAGATACAATTATAATTGATTTACGAAGTAGCAGGGAATACAACATTTGCCATATAAAAAATGCTGTTAACATCGAGTATAATAATATACAAAACAAGCTATATATACTCGATAAATATAAGAATGTAATATTATATTGTGAGCGTGGTTCAATAAGTATGATTGTAGCAAAAAATCTCGGGAAAAAGTCGTATCAGATAATGACAGTGGTTGGAGGAATAAAGATGTACAGGGGCAAAAACAACATTTATCAAAACAAAAATAAATCTAATTGACATAGCTTAATATTGGCTATATTATTAAACTTAAGACATATTAATTTAGGAGAACACATGAAAATATTTGAATTAGTTGCACCATGTCATATGGGGCTGGAAGCAGTGTTAAAAAGAGAAATTATAGATTTAGGTTATGATGTTACATGCGTAGAGGATGGTAAGGTTACTTTTGAGGGTGATGCCGAGGCAATTTGCCGTGCTAATATATTCTTACGTACAGCGGAAAGGGTATTGCTTAAGACTGCTAGATTCAAAGCGGTAACATTCACAGAGCTATTTGATAATATTAAGGCTATTCCGTGGGAAGAGTATATCCCAAAGGACGGTAAATTCTGGGTTACAAAGGCTACATCTGTTAACAGTAAGCTTTTTAGTAGTTCTGATATACAGTCAATTGTGAAAAAGGCTATGGTTGAGAGGCTGAAGGAACATTATAAGATTGAATGGTTTGAGGAATCAGGAGCTGAGTATCCATTAAGAATTAATATAATTAAAGATGTTGTAACGGTAGGAATTGATACTACTGGAGCTTCGCTTCATAAGAGAGGATACAGACCGGCAGCTGGTAAGGCACCTATTTCAGAATCATTAGCGGCGGCATTGATTATGCTTACACCATGGCATAAGGATAGGATTTTTGTGGATCCTTTCTGTGGTAGTGGTACCTTCCCAATTGAGGCGGCTATGATTGCAGCTAATATTGCACCGGGATTGAATCGGGATTTTACGGCTGAAAACTGGACTAATATTATACCTAAACAGGAATGGTATGATGTGATACAGGAAGCTAATGATTGTATTGATACGGATATTGAAACTGATATTCAGGGATATGATGTGGATCCGGAAGTGATTAAGATTGCTAGGCAGAATGCCATTAATGCTGGAGTAGAGAAGCTTGTACATTTTCAGCAGAGAGCAGTTAAGGATTTAAGTCATCCAAAGAAATACGGATTTATAATTACTAATCCACCATATGGTGAAAGACTTGAGGATAAGGCTACGCTGCCACCAATATATACAGCCTTGGGACAGCAGTTTAAAAAGCTTGATACATGGTCTGCATATGTAATTACTTCATATGATGAGACTGAGAAGTATATTGGACGTAAGGCGGACAAGAATAGAAAGATATATAATGGTATGTTAAAAACATATTTTTATCAGTTCTTAGGGCCAAAGCCTCCAAGGAAAAATTGACGTTATTGTTTTGATTTATAGATAGTTGGGGAAAAGATTGTGAAATATAAGAAGAATTATTTGTTTATAGCAGCGATTGCGGCTGTTATGCTAATATTTAATATTAGGAATGATATGCTCTCAGATGGAGTGGCAGTAGGTAATACAGTGCTTGCCCAGGAGCGTCCTGAACAGTGGAATAACATTATATCAGGGGATGTTAATAATAAGAGCATTAAGTTGACCATAGACGGAAAAGATACAGAATTGAGTGTCTCGAACAAGGTGTATATGGATTCTAATCTGAACATAATGCTTCCTGCATCAATATTCAGAGATGCATTTAGTTGTTCACTTAATTCATATGAGAACAAATCTGTATACATACAGAAGGGTGCTCTATCAGTGTCTATAGAAGATGGTGCGGATTATATTAACTCGGGTAGCGTATATTATGCGATGAATAATCCGATGGAGATTGTTGATGGTGTTGTATATGTTCAGGCTTCAATAATGGAAAAGGTTTTTGGATATACATACAAATGGGATATTAATTCCAATACTGTATATCTTACAGATAATAAAAAAGGCGATAATATATTACCAATTAGATTTTCATACAGAGATATTAAAAAACTTCCTTCAATTAAGAACCAGGGAAGTCTTAGCACCTGTTGGGCTTTCGCAGCATTAACAGCATTAGAGACCAGCATAATGCCATCAGAGCGATTCATATTCTCAGTTGATAATATGTCGCTTGATGATAATTTTAATACAAACCAGAATGAAGGCGGAGATTACACAAGAGCTATAGCCTATCTGGCTGCATGGAATGGACCGGTTACAGAAGATGATGATCCATACGGAGATGGTGTAGCTAATAATAGTGTACCATCTGCAAAGCATGTGCAGGAAGTCCAGATTATTGATAGCAAGAACTTTGAGAGTATTAAAAAGGCTGTGTTTTTGTATGGTGGTGTTCAGTCATCATTGTATACATCAATGGGAAATGCTTCTGGTGTATCAAAGTATTATAATAAAAGTACAAATTCGTACTGCTATATAGGTACTCAAAAACCAAATCATGACGTGGTAATTATAGGATGGGATGATAATTATTCCAAATCTAATTTTAATGCAAACCTTGACGGTGATGGAGCATTTATCTGCATCAACAGCTGGGGAGAAGACTTTGGTGATAATGGATTGTTCTATGTATCATATTATGATTCTAATATAGGAATGAAGAATATTGTATATACTGGAATTGAGAATAATGATAATTATGACAATATATACCAGTCTGATTTGTGTGGATGGATAGGACAGCTTGGATATGAATCTGATACAGCCTATTTTGCTAATGTATATTCACCTAATTCAGAAGAGACATTGAAAGCAGTAAGTTTCTATGCAACAGGTAAGAGTACGGAGTATTCAATTTATCTTGTTGAAGATTTTAAGGATACCAATTCATTCAAAAGTAAGACGTTCCTTCAGGGCGGTACATTTGCCAATGCAGGCTACTATACGGTTGACTTAAAGACTCCTGTTGATTTGTTTGAGGACAAGGATTATGCAATTGTAATAAAGATAACAACACCGGATAGTCAACGTCCGGTTGCGGTGGAGTACAAAGGTAGTAACACGGCAGCGAATGTTGATTTGTCGGATGGACAGGGATATATTAGTCTATCAGGTAATTCGTGGGAAAGAGTTGAAGAGAAGAAAAATTGCAACCTTTGCCTGAAAATGTTTACAGATAATAGATAAGTAGGAGCAGCTATAATGAATAGAATAATATTTGCTACAGGTAATGCGGGCAAGATGAAAGAAATTAATATGATAATGAAAAGTCTTAATATTCCAGTTGTATCAATGAAAGATGCTGGCGTTAATATAGACATCGTTGAGGATGGTAAAACATTTGAGGAAAATGCTATTATAAAGGCAAGAACTGTGATGGAAGCGACAGGTGAGTTAACACTTGCAGATGATTCCGGACTTGAAGTTGATTATCTGAATGGGGAGCCAGGGGTATATTCAGCAAGATATATGGGCGAAGATACATCATATACAATTAAAAATCAATCAATAATAGACAAGTTAGCTGGTATTACTGGCAAAGATAGAAGTGCTCGCTTTGTATGTGTTATTGCTGCGGCTTTCCCAGATGGAAGTGTAATAACAACAAGGGCTACAATTGAAGGGCAGATAGGATATAAAGAAGCAGGAGAGAACGGATTTGGATATGATCCAATTATGTATCTTCCTAAAAGAGGAATGACAACAGCAGAACTTCCAATGGAAGTTAAGAATGAGATAAGTCATCGTGGTAAGGCATTAGAACTAATGAAAAAGGAACTTTCCGAAAGGATTATGTAAATGCAGAAAATAATGATTGTAAGCGATACGCATAGAAGACATGAGGGGCTCAAAGCGGCATTAGCAATTGAGAGCCCCATTGATATGATGATACATCTAGGAGATGCCGAAGGAGAAGAAGATTATATTGCGGCATTGGCGGATTGTCCATTAGAAATAATAGCGGGTAATAATGATTATTTTTCAGAATTACAAAGAGAAAAGGTAATTGAGATAGCTGGCAAGAAGGTATTATTGACACATGGACATTATTATTATGTCTCTGTAGGGCTTGATATGATTAAAACAGAGGCAATTGCAAGAGATATGGATATAGTTATGTTTGGCCATATACACAGGCCAATAGTCGAAATTGATAAGGATATAACGGTAATTAATCCAGGAAGTTTAACATATCCAAGACAGGATGGCTGCAAAAAAAGTTATATAATAATGAATATTGACAATGATGGTAAGATAGAGTATACTATTAAATACGTCGATTGAGAAAGTGATTAATACATTGTTTTTTAGCTAATGTATTATTATGATTTATAGCTAGTTGTTGTAATTTTTATGATTGTTTAAAAAATTCCAAAAAAAATTTAAAAAACTTCAAAAAAAGTGTTGACATTCTTGCTAGACTATAATATAATCAATCTTGCGTTGCGATACTGAAGAGTTTACAGGAAAGCAACAATTTAATATCGGGGTGTGGCTCAGCTTGGCTAGAGCGCTTGATTTGGGATCAAGAGGTCGCAGGTTCGAATCCTGTCACCCCGACTTA
>CAZPHI010000081.1:0-6756 GCA_964586425.1 uncultured Lachnospiraceae bacterium | reverse complement strand
GTGCGGTTCAACGAGAGGGAGATAATGCTAGCCATTTATTTCTCTACTCTATTTGCAAAAACTATGGTGTTGTAAATGTTATGAATATCTCAACTAAGTGATTGATTGTTTACATAACTTCACATAAATGATATAATTAAAGTCTATTGGAGGTAAGACTAGTGAAGAATAATAAGAAGCAGTCAATCAGAATATCTGGACAGTTAAAGTCTTATATTATGTGGCCTTTATATATAGGAGCATTACTTGTTTTACTTAATGTAGCAATATATTTTATGGATGTTGCAGCAGGAGGTATAATATCAATATTCCTTGGTATATATGCAATATTATTAGTACTTTTATTGTTTTATTATAAGCCTGCAATTGTACGTAATCTTATTGATTTTGCAGCAAGCTATTCGCAGGTCCAAAAGAAGTTACTTAAAGAATTTGCTATTCCATACGGCTTGTTAGATGAGAATGGTAATTTGATGTGGCTTAATGATGAATTATTAAAGATAATTGAGAAACCTAAGAATTTTAAAAAAAATATCACTAATATATTTCCTGAGGTATCAATAGATATGTTACCGGCGGGTGATGAAATAAAAGAAATACGTATCAAATATAACAATAGAGATTATAAGATAGAATTTCATAAAATATATGTTGATTTGCTAGCTGATGGTGTAGATGTTATAGAAGCAGACGAAGATGCAAGCTTTATTGCTATGTATCTGTTTGATGAAACAGACATTAATATGTACATACAGAAGATTAGAGATGAAAGATTTGTTGCGGGACTGATATATATAGATAATTTTGAAGAAACATTCAATTCTATTGATGATGTACGACGCTCATTATTTTTGGGAATTGTTGATAGAAAAGTTAACAAATATTTCTCTAATGGAGCCGGAATTGTAAGGAAACTTGAAAAAGACAAATATATGGCTGTATTTAGATATCATTATCTTGAACAGCTCAAAGAAGATAAATTTAGTTTGCTAGAAGATGTCAAAGCTATTAATATTGGTAATGATATGATTGTAACTGTAAGTATGGGTATTGGTACAGGCGGTAACGATTATGCAAAAAACTATGATATAGCTAAAACATCAATGGACCTTGCACTCGGTAGAGGTGGCGATCAGGTAGTAATTAAAGATGGTGAGAAGATTACTTATTTTGGTGGAAAGAGCCAGCAGATTGAAAAGAATACACGTGTAAAGTCTAGAGTAAAAGCTCATGCTCTACAACACATTTTAATGAATAATGATAAAATACTTATTATGGGACATAAGACGGGAGATGTTGACTCGTTTGGTTCGGCAATAGGTTTGTATAGAGCGGCTAAAAAACTTGATAAAACAGCGCATATTGTATTTAATGAAGTTACTACAAGTGTAAAGCCATTCATGGATAGATTTAAAAATAATAGCGAGTATGAAAAAGATATGTTTCTTACTAGTGAAGAGGCAATAGCAATAGCTGATGCTTCGACAGTAGTAATTGTTGTTGATGTTAATAGACCGCAGATAACAGAATGTCCAGAATTACTTGATATATGTAAGACAAAAGTTGTAATTGATCATCATAGAGCAACTAGTGAATCTGTTGAAGGAGCAGTATTATCATATGTAGAGCCATATGCATCATCTGCCAGTGAGATGGTAGCTGAAATACTGCAATATATTGATGACAGTTTAAAATTAAAGGTAATTGAAGCAGATGCATTATATGCGGGTATTATTATTGATACAGATAATTTTAATAATAAATCAGGCGTTAGAACATTTGAAGCTGCAGCCTATTTAAGAAGACATGGAGCTGATACAACGCGAGTTCGTAAGATGCTTCGTAATGATATGAATGAGTATATGGCAAGAGCAGCCGCAATAAGTAAAGCGGTTGTATATAGAGATGCATATGCAATATCGATTTCAGACAGCGAAGGCTTGAAGAGCCCGACAATTGTAGGCGCACAGGCCGCGAATGAATTACTTAATATTACTGGTATTAAGGCTTCGTTTGTAGTTACACCTTACAATGATAAGATGTATATAAGTGCACGTTCAATTGATGAGGTTAATGTGCAGCTTGTTATGGAGAAGCTTGGTGGAGGTGGACATATGTCTATCGCCGGTGCGCAGATGCAGGATTGTACAGCTGATCAGGCGGTGCAAACAATCAAAAATACACTTGATATGATGCTCCAGGATGGAGAGATATAAGTATAAAAAGATTTGTTAGAATGGAGAATATAATGGAAATAATATTATTAGAAGATGTTAAATCATTAGGAAAAAAGGGACAGATAGTTAAGATAAATGAAGGATATGCACGTAATTTCATTATTCCTAAGAAGCTTGGATTAGAAGCTAATGCTAAGAATCTTAATGATTTGAAGTTACAGAAAGCAAAAGCCGCAAAGTTGGCACAGGAAGAACTTGATGCAGCTAAAGCTTTAGCAAAAGAGGTAGAAGCAGGAAAGGTTATGCTCACTATCAAAACTGGCGAAGGTGGCAGAACATTTGGCGCTGTATCAACAAAGGAAATTGCTGCAGCAGTAAAGACACAGATGAATCTTGATATTGATAAGAAAAAAATGCATCTTCCAGAGGCAATTAAGACATTAGGGACTTATGAGATTCCAGTCAAATTGCATAAGGATGTAACAGCAAAACTTGCAGTTGTGGTAACAGCTGAAAACTAATAAATAGACCAGGAGGCTTATACGAATGGATGAGGCGCTTATTAAAAGGACAATGCCCAACAGTATAGAAGCTGAACAGTCAGTTATAGGTGCAATGGTAATGGATAAGGAAGCCATTAATATTGCAGGTGAGATACTTCTGGAGGATGATTTTTATCATAAACAATACGGGATTTTATTCCAGACTATAATTGAATTGAATAATGAAGGCAAGATGGTGGATCTGGTTACTTTACAGGATAAATTAAAAGAAAAAGATGTACCACCTGAGATATATGGAATAGATTTTATGCGACAATTGTATGATGTTGTTGCAACATCAACTAATGTAAAGCAACATGCTAATATTGTTAAGGAAAAATCAATTCTACGTAATATAATTAAGACAAACGATGAAATAGCTAATATGTGTTATTCTGGAAAGGATAAGACAGAGAATATTCTTGAAGAGACAGAGAAAAGAATATTCAAGCTAGTTAGAAATAAGGGAAGCGTGGATTATACACCAATTGATGCGGTTGTACTTGAAGCACTTGAGAAAATATCAGCTGCAGCAAAAAACAGAGGCTCTGTAACAGGAATTCCTACTGGTTTTAGGGATTTGGATTTTCAGCTATCAGGATTACAGCCATCAGACCTTGTTCTTATTGCAGCGAGACCTTCTATGGGTAAAACAGCATTTGTACTTAATCTTGCAGCGAATGTAGCGGTAAAAGAAAAAATAACAACTGCAATATTCTCTCTGGAGATGTCTAATGTTCAGCTGGTAAACCGTATGTTATCACTTGGCTCAGGCCTTGATGCAAATAAGCTTAGAAAAGGTCAGGTCGAAGGCTCTGATTGGAGCAAGCTTATGGAAGGCGCAGAAGATATAGCAACTTCTAATTTAATAATAGATGATACTCCAAGTATATCAATTAGGGAACTTAGTCAAAAATGTCGAAAACTCAAAATGGAAAGAAATCTTGGCCTTGTAATTATCGATTACCTGCAGCTTATGTCAGGAAGTGGAAGAAATAGTGACAATAGACAGCAGGAAATCTCTGATATTTCACGCTCATTGAAAGCATTAGCAAGGGAAATAAAAGCTCCTGTAATTGCCTTATCACAGTTAAGCCGAGCAGTTGAACAGCGACCTGATCATAGACCTATGCTTTCTGATTTACGAGAATCAGGAGCTATTGAGCAGGATGCCGATGTTGTAATGTTCTTATATAGAGAGGAATATTATAATAAAGAAGCTACGCCAGGAATTGCAGAAGTAATCGTTGCTAAGCAAAGAAATGGTCCAATTGGTACAATTAATCTGGCATGGATTGCAAGTCAGACAAAATTCGCTAATTTGGAGAAAGAACATAATAATTAGAATATTATTGGTAAATGTTGTTAATTGACGACACTGTGTATAAATGTGTACATGGTGTCGTTTTTTGATGACGAAAACTCGTTGAATAACAACATTTATAAGGATATACTATATCTGTTGGTTTGCAACTTTTGAAGGTTGTGAATAAAGTATCAAAAAAAGGGGAGAATATAATATGGATGAAAAATTTGGATATATGCAGAGGCGTTGACTGATATCAGATATCGCAAAAGAACTGGGAGTAGAGGCGCATGTATTAAGATATTGGGAGAAGGAACTTAATCTTGAAATTCCTAGAAATGAATTGGGGCACAGGTTTTATACTGATGAACATGTTGAGATGTTTAGAAAAATTCATCAATTAAAGGATGCTGGATATCAATTGAGAGCCGTTAAGAAAGTTATAAATCATGAAGATATATTGGATGAAGAAGGCAGCCACGAGGGGCAAACTGTTGTTAGAAATGATGTTGATTTTAGTAAAATAGACCAATTTAAGGAAATAATGAAAGAGATTCTTTTGGACGTTGTTAATGTGAGGGATGAGGAATTAGCATATAGTATTAGTGATAAAATTAGTGAAAAGGTAAGCGAAAAAGTCAGTGATACAGTATCGGTAAAGGTTATAAAGCAGATGGATTACCTGCTTAGAATGAATGATGAACAAGAGGATGAGAGGTTTCGACAGTTGGATGATACAATTAGAAGTTATCAAAGAGAACGTCAGGAGGCTGCTGCAACAAGAAATGGGAAAAATAAGAAGAAGCGAAGACACAGATTTTTCAGGGGATAAAAAATGGCAGGTAATAAAACTACCTGCCATTAAGATAAATTCTGTCACTGATTAGTTAGCCTGAGGAGCTCCAACTGGACAAACACTTGCACAGTTTCCACAATCTACACATACATCAGCATTAATTACCATCTTTGTATCACCTTCGCTAATAGCTTCTACTGGACATCCAGCTGCACAAGCGCCACAGTTGATACAATCATCATTAATTACATATGCCATAATAAATAATCCTCCTTTTAAATTCCATATTGGTAAAGCTATTATACGACAAAACGGTGTAAAATTCAATAAAACAATTATTTTTTAATAATAAAAAATAAAATGGTTATACTATTTGCACAAAGATGTCATTATTATATATGTAGTAACAATGTAAAAAAATGGTATAAATACAATAATAAACATGAGAATTGTATAAAGTTAAGTACACGATAAAAGTATATTGCATTTCTGAGAGAGTAGTGTTACAATAACAAATGTCAGGATTGTTACATATTTATCAAAGTACAAATCCTATTTTTTAAGATACTATATGTATACAATGTACAAATTATAAATACAAGGAGGAAACTTAAATGTTACAAAACGAACAGTGGAACGGTTTCGAAGGAAGACTTTGGAAAGAAGAAGTTAATGTTAGAGACTTTATCCAGAACAACTACAAACCATATGATGGTGATGAAAAATTCCTTGCAGGTCCTACAGAGTCAACAAACAAACTTTGGGGTAAACTTCAGGAGTTACAAAAAGAAGAAAGAGCTAAGGGTGGCGTACTTGATTGCGAAACAGAAGTTGTAGCAGGTCTTACAGCTTATGGCCCTGGTTATATAGATGAATCATTAAAAGATCTTGAGCAGATTGTTGGTATTCAGACAGATAAGCCATTAAAGAGAGCATTCATGCCTTTTGGTGGTATTAAGATGGCAGAGGATGCAGCTGCTAACTATGGTTACACAACTAATCCTGAATTCCACAAAATCTTTACAGAATATCACAAAACACACAATCAGGGTGTTTTCGATGCATATACACCAGAGATGAGAGCTGCTCGTCACAGCCATATTATTACAGGTCTTCCTGATACTTATGGTCGTGGACGTATCGTAGGCGATTACAGAAGAGTTGCTCTTTATGGTATTGATTACCTTATGGCTGAAAAAGCTAAGGATCATGCTAACTGTGGAGATGGAACAATGACTGATGAAGTAATTCGTCAGAGAGAAGAAATCTCAGATCAGTATAAAGCATTAGCAGGAATGAAGAAGATGGCTGAAAGCTATGGCTACGACATCTCTCAGCCAGCTAAAGATGCTAAAGAAGCTTGTCAGTGGTTATACTTTGGATATCTTGCAGCTATCAAGACACAGAATGGTGCAGCTATGTCAGTTGGACGTATCTCTACATTCCTTGATATCTATATTCAGAGAGATATTGAAAGTGGAAAACTTACAGAAGAGCAGGCTCAGGAATTAATTGACCATATGGTTATGAAATTTAGAATGGTTAAATTCGCAAGAATTCAGTCATACAACGAATTATTCTCAGGAGATCCAACATGGGCTACTCTTGAAGTTGGTGGTACAGGAATTGACGGACGTTCAATGGTTACAAAGACTGACTACAGATTCCTTCATACACTTGAGAACATGGGACCTTCACCAGAACCAAACCTTACAGTACTTTATTCTTCAAGACTTCCAGAAAGCTTCAAGAAATATGCTGCTAAGATTTCTGTTGATACAAGTTCAATTCAGTATGAGAATGATGATGTTATGAAAGCTGTTTGGGGTGATGATTACTCAATTTGTTGTTGTGTATCAGCTACTCAGACAGGTAAAGAGATGCAGTTCTTCGGAGCTAGAGCAAACCTTGCTAAGTGTCTTCTTTTCGCTATCA
>CAZPHI010000080.1:0-6818 GCA_964586425.1 uncultured Lachnospiraceae bacterium | reverse complement strand
CTTTGCAGGTTCGAATGAATTCAAGGCTATTGTAGCTGGATATGGATTGTAAAAAATAATAATAATTAGGAGGATGTAGTGATGGGTTTTCGAAAGATTATGATTTCAATGGGGGTAGCAGTGGCTATTACGATTGGAAGTGTTAGTATTGGGAGTGTAGATGCACCATTTATAATGGAGGCAAAGGCTGCAACGCAGCAAAGTGGGGATTATACATATGAATTAGATGGTAAGGGAGAAGCTACATTAACATCTTATACAGGGAGTGAAACAGGAGGTATAACAATTCCTGAGACGCTAGATGGTCACTCTGTTGTGGCTATCGGAGATAACTTATTTAATAATCAGTCGGGACTTACTGGTAGAGTAATTATACCGGATTCCGTTAAGACAATTGGTAGTAATGCATTTAATGGATGTGTGGGATTAACAGGAACTTTAGAGCTATCAAGTAATTTGACAACAATTGGAACTAGTGCATTCCAGGGATGTACAGGTATTACAGCTATTACTATGCCTGATAGTATAGTATTAATAGATGGAATGGCATTCTATGGTTGTACAGGCTTGGAGTATGAATTACAATTGCCTGCAAATCTTGAATATTTGGGAGCGTGTGCATTCCAGAATTGTAGTGGATTAACGGGAGATTTGGTCATACCAGATAGTTTAATATCAATTGATAACTTTGCTTTTGCGGGATGTGTTGGCTTATCTGGTGATGTTATATTCCCAACAGGTACAGAAACTTTGAATGCAGGAGTATTTAAAGATTGTACAGGTCTTAATGGTAATATTGTGATTCCTAATACAGTTATTGATATAATTTCAGGTGTATTTGCAGGATGTACGAATCTTAAGGAAGTTACAGTACCAGCAAGTGTAGAATCAATTGGGTATAGAGCATTCGCTAATATGGCAAGAGATACAGAGATAACGATACTTAATCCAGACTGCGAAATCTCTGTCAATGTACCAATATTTGATGATGAAGATGTATATAAATTGAGTGGGTATAGCGGTAGCACAACTGAAGACTATTACAATGAATTGGTGCTCAATGGATATGGAAGTAATATTACATATAGCAATATTAAAACAGAAGCAGAGATTAAAGAAGAATTAGTAAGAAGCTTTGTTGATCGTATGTATACGATTGTGTTAGGCAGAGATGCGGAAGCTGAAGGAGAGAATGCATGGACTGCGGCATTACTTAATAAACAAGTAACAGGAGCGCAGCTTGTCAAAGCATTTATCGAGGGCGATGAATTTATAGCGAAGAATCTATCTAATACAGAGTATATGAATGTAGTATATAAGGCAGTTATGGACCGTCAGGCAGATAATGATGGTATGCAGGTATGGCTTGGCTGTATGGAGAGTGGAATGTCAAGAACCTTCGTACTTAACGGATTCATGGGTTCTGAAGAGTTTACTAATATCTGTAATAGTTTTGGTATCGAAAAGGGTTCGATTGAATTAGTAGAGAATCGAGATAAAAATTATGGCGTAACATGCTTTGTACAAAGATTCTATACAAAGACACTTGAGAGAGCAGCAGAGGTTGATGGACTTAATACATGGACTGGGGCGATTCTTGAGAAAAAGATTACACCAGCTGAAGCAGCAAGAATATTCGTATTCTCTGATGAAGCTAATGCTTTAGGTAGAGATAATACAGCATATATCTATATGATGTATAGAACTTTTATGGGCAGGGAGTGTGAGGATCAAGCTTCTTTGGATGTATGGCTTGGATATCTGGAAGGACATAGTAGAGAAGAGATGTTTGACTTATTTGCCAATTCGAATGAATTCAAAGCAATTGTGGCAGGATATGGTCTTTAGAATCAGAATATAGATATTATAATGCCAGAGACAAATTCGAATCAGATTATGATACCGATTAAGCCTCTGGCATTATATTTGGATAATTAAAAATGGAATGTATTAGCTAGTGTATCCCATAGTTTGTCTTTGTCACTTAAGTTAAGAGGTGTACCATCTGTTAATGAATAGTTTTCACTGGATGAATTACCAGGATATTCACCTGTAAGCTGTGGCCATTCAATTCCAATTGCTGGATCATTCCAAGCAAGTCCGCTTTCATCACCTGGGTGGTAGAAATCGGTGCATTTGTAACAGAACTCAGCTACATCTGATAATACGAGGAAACCGTGTGCAAATCCCTCAGGAATATAGAATTGCTTCTTATTTTCTTCTGTTAATTCAACACCAAACCACTTACCATATGATTTGGAATTGCTGCGTAGATCAACAGCAACATCGAATACAGAGCCTTTAATGACTCTGACTAATTTGCCTTGAGGATAATGCTTTTGGAAGTGAAGACCTCTGAGAACTCCTTTACTAGACATAGACTGATTATCTTGAACGAACACCATATCAAGTCCAGCTTCTTTCATATCATTCTGGTTATATGTTTCCATAAAGTAACCTCGTGAATCACCATGTACTGCAGGCTCAATAACACATAAACCTTCAATGTCACCAACATTGTTATTAACTTTAATCTGTCCCATTATTGATTTGCTCCTATCTGCATAATTATAATTCTATTTCCTTAAGATATCGCGAAACTGCATCCTGCCAGCTTGGAAGTGGCACAAATCCATTCTCTGTAAGCTTTGATTTGTCTAGGCGACTATTGAATGGTCTTGCAGCCTTAGAGATACCGTATTCGCTGGTCGTAACGGGAATGACATGAATCTTATCTTCACTGTATTCATTATGACCTTGTAATACAGCTTGACGAAAAATCTCTTTGGTAAAATCATACCAGCTTATATAACCACCCTCATTAGTAGCATGATAGTAGCCATATTGAGTTGTTTCAATCATATCAACAAGAAGTCTTGCTAAGTCATATGTGTAGGTTGGTGTACCAATCTGATCATTGACGACCTTAATAGTGTCATGGGTTTTGCCAACATGTAACATGGTTTTAATGAAATTCTTTCCGTTAAGCCCGAATACCCAGGCAATTCGTACAATAAAGTAATTATTGAGAATACTTGATACTGCAAGTTCGCCTGCAAGCTTTGTTTCACCGTATACGTTAAGCGGTTTGTAATCTTTGCAGTCAGGTGTCCAAGGAGCGGTGCCTTGACCATCAAATATATAATCTGTTGAGATATACATCATCTTACAACCGAGTTTGCTACACACAGTGGCAATATTCTTTGTACCGATTTCATTGACAAGACGAACCTTCTCATGATTATCTTCATCTTCAGCTGCATCAACAGCTGTCCAGGCAGCACAGTGAATAACTGCATCTGGATTGATTTTTGTAATAACTTCGTTGACAGAAGTACTATCTGTAATATCCATCTCAGCGATATCTACACCAATTGCTTCATGGTTTCGCTTGTTTAATTCATTCATGCAGTCGTGACCTAATTGTCCGGCTACACCTGTAACTAATACTTTCATGATTTATGCCTCACGGTTTCCATACATTTTTTGATAATAATTCTGGTATTCACCACTGATGATCGTTTCCCACCATTCTTTATTATCAAGGTACCACTGAATAGTTTTTTTGATTCCGTCTTCAAACTTAGTTTCTGGAAGCCATCCAAGTTCATTGTGAATTTTTGTTGGGTCAATTGCGTAACGCATATCATGACCTTTGCGGTCTGTTACATAAGTTATGAGGCTTTCAGGCTTATCAAGAGCTTTACAGATAATCTTAACGATATCGATGTTCTTCATCTCATTGTGTCCGCCAACATTATATACTTCGCCAATTCGTCCATTATGAATTATAAGGTCAATTGCTTTACAATGATCTTCAACGTAGAGCCAGTCACGAATATTCTCACCCTTGCCATATACAGGCAGAGGCTTGTCATTAAGCGCATTAGCAATCATTAATGGAATAAGCTTTTCAGGAAAATGATAAGGTCCATAGTTATTAGAACAACGGCTGATTGATACAGGAAGTCCATATGTGCGGTAATAAGCAAGTACTAGAAGGTCTGCGGATGCTTTTGATGAACTATATGGGCTGCTTGTATGAATTGGTGTTTCTTCTGTAAAGAATAGATCTGGTCTATCAAGTGGAAGGTCACCATATACCTCGTCTGTTGAGACCTGATGGTAACGTTTGATGCCGTATTTGCGGCAAGCATCCATAAGTACGGAAGTTCCGATGATATTAGTATCAAGGAATACTTCCGGATTCTCTATTGAACGGTCAACATGACTTTCAGCAGCAAAATTTACCACCATATCGGGATGTTCTTCTTCAAATAACTTGTACACTGCTTCTCGGTCTGTAATACTTATCTTGACAAATCTAAAGTTAGGATTATGCATTACAGGTTCAAGTGTTGACAGGTTTCCTGCGTATGTAAGACAGTCAAGACAGATGATTCTGTAATCTGGGTATTTGTTTAGCATGTGGAATACAAAATTGCTTCCAATGAATCCGGCACCGCCGGTAACTATAATATTCATAAATTCCTCCGTATTCTATATCTGAGTATAATATTCTTAGTGAAGTACATCAATATATTTGCCATCAAGTACGTCTTTAAGGTATTGACCATACTGATTTTTCTTCAGTACTTCATATACCTTTAGCACGTCATCCTTTGCAATCCAACCATTAAGGTAGGCGATTTCTTCAAGACAGGCAATCTTCCTGTGCTGGTGAGTCTCTATTGTTTTAACAAAATTAGTTGCATCAACAAGACTCTCATGAGTTCCGGTATCTAGCCATGTGAATCCCTGACCAAGAAGTTCTACATTAAGCTGTTGATTCTCAAGATAGATTCGGTTAAGGTCGGTGATCTCTAACTCGCCTCTAGCACTTGGCTTAAGGTTCTTGGCGTACTCGACAACCTTATTATCATAGAAGTATAGACCAGTTACGCAGTAATTACTCTTAGGCTTTGCAGGTTTCTCTTCAATAGAGACTGCCTTGCCTGTAGAGTCAAATTCAACAATACCAAAACGCTCAGGGTCATCAACGTAGTATCCGAATACAGTTGCCCCCTGTCCATTCTCAGCATTATCAACAGCAGCCTTGAGTCTTTTTGTAAGTCCGTGGCCTGAGAAGATATTATCACCGAGTACCATGGCTACTGTATCGTCGCCTATGAATTCTTCTCCTATGATAAATGCTTGTGCGAGCCCGTCAGGACTTGGCTGTACGGCATACTCTAGAGTGATTCCAAACTGTGATCCATTACCTAATAATTCTTCAAACCTAGGTGTATCCTGTGGAGTAGATATAATGAGGATGTCACGAATCCCTGCATTCATAAGAACTGATAAAGGATAGTAAATCATAGGCTTGTCATAGATTGGCAAGAGTTGTTTGGATGTTACCATTGTAAGGGGATAGAGGCGGGTGCCTGAACCTCCTGCAAGAATTATTCCTTTCATATAGACCTCATTCCTACGCTTTTGTGCGTCCGTAATTAATTATATATGTATTATAAAAGGTGACGTAAGGTAATCTTCAAGTAGAAATTAATAATAATTAATATTAATTATTATTATTTCTGACTACAGATGAATACTCCGGCTTCTTTGGTAACATGAAAACCATCAGAACGACTGGTATGTCTTGTGACAAAATGGCTGAAATCTTTGTAATGATCAAGAATATATTGATTCTGATTGCCATGGCACGAAAGAATGTATGATATCAAAGGCTCTGCATCTGGAATAATAAGTGAATCTTCATAGGTAAGTTCTTTTATATCATTAAAATAATCAGATAAGATGGAACGACCATTATCAAGTCCAAAGTTTTCATATAGTTTTTCGGAGGAGAGGACAATTCGTTTGTCGAATGCTTTGACTAGACGATTGATTTCCTGCATATGATGCTTGCCATAGGTGCTGCATATCAGCTTGCCGTTCGGCTTTAACACACGTTTGATTTCACCGCATACTTTGCTAATATTGCTGCAATAGAATAGTACATGGTTAGCAATGACAATGTCGAATGTGTTATCCTCATAAGGAATATTGTGACAGTCAAGCTCGGCAAATTGAAAACGGTTATCACTGCGTGGAATGTTACGACGTACATCTCTTATCATTCCTTTGGATATATCAGAAAGTATTATGTTGATGTTATTGGGAAGCTTATCTATAACAGAGGTCCAAAGTGTACCATCTCCACAACCAATCTCAAGTATATTCATGTTGCTATGTATATCACATTGTTCATAAATCCACGGAAACCAGCCCTTCTTATTAGTTGAATAGAGTTGATGCAGGTTAATTCGCGAGGTGATATTGGTGGCATTCTGATATTGGTTCTTCAGGCTCTTTTCCATACTGGTAAGATGAATCAGATTAAGCATATGATTCCAATCGATGGAATGTTCTTTCTCAATAGTAGTAGATGTCTCTTTTATTGCTTTCTCTACTAGCTGCATCTGTTCGATTTTATCCTGTATAAGCTTCAGCTGAATGTTAAGTGAGTTGGCAAGAAAGTGGTAATCAGCATCATTAATTGTCATATCTCTAATATCATCAAGTGAGAATCCAAGGTACTTTAGCAGCAGAATTTGCTGTAATTTTGCAAAGTCTTCATCACTATAAAATCGGGCACCTGATTCGGTTACAAAAGATGGCTTTAAGATATTCTGTTTATCGTAGTATCTGATGGTACGCAGAGTTACATGAGCCATACTTGCAAATTCACCAGATGAATAGAAACCTTCTTTTTTCATATAATCACGATCCTTAAGTATTTGATATTAATATAACCTAACGTCACCTTTTAGTCAATGAAATTACAAGCATTTATAAGATGCTATTAAACGTAC
>CAZPHI010000079.1:0-6831 GCA_964586425.1 uncultured Lachnospiraceae bacterium | reverse complement strand
CTGATATTATTAGCAAAATTGCAGATATAAGTGGACTTAGAATATAATTAGTTGCACTACCTGATAGTGGAGTTGATTATAATTATCTAAGGGATAATGGAATTCATATTGTTACTAATGTTAGAAATTCATCTGCTAATAAGTCGCTGGCAGGTTTGTCATTAACATTGCCATACATAAAGTCACAGGATTTTATGGTATGCAAGGATGGATTTGAATTCTCGAGGGATAAGCAGTTAAAACTTGCGGTTTGTACTGACTCTAATACATATATGTCGATGCTAGAGAATATATATCCGGAATTTGAGATTATAAAGTATCCGTCATTTAGGGCATGCTTTGAAGCTGTGTCTGATGGTAATGCGGATGCTACATTGCAGAATCAGTATGTTGTTGACAGATATCTTGCAGAGTGGGAATTTGATCAATTAGTAATTGTTCCTGGAGCTGAATTAGATAATGATTTATGTATGTCAATTGTCACCAATCAGACAAGAGTTGGAAGTTCTGATGAATATCTGAGTGATGGCAGACTTATTTCAATTCTTAATAAATCAATTACACAATTAAGTGATAAGGATAAGGAAAAAATTATTGTAAGTTATACGACAGCTACTCAATATCAGCCTAGCTTTGGAGATATGCTTGTAAAGTATAGAGCTCCTTTTGTTATTGTGATAACCTTACTTGCTGTATGCATAACATTCATGGTTGTGTATATACACTATCGTAAATATATGATTATCCAATTGCAGCATCGTAATAATCAGCTGGCAGATGCGATTATGCAGGCAGAGCATGCAAGTAGTGTAAAATCTAATTTCCTTGCTAGAATATCGCATGAGTTAAGGACACCTATGAATGCAATTCTAGGAATTACAGTATTGGCACGAACTACAGCAGGTGATGAGAAAAAGACTAATGAAAATCTTGATAAAATAGAAGTATCTTCAAAAGTTCTGCTTGATATAATAGATGATGTGATTGATATGGCAGCAATCGAGAATGACAAAGTTGAATTTATCAGTGGACAGTTTGATATCAAAGATATTATTAAGGAAATTAACGAGGTGTATATTCCGTTATGCAGAGATAAGAAGATTAGTTATGTGTCTAAAGTATCAGCTATGAATACCACAAAGTTAATTGGTGATAGAGTAAGGGTAAAACAAATAATTAATAATTTGCTCTCTAATGCTTACAAATTCACAGACGAGGGTGGTAACATAAGCTTATCGGTATCTGGCGAAAAGATAGAGAAAGGAAAATTGTTTGCTGTAATTAAAATTACTGATGATGGATGTGGAATTAGTGATGATATGCAGCAAAGATTATTCAAGCCATTTGAACAGGAAGATGTATCTACAGCACTTGAACATGGCGGTTCTGGTCTTGGACTTTCAATTACAAAGAATCTTGTTGAGATGATGCAGGGTTCCATAGACGTTCTATCACATAAGAATAAAGGAACAACATTCACGATATCTATTCCATTTAAAATTGATGAGAATATAGACAGTATTGATGTAAATCCTGATAAAAACGATGATAATAATGCAGATAGTAATAATGCAGATAGTAATAATGTAGATGGTAATAATGCAGATGATAATAAAAAGATAAAGTATGATTTTAAAGGAAAAAAGATACTCGTTGTAGATGATAATGAGATTAATCTAGAGATTGCAGAAGAGCTGTTAAGAATGGTTAATTTTGACGTTATGAGTGCAAAGAATGGTAAGGAAGCTTATGATATATTCACTGCCTCAGAAGCAGGAACTTTTTCAGCAATTCTTATGGATATACAGATGCCTGTACTTAATGGCATTGAAGCTACCAAATTAATTAGAAAGAGTGATCATGCTGATTCATCTACAATTCCAATAATAGCAATGACGGCAAATGCTTTTGCGGGAGATGTTACTGCGTCATTAACCGCAGGTATGAATGAACATATGACAAAGCCTATTGATACGAAGGTACTGTTTGATACCCTTTATCAATTTGTTGGAAAATAAAATACTAAATTAGTATTGACGCAGTTGTATTAATGTGTTAACTTTATATAGTCGCGACAAAGAAAATTGAATAATGAAGAGTGAGTATATAACTCCTACCTTCAGGGCAAAGTGAGATAACGATATATAGTTATCAATTCTTGACCGGTGGTAATGCATTAATTTGTTAGTCCACGAACCTTTAATTAGGCCGATTGAGTGAGATTCTCAAACCGACAGTATAGTCTGGATGAAAGAAGAGTATTACAGTGAACCTGTGCCCTGTAGTTTTTTTGCTACGGGGCTTTTTATATTACAGGAAATAATTATGTAATACTGAATTAAAGGAGGAATTTTTATAATGTTTAATTTCAGCAAATTAATTGATGATGTAGCATCAAATGTAGTGTTTTTTCTAGTATCACTGGCACTTATGGCGGGTGTATACATAATTTCGATTTTGGCTCAGAAGTTCATTGAGAAGAAGAAGAGCCTGAATCTCAAATCTCAAAAATCTAAGATTAATAGAATGACTGTAATTGCACTTTTATCAGCAGTTGCTTTTGTATTAATGTTCTTTGAATTTCCAATACCTTTCATTGCGCCACCGTTCTATGAACTTGATTTTAGCGAGGTTCCAGCACTTATAGGTGCATTCATGTTTGGACCATCAGCAGGTGTAGCAATTGAAGGAATAAAGATTCTTTTAAAGATTGTTATTAAAGGAACAACAACGGCATTCGTTGGTGATTTATCAAACTATATATTAGGCTGTGTGTATGTAATTCCTGCAGCTGTAATATATCATATGAACAAGACAAAGAAGAATGCAATTATAGGAATGACAGTATCAGGAATACTTCTAATTATTGTAGGAACAGTATTCAATGCGCTATATCTATTACCTAAGTTCTCAGAATTACACGGAATGCCAATGGATTTATTGATTGGTATGGGTACAAAGGTTAATGCTTCAGTTAGTGATGTGTATTCATTCGTGGCAATATGTGTAGCACCATTCAATTTGCTAAAATCTCTGGCAGATGGAATAATAGTTTCTGTTTTATACAAATATGTAAGTAGAGTTTTAAAACATAATTAATTTGAATAGAGTTTCCCTTTTCGGGCAATACTTCCCAATGTAAGCGCAAGAATGCAACAGCATTTTTGAAAAAACATATTGTTTTTATGGAGGTATATATGAGAAAAGGGAAATTTTTTTTATTGGGCATAATTATGGTTACTGCATGTGGAGGAAATAATCAGGACAATAACCAGAATAACGGGAGTAGTGCTGGTGATGGAATAAACCAGGATTCTACTAACATCTATGATAATGGTGAGAGTATGAATGATAACAATAATGATAACAACAATAATGATGGATTGGGTAATGGAGTCAATAATAATGGCGGTACTAATGATGGAGTTGTAGGTGGAAGCTCGGCCAATACAGGTGATGGCAATTCTAGTAACGGAGAGGGTTCCAATGAAGGCCTTGGTGGCGCAGCTGGAGAGATAGCAACAGGTGTTGGTGAAGGTATTGAAGATATTGGCAGTGGAATTGGAAGAGGTATCGAGGATATTGGAGATGGACTTGGCGGAGCGCTTAATGGAAGTGAAGGCGCGAGATAAAAAAATTCTAGTGTAAAGCTAAGAAGATTGTGGTATATTATACAAAGGATTAATTATGAATAGGAGCTTGTATATGAAAGACGGATATGTTAGGGTCGCAGCAGCAACCCCGGTTATAAAAGTAGCAGACTGCATCTATAATCAGCATGTGATTATGGATATAATAGATGAAGCATATAGTAATCAAACGAAGGTATTAGTCTTACCTGAGTTATGTATAACAGGATATACCTGTAATGATTTGTTCCTTCAGGATTCGTTGATAGATGGAGCAATTGAAGCACTTGTTAATATCACAGCGCATACAAAAGATATGAAGGGTATGCTTATATATGCAGGTGTTCCTATTCAATATAATAATAAGTTATACAATACAGCCGCAGTTATATTAGAAGGAAAGATTCTTGCGCTATGTACTAAAAAGAATATTCCAAATTATGGTGAGTTCTATGAGATGAGACATTTTAATTCAGGCATGGATAAGACTGTATATGTTACAATCGGTGATTCAAAAGTTCCGATGGGTAACAAGATTCTACTGAGATGCACTAATATGAAAGAACTGGTTGTTGGATGTGAAATCTGCGAAGATTTGTGGGTACCAATGCCACCTTCAATTGGGCATGCTATGAATGGTGCTACAATCGTAGTTAATTGTTCAGCAAGTAATGAGACAGTTGGGAAAGATACGTATAGAAAAAGTCTTGTAGGAAGCCAGTCTGCAAGCCTTGTATGTGGATATATTTATTCAAGCTGTGGAGAGGGTGAATCAACACAGGATCTTGTATTTGGTGGTCATAATATCATTGCGGAGAATGGCAGTGTACTTGCGGAGGCAAAGCATTTTCATAATGAGACGATTTATGCTGATATGGATGTAAGAAGAATCAACAGCGAAAGACGAAGAATGACTACTTTCAAGAACGAAGTGGATGATGATTATACATTCGTTGATTTTACAACAACAGTTGAAGATATTGAGCTACAGAGATTTTATGATAATGCACCTTTTGTACCTAAGGATACAATTGAACGTAAGAAGAGATGCGAATATATTCTTGATATTCAGACAATGGGACTTAAGAAGAGACTTGCACATACTGGTTGTAAGAATGCAGTAGTAGGTATCTCTGGTGGTCTTGATTCAACACTTGCACTTATCGTAATTGTCAGGGCATTCGATAGTTTGGGCTTGCCTCGTTCTGGTATTACATCGGTTACAATGCCTTGTTTTGGAACAACTGACAGGACTTATACTAATGCAGTTGAACTTACTAACAGACTGGGTGCTACACTTAGAGAGATTGATATTAAAAAGTCGGTTACACAGCATTTTGAAGATATTAGTCACGATAGTTCGCTTCATAATGTGACTTATGAGAATGGACAGGCACGAGAGAGAACTCAGATATTAATGGACATTGCCAATCAGATGAATGGAATGGTTATAGGTACAGGAGATATGTCAGAGCTTGCGTTAGGTTGGGCAACTTACAATGGTGATCATATGTCTATGTATGGAGTTAATGCGTCTGTTCCAAAGACCTTAGTTCGTCATCTTGTTAGATATTATGCGGATACATGTGATGATGCGATGCTTTCAAAAATCCTATATGATGTGTTAGATACACCAGTTAGTCCAGAATTACTTCCTCCTAATGAAGATGGAACTATTGCTCAGAAGACTGAAGATTTAGTTGGACCATATGAGTTACATGATTTCTTTATGTATCATATACTTAGATTTGGAATCAGACCAGCTAAGTTATATAGAATTGCTAAGAAAGCATTCGCTGGAGAATATGATGATGAAACTATTCTTAAGTGGATGAAGACATTCTATAGAAGATTCTTCTCTCAGCAATTCAAACGTTCATGTCTTCCGGATGGACCAAAGGTTGGTTCAGTTGCTGTATCACCAAGAGGTGATCTTAGAATGCCAAGTGATGCGTCGGCTGCTGTTTGGATGAAGGAAATTGAAGAGATATAAGAGTAATATATTAATTAAAGATATTAAGATGCCATGGAATCTGTATTTGTAAGGTTCTGTGGCATCTTTTGTATGTAATTATGTATGTATTAAGTTATTAATAAAAAATAAGATGATACAACAGCATTTTTTCAGACCTTAAGGCAGGAAAGCAGATATAACCACGTGGGGTTATATTAATTATATCAAGGAACATAATTTCCTTGGCGGTATATCACAGCCTTGTCCAGCAGTTGTAGGATACATTGAAAAGTATATGCCTGAGTTAATTAATAAGCTTATGCCGATTCATTCGCCTATGATGTGTGGAGCTATATATGCTAAGAAGTATATGAAAGTGAAGGATTCCATAGCATTTATAAGTCCATGTATTGCTAAAAAGGCCGAGATTGATGATGATAATACATATGGTTATATAGAGTACAATGTTACTTTTGACCATCTTATCAAATACTTAAAGCAAAACCCAGTAGCTAATTCAAAACCTATAACGGATGAGATTGAATATGGACTAGGTTCAATATATCCAATGCCTGGTGGTCTTAAGGAGAATGCTAATTGGTTGCTTGGTGGTGAAGTGTTTGTTAGACAGATGGAAGGCGAAAAGCACATGTATCACTATCTGGAAAGAAATAAGGATATGTTATTGAGTGCTAAGAATCCTTTCCTCTTTTTGGATGCTCTTAATTGTAGAGGCGGATGTATTGATGGTACTGGTATAGAAGAAAAGAATGCTAATAGCGAAGAGATTATCTGTAATATTCAGAAGATAAAGCTAGACAGTGCTACTGATAGCAAAAAATCGCCGTGGAGTAATAATTGTACGCCAGCAAAGCGATTAGCAAAATTAAATAAACAGTTTGAAAATCTTGACCTTAATGATTTTATTAGACACTATACTGATAAGTCTAGTAAGTGCAAGGTTAAAGAACCTACGGTTAATGAAGAGAATGAAATCTTTAATATGCTATTAAAGGATACAGAAGAAAAACGACATATTAATTGTGGCGGTTGTGGATATGCTTCCTGCAAGCAGATGGTTAAGGCTATATATAATGGATTCAATCATAAGGATAATTGCGTATATTATGCAAAAGATTCAGTTATGCTTGAAAAGAAAGAGAATGATGCCTTGCTAGAAGAAATTGCGAGGGCACATGAGACAACTAAGGCAGAGCATCAGGTAATGCTTAGAGAGATTGATGAGAA
>CAZPHI010000078.1:2790-7412 GCA_964586425.1 uncultured Lachnospiraceae bacterium | reverse complement strand
CTTCCTGTAATATATCCACGAACGATACATTCGATAGGAAGCATCTCAAGCTTACGGCACATCATACTATTACCTGTAAAACGTGGCTGTCTAAAGAATTCTGGCATATCATTAACATCTGTTGATATCATATGATTTGGAAGAATATCCTTTGTATAATTGAACCAGAACTTAGACATCTGTGTAAGTACTGTTCCTTTTTTAGCAATTACATTCTTAAGAATCACATCAAAACAACTAATTCTGTCTGTTGCAACCATAATAAGGCTGTCACCATTGTCATAAATCTCACGTACTTTTCCTTCTTTAATTGGCTTTAATTCCATTGTTATCATTTACCTCTCTTTATTATATGATTAGGTTTTATAATTATCTTACATAGCATAATTGTTTTTCATTAAAAAATCAACAAAAACCTTTAGTTTTTTTCAAAATCTGCCATTTAAAAAATCACTTTCAATATTGTATATGTCAGAAATTGCATATATTTCCTTATTATCCAATACTATCGAATTCTCATATTCGTCTATTTTCTTAATACAGCCAACACTCTCAAGATACCTTCCACCGGCCTTTTTTTCATCCTTTTTGAAATAAGTAATTGTAATTTGAGGATGTTCACTAATGTGTTCATGCAATATATAAAGCTTCATATCAAGCATCTCTTTACTATTATCATCTAGTTCTATCTTATCCTGAGTAATACGTGCTGCTTCATTTATTGCAGCATCATATCCTGTCAATGCTGCAAATGGTGCGAATTGCGCTGCTCTATTCATCACACTCATTGGAGGATATTTTTTTGACACATGATGGGGGCAATTAATAATATCATCATAATTCGTCATGCTCTATGCCCTCCAATCTGATTATTGCGTTGTATAGTAGTCGCTCCTTCACACAAATCCGTTCCCTTGAGCACAGCATTTTTACCAAAACGCGTCTTTATATCAAGCATAGCCTCCTGCATCTTGTTCTCTCTTTCAAGTCGTTTCTTGTCCTTCTCTTTGTCTTGTTCATTCTTGTCAAAATACGAGAACAAATCTACCTGTTCATACTGCGGTTCACTTTCTATTGTTTTTTTATCAACAACATTATTAGCCGCAATATTCAATCTTCTAATTAACAGATTTTTATCCACGATTCTATCATATAATGCAAGCACAGCATCTATAATAAGCTTTGTCGATGCTGTCTTCTTCTCTAAATTAGCGGTTCCATGCGCATGCTTTGGCACACGTCTTCCATAGCGATCTATGCTTACCTCACCTTTGTAATTACGATTAATGTCAGGATTTGTTAAATTATCAATATCATATCCAACAGTAAGTACTAATTGGTTGGTTACAAGTCCCTTGGATACAAGATCTAATACCAAAGTCTCAGTCATCTCTTTGACTACAGTTTTTGCCATATCTGCTGTATATGCACAATGAAGGACCTGACCTGAGCCCATTCCATGATTCTGCGGCTTGTATGCTTTCACATCTTCAATCGTACATGGTTCATAGCCCCACGCATGATCAATTAATAATTCAGCATTAACACCAAACATCTTATATAACAAATCTTCATTATAGAAATCTTTGTCTGAACCAAGTGAGCATCTGGCAATATCACCCATAGTCATAAGACCCACTTTATATAGACGCTTTGCATATCCATGTCCTACTCGCCAAAAATCCGTCAGCGGTCTATGATTCCACATCTTTTTTCTATATTGCATCTCATCAAGTTCTGCAATTCTTACACCGTTGGCATCAGCTTCAACATGCTTTGCCTCAATATCCATAGCAATTTTACATAGATATAGATTAGTACCAATTCCTGCCGTCGCCGTAATTCCAGTATGCTCGTATACATCATTAATCATCTTAATTGCAAGTTCTCTTGGTGTCAGCTTATAAGTGTTCAAATAATTCGTAACATCCATGAATACTTCATCAATCGAATATACATGTACATCTTCCGGAGCTACATACTTCATATAGATATTGTATATATCCGTACTATACTTCATATACAATGCCATCTGCGGTCTTGCAGCTATATAATCAAGTGACAGATTATGATTTGTCTTTAATTCCTCACAATTATATGAACTTCCGGTAAATGTTCTATTATCTGCGTCAAATATTCTTTGTGCATTGACTTCTTTTACCTTCTGAACAACCTCAAACAATCTGGCTCGTCCAGGTATTCCATACTGCTTTAACGAAGGAGAAACTGCAAGGCAGATTGTCTTTTCAGTTCGGCTAACATCTGCAACCACCAGATTAGTTGTCAATGGGTCAAGATTTCTGCACCTGCACTCTACTGAGGCATAAAAAGATTTTAAGTCTATTGCTATATATATGCGCTTATCTGGCACTTTCCAATTCCACCTCCATTAAGACTTTATTTATTGGTGATAATAGCTCAGGAAATCAGTTAATTTTTCTGTTGCGTCCTTCAATACTTCAATACGTGGAAGATATACAACTCTAAAATGATCAGGCTGCTGCCAATTGAAACCACTTCCATGAATAATGAGAATTTTCTTATCTCTTAGAAGATCTAATGCAAATTTCTCGTCATTCATTATATTGAATTTTTTCATATCTATTTTAGGGAATATATAAAATGCTGCTTTAGGCTTTACAGCACTGATTCCAGGTATATCATTAAGAGCTTTATATATATATTCACGCTGTTCATATATTCTGCCACCAGGAATTATATAATTATTAACACTCTGATATCCTCCAAGTGCTGTTTGTACAATTGACTGTGCCGGAACATTAGAACAAAGCCTCATATTCGAAAGCATATTCAAGCCTTCCATATAATCCTTTGCAATGCTCTTATTGCCACTTAATACCATCCATCCAATTCTGAATCCAGCTATCATATGTGATTTTGATAATCCACTGAATGTTACACAGAACAAATCTGGGGCAAGTGATGCAATAGAGATATGTTCTTCATCATCCATAACTAATCTATCATAGATTTCATCTGAATATATTATAAGCTGATGTTCTCTGGCAATCTGAACAATCTGTTCAAGAACCTCTTTTGGATATAATGCACCTGTTGGATTATTAGGATTAATTATTACGATAGCCTTTGTCTTATCTGTGATTTTTTTCCTTATATCTGCCATATCAGGATACCATTCTGACTGTTCATCACATATATAATGCACAGCCTTTCCTCCTGCTAATGTAACGCAAGCTGTCCAGAGTGGATAATCTGGTGACGGAACTAAAACCTCATCTCCATTATCAAGTAATGCCGACATACTAAGATTAATTAATTCACTTACACCATTACCAGTATATATATCTTCTATTGAAACATTCGGAATGTTCTTAATCTGAGCGTACTGCATAATAGCCTTTCTGGCAGAAAACAGACCTTTGGCTGCTGAATAGCCTTCACATTCTGTCAGTTGTCTTGATAAATCATATACAACCTCATCCGGTGTTCTAAATCCAAAAGGTGCAGGATTACCAATATTCAGCTTTAATACATGTGTACCCTCATTCTCCATCCTGTTAGCTTCTTCAACTACAGGTCCTCTAACATCATATAATACATTATCTAGCTTTGTTGATTTCTTATATTCACGCATATTTATGTTCCTTTCCGTCTTAATACTAGCAGCAGCTTTATTATCTTCCGCCTGTTTTTCTCTGCAATATAGCCATTGAACATCCACGCCAAGAATATCTGCTATAGCCTTGCCAATATTATCTCTAGGAACCGCTTTACCACTAATATATTGACTCACTTGACTTTTTCCAAGTTTTATTCCCATATTAGTTGCCGCTGTAATTAAATCAACCTGCTTAAAGTGCTTATTTTTCATTGCTTCACTCAATCTCGATGAAAATGTTATCTCAGCCATTACCGTCCTCCTGTCATATCTACAACTGTATTGCTAGATAAATGATAGCACTTAAATCGCAGAAGTTCAATATTATTTTTTAAAAGTTCATTTTATATACACAAGTTTATTTTGCATCATATAAGTTCATTTTATTCAAATATACTGCTCAATAGTACTGTAAATCATATCTGGATTAACCGGCTTTGTGAGATGTGCATTCATTCCAGCTGTTTTTGTAGCAAGTTCATCATCCGCGAAAGCATTTGCAGTCATTGCTATTATTGGTATTGTTTTTGCATTGTCAAAATTCTGATTACGAATCTCTTTAGTTGCTTCTATTCCATCCATAACAGGCATTCTTATATCCATTAATATGATGTCATATTTATTATTATGTTCAATGAATTCATCAACTGCTTCCTTGCCATTATTCTTAATAGTTACTCTCACGCCAGCATTTTCAAGAATTCTTTGCATTATCTCCTGATTTAATGGATGATCTTCTGCAACGAGTACTCTACATCCCTTCAACCTATCAATATTAAATTGAACTTTTTTAGTGTGCTCTTCATTAGCTGCAGCGATCATCATCATATGAATATGAATATTGGTTCCTTTGCCTTCTTCTGAGTTTATATCTATAGTTGCACCTAAAAGTTCTACTATTTCTTTAACTATGGCCAGTCCAAGTCCTGTACCTTCTACTGTTGCATAGGCTCTGCCTTCCTGAGCAAAAGGTTCAAACATA
>CAZPHI010000078.1:0-2690 GCA_964586425.1 uncultured Lachnospiraceae bacterium | reverse complement strand
AAACATAACTGATTAAATCGGACTTTATCTATAATTATATCAACATCTAAATTACCTTGTTCAATAGAAAGTTCAATATTTTTATTCTTACTCAATGAATCAAATGTACTATGAAGATAATTAATAAATTCGCTATAACTATATCGTTCTGGAGTCAATTTAAATCTTCTTTGTTCAATTCTTGACATATCAAGTATATCATTGACTAACGACATTAAGAATTCATTAGATGTCTAAATCTTATGTAAATCACTAAGTGCAGCCTCTTTATCATCTAATTCGGTTTCAACCATCTTCGAAAGATTCATAATCGTATTCATCGGCGTTCTTATATCATGACTAATTCTTGAAAGGAAATCACTCTTTGCATTATTAGCATCCTGAGCTTGAGATAATGCTTCTTTCAAGGCTTCATTCTGCTGTTTCCTCTCTTTATTCATTCTACTGTTCTGTATATGAATATATACAGCAAGAGCCATAAAAACCATGCAAAGCCATATTGTAGGGTATCCATATACATATAATTGAAATATATTGCCCATAATAGGTATGAGTATAATTAATGATAAAAATAATAATTCCTTTCTTTTTTCAATATTACTTTCCTTGTTATATGTAAGAATACATATCGTTGATGCATACATAAGTAGCCCTACACTTATTACCGAATGTATAAAATATCCTGTACTCCTATGATATACACCAAACTCATCAATATAATAATAAAATCCAAATATCTGACTAGATAATACTAAAGTAATCTGAACTATTAGTAAAAAAATCGGGAAATAATAGTATCGTTTCATATCTGCTTTTTTATTTTCAAATGCTATATAAAGCACGTATCTCGCCCAACAGCAGCAGACCACCGATGTAAATATCAAATCAAGACCATCGACTATTGTTGTAAACCAAATCTGACCACATATAGGTTTCCCGTCTATAAGCCAACCTAATGTATCAATAAAAATAATAATAATTGTTGCAAATAATACTTTAGCAAACAAATTACAATCCTTATATAATTTGCCTGATTTACGTATCTGAAAGAACATAACTGCAATAAGTGCAATTGTGAATATACCAAATTCATAATATACTACTTTCATCATTTATCTTTCACCTCATTAGTCTAATATCTATATCTACATATCCCTGTATTCCGGGTACCTTGCCTTCATTAGTATACTGCCAGTACTCAAAATCATACGGTGTCTGTGGAATCGCCTCATAATCCGCATACCATATCGGATAATCTGTTAGTTTAGTTAAATCATATTGAAATGCTTCCCATAGCATATTACTGTATATCATACAATCATATCCATATGTTTTCATTCTATTGGCAAATGCAATAGTATTCTTGGTAAACTGCTCACCTGTAACATTATCTGTTCTTGCATCATCATTGAGTATATTCTCTGGGTCATATACAACAGGCAAATCCATCTTACAATTCTTTATAGCATTCATTACATAGTCAGCCTCTTCTTCTGCCTCAGTTTCATTAACTGCCTGTGCAAAGAAATAGCAGCCAATCTCCATACCAACTGCCTTGGCACCCTCATAGTATTCATAGAATTTTTTGTCCATGCATAATGTTCCAGCTTCACCATATCCACGATACCCTACTCTCAATATCACGAATTCATACCCTGCATTCTTTACCTGCTGCCAGTCAATATCGCCCTGATAATGTGATACATCAATCCCTGATTTTTGAGTGTATCCTTCACCACCATACAACATTATACCATCATCAGATATGGTAAACTTATTCTTATCATATGGGCACGCCTTTATTGATGTAATTAGATTAGCCTCATATTCTTTTCCATATACATCTCTAAAGGTATATGTTTTTATAGATGCAGTTTCTGTCTGACTTTCTTTTGTTGTTTCTGCTATTGTACTACTTACTTGCAATGTATTATCTGCTACTGTTTCCGATGCTTGTTTGTTATTACCACATCCTGTCAAAACAAAGGTTGCAAGCAATATACTTGATGTTAATATAGTTTTTGTTTTATTTTTCATAAATCTGCCTCTGCCATTTTTTTAAAAAAGGTCCCTGCTTTAAATAATAATCATATGTATCGCTGTAATGGGTTTCAAGGAATGTATGATGACTTGTTTCAATGGTTTTGCCATCTTCTAACAATCTATCCACACCATAATTAGATTCTTCAAACAACAAAAAGCCAAAACCAAAAAGAAACTCATATATTATAATGGCAGTACAAAAAAATCCTATTAATATATTAAACAATATTCTTTTTCCAAACTTATTTTTTAAAATTCGTAGGAATAAAATCAAAGTTACAATCACAGTCAATGAAAAAGCAAAGAATATACAAGCATCAATTAGTTTTTCTAACCAAATCTGATAAAAAATCCCCTGTTTTTCATAATGTCTCTCAATAACTTCTAATACGCAATAGGCAATAACCTGGACAAATATACAGATAAGTCCTATTATAATTGGGAAAAAAGCATGTTTTTTATTATTCATATCTACGTCCAATATCTACTCCTTTATATTGCCATATACATCTAAATTCTCTTATCAATCAAGTATTATTATAACATTGTTTTTATTTTATTGCATTACAATATGTGTAATATATCTGCTTATACATTCATTTACTAATTTGGTAATGAATCCCTCACACACAGTGCCCCCCATCCCG
>CAZPHI010000077.1:0-7412 GCA_964586425.1 uncultured Lachnospiraceae bacterium | reverse complement strand
ATGTCTAGAGCTGCTCTTATTTATTGCTCTGACTGTGATACTTCACTTAAGAATTGTAACATACCTATAATATAAATAAAAGAGAATTAGTCATTTTTACAATCAACTTCAAACCAGAATTCTACACCATTACTGTGATTTATAACACCACATTCCCTATCGTATGAATCCATTATTGCTTTTACAATAGATAATCCAATTCCATTACCACCATACTCTCTAGTTCTTGCTTTATCAACCTTGTAGAATTTTATCCATATATTATCAATATCTTCTTCTGGTATTGTTTTTCCTGTATTAAATACTGATACCCTTATACAATCATCCTTCTTTTCCATTGTTACAATAATCTTTAACTCATTCTCACAATGATTAATAGCATTTGATATATAATTGGTTATTACTTCCTCTATCTTATATTCATCGGACCATACATACACAGCTTCCTTACAATCAAACTGAATAGTTGCACCTTTTTGTTCGGCGCGTAGTTCATTAGAATTAACAACGTTATTAATTAGTTCTGTAATGTTGAATCTCTCCATTACAATATCCTCATTGCCAAATTCAATCTGATTAAGTGTAAGTAGTTTTTTAACCATATTGTTCATCTTATTAGCTTCGTCCATAATTACATCACAATAGAAATTCATGCTTTCCGGATCATCAATAACACCTTCTTTTAATCCTTCTGCATATCCCTGAATAAGTGCAATAGGTGTCTTAAGTTCATGTGATACATTAGACAAAAAGTCTTTTCTCATCTCATCTATCTGTATCTTTTTCTCAATATCTTTTTTTAATTCTATATTAGCTGATTTTAGATGTGATATATTCTCTTCCAGCTTTGATGACATATGATTAATACTTCGTCCTAAAATTCCAAGTTCACTCTTATCTTTTCCGTTATATCTTATATTAAAATCAAGTTCTGACATACGTTCTGCAATTTGTGATAACTCTTTAATTGGTTTAGTAATATATGCTGAGAATATATAAGCTAACAAAACACTAAGAAGAATAACTCCAAGTCCTATATATGTGATAAATGTGTTAGTAACATTGACGCTGTCTTTAATACTCTGCAATGGTAATCTCATCATAATCATTGCATTATCAGACATATTGCCCCAAAGTTCAAGATAATAATCTGATAATCTAGAATCATACACCTTCTGCATAGTATAAGAATCTGTCTGAACGATAATTTCTCTTTCTATTCCTTCAGTTGCACCATTAGTTTGAAATCTATCATTAAGATTCTGTTTGTCCTTATTACCTTTTATTATTCCAGAAGGTTTGGATTCACCTTCCGTCACCGATTCGCTTTCATCTTGTGCACTACTAGGTGCCTCAGGAACAGAACTACCAAACATCTCAGGATTAAACAAGCTCATCTGAAGTCGTTTTAACAATTCGCCTTCTGCATTATCTGAATTATATATTGCTGTCCAATCACTATTTACTATAATTACGCTAATGCCCAATGTAGACGTATGACTATCAATATTGTCTTTCATTGCAGTTTCATCTATTTCCCTATTAAAATACGAATGAATTATCTCATCTATTCCATCGTATGTATCAAGCATTGCCTGCTGTTTTTGTGACAAATAATACTTTTCCGAAAAAGTTGAATTAATGAAGACAATTATTAAAACTAATCCTGCAGCTATACCAAAGAATAGTGCCATTATCTTTAATTTAATTGAATGTCTTTGCACAATATCCTCCTGCTTCTTGATTACTATATCTCAAATTTGTAACCCATTCCCCAGATAGTTTTAATAGAATCACCTTTTTCGCCCATTTTCTTTCTCAATTTTTTAACATGAGTATCTATTGTTCTTGCATCACCAAAATAATCATAATTCCAGACATTATTAAGGATTTTTTCTCTTGATAAGGCAATACCTTTATTTTCAACAAAATATGTCAATAATTCAAATTCTTTAAAACTTAGATCAATTTCTTCACCATCAATTCTTACAATATGTGCAGCTTTATCAATCTCAATACCACCGATATTAGTCACTTCACCTGAATCAACCATATATGTTCTTCTGATAATTGCATCTACTCTGGCAGTTAATATCTTAGGGCTAAATGGTTTTGTTATATATTCATCAACGCCAAGTTCAAATCCTAATAGTTCATCCTGCTCATCTGATTTTGCTGTAAGCATAATAATAGGTACCTTAGAATTCTTTCTTATCTCTTTGCATACTTCCCAACCATTCATAAGTGGCATCATTACATCTAGAAGTATTAATGCTATATTCTTGTCCTCATAGAATCTGTCTATAGCTTCTTCGCCATTTGCAGCCTCTATTACAATATAATTCTTTCTTGTAAGGAAATCATTAACTAATTTTCTCATTCTGCTCTCATCATCAACCACTAAAATCTTAAGTTTATCCATTATTACCTCCAACATATAATATGTACCAAGTATAATTTATATTTTTGTCAGAAATGTGAATTTTAAAATACTATTTTCCAATATTCAAAGCATTTTCCTTTTCTTTAATTACTGCTTCCCTTGACTGCAATTCTTCCTGCCATGTAGCATACTTATCCTGTATCTTATTCTCATAATCAATTATATTAGGATTATCACTTTGTAACGTAATAATAACCATCACAATTATACAAATAATCAGGACAATATTCAGTATTAATGATTTAATAAATAAATCACGATTTCTATCAGCAAGTTTTTTTAATCTTATAATAGTACCTTTACTATTAGCAGCTTCACGTTTTGAACTAATAGCATTCGTGATTGTTGATGATACTGGTATCGGCTTTATCTTATCATTCGGAATGTCCTTTGATACATATAGAAACTGTTGAAGTTCCTTCAAATATCCGAGTCCCACGCTTGTACTAAATAATTTTTTATCAAGAATTTTATTGTAGAGCTTGTATACTTGATATGGATTATTTGCATCCGTCTTTTTGGAGAGATATTTGATAGCATTCAGCTCTGCTTTTGCATCTACTGCTTCCTGTTCGTTAATAAAGGTATATCCACCTACTGTATAACTCTTATCCTCATTATCCATATATACTAATATCCCTCCATATCTGCTTATTATAAGACATTATTAGTTAAGTTCCTCTATTATTCTGTCTGTATCATCTATGATGTTACCGGCCAATTCATTAATCAGCTTATCATTATCCAAATTACTCACAATTACATTAGCATCATTAGCTATACTAGTGAGTATACCTTCAATCTTATTACATAATTGTCGCTTATACTCATCAATTTTTTCGGATACATTCTCATAATCCTTATTTTTATACTCTGACGCTTCTTTCATTGCCATTATATTCTCAATACGCTTCTTAATAACAATTGGATCATACGGTTTAGAGACAATATCATCAGCACCTATTGAAAGTGCCAATCTTTCCGTCTGTTCCTTTGTAGATGTTGCTACGAGTACTCCTATATTATGAAATGTTTCATCCGCCTTCATGATTTTAAGGACTTCAAGTCCGTCTATCTCCGGCATTATAATATCAAGTAACAATGCATCTACATGATTATTCCTCAATATATCTATAGTTGCTTTACCATCAGAAGCTTCTAGTATATCAAAATCATTCTTCAAAAATCTACCTATTATCTTGCGATTCATATCATCATCATCTGCAACCAATAATACTTTTTTATCCATAATTTCCTCCATAAATTAATATGACATTACACGTTTTTAATATTATAATTATACAATAGATATCTTTATAATTCAACAATTACTCAGTTTTGAAATAATTTTCTGTACAAAAAAAAACAGCCTGCTTATATTAGCAAACTGTTTTTTAATATTGCTTCCTAAATAATCTTATGGAGCAGACGGGAGTCGAACCCGTGTCCAAAAGCCTATTCACTGTTCTTCTACTATTATAGTCGGTTGATTTTGGAGCAAGCTCCGTTTTCCCTCAGATACCCAGTAGCCAACACCCAGATAAAATCAGTAGCTTCATAAATCCGTCTAATACTCAAAGCTTTGTATCAAACGTTCCCTACAGAGTCGACGCCACGTTCTAAGTTGTAGGACGCTTAGAGGTGACGACTGCCATTAGGCAGCGTAAGCTAAATTTTCGTTAGCGTTTAATTTAATTTTGGAATTTGACGCATCCCGTGCGAATAGCTTCACCAGCTTCAAAACCCCTGTCGAAACCATTACTGCCCCGAATTAAATATGGGGTTAATGGAATAAGTTTTAAGCTTACCTTTAATAGAATAATCTCTTGAGTTCAAATAGTCAACTATAATTTATTCTTTTTATATTTCTTTCATAATTGACGCTTAGGACATATTCTTGATTTTGAACTCTTTTTCAGCTTCTCTTTTTTGATCTTTCTTAGCAATAGAATCTCTCTTATCATAGAGTTTCTTACCTCTGGCAAGACCAATTTCTATTTTTACCAATCCTTTGTCTAGATATACCTGCAATGGCACAATAGTGTATCCTTTTTGCATTGTGCCGGCAGATAATTTGAATATCTGTGACTTATGCAATAGTAACTTTTTAACCCTCAGAGGATCCTTATTGAATATATTGCCTTTTTCATATGGAGTAATATTCATATTGCATATATATATTTCTCCATTTTCAATTTTAATATATGATTCTTTGATACTGCATTTTCCCTGACGAAGTGATTTCACTTCTGTTCCATGCAATACAATTCCTGCTTCGTAAGTTTCCTCTATAAAATAATCAAATCTGGCTTTTTTGTTGTTTGCAATAAGTTTTCTGCCTTCCATCTGTTTAGCCATTATAAAACCTCACTTTTTTGTATATATTACTTACTATTATACGAGTTCAAAATCAATTGTTCTAAGCATCTTATCTGTTCTTACAACCTTAACTCTGACTTTCTGACCTAATTTATAACATACATTAGTTGTCTCGCAGCGCAATTCATAATGATTTTCATCATAATAATATACGCCATTCTTTAGAGATGTTACTGGAACCATTCCTTCAATTGTACTGGGAAGTTCTACATATATGCCCCAGCTTGTAATTGATGATATGACACCATCGTACTCCTCATCAAGATGCTTAGACATAAATTCTACCATCTTTAATTTGTCAGTATCACGCTCAGCATCATCTGCACGTCGCTCGGTCTTGCTTGTATGCTTTGCAGCTTCAGGCATCAGACTTTCATAATGCTTAATTCTCTTATCGCTCATTCCACCATGAAGGCTTTCTTTTATAATTCTATGAATTAATAAATCAGGATATCTTCTTATTGGTGATGTAAAATGGCAATAATACTTTGCGGCAAGTCCAAAATGGCCTATACACTCTGGCGTATACTGTGCTCTTTTCATTGATCTTAATGTCAATCTGCTTATCAATGTCTCTTCATCAGTGCCTTCTATCTTAGTTAGCAGCTTCTGTAATTCTTTTGGATGAATCTCATCACTTCCAAGCTTTATTGAATAGCCAAAATTATTTATAAATGTTCCTAAGCGCTGAATTTTCTCAGGATCCGGATTCTCGTGGCTTCTGTAAAGGAAGGGAATTCCCTGCCAAAAATAATCTTCTGCCACTGTTTCGTTGGCTATAAGCATAAAATCTTCAATTATTTTGGTAGCAGAATTTCTATCATATGGTTTTACATCTATCGGAATGCCTTTATCATCAAGAATAATTTTTGTTTCTGGAAAATCAAAATCAATACTTCCTCTTGATTTTCTCTTTTTTCTAAGTATTGCCGCAAGTACATTCATTCTATTGAACATATCAATAAAATCTCTATATTCATTAAGTATATCTTCATCTGTGCCATCAATAACAAGCTGTACATTAGTATAGCTCATTCTTCTATCAACATTAATTACTGACTCACATATAGTGTGGTCAACAACATTTCCCTTAGGGTCTATTTTCATCATACAGCTTAATGCCAGACGATCAACTCCCTGATTCAATGAGCAAATTCCATTAGAAAGCTTATGTGGAAGCATAGGGATTACTCTATCTACAAGGTATACGCTCGTTCCCCTGTTATATGCTTCCTTATCAAGTACCGATTTTTCTGTTACATAATTGCTGACATCGGCAATATGAACACCTAAGGTATAATATTCACCGTCATATTCAATTGATATAGCATCATCCAAATCCTTTGCATCTTCGCCATCAATTGTTACTGTCTGCAGTGCACGAAAATCATGTCGTCCTGCAGCATCCTTACTATCAATACTATCTGGAACATTATTAAGATAATTCATCACATCCTCTGGAAACTCTGATGGAATCTCATATGCCTTAACAATTGACATAATATCTGTACCAGGGTCACTAATATGCCCAATTATCTCGATAACACGTCCTTCTGGATTCTTACCATTAGCACCATAGTTAGTAATTTTTACAACTACTTTATGTCCTGTTACAGCCCCCATACAGAATTCCTGTGGTATAAATACATCATAGGATATCTTGCCGTTATCAGGAACAACAAAACCATATGTTTTATTCTTTTGAAATGTTCCTACAAGCTCTGTAATTCCATGTTCAATTATACCAACAATTCGGCCCTCAATTCTTCGACCTGATTTTTTGCTTTCAGTAACAACAACCTTTACCTTATCCATATGGAATGCGCCATTAACCTGGCTTTCAGGTATGAATATATCCTCATCCATATCTTCAACTACAACAAATCCAAACCCTCTCTTATTGCTCTCAAATGTTCCTACTATCGCTGTTGCATCTGGTTTTCCATACTTACCTTTTTTAGAAATGCTTATTTTGCCGTCAGCTACTAGAGCATCCAGCACCTCTTTCAAATCATCTCTGTTTTCCTTTGGAATCTGCAATAATATGGCTATTTCTTTGATTTTCATAGGTACATAATGTTCATCATGTATCAACGCCACTATTGTTTTCTTTCTATTTTCTAACAAATCCTTATTCATTAATTACTCCAATCTTAAAAAGTGAAAAAGGCACTCATATACATATACGAGTGCCTTAATATTATCTCATGTCTAGAAATTAATATTCAAAATAGCTGCAAGAACGATAAATGAAATTGCAAGATACTTTGTTACTTTAACAAGTTTGCCTTCAACAGAACGGCCTTTATTCTTACCCCAGTAAGTATCAGCTGCACCGCTTATTGAACCAAGTCCTGCTGATTTACCTTCCTGTAATAAAACAATAACAGTTAAAGCTGCACATACTAAAACAAAAATTACTATTAAAATGACACGAATTGTGTCTGCTACTGACATTCCAAACATCACAACACCTCCTATTGCTCATATACTGTATATAATATCATAAATTAATACAATTGGCAATATACTAATTACTTGAGTTTCCGCAGTTTTATCCACAGACCTTTGATTTTATAGAATAATGATA
>CAZPHI010000076.1:0-7886 GCA_964586425.1 uncultured Lachnospiraceae bacterium | reverse complement strand
CACAAATTGGGTGTTAATTCACTAAAAAATGTGGTAAAATATTACTTAGATTAATCTAATATATTAACGCGTTAATGGAGGAAGCATAGAAGTGCTTGATTTAAAAGAGATAAGAAATAAAATAGATCAAATTGATTCGCAGATGGTAAAGTTATTTGAAGAAAGAATGAGATTATGCGAAGATGTTGCTGCCTATAAGATTGAGAATGGTAAAAAAGTCCTTGATCCTGTAAGGGAAGAAGAAAAATTGAAAACTATAGAAGCAATGGTTACTGATGAAAAAAATATTCATGGTATTAATGAATTATTCACTCAGATAATGGCAAATAGCCGAAAGATGCAGTACAGAATGCTAGAAGAGAATGGCTTCACACTTAGAGAAGATATCTCTATTATAGATAGAATTGATTGTAGTAACAGTAAGGTTGTATACCAGGGTGTTGAAGGTGCATACAGCTATATAGCAATGAGACAGTATTTTGGCAATAATGTTGATAATTTTCATGTGGAAACATGGAAGGAGGCTATGGAGGCAATCAAAGATGGCAGAGCGGACTATGCAGTACTTCCTATTGAGAATTCAACGGCAGGCATTGTTGGTGATGTATATGATTTACTGCAGGAATATGATAATTATATTGTCGCTGAAACATTTGTCAATATAGAGCATGCTCTTTTAGGAATTAAAGGTGCATCAATTGATGATATTGATGTTGTATATTCACATCCACAGGGTTTAATGCAGTGCCAGAGATATATTGATAATCATGGATGGCAGGCAGTTGGACAACTTAATACAGCAATGAGCGCAAAAAAGGTTCTTATGGATAATAACAGGCATCATGCAGCCATAGCAAGTGTTGAAGCAGCTGAATGCTTTGGACTTGATGTGCTTGCAAAGGCTATCAATGATATAGATTGTAACGCAACAAGATTTATTATTGTATCACCAAAGAGAAGCTTTGTGAAAGCAGCTAATAAGATGTCCATTTGTTTTGAAACGAATGACAAAGCGGGCAAATTATATGATTTGCTTAGCCATCTTATATATAATGGCCTAAATATGACCAAAATTGAATCAAGACCTATTATTGATAAGCCTTGGGAATTCCGCTTCTTTGTTGATTTTGAAGGTAATATTGAAGATACTGAGGTTATCACAGCAATGCACGGAATACAGGAAGAGGCAAATTATATTAAACTTTTAGGTAATTACTAATTATCTGGAATGGAGTAAATTATGGCAGTTACACTATTTGCATCAATTGAAGTTGGCTCATATGAATTAGAGATGATTATATTTCAGATAGCATCAAAGGGCAGCATTAAAGAGATAGACAGAGTAAGTCATGTTATTGAATTAGGCAAGGATACATACAATAATAAGAAGATAAGTTTTGAACTTGTAGATGAGATGTGTAAGGTTTTATATGATTACGGGAATATAATGCAGGAATACGGAGTGAAGGCTTATAGAGCATGTGCAGCCAGCGCAGTAAGAGAAGCTTTGAATGCCCCTAGTATTATTGACAGAATTAAAGTTAAAACAGGTATAGATGTAGAAGTATTGTCTAATTCAGAACGAAGATTTCTGAGCTTCAAAGCATTTGCCACAAGGGAAAAGAACTTCGATAAAATAATCAATAAAGGAACATTATTAATCGATATGGGTGCAGGAAGCACGCAGGTTACGTTGTTTGATAAGGGTTCACTGATAACAACACAGAATTTGAGATTAGGAGCCTTAAGAATCAGAGAAATGCTTGCAAAACTTGCAGACAGTGCAGCTGATTATACTGGTATACTTGAAGAGTATATAGATAATGATATTGATACCTTGAAGAAGATATTCTTAAAGGAACGTGATATAGAGAATATTATTGCAATTGGTGAGAATGTAACATATGTCTATGTGCCTAAAAATGAAGATACATTAGAAGAGTTCTGTACATCAGAAGACTTTAATGCTGCATATGCCAGCATAATTAATAAGAATGAAGATCGCTTGGCAAGAGAGCTTGATGTAAGCCTTTCAAAGGCGAGGATGATAATACCTAATTCGATGCTTTTAAAAAGAATAATGGATTGTACAGGGGCTAAAAGACTTTGGACACCTAATATAGGCTTGTGTGATGGTCTGCTTGTTGAATATGCAGAAAACAATAAGCTTATCAGACTTACACATGATTTTGAACAAGACATTATTTCAGCAGCACAGGTTATATCAAAGCGATATATGTGTAATAAGCTACATACAGCCAGCGTTGAAAAAAATGCTTTAAAAATCTTTGATGCAATGAAGAAAATACATGGTTTATCAAAGAGAGAAAGGCTATTACTTCAAATATCCGCCTTATTGCATGATTGTGGAAAATATGTAAGCTTGGTATATCCAGCAGAGGCAGCATATAATATTATTACAACAACTGAGATAATTGGGCTTTCACATATGGAAAGAATTATGGTTGCTAATATAGTGAAGTATAATACTATGCCATATGAATATGGGCAGGATGAAGTTATTAATGGAAAATACGGAGAAATTAGTATTATAATCAGTAAATTAACAGCAATATTAAAGCTTGCTAATGCATTAGACAGAAGTCATAAACAGAAGATGAATGATGTTAATGTGAAAGTTAACAATGATTATTTGATTATTACAACGGATACATACAATGATATTACGTTGGAACAAGGACTTCTTGAACCTAAATCAGCATTGTTTGAGGAAGTATATGGTTTGAAACCTATAATTAAACTTAGAAAGATATAAATGGAATTCATAAAATGGAGGAAAAGCTAATATGGAGTTTTCAAAAGATGAGTACTTTTTTAACAGAGAATTAAGCTGGATGGAATTCAACTACAGGGTATTGGGTGAAGCACGTGATAAAACACTTCCATTATTTGAAAGGCTGAAATTCCTCAGTATTACAGCTTCTAATCTGGATGAATTCGTAATGATAAGAGTTGCTTCATTAAAGGACATGGTTAGTGTGGATTGTAATAAGAAAGATATTGCCGGAATGACACCTGCAATGCAGCTAGAGGCAATTAATAAAAAACAGCATGAATTGGTGAATTTGCAATATTCTACATTGAACAGATCGTTAATACCTGCACTTGAAAAGAATAATGTTAAGGTAATTACTGATTTTAACATGCTTAATAATAAGCAGATAGAATTTGTCAAAAAATACTTTGAGGAAGATGTGTACCCTGTTGTTACACCAATGGCAGTAGATTCATCAAGACCATTTCCATTGATTCGTAACAAGTCACTTAATATTGCAGCGCTTCTTAAAAAGAAAAGTGGTGATGATGAACTTGAATTTGCAACTGTCCAGGTTCCATCAGTGCTGCCTAGAATAGTTAGAATACCAGATGAATCTGGTATTACTGCAGGAATTTTATTAGAAGAAATAATTAGGATGAATATCTCGAAATTATTCCTTAATTATAATGTTATTACTTGTCATCCATATAGAATTATGAGAGATGCAGATTTTGAAATTGATGAGGAAGAAGTAGCTGATCTTCTTGAAGAAATTCAAAAACAGATTAAGAAAAGGCAGTGGGGCCAGGCAATTAAGCTTGAAGTTGAAGATTCAATGGACAAAAGACTTCTCAAAATTCTTAGGAAAAATCTTAAAGTTAATGAAGAGGATATATATAAAATCAATGGTCCACTAGATTTGACATTCTTAATGAAAGTATATAGTTTAAGTGGATTTGATGATATGAAGTATCCAAAGTTTATACCACAGTTATCAGATGTACGCCCTGAAGAAGATATATTTGAGCAAATTAGAGAAAGGGATATACTTCTTAATCATCCATATGAGACATTTGATCCTGTTGTTGATTTTGTAAGACAGGCCGCAAGAGATCCTAAAGTCCTGGCGATAAAACAGACCCTTTACAGAGTCAGTGGTAATTCGCCAATCATTGCTTCTTTGGCGGAAGCTGCAGATAAAGGCAAACAGGTAACTGTTCTTGTAGAACTTAAGGCAAGATTTGATGAAGAGAATAATATTATCTGGGCTAAAAAGCTTGAGAAAGCAGGATGTCATGTAATATATGGTCTTGTAGGATTAAAGACGCACTGTAAGATTACACTTGTAGTAAGGCGTGAAGATGATGGAATAAGACGATATGTTCATCTTGGAACAGGTAATTATAATGATTCTACAGCAAAATTATATACAGATATGGGACTTTTGACATGTCAGACACAAATTGGTGAAGATGCAACAGCTGTATTTAATATGATTTCAGGATATTCTGAACCATTAAGATGGAACAAATTGGCACTTGCACCAATCTGGTTAAGAAAGAAATTCATTTCTTTAATTGACAGAGAGATTAAAACTGCTAAAGATGGAAAAGAAGCAAGAATAATTGCGAAGATGAATTCATTGTGTGATAAAGAGATTATTACTGAATTATATAAAGCATCTGCAGCAGGTGCAAAGATTGAATTGATAGTAAGAGGTATATGTTGTCTGAAACCGGGAATTATAGGTGTAAGTGATAATATTACAGTAAGATCTATAGTTGGTAATTTCCTTGAGCATGCAAGAATTTTCTATTTTGCTAATGCAGGAGAGCCTGAAATCTACATGGGAAGTGCCGACTGGATGCCAAGAAATCTTGATAAACGTGTAGAAATTCTATTTCCAGTAGAGGATGAATTGCTTAAAGAAAAGATTATGCATATTCTGAATACTCAGCTGGCTGATAATGAAAAGAGCCATCTCCTTAAAATAGATGGCTCATATGAAAAAGTTGATAAAAGAGGTCGACGCGAGGTAATTAATGCTCAACAGATATTCTGTGATGAAGCAAAAGCAAAGGCACAGAATATGTTTGGAGAAGAAGAAAAGGATAATAGAACATTCACTCCTAGAGAGCATATTTCTTAATGTTTTCAAGTACTTCATAAGGTACACATAAGTGACCTTTGCCAGTGCCAAGACTTAAGTATGGCTTATTCGCACCGTGATAGTCGGAACCACCTGAGATAATCAGGTGGTTTTCTTTAGCTAATCGTTTCATTGCAAGCTCTTCGCCTAGAGTATATGTTGAGTATATTCCTTCAAGACCAACAAGACCAAGCTGTGCAAGATAGGAGATTAATCTGTTCAACTCATCATTGCCAAGATGGTACAATGTTGGATGTGCAAGTATAGGAACACCTTTGGCTGCTTTGATAAGTTCGATGGTTTCCTTTGCTTCAAGCTTGTGCCTGGGTATAAAGCATGGCCCATTCTGACCTATATAACGGTCAAAAGCTTCCTTTCGGCTTTTTATATATCCTTTCATTAGCAGATAATCTGCAAAATGAGCACGGGTTATAACAGCATCTTTGTATAATTCATTCATCTCATCAAATGAAATATCAATTCCACACTCTTTAAATCGTTCGGCCATCTTAATATTCCTTTGTAGACGGATGACCCGTAATTCTTCAAGGCGTGTGTTAAGATAGTCATCTTTATAATCTAAAAAAAGTCCAACTATATGAATTTCCTTATTATGGTAACAAGAACTTAATTCAATTCCTGGTATGATTTCTATATTATACTGTGTGCCAGCATTCATAGCTTCACTTACTCCAGCGATTGTGTCGTGATCGGTAAGTGCCATAGCTGCTAAGCCTTTGTCCTTTGCCATTGCTACCAGTTCTGTAGGTGTTAGTGTTCCGTCAGAACAGGTAGAATGTACGTGTAAATCAACTTTTTTCATATTAGTCACCATTCCTTATTGTAATTATTTCCATTATAGCATGACCTTTTAATTATCGCAAAACTATGTCTGCAATAAATATATTGTAAAATGCTTTGAAAAAGTATAGAATAGAAAAGATAGGGCGAGTAATCGAGAATGGAGAATTTAATAATGAGAAAAAAATCCCATGTATCATTGTCACTGTATATTCTTAATAATATTGACAGTACACTACTTGAGGAGCATAGAAAAGCATTTATAGTAGGAAGTATTCTTCCAGACTGTAAACCTTCCTTTGTAACGACTAAGCATAATATGGAAGAAACTTTCGAACTGTTTAAAGGTGCAATTAATAAATGTACAGTAGATTCAGGTGATTTTAAAAATATATCAACATCATATTGCAGAAAATTAGGAGAGATAACCCATTATCTTGCTGATTACTTTACATACCCTCATAATGATATATTTGATGGCAATATGAGAGCACATTGTATGTATGAAAAACAGCTAAAACTGACATTAAGGAATTATATCAAAAGCGGAGATATTAACGTAGATACTGATATTGCGATGAGTTTTACTAATCCTGATGAATTATTTGATTATGTTTTATCGAAGCATAGAGAATACCTTTTAGACACTAATAATGTGATGATGGATTGTACATATATAGTACCATTATGCCACATTGCAGTAGTTGGAATTCTTAATCTCCTTAATATGAACAGAATACATCAATATATGTATGCGTAAACTAATTAGTAGGAGAGTAATGTATCGTGAAAAGAATAAAGTTTAGAAAACTATCAAGGGTTCAGAACCTTTCATTGGGATTCTTTATAATAATTTTGATTGGTGCTGGATTACTAATGACGCCATTATCAAGTGCAGATGGAACATTCACTTCTCCCTTGGATGCCTTGTTTACAGCAGTTAGTTCTACATGTGTAACAGGTCTTATTACAGTAGATACATCAATTCATTGGTCTGTATTTGGACAAATTGTTATTATTACCTTGATTCAAATTGGTGGTTTAGGCTTTATGACAATCGGTGTCGGTATAGCTATATTACTGAGACGTAGGATTGGACTCAAAACAAGAGGCTTAATACAGGAAAGCGTTAATACACTGCAAATTGGCGGTGTAATTAAACTGGCGAAGAAGATAATAAAGGGTACTGTACTTATTGAAGGAATCGGTGCAGTTATTCTATCAATAAGATTTTCAATGGATTTTGGTATAATAAAGGGTATCTATTATGGAATCTTTCATTCAATTTCGGCATTTTGTAATGCAGGCTTTGATTTGATGGGGCAATCAAGTGGTGCATTTGCATCGTTAGTAGATTATGAATGTGATTATGTGGTTTCAATTACAATATGTGCTTTAATTATTTTGGGTGGTATTGGTTTCATAGTTTGGGATGATGTAACTACTCACAAATGGCATTTTAAGAGATACATGCTTCATACCAAGATTGTAATTGTGACAACTGCATTCTTATTAATAGGCGGAACCCTGATGTATTATATACTTGAGGGAGATAATACGCTGGCGGGACTGACTATTGGTCAGAAACTTAATGCTTCTTTATTTGCATCATCTACTGCTAGAACGGCAGGATTTAATACATCGGATGTTGCTTCATATAGAGGTGTTACAAAATTATTTACGATTATACTTATGTTCATAGGCGGCAGCCCTGGCTCGACAGCTGGAGGAATTAAGACAACTACCGTATTCGTGTTAGTGATGTATCTTATTTCAACACTTAGAAGTAAGAATGAATGTGAGGTATTTGATAGAAGAATCGCACTTGAAACAGTGAATAAGGCATGTTTGGTATTCATTATTAATCTGTCACTGGCAATTATAGCAATCATGGTTATAGCCTCAACGCAGAACCTTAATATAATGGATGTAATGTTTGAAGTAGGCTCAGCAATTGCTACTGTTGGTATAACAACTGGAATTACAAGGGACCTGACAGTTCTTTCACAGATTGTAATAATTATATTAATGTTTTGTGGACGAATTGGAAGTTTGTCCTTTGCATTATCTTTTACCGATTCGAAGAAAAAGAATTGTGTATCACTTCCGGTTGAAAGAATTAATGTTGGTTAGTGCTTCAGTATAAATGATTTTGAG
>CAZPHI010000075.1:0-8010 GCA_964586425.1 uncultured Lachnospiraceae bacterium | reverse complement strand
TTAAAATCAAGTGCTTAAATCGCACTCGTGCACCGGTTCATGTCACTCAAACTCGATCGTTGCTGGAGGTTTACCTGTGCAATCGTACATTACACGGTTAACTCCCTTAACTTCGTTAACGATTCTTGATGTTACAACGCTTAAAACTTCCCATGGAATCTGGGCTGCTTCAGCTGTCATGAAATCAGATGTGTTTACGGCACGAAGAGCGATTGCATAATCGTATGTTCTCTCGTCACCCATAACGCCAACTGAACGCATATTAGTGATTGCTGCGAAGTACTGACCGAGGTCCTTGTCTACGCCAGCTTTTGCTATCTCTTCACGATAGATGTAGTCAGCATCCTGAACGATACGTACCTTCTCAGGTGTTACATCGCCGATGATACGGATTCCAAGGCCTGGGCCTGGGAATGGCTGACGACTTACAAGATATTCAGGAATGCCAAGTTCACGACCGGCCTGACGAACTTCGTCCTTAAAGAGAAGGCGGAGTGGTTCAACAATTTCCTTGAAATCAACATAGTCAGGAAGTCCACCTACATTGTGGTGTGATTTGATAACGGCTGATTTGCCGAGACCTGACTCTATAACATCTGGATATATTGTTCCCTGTACAAGGTAATCAACACGTCCAATCTTCTTTGCTTCTTCTTCGAATACTCTGATGAATTCTTCACCGATAATCTTTCTCTTTGCTTCTGGCTCAGAGATACCTGCTAACTTAGCGTAGAAACGGTCAGCAGCATTAACGCGGATGAAATTAAGATCATATGGGCCTTCTGGTCCGAATACTGCCTCAACCTCGTCTCCTTCATTCTTACGAAGAAGTCCGTGATCAACGAATACACATGTAAGCTGCTTACCAACTGCTTTTGCAAGCATTACGGCTGCAACTGATGAATCAACACCGCCTGAAAGGGCACATAGAACCTTGCCGTCGCCGATTTTTTCTTTTAAAGCTTTAATAGTTGTATCTACAAAAGAATCCATCTTCCAGTCGCCTGCACATTCACATACGTTGAACAAGAAATTGTGAAGCATCTTCTTACCTTCCTGTGTATGCATAACTTCTGGATGGAACTGCACTGCGTATAACTTCTTAGAAGCATTTTCCATGGCTGCTACTGGGCAGACTAGTGTATGAGCTGTAACCTTGAAACCTTCTGGTGCAGCTGCGATGTAGTCTGTATGGCTCATCCATGTAATTGTCTTTGCACTGACATCGCCAAATAATAATGATGAATTGTCAACGTCAACCTCTGTCTTACCATATTCGCTAACTGGTGCTGTTGCTACATTACCGCCGAGTTTGTAAGCCATAAGCTGTGAACCGTAGCAGATACCAAGAATTGGAATGCCGGCTTCGAATATTGTTTTCTCATAACTTGGTGATTCCTCTTTGTATACACTTGCTGGACCACCTGTGAATATAATTCCTTTTGGATTCTTCTTCTTGATGTCCTCAAGACTCATTGTGTAAGGGACAACCTCACAATATACGTTACATTCTCTTACTCGTCTTGCAATCAGCTGATTGTACTGACCACCGAAGTCGAGAACTAATACTAATTCGCTGTTCATAGTTTTCTTATTGTCCTTTCCGAAAAAGATCGTTAGATGAATATCCCCAAAGGGTCCTATTCATTGTTTGCATAACATTTATTATACATATTCTTTCGTGTTTACGCAACAAGGAAAAGAATTTGTAGATATGTTTTACTTTGCATTATACTTGAATACGGCATTAGAACCTTCTGTTATAAGCTCCTTCATTCTATCCTGAGTGACATTAGTGTTCGTTACACCGGACATATAGAATACAAGCTTTGATATATCACAAGGGAAATACACCGTCTGACTCGCAGTGAATCCTTTGAACACTGTCTTACCAACTCCCTTAATTCCACTAGGAAGTTTCAACTCTTTAAGACTTGTACAATTGGCAAATGCACTTGTGTCCATGTTAGCCAATTTGCTTCCTGAGGCAAATGTTACTGATGAAAGATTCTTACAGCCACTGAAACAGCTATTACCTAGACTTGTAACAGATGCTGGAATAGTTATACTCTTAAGCCCTGTGCATCCCTGAAACCCTCTAAGCAATGTAATTCCATTGCCTAATTTTACATCTCTTTGGATTATTCGACTTCGGCCAAAGTTCAACCGCTGCCACAATTCCTGCAACAACTGCAATTCCTAGAATAATACCAATTATTTTCTTCTTATTATTCTTAGGCGGCTGAACAACGCCATTAGCATTACTAGCTCTGTTAACATTGAAAATGTTGCCGCACTTTGTACACTTAATCTGAATATTGGTATTGTCCGCTGGAATACGAAGATTGCATCCGCACTGGTTACATCTGTATATCTCGAAATCACTCATCGCACATCTCTCCTGTGTAGTTTATAGTCGTTTGAAGCTATTTATCATTGATTATAATTCAAATTATCGATAATTTCAATAACCTGTGACAAATCTTCGCATATTTTGTAAGTCATTGCACGCACTTCATCCGTAATAATAACAGTGTCTGGAATATGCACAACTCTCATTCCAGCTGCAAAGCCTGCCTTGATGCCATGGGGGCTGTCCTCAATCACTATACAATTAGAAGGTGCAACGCCAATCGACTCCGCCGCCCTAAGGAATATGTCAGGAGCCGGTTTGCCTTGTTCTACTTCGTCTCCATATACAACAGCATTTAACTTATCATATGCACCTATGCTCTTAAGCGACTTTTCGGCACTGCTTTTTTGAGTTGAAGTTGCCACTGCGCATGCGATGTTGTTACTCACGATGTAATCGAGCAGCTCTGTGAGTCCCTTCTTCATCTTCACGCCCTCATTCTTACGAATCGCATGGATATATTCTGTTCTGATATTCCTTGCTTCATCATAATCAATGGTTCCCTTGTAATATTCGTCGAATATAATCTTGCTTGATTTTGGTGGAAGTCCTTTGAAAGAATTGATAAGTTCCATCGGCATCTCAACACCCAGAACCTTAGCAGCATATATCCACCCCTCAGTCGACTGCCTCTCTGTATCAATCATAACTCCATCCATATCAAATATTACGCCTTTAATCATAGTCTTTCAATCCTAACTAACCTAACAATGGTTTGATGTATTTTCCTGTGTATGACTTCTTATTCTTTACAATCTCTTCAGGTGTGCCCTGAGCAACAACAGTTCCGCCGCGGTCTCCACCTTCAGGGCCGATGTCAATAATATAATCTGCAGTCTTGATAACATCAAGATTATGCTCAATTACAAGGACCGTGTTGCCGCCCTCTGTCAACTTCTGCAGAATATCAACAAGCTTATGAACATCAGCAAAATGCAAGCCAGTTGTAGGCTCATCCAGAATATATATCGTCTTTCCTGTACTTCTCTTGCTAAGCTCAGTTGCAAGTTTGATTCGCTGTGCCTCACCACCTGATAATTCCGTTGATGGCTGTCCAAGCTTAACATATGAAAGTCCAACGTCGTTAAGTGTTTCAATCTTTCTGCGGATTGATGGTACATTCTCAAAGAACTTTACCGCTTCTCCAACTGTCATATCAAGCACATCATAAATGCTTTTTCCCTTGTACTTTACGTCCAAAGTCTCACGATTGTATCGCCTTCCGTCACAGACTTCACAAGGCACATATACGTCAGGCAAGAAGTGCATCTCTATCTTTAGAATTCCATCGCCAGAACAAGCCTCACATCTACCGCCCTTAACATTAAAGCTAAATCTTCCCTTGCTGTAACCACGAGCCTTCGCGTCGGCTGTCGATGCAAAGAGGTCACGAATCATATCAAATACACCTGTATAAGTTGCAGGATTGGAACGTGGTGTTCTTCCAATTGGTGACTGGTCAATATCAATAACCTTATCAAGCTGGTCAATTCCATCGATTCCATCATGTGCACCTGGAATACAACGAGCACGGTTTAAGTCTCTTGCGAGATGTTTGTAGATAATCTCATTAACAAGTGATGATTTACCAGAGCCCGATACACCTGTAACACAAGTCATTATTCCAAGTGGAATATCCACATCTATATTCTTAAGATTATTCTCTCTTGCTCCGCGAACCTTAATGAATCCTGTTGGCTGCTTACGAATTGCCGGAACCGGTATCTTCATCTTTCCAGATAGATAAGCTCCAGTAATTGATTCAGGGCACTTCATAATATCCTCAGCAGTTCCAATGGCAACAAGTTGTCCACCATTCTCTCCAGCTCCAGGTCCGATATCCACAATACAGTCAGCTGCACGCATAGTATCTTCATCATGTTCAACAACAATTACCGAGTTACCCAAATCACGAAGGTGAATAAGAGTTCCAAGTAACTTATCATTATCACGCTGGTGAAGTCCTATACTAGGCTCATCAAGAATGTATGCAACGCCCACAAGACCTGAACCAATCTGAGTTGCAAGCCTGATTCGCTGTGCCTCGCCACCTGATAGAGAAGCAGTCGCTCTTGATAAAGTCAGATAATCAAGTCCAACATCTACAAGGAAACCAATTCTCGCCTTAATCTCCTTGAGAATTAGCGCACCAACATTCAACTGGTAAGTCGAAAGTGTCATATCCTCCATGAATTTCTGAAGCTTTATAATAGAAAGTGACGTCACTTCATATATATTCTTGTCTGCCACTGTAACCGCAAGTGATGTGGCTTTCAGACGTTGGCCATGGCATTCGCTACAAGGGGTAATATTCATAAATGTTTCATATTCCTGTTTGATTGTGTCTGAAGATGTCTCTCTGTATCTTCTCTCAACATTCTTAATAAGACCTTCAAAAGCAACATCATATATGCCTTCTCCACGCTGTCCCTTGTAATATACTTTAACACTATGTCCCTTTGTTCCATTAATAATCATATCCTGAATATCATCCGGATAATCTTTGAATGGTGTCGCCAAACTGAAGTTATACTCCTTAGCAAGCGCATTCATAATTGCTCTTGTGTAGCTGGTACTATCTGTTACTGACTGCCATCCCATAACTACGATTGCGCCATCATCTATGCTCAGTGATTTGTCTGGAATCATCAAATCAATATCAAATTCCATCTTATAACCAAGTCCAAAACAGACTGGACATGCACCAAATGGGTTATTGAACGAAAAACTTCTTGGCTCTACTTCATCAATACTGATTCCACAATCAGGACACGAAAAACTCTGGCTCATGTTAATTGATTCTCCATCAATTACATCAACTACCATAAGTCCTTCACTTAACTTCATTACGGTTTCAATAGAATCTGTAAGTCTCTTCTGTACACCCTCACGCACAGCAATTCTATCAACAACTATATCGATATTATGCTTCTTATTCTTATCAAGCTTAATCTCATCGCTTAACTCATACATATTACCATCTATGATTACACGTACATATCCGCTTTTCTTAGCCTGCTCTAAAAGCTTGGTGTGTTCACCCTTACGTCCTCTTACAACTGGTGCAAGAAGCTGAATCCTTGTGCGCTCTGGAAGCTCCATAATCTGGTCAACCATCTGGTCAACTGTCTGTCGCTTGATTTCCTTACCACACTTTGGGCAATGTGGTATACCAATTCGCGCATATAATAGACGAAAATAATCATATATCTCTGTAACTGTTCCGACTGTAGAACGTGGATTTCTATTAGTTGACTTCTGGTCAATCGAAATTGCTGGTGACAAGCCCTCGATGCTTTCAACATTAGGCTTCTCCATCTGTCCTAAGAACTGCCTTGCATATGAAGATAATGACTCCATATATCTTCGCTGGCCTTCTGCATATATTGTGTCAAACGCAAGCGATGATTTTCCTGAACCACTAAGTCCAGTCAGCACAACTAGCTCATTCCTTGGAATATCCACATTGATATTCTTCAAATTATGCTCCTTCGCTCCACGAATCTTTATATATTGTATTTCACCTTTCTTTTCCATTACCTAATATCCTTTCTACTTCGTTTCGTATAAATGCTTATTCAGCTCTATCATCTTATCACGAAGCACCGCAGCTTCTTCAAAATTCAGTTCTGCTGCCGCCTTCACCATATTCTTGTTAATCTCCTTGACAACCTTCTCAAGTTCTTTACGACTCATTGACTCATAATCCTTCTTGAGCGTCATTCCCTTGTCACTATCAGCTGCCTTAGTAATACTAATCAGATCTCTAACTGCCTTCTTAATTGTCTCTGGTGTAATTCCATGTTCTTCATTATATGCCTGTTGAATCTTACGGCGACGTTCTGTCTCTGATATAGCTTTCGACATTGAATCCGTTATTCTATCCGCATACATAATTACATGTCCCTCTGCATTACGCGCAGCTCGACCAATCGTCTGAATAAGCGAAGTCTCTGTACGAAGGAAACCTTCCTTATCAGCATCAAGAATCGCTACCAGACTAATCTCTGGAATATCAAGACCCTCTCTCAAAAGATTGATTCCGACTAATACATCGAATGCATCAAGACGCATATCTCTGATAATTTTTGCTCTCTCAAGAGTATCTATATCCGCATGAAGATACTTAACTCTTATGCCAACTTCCTTCATATAATCAGTAAGATCTTCTGCCATTCTCTTTGTAAGTGTAGTAATAAGAATCTTATTCTTCTTAGCTGTTTCCTTATTAATCTCTGATATCAAATCATCAATCTGACCCTGAATTGGTCGCACCTCAATCTCTGGATCAAGAAGTCCTGTAGGTCTGATAACCTGTTCAGCTGTAAGCATCTCGTGTTCATGCTCGTATACTGATGGGGTTGCCGATACAAAAAGCATCTGGTCAATCTTGCTTTCAAATTCCTGGAAATTCAGTGGTCTGTTATCCTTTGCTGATGGAAGTCTGAAACCATAATCTACAAGTGTTGACTTACGTGACTGATCGCCCGCATACATTCCTCTAATCTGTGGAATTGTAATATGTGACTCATCAACCATAATAAGATAATCATCAGGAAAATAATCCATCAAAGTATATGGTGATGTTCCCGGAGCAAGCCCTGCAAGATGTCTTGAATAGTTCTCTATTCCCGAACAGAAACCTGTCTCCTGCAGCATCTCTATATCAAAATTCGTTCTTTCTTCAATTCTCTGTGCTTCTAAAAGCTTATCCTCACTCTTAAAATACTTAATACGTTCCTCAAGTTCTTCCTTAATGCCCTCAATTGCCTGAGCCATCTTTTCTTTATCTACAACATAATGTGAATTAGGGAAAATCGCAATATGCTCAAGTTCTGCCTTAATCTCACCTGTTAACACATCAATCTCACATATTCTATCCACTTCATCACCAAAGAATTCAACTCTCACCGCTGTATCCGATGATATTGAAGGAAATATCTCAATTACATCCCCACGAACTCTGAAGGTACCACGCTTAAAATCCATGTCATTACGCATATACTGAATATCAATTAATTTTCCAATAACCTCATCCCTATCCTTTTCCATACCAGGACGAAGTGAGATAACCATATTCTTGTAATCAATTGGTGCACCTAATCCATATATACACGAAACCGATGCGATTATAATAACGTCACTACGCTCAGATAACGCCGCAGTTGCTGAATGTCTAAGTTTATCTATCTCATCGTTAATTGCTGAATCCTTAGCAATATAAGTATCGCTGGATGGTACATAAGCCTCTGGCTGATAGTAATCGTAATAACTTACAAAGTATTCAACAGCATTCTCCGGAAAGAACTCCTTAAACTCGCTGTATAGCTGAGCCGCAAGTGTCTTATTATGAGATATAATAAGTGTAGGTTTCTGTACCTGAGCAATTATGTTAGCCATGGTAAATGTTTTGCCGGAGCCCGTTACACCGACTAATGTCTCAAACTGTTTGCCCTCTTTAAATCCTGCAACAAGCTTTTCAATTGCTTGTGGCTGGTCACCTGTTGGCTGATATTCTGATACCAGTTTAAACATACCCATATCCGTTCTACTCTCTTTCTGCTTTCAAGCCAAATATATAATCTATATTGCCCATT
>CAZPHI010000074.1:0-8027 GCA_964586425.1 uncultured Lachnospiraceae bacterium | reverse complement strand
GGCACTTTGGAAAGATATATTCATTTTTTAATTACAATTTGCGGAAACTCAAGTATGTTATTTCATACCTTAGAATTCCCAGTTCTGACCATCCTCTTTGATATCAATTATTTTATTGATAAATGCTTTGCTGCTATCAAGTTTTCTCAAATCCGCAATAGGTTCAAACCCGTACCACATATGCATTGGGAAAACCACATCTGCATTAGCTTTATCCATGAATATATCCATTCCAATATGAAAATCTTCGCCAATTCTATTATCAAGTACGACAAATGCTGCATCAAAATGTCTGTCTTTTATCTTATTCATCTCTATCATATAACGTTCAAGCATTGAATCATTATCTTCTTTTGTGTACTTATCCCAGGTCCAGTAATTCAAATCCCCCGAGTGATAAAAACATTTTTCACCTATATTAACAATGAATGCTACGCCTGAATCTGTTGATTTTAGTGTCTCAACATTAATATGAATATTATTCAATGTATAATCATAGCTTTCATCATAGGTCACATAATTAATCTGTGGTCTCGCCTTTAATGATACATTCCATCTATCCATGTACTTTTCATTCATCTTTGTTTCTTTAGAAAGCACATATAAAACATTCTTATACTTGTCTGCGTACTTGAATATTGACTTGCTAAAATGGTCAAAATGCTTATGGCTTGCAAAAAACACTACATTGCAGTCATCTGAAAATTCAGGAATTTCACCAGAAAAATAATCGAATATCAGCGCATATTTTGCAGATGTTCCATCACTACCAATTATAGTATCTTCTATACAAAAGCTGCTATGATGAATAAATGTTATCTTCATAATATCTCCATTCCCTATATCATACTCTATTCTTCATCCAATAAAGCCTGATATACATCTCTCTTGCTGATTCCTCTATCCTTTGAAACCAGCTTCATTGCTTCCTTTTTGTCAATTCCCTGATTAACATACATTGCAACATGCTCTGCAAGTGTCATGGACGTGAAGCTTTCCTGCTTTTCTTTAATAATTGACTCCATTGTCTTTCCTTCAATTACAAGTACAAATTCACCTCGTGGCTCATTATCTTTATAATTATCAATTGCTTCACCTATAGTTGTAATATACGCATTCTCATACCTTTTAGTAAGCTCTTTGCATATGGATATGCCTCTTTCTTCGCCAAGATATGTCTTTAATTCTTCCAAAGTCTTGATTAATCTATGTGGTGCCTCATACATAATTATTGTTCTTGTTTCTGTAGCAAGCTGCTCAAGTATAGCTTTTCTTTCCTTTTTATCTGCAGGAAGAAATGCTTCAAACGCGAAACGTCGTGTACCTTTCCCTGAGATTGTCAATGCCGTTACACATGCAACCGCACCCGGAAGTGATGTTAATGGAATTCCCGCTTCGTGACACTGTCTGACAAGTTCTTCTCCGGGATCTGATATTCCAGGCGTTCCCGCATCTGTTATTAATGCTACGCTTATACCTTCGCGCATCTTATTAACCAGATATTTTGCCTTTTCTATCTTATTGAATTCATGGTAACTAGTCATCGGTGTTTTAATGTTAAAATGATTTAACAATTTGATACTGTTTCTTGTATCTTCTGCAGCTATCAAATCAACTGAATTCAATGTATTCAAAACTCTTAACGTAATATCATCAAGATTTCCTATTGGCGTTGCACAAAGATATAACTTTCCAGGTTCAACACTACCACTTCTGATTTCTATCTCCGACAGGATTTGCTCAAAGCTGTACTTATTTTCGTCCATCAAATTCACCTCTTTCTACATTATACCAATGAAGTAATTCTTCTGTATAACTGCCATCCTCATTATATACAATAAGGGGGGCCTCAATCTTTAATTGCCTGTTACCACATTTTACTGCTTCTATAAGTACCATATTAGCTGGCTCATTAATGTGTGGGTGCACCATAACAATTCGCTTCGGCTCGAGCTTATATACGTTCATTCGTTCCATTATCTCCGTCAGTCGCGATGGTCTGTGCACCATATAAAAACGCCCTTTTACTTTTAATAATTTTGAAGCTTGACACAATACATCATCCAATGTACAAAGTATCTCATGTCTTGCAATTGCCTTATGATCTTCAAGACTTACAAGTCCATGATTTTCATTCATATATGGTGGGTTAGTAGTAATAACGTCAAAAGAAGCCCCAGCGAATATCTTAGAGGCTTCCTTTATATCACCCTGAACAATATGAATCTTATCACTAAGATTGTTAATTTCAACATTGCGTGTGGCAAGGTCGACGTTAATATCCTGAATTTCCAAACCGGTAAATTCACTTCCATATGACTTTGCCTCAAGAAGTATCGGTATAATTCCATTACCAGTTCCCAAATCCAGAACCTTATTGCCTTTTCTAATGCCATTCATTGCATATGTTGATAGCAGTACTGCATCCATGCCAAAACAGAATACCGAAGTATTCTGTATCAGCTTATATCCATTTCTACATAAATCATCTAATCTCTCATTACTTTTAAGATTAATTGTCGTCAAGATGTGATTTTCCTTCCTTTTTCTCTAATGCCTCTAAGGCCTTTAATTCAGCATCACTAATATTAATTCTGTCATTACGTTTCTTTGGTTTGAACTTTAGATCTGCAACTTTATATTCTCTGATTTCTTTTTCATCATTATCTAGTTTTACTATAACTTTAACTAGCTGTCTTAATACGCTTACACTGCTAACTTCACCCTTAAGTCCATCATTAGTCGTAACATTATCTCCAATTACAGGTAAATGGCTGTTAAGCTCCTCATAGGTCTCTTCCTCATTCTTAAGGCAGCACATAAGACGTCCACATACACCGGATATCTTTGTTGGATTAAGAGATAGATTCTGTTCCTTTGCCATCTTTATTGATACTGGAATAAAATCAGCAAGATATGAATTACAGCAAAGACTTCTTCCACATACACCAATGCCACCCATTATCTTTGTCTCATCTCTTACACCAATCTGTCTTAACTCTATTCTTGTCTTGAATACTGCAGCCAAATCCTTAACTAACTCTCTAAAATCAATACGTCCGTCAGCTGTAAAATAAAACAATAACTTGTTATTATCAAATGTATATTCAGCTTCTATCAGCTTCATCTCCAGATTGTGTTTTTTGATTTTCTCAAGACAAATCTTCATTGCTTCTTTTTCTTTTTCTTTATTCTTTGCTGCAGCTTCATCATCTGCTGCTGTCGCTATTCTTATAACGGATTTGAGTGGCTGCACAACAGTGTCATCCTCTACATCTCTGATGCCTATTACTACTGTACCATATTCCACACCACGTGCAGTTTCTACTATTACATGGTCACCTTTATTCAAGTCATACTTGCCCGGTGAAAAGTAATATATCTTGCCTGCGTATCTAAATCTTACGCCAATAATTCTTGTCATCTTAATCCTCCATGCCCAGTTATAGTGCTGGGTTCTATCTATCTAATCTATCTAATCTATCTAATTTATCTAATCTATTAAAAAATCATTGCAAAATCAACAACACTAATTAGCAGTTCTCTCTCATCGTCAAAAGCATAAGTTCAATAGCCAAATCAAAATTAACATTCGCATGAATTCTTGTCTTTGCCTTATCCATAGCTTTCAGAATATCTTCAAGCCCTTCATATGAGCTCTTCTCCGCCTGTCGCTTAATTATCGTTAATTCATCCTTGAATATTAGAATATTTGAATCTTTTGTGCTCTTAAATGCTAATACATCCCTGAACCACATTGCCATCAAATCAATATAATCATCCACTGTAAGCTTATAAGAATTGCATGTCTTTACCGCATCCATAAGCTCAGATATAGTCATCTCTGATGCATACTTAAGCGTATGTAGAACCTCATCCTTCATAGCTACAAACTCGTCTGATTTCACAATCTGTTCTGCACGTCCTACTTTTCCCTGTGCAAATGCTGTTGCGAACCTAGCAGTATAGTCAGGAACCTGGAATTTATCTATCAGATATCTCTCTAACTGTGCATTAGAAACAGGTCTAAAATCCAGTTTTACGCATCTTGAAAGAATTGTTGTTAGCAAAACATCTGCGTTATTAGTCAGAAGAATTATTATTCCATATGCTGGTGGTTCTTCAACTGTCTTTAGAATTGCATTCTGTGCCTGCTGTGTAAGCTTGTCTGCTTCATCAATTATATATATCTTATATTTGCTGCTATATGGTTTAATCTGCATATCACCAATAAGCTGCTCTCTTATATCATCAACACCAATACTGGTTGGTTTTTCATGTTTAATCCAAATTATATCCGGTTGATTACCAGACTCAGCCTGCACGCATGAATGGCATTGATCACAAGGAATTACCTCATTAGTCTTCATTTGTTGAAGCTGCTCCATACTATATCCGTTCACAGTTTCACACTGTAATGTCTTCGCAAATACAGATGCAACTGTCTTCTTACCACTTCCGCTTTCACCATTGAATATATAGGCATGCGAAATCTTTCCTAATTTGATGGCATTCTGAAGATGTTCTTTTATCTTTTCATGCCCAATTATTTCATCAAATGCTTTCATAGCATTGCCTCCCAATCCTACATCACAATATCAATCAAAAGTCCTCTGATTTCGCCCACCTTATTAAGAACTGCAATGTTATCTTTCTCATCCTTTACTAGTTCACTTGCCAAATCATCCATATTCTTGTCAACAAGCTTCACAATTCCATATACCCTGTGACGACCTCTTCTATCAAGAAAATTCTCTCTCTCAAACTTATGTGATCTATTAACTACTTCATTAAGGAATCCCTTGACAAGCTCTCTATATCGCTTCATGTCCCTGACATCCATATGTTTTGATATCTTTTCCCCCTGAGCCTCGATATCCTGCATCATTGAAGATAATTTGTTTGCCAGTTCTTTTTCCTCAATATTACTTACTAATGTGAATTTGAATGATTCGTCTTTCGCCTCCACAGGAGCCTTGGATTCAACCTGGTTACTCTGTGTAACTTCATTAACTTTAATATCCATAATAATCTCCATTCCGAAGTGTTAGTCATTCTTTTTTATTGTACCATAATTCCAACAGAAAAAATAGAAAAATTTATTTCATATATCTTAATATATCGGCCTTTATTTCCTCAATACAAGTCTCTATCGCTTCATTATTTGAATATCTTTTCTCAATTCCAGCATCTATAATATTATTGTCGGAAAAATCTTCCTGATCAGCAAGAAATCTTCTGCACATCTCCGAATATTGTGGAACCTCCTGCTTTCTTTCTCTAATAAGCGCTCTTTCCAGTCTTATACCATCATCAACTTCAATATATACTGGCATAATATGTTCTTTACCAAAATACTTACAATAGTCAATATATGCTTCTAATGTTCCAATAACAATATACTTTCCATTACTAATATTGATCTGACCATCATCAAGGGTATAATATCTCCACAGCCCCTTGACTGTCTTATACTCTCTTATCTCAATCACTCTACCGTCTGCAATATACCCATTCGTTGCTTCATCATCAACAAAATAATATTCTACTCCATCAACTTCACCATTTCTCATTGGTCTTGTTGTATACAAAGTGACGGTCTTTAATGCCAATTCTTCATCCTCAATCAAAGCCTTATATATATGGTCCTTTCCAGACGAGCTTTTTCCCATAATAAATGCTATCTCTGCCATAACACTTTTAATCTCCTATTATTTTTTTACACCAGAAATAACCGATATTTCTGGCTTATTTGTATCTTTCATATATTCTATAATACTTTTTGCAACTTCTTTTGTAATAACTTCACCTGGAACAATAATAGGAATTCCAGGAGGATAAGGAACTATCATCTCGCTAGATATTCTATCTGTTATATCAGAGTCATCTAGCGGCATTGTCATTATCTGTTTTTCCTTATTATCAGCCTCATAAATACTCATCACAGAATGATATTCCTTATTAATATAATATACACTCTCTTCCTTATAATTCGAGTCATCGAGCTTATCATCTATTATATCTTTGCTTATTTCATTCAATGCATAATAAAACCTATCATAAAATTCTTCTTTATCCGCAACAGATGTCATAGCAATAATATATATCTCTGAATACATCTCTAATTGTATCTTGTATTTCTTTAATAATATATCATATAATACCTGTCCTTTCAAATATCTGGCTTTATCATCATTCTTGACAAATCCAATAACAAGCTTTGATATATCATAACTTCTATTTGTCATACCTTTACTTTCATATTCGTATAGCATTAAGCCTGGAATTGTTTTTAACTTAGTTCGAAGTGTATACAGCATTTTCACATAATTATCATATGCTTTTTCCCCTTGAGCACTTTGACTCCATCTTAAACTGTTTTCTATACTGCTCATAAATAGATATGATGGACTTGTAGACTGATATATATCCAAATACTTTTCTATATCCTTCTCACTAATAAGACTATTGTATCCTATATGAAGTAAAGCTGTCTGTGTCAACGAAGGTAATGTCTTATGCACACTTTGTATTACTATGTCAGCTCCCATATCCAGTGCTGATATTGGAAATTCTTCATTATATCTAAAATGCGCTCCATGCGCCTCGTCAACTATTAATGGAATTCCATAATAATGACATATGTTTGAGATATTTTTAATATCCATAACAACACCTTCGTATGTTGGCGAAGTTATAACTACTGATGATAATTTTTCTATTCTATTATTATCTTTATATTCCTGCAATAATTTTTCTATTGATTGTGGATTAATCTGTTCATTAATTCCATAATTGTTAATTACGTCTGGATATATATATTGTGCATTGAGTCTATTAATATAGATTGCATTGTATACTGATTTGTGAGAGTTTCTTGCTATTATAATATCTGTTTTACCTAGTGCGGATGCTGAAATTGCAGCCATATTACCACAGCTGCTTCCATTAACTAAATAATAAGTTTTTTGCGCATGATAAAATCTTGCTGCATTATCCATTGATTCTTTAATGATACCTGTAGGATTATGAAGATTATCAAAACCATCTATTTCTGTGATATCTACAGCGTACATATCACTACATAGCTTTAGGTTTCTCTTATGGCCTGGCATATGCATGGGCACATAGTCTTCATTAGCATATCGCATAAGATTATCATATATTTTGTAATTATGTATATCATAATTTGCAGATTCTTTATTCTTACCTAAATAATTCAATTTTTAATCCTCCAATATGATTTATATTGCATAATTTCATAAAAAATCATATACTATCTTTATGTTGTAAAAATTATACACTATATACATCTATTATACTATGTTTATTGAGTTAATAATTAAGGAAGCTATAATATTATTTGCTTCAGAATGGAGACTTTTATGATACTTGATCCTATTTTACCTGAAATATACACATTCTTGGATTTTACAACTCATAGATGTTTTACTAATAAGAAAAAAGGACTTAATTCATATTCTACGCATTTAGCCGGAGATATACCAACAGAACATCCGATGCCTTACAATGTGTATGTTCCAATAAGAGAATTTCTCCTTAATAATAAAGAAGCTCAAGAAGCTATAATTAATTACCTTACAGAAGAATTTGAAAAACCAAAGTATGATTTTAAAAACTTCAAAATTACTGCTTCTACTTGTTCAATTCATAGATCTTTTGGAAGATCCAAATCATACCCACAAATTAATGTTGAACTAGAATGGTAAATATATAAACAATAACCCCAACATTGACCTAACCTCCCTATCGTTAGATTTTTAAATTCTAACTTCTGGAGAGCAGTTCAGCGCTGGGGTTATTATTATATATTTTTGTAATAAAAAATGAGACCGCCGGGGTTCGAACCCGGGACACCTAGATTAAAAGTCTAGTGCTCTACCAACTGAGCTACGATCCCATAAATACTATATTATTCCTTTAAAAAATCCTGTAAAAATTTACAGGATTAAGTGCCTAGAACCGGAATCGAACCAGTGACACGAGGATTTTCAGTCCTCTGCTCT
>CAZPHI010000073.1:0-9261 GCA_964586425.1 uncultured Lachnospiraceae bacterium | reverse complement strand
AATACGTCTCTTTTTTGAGTATGTCCTTTACGTGGCACGGTTCTTCCCTCCTTAATATTGTCTTGCTGAATTTTTATTATTCAGCTGTCATTAATTCATCGGTACTCACAATTATTACCATGTGCATCGTGCTCGGTTATATCTAAACCTGCAACCCTGGGATTAAATCTAATTCCGGCACTTATCATTATAATAATATGAATAAATGTTTCATCGCCTGAGCATCTTCATTAACACTCAGACTGCACTAAATAATCTTACTTAGCGTCTTTAGGTCTCTTAGCACCGTATTTAGAACGGGCCTGTCTTCTCTTAGCAACACCTGCTGTATCAAGTGTACCTCTAACGATATGATATCTTGTACCTGGTAAATCTTTTACTTTACCACCTCTGATAAGAACAACACTATGCTCCTGAAGATTGTGACCTTCACCTGGAATATAGCTTGTTACTTCGATACCATTAGAAAGACGAACTCTGGCGATTTTTCTAAGAGCTGAGTTAGGTTTCTTAGGTGTAGCAGTTTTAACAGCTGTACAAACACCTCTCTTCTGTGGAGCAGAGATATCTGTAGCTTTCTTCTGAAGAGAGTTGTATCCTTTCTGAAGAGCTGGAGCTGTAGACTTCTTAACTGATGTCTGTCTACCGTTTCTTACTAACTGGTTAAATGTTGGCATTCTTTTTCACCTCCCGGAATTATGATAAAATCTTTTGGTTGCGAATATTCATTCTGAATAATCTTTGTGTCGCTTTATGCACAAAAAATTAGTGCCCAATTTACGCACACTAGATTAGTATACGCATATCAGGCACAAAAGTCAAGAAATTATTATAATTATTTTTTAACGTTACTTCCAATATCCGAGTTCAACACCCTTTAGATATATTCCCTTACCCTTGGTATAATATCCATAGACATTAAAATGTGTCCAATCCGAACGAAGCCTCCAAGATATAAAACCACTAGCATAATTCCTGTCGTCTTCCTCGGTAGCCTTAAGCCCACAATCGCTCAATCCATTCTCAAGCATATATACTCTTGTATTGAAGAAATGTTCACCGAATGCCTCACTCAAAGCGTCTTCCCACATAGTATTATCTGTTCCTATAAGAGAACCATCGCCTCTTGTTGCACCCTGATTTTTATCTCCAAGTGATGAACCAGGATCATCTGTATCACCAACTATAATATAATCAGAACATTTATTATTATCAATAATCGCCTTATATTGAGCAATTAAAGTGTCATAATCGCTATCCCAGCCACCATTACTTCCAATCTCAAGGATGAGGATATCTCCTCCATGGTCATAAGCCGACTTTGTCATAACAGGTGTGCCTTCCGGAATCTCTACCACTTCATTAGTCTGAATCACATCATCTGTATACAGTCTAATCGCCACTTCTTCATAATCTTCCAGATATACGGCCAAGCATAGATATCCATTAATATAGCAAGTGTTTCTGTATGGATTCTCCGAACCACCATAACCGCTGTAATCTCTCAGGTAAAGTTCATATCCATTCTCATCTACAAATACAGCATATGCATCTTCATCAGCTCTTAGTGTAATATCCCTGTCTACGTATATTCCATCGCCACCAGCTCTTGCTGATATCTGATGCGAATCTTCACCGTCTACGCCAAAATTATATGCCGTCATTCCCGTCATCATTGTCAGCACAGATGGTGCTGTGCAATAACTTATATCTACCTTCTCGCCATTAGCCATGATATATGCTTCATTGCTGTTAGCACCTCTCATCATGCTATCGCCATAACACGCAATTCCTCTAGGAAGATTCAATTCAGGTACAATCTGCTTAATCACCTCTACTGGCTCTGGTTCAGGTTCTGGTTCTGTTTCAACTTCAGGTTCTGTTTCAGCTTCTGTCTGGTTCGTTGTATCATCAGCTTCGTCTTCCGTTTGAGCTTCTGTTTCACTCTCGGTCTCAGCTTCTGCTTCAGTCTCAGCTTCTGTCTCGGCTTCTGTTTCACCCTCAGTTTCAACTTCCGTCTGATCCTCAGTGCTCTCCTCCGATATACCTTCGGACACATTCTCACCTGATTCACTAATATCTTCTGATATAGACTCCCTAGCCTGAAGAATATTATCCTGCTGCTGTTTCTCATCAATTCTTTCTCTGACAAAATACACAACTAGCACAGCGACCATTGCAACAATCACAAAACTTGCCAGTTTTATGCAAAGCATCTTACCATCTGATTTTCTCTTTTTTCTTCTTTTTCCTCTTTGTTCAGTTCTTCCACTCGCATTGTTCTTAGTATCCACTTCTTGTCCTCCACGCAATTCTTTATTGATTATCTCGCATATTTCTATTATGTGTATTCAAGGCAATTCTATATTGCATTCTCCTTTTGTATAGACATAACATTATTAGTATATATGTTTTTCAAGCGCTTTTCAATACAATCACGTAATTTTTACATATTTTTAACATTATTAAAGTATATCTTTTCGCTTAATAATAACCATCCCCACTATAATAGAAGCCAGCATTATAGCCACATCTAACGCTATTGCATCAGTAGATGTAATACCATCAATAATAACAATTCTATTACGTTGTATCATCGAACAATTTCCAATCAGCCATATATGAAAGCTATACGCAGAAGCAACATGCAATCCAAGTACTGCTGCCATACTTCCAATCGGACTGATAACCAACGAAAGCACCATCTGCAGCTGCCCAATCGCAACTGCTGTAAGGAATGGCAGCAAAAGAAGTGTTACCGCCAGCATTCTCTCGGTAACGCCACTACCTAAGTTGATTGAAAACATTTTCCCCATTATCTCATATAGGAATCCGCCTCTTCCACAAGATAATATTAGCGATATCAACACACTGCTACCATAGATCATGATAACTGACGTAATATTCCAAAGCACCTTGCTAATATACCAGCGGCACCTGTCTGTAACACGCGTAATTACGGCTACGCCCTGCCTTCAAACTTCTTATCCTTACCCGGAATATACACCTCCATGCCGCGAAACATGTACATCATATAATCAAGCCACCCAGGCTTAACGTCAATATTCTTAGCACTGGCGTAGCTTCGCATCTGCAACCAAAACTGCACAGCAACAAGTGTTATCGCAAGCAGCATTATAAAGTATTTTCTTTTTCTTTGTTTTATGCCATTAACAACATCATATGTGTAGAGATGCGCCAGCTCTTTCATCCCATTACTCATAATATCTACCACCCGCTATTCATTATCTATACGTCCATCCGTTATCTCATATATCACATCTGCAAGCGCGTTCATCTCACTACGGTCATGACAGGCAATAATTATTAGCGCCCCGCGTTCTTTCTCTTTCTGCAGAATATCATGAATCAGATCAATACCCTTTTCATCAAGCGCGTTAACCGGCTCGTCCAGTATCAGAATATCCGGATGTTCCATAATTGCACACGCAATACCCAGTCTCTGTTTCATACCAAGCGAGAACTTTCGAAAGGTCTTCTTATCATCAGGGTCCAATCCCACTCTTTCTATAGCCTCACGAATCTCATCATCTGTGATTTTATTCTGAATCATAGCCAGAAGCTTAAGATTCTTGAACGCATTATAATCGCTGATAAATGCTGGATTCTCAATCAACACTCCAAGATTATCTGGGAATGACATATCCTTACCGAGTATCTTACCATCAAAAGAAATCTCACCCTTTACTGTTATAAGTCCGCTAATCGCACGCATAAGCATTGTTTTACCTGAGCCGTTACTTCCGCGCAACCCATAGACTTTGCCACTTTCAAGCTCCAGATTAATATTGTCTAGGATTTTGCTGCCCCTGATATGCTTTGTCACATTCTTTAATATGATTTTCATTAATTCACCATCTCCCGTTAGTTCAGTTTAATTATGAAGCTTGAATTACCTCCGGCTCCTTTTGTAACAGCAAGCATTCCTGAATCAATCAAGCTATCTGAAACAATAGACAAATATCTCATATGATTCTGTCCCTTTTTCAAAGCAATGCATTGACCATATTTATCCGACATCTCCATATTCACTCCATGCAGATATACATAATCATCTTCTGGCATAATAGCAAGTTCACTATACCATGCATCGGATTTCACATCTTTTACAGCCACTTCATTATATTCATCATCTATCACTTTCAATACGAATGTGGACCCAAGTTGAATTTCAATTTCGGAAAACACCTCCTGCATACAATCGATTTCTAAGAATGAACATTCCTCATTAATTCTATTATCTGTAAATGTTATTTCTCCCCCGCCTATCTTTCTATCAAAATCATTCTTTCCAAGCAATTCTATTATTTCTTTATATTCATCCGTTAATTCTTTTGTAATCTTACATTCAATAATAGTCATGCTGTCAGGACCACTATCATCCACCTGATAGTTATTATAGATGATTTTATCTCCAATCTTTCCAGTCTGCTTCTTAATGAATTCACTTTTTGTCATTCGCTGTTGTGTACTATAAAAGTCTTCATTATTAGATTCACTTACCGCATTCACACTTTCTTCTTTCTTATCCTTATGCAGCAAAATAAATGCACATATTAGAAATGTTGCAAAAACCAGCACTTCTAATAACACCTTGCATTGAAGAAAAAACAGATCACTTTTTCTATTATATCTGATTATCTTAGCCGTCATATAATCATGTCGATTCATATAATTCACATAATATGCCACGAATGGAATAATCGTCATGCATATTCCTACATTCTTCCAGGCATATGTGTATATATAGTCAATCGTACAGGTTCTAACTCCCATGCTGCCTGCATTTCTACCCGACGCATAAGATGAGCATACACAAAAAACTACATACAGAATGCTCACTATTAGCATCTGATTCTTACGAATCCTGCTCTTTGCACTTAGATCATTAACAATCAGTCGGCTCCTTCTTGACCCCACCATATGCTTCTCCCTCTAATCTCATCAATATTTTCAGTACTTCATCTCTTCGTGCACGGCTTAACGGAAGCATATCTCCATTGTTCATCACCACATCCGTGCCACTGATATTGGATATATTCTCATAATTAACAACATACGATTTATGTATCTGAATGAATCTATTCGAATTAATATGCTGCATAACCTCATCAAGATTGCTGTAGAACTCGCGTGTTTCATTAACTGTATGAATAATTATCTTCCTTTTACTATTCTCAAAATAAAGTATATCGTTAAACGGAACATAATACCTTGTTCTTCCACTGACATACGAATATATTCTTTTACCATTGTCTAACTGCTCTATAATCCCCTTGCATACCGCACTAACCTTTTCCTGTGTAAGCGGTTTCACAAGAAAATTATCCGGTTTCAGATCAAAAAGCTGCATCGCATATGACGTCTCTGACGACACGAATACAATATGCGTCAGCAAGTTCCTATCCTTTTCCCTAATCAGTCTGCCAATCTCAATCCCGCTAGTCTCCGGGAATTGAATATCAAGGAATATAATATCATAACCGCCCTTTTGCCTAATTCGCTCAATCAGCTTCTCACCACTCGTATACACATCAATATTAAAATTCTCTTCCACCTCATGCTCCACATTAAGAAGCATTCCATATAATATATCATTGAAAATGTTGTTATCATCACATACTGCAATGTCCACCCTAAAGTCCTCCTATTTCTACGTAATATTGCCTCGCAAGAAAACTATATCTCCACATCTATTCTGATATATTATTATTAATATTGCCTCAATAATAATATCATATAGAAATGGAGATATATTTTTCATGTAACAACTTGTCTATTTTATGTAATAATTTGCTTTTGCCACAGCTTATCATCCATATGAACGTTAATTAACGCACATTAGAATTGTTACCGCAAATATATTATTCTCTGTCTCAATCTTGATTTCACCACTGTACTTATCAACTATCTTTCTGATGCTTTTAAGACCGATTCCATGCTTGCTCACGTCTTCTTTTGTAGTCAGCAGATTCCCTCTCTCATCCATATTCAATTCATCAACATATCTGTTAACGACATTAATTATAATCATTCCTTTATTGTTATAACGAATCTCCATATCAACCTTCTTATCCGCATTCTGTGCTGCCCTCACAGCATTATCCAATAGATTACCGATAATATTACTCAAATCAAATTCGTCCATTGATAATTTCTGTGGCACAATCAGATTCACCCTAACCTCAACGCCCTGCTGCTTAGCAGCCTGACACTTATAATTAAGGATTCCATCCATAATTCTATTACCGCTGTTAATATATGCAATGTTAAATCCTGCACTTCCAAGAATATTATCAATGTATTCGTCTACCTTATCCTTTTCACCGGCCTCAAGTAGAATCTTAATTGAATTCAAATCATTGATTATATTATGTTTGACATCTCTTACAGATTCATACGCCTCATTGATTACTGCAATTTGCTCTTTATAGAGTCTGTTCTGCTCTATTACCCTGCTATCTTCAATTGCCTTGTTATACATCCGGTTTAACTGAATATACATTGCGAATATCAAAGCATCAATTATTATTAGCGCAACGCCGATTATCGATACAGCATTTGCCGAAAGCCCATTATGCCCAAATAGCATAGAGAATATAACGAGCGAGCCAAGTGGCACAATCGTAGTCATAATCCAGAACATTACAGGTTGTTCCTGGCCTCTAGACTCGTCGAACCCATTGCTAATCATCAGAATCATCACGTATTCTGCAAAGCTGACGAGCACTCTCACGTATACGAAGTACCTTGGGCTAAAAAACTCCAGATTCACGTATGGCAGCAGATGCGTTGCCAGCACTACAATCACAATATACGTCCAAACAAATACATTATTGTGTGCCTCAAACTTTCGGATATTCATCTTCTGATGAATTGCCCTAACCAGCACCAGTGCCAGAACTATGTCTATTATTGTTGTTGAAAAACCTATAACGTAGCTGCTCATATATATACCTCTGATTAATGATTATAATACTTGCTATATTGCTTGTTGCGCCGTTAATTACATTATATTGATTATAACTGTATAATAAAAAAGATGCAAGTTCTATATTATATACTTGAGCTGCTGTTTGCGATTGCATATAGCAGAGTTGGCTGTTATAATTAGCATATCAAATTAGAGGCTATTCATATATTAGCTAAGAAAGGATTAATATGTCAGAATGTTCTAACAGGCTGCTGAACACAATCAGATGTTCAACTTCGCCATTCCACACTACAAAAGAAGCTATTCGCCAGCTTAAAGAAGCTGATTTTGAGGAACTTGATATTAACTCCGATTGGGATTTGTGCCTTGGAAAATCATATTATGTGTGCCCATTCGGTACGACATTGATAGCATTTCGCCTTAATCAAGAATTCGACAAGAATGATGTACTTAAAATTACCACCGCCCACATTGATAATCCAGGTCTGCGCATCAAAGCCAATCCTATAATTAATGGCAACGGCTACATCAAGCTTAATACCGAGATATACGGTGGCGCAATATACAGCACATGGATGGATAGACCGCTCTCAATTGCCGGACGCGTTTATCTTAAAGGAAACAGAATTAATCGTCCAATATGCAAGCTTATCGACTTCAAGCGTCCAATGGCTGTCATCCCAAACCTCGCAATTCATATGAATCGCAAAATCAATGACGGCGTTGCGCTTAACGAACAGATTGATTTACTTCCAATTCTTTCAACTACCAATTATATGACAGATGCTGTTAATCATACTGATAACCATCCCGATAACCATCCCGATAGCCATCCCGATAACCATCCAGTTGATAATCCTGATTTACTATATAGTATGATTGCAGACGAACTTGATATTGATGCTAATGATATCCTTAGTGCTGAGCTTTGCGTATACAATTGTGAGCCAGGCTATACATTCAACTCGCTAATAAGTGCACCACGAATTGACAATATCAGTTCTGTTCAGGCTTGTCTTACCGGACTTACAGAAAGTGCAAGACTTGACGGTATTGATATGATTGCTCTTTTTGATCATGAAGAAGTTGGCAGCAGAAGCAAGAATGGTGCTGGAAGTGTTCTTCTAGCTAATATTATTGAAGGAATATATGATTGCCTTGGTCTTTCAAGATCTGACTATCTTAGAGCTGTAAGTAACGGCATCTTCTTATCTTTGGACGTTGCTCATGGACTTAATCCTAATCATGCAGAGAAATCAGACCCTACATCAGCAATCAATCTAGGTGATGGTGTTGCGCTTAAGACTGCAAGCAAGCAGAATTACTGTGGTGACAGTGAAATTAGTGCCATTCTTCTTGGTCTTTGCAATGAATACAATATTCCTCTTAAAGTTAACTATATCCGCTCTGACCAGCCTGGCGGAAGTACATTAGGTTCAATCCTTTCAACTTCGCTTCCTATGCGATGTGCAGACCTTGGAATTCCAATTCTTGCAATGCATTCAAGCCTAGAAACAATGAACGAGAAAGACCAGGAATCTTTGGAGAAGCTAATTACAATATTCTATAGTGAGTTATGATATCATATTTTTGTACTTGTTGACATAAGTGCTTGATATATGTCTGGCGTATGTTGGTATAGGTGCTTGATATATGTCTGGCGCATGTTGGTTTTAAGGCAAGGGAGTCTCTTTTTTCTCTCCCTTGCCTTTTTCAAACCTATATTTCTAAGTCTCATCCTTCAATTAAGGCAAGGAGCTTGCTTTTTTCTCTCCCTTGCCTTTTTTAAGCTTATATTCCTAAGTCTCTTCCTTCAATTAAGGTAAGGAGCTTGCTTTTTTCTCCTCCCTTGCCTTTTTCAGTACCTATATTCAACTTCACATCTTCATTTTAAGGCAAGGAGCGCAATTTTTCTCCTCCCTTGCCTTTTTCAACGCCTTCATTCAACTCCACATCTTCATTTTAAGACAAGGGACGCAATTTTTCTCCTCCCTTGCCTTTTCCCAGCAATCCAACACCCCAACCAACACCCACAACACCCACAACACCCCAGCTTCCCAGCAATCCAACATACCAACACTTGTGCATACCAACCTCCCCACCAACCTTCACTCTATCTACACTATCATTAACTTCTTGGCACTTTCGGCTACTCCCTCACCATGCTTTTACCAGTCAATTAAGGTAAGGAGCTTGTTTTTTTCTCTCCCTTGCCTTCTTCCAGCTTATATTCCTAAGTCTCTTCCTTCAATTAAGGCAAGGAGCGCAATTTTTCTCCTCCCTTGCCTTTTTCAACGCCTTCATTC
>CAZPHI010000072.1:0-9448 GCA_964586425.1 uncultured Lachnospiraceae bacterium | reverse complement strand
AAAGCAGGTGAGTAGATGAATATAGCGATAATTTTGGCCAGTGGTTCTGGCGAACGAATGAAGCAGGATATTCCTAAGCAGTTTATCAATGTATACGATAAACCAGTAATTATATATACACTTGAGACATTCCAGAAGCATCCTGATATTGATGCAATTGAGGTTGTGTGTTTGGACGGATGGCAGGATATTCTCAAAGCATATGCAAAGCAGTTTAATATTGAGAAGCTTGCGTGGATAACAACTGGAGGTGCTACTGCACAGGAATCCATAAGAAATGGTATATATAATCTTGAAGGTCAGTGTAGTCCTGGTGACACTATCATTATTCATGATGGTATCAGACCTATGGTTGAAGAGGGGGTATTATCAGATGTCATTGCAAAATGCAACTTGTATGGCAACGCTGTGTCATCCCTTCCTTACAATGAACAGATATTTGTGATAGATGATGAATGTACAACAAGCAAATACATTCCAAGAGAGACACTTCGACGTGTGTCAACGCCACAGGCGTATAAGTTCAATAAGTTAGACTGGGCATATCATAAGGCTTATGAAGAAGAGATTGGCATATATGGTTCAGCATACACTAATACCATGATGGTAGATTTGGGCGAAAAGCTGACATTTGCAGCAGGTTCTGATAAGAATATCAAGCTTACTACTAAGGATGACCTAGAACTTTTCAAATGCTACTTAAAGATGGAAAAAGACAACTGGCTTAAATAATACATAAAACTAATAGTATATTCAGATTAAGGAGGTTGTATGTTAATTAATAACAAGTTATACATGGAAGATGTGGACAAAGTCGTTGATTCGGATATCAATTGGGGAAAACTTAACGGCAAGACAGTGATGATTTCTGGCGCAACGGGAATGATTGGAAGCTTTCTTATAGATGTAATAATGAGAAAAAATATGCAAGGTGCTATCTCTGGAGCAGATGGCTTTAGGTGCTTCGTAATTGCTTTGGGTAGGAGTCTTGATAAAGGTAGAGAACGTTTTGAACAATACATTGATGATGACGATGCATTATTTGAATTCGTACGATGTGATGTTAATGCAACAGACTGCAAAAAATCAATTGCAATTGCCATGCAGGCATCACTTAGATATTATAACTTCTTGAATCCTGATTCGAATATTAATAATGACGCTAATGAAGAACTGGAAGAAGATAAAGATGGTGATGGACTTCCAGATATGCATATAGATTATATCTTGCATCTTGCTAGTTCTACTCATCCACTCGCATATTCAACAGAACCAATTAAGACAATTACAACCAATATAATTGCTGCTAATAGTTTACTTGAATTTGCCACAATACATAATTGTACACGCTTTGTATATGCTTCATCAGTTGAGGTATATGGTGAAAATAGAGGCGATGTAGACAGTTTCAATGAAGAATATCTTGGATACATCAATTCCAATACTTTAAGAGCTGGCTATCCTGAGAGTAAACGTGCAGGAGAAGCACTTTGCCAGGCGTATAGAAAAGAAAAAGGACTTGATATTGTAATACCTAGATTCTCAAGAACCTATGGTCCATCAATGTTAATGTCAGATACAAAAGCTATATCACAATTTATTAAGAAGAGTGTGGATGGCGAAGATATAGTGTTAAAGAGTGAAGGTAATCAGTTCTATTCATATTCATATGTTGCTGATGCAGTGTCTGGACTTATATATATAATGACAGCAGGTATTGATGGTGAAGCATATAATATTGCGGATTCAATGTCGGATATATCATTAAAAGAACTTGCAATGATCGCAGCTTCGGCAGCTAATGAGAATAAAGAAGCAGATGAAGTTACTGATGTAAATGTTGTATTTGAGTTGCCAGATCAAGCCGAAAAGGCAGGGTATTCAATAGCAACTAGAGCAACCTTGGATTCAGCCAAATTAAAGAAACTGGGCTGGAAAGCTATGTATGGAATTGATACAGGAATAAGAAGAACAGTTAAGATATTGAAGGCATTAAGATAAGAGATTAAAGTGGAAAGCACTTGGACAAGGAGGGTGTATGGCTAGAATAGGATTTCGAGTTGGAACTTATTGCTCAAAGAATAATTTGACGGGTATTGGTAGAGTTGCCAAGAATACCATTATTGAAGAGATGAAAATTGAACCTAACCATGACTATATGCTCCTTGAAAAGAACCGCCTTGGTGTGGATATAATAAGTGATACAGCAGCAATCTCAAAAGAAAGTTCCCATATGCTCTCACTTCAAGTGATGACTAATAAGATAGATTTGGTTCATTCGTTTTATGATACCTGTATGGATTTTAAAAGCCTTAGTAAAGTGGCAAAAGTTCTTACAGTGCATGATATGATTGATGCTCTTCATCCAGAGTGGGGAAGTCTAGAACAATCAGAACATTGGAAGAGAACTCTGGGTAAGTCGATTGAGTATACAGATATTGTAATTGCAGTTTCTGAGTACACGAAGCAGGATATCATTAATACATATGGAACTAATGATTGTAAAATTAAAGTTGTATACTGCGGCTTGGATGCAGACATCAATTATTCAACCAATAATTATTCAACCAATATAGCAGTCGAAACATCATGGAATTCTCGATATATCCTGTCTGTTTGTACGGTTGAGCCTAGAAAGAATCTCGTAGGCCTGGTTAATGCTTATTCAGAATATAAGATAAAGCACAAAGATGATGATGTGAAGCTCGTAATTGTAGGAAAAATTGGATGGCTTACTAATGAAATCTTTGATTCTATAAAACAAAGTGAGTTTAAAGACGATATAATTATTACAGGATATGTAACGGACGAAAAACTGTGTGAATTATATAGTAATGCACTTATGGTTGCATATGTGTCATTCTATGAGGGCTTTGGCCTGCCAATTCTAGAAGGTATGGCAGCAGGCAAGCCAGTACTGACTTCTAACGTAACCTCAATGCCTGAAGTTGGCGGTGATGCAGTCTACTATTGCAATCCATATGAGCAAGAATCAGTTAATGCTTCATTAGAGATGCTTCTGCAGGACGAGGCTCTTAGAGATAAATTATCAGCAGCAGCACTTATACAAAGTGCGAGATTCTCATATGAGAAGGCCGCAAAAGAGACATTGAAGATATATGAAAGTATATTATAATGATAGATTCACTTTGAAAGGAGGAGCTATATGTCAGTTGGAGAGAAAAACATTCAGAACAATACAATGAATGAAGAGATGATTCGACAGTTTGACTCATACATTAAGAATGAACTTGAGATGCAGTGTGTTAGTGCTAATGCTAATAATGATATGCTATTCGAGTCTGTGAAAAAAATTATAGTTATCAGATCTGGTCCAATCGGTATGTTTGAACGCTTCCTTAAGAAGAACTATGATAGATTAAAATCAATAGATGAGATTATCTATATCGGTAAAGAGTCTGATAGAGATATAGTATCGAAATATATGAATTGTAGTCTTATACATGTTGATGGAGCATACACATATGAGAATGTCATTGCGGCGTGTGATGAGTTAAATGCATTAGTTCCAGATATGATTCTCTTCTTCTCAAGAACGATTCCTGATGCTAATTATGAGAATATATACGAACTTGTTGCAAGCTTAAGTGACATGTATGAGAAAAAAATAGAAGTAATATGTAGTGATTTTGATGGTGAACTTACGAGAATTGCTGATGTTAAACTTTTTATGGCGACATTCAGATTGCATCTTGCAATGGGAGAATGGTATTGGAATAAGATGAATACAATGGCAACTCAGTTAGAAGAAGAGAATGAGAATAATCTATATGAGAATGAATTATATAATAGGCTTTACAATAGTTACAAACCGGTGACTTTGTCTAATTCGAAGAGAACATTGTATGTGAGATCTTGCCAAACAGTAATCTTTAAAAGTTTTATTATGGCTGGATATATGGAAAAGGATAATGCTTTATTGGTAGGAAAAAATACGGATGCAGAATTATTAGAATCGACAGGATATGGCAATTGTAAAATCTTACATATAGATGGCAATTATACAATGGACAATATAAAGCCATATATTAATGAGATTGAAGCATATCGACCGGAGCGAATAGTATATTTTTCTCGTTCTGTAAGTGATGGTGATTATGCTAATATATATAAGGTTATTGATGGATTGAATAAAGTTAACATGCAAGAACATGCTAATCAACTGCAGATAATTTGCTTTGATTTTAATCTTAATTGTTATGAGATAAATGATATACATATATTTGCTGATACAATTGATAGAATGATAGAATTTGCAAATAATGAATGTATAGGAAAAGAAGGTGCTTTGAATGGCTAATATAGGTTATAGACTTGGCACACGGGCAACGAAGAACAGCATAACGGGAATTGATCGAGTAGCAAAGAATATAATTCTTAATCCAACTTTATTAAACTCTGATAATAGATTCATACTTTTAGAAAACGATATGATTGAACTAGGAATTGAATCAGACCCGTATCCGATTGTGAACCAGCATAGTGAAAGAAGTGCAATGATTCAATGTAGGCATAATAAAATAGATTTACTTCATTCTTATTATGATCCATGCATGGACTTTAATTATGATTGTGTTAAGATACAGACAATTCACGATATAATTCCAGTGATACATCGAGAGTGGTATGATGCTGATGCATCTTGGGATATATGGGCTAAACGATTTAAAAAATCCGCACAATGTTGTGATTGTATTATAGCTGATTCTAACAATACCAAAAAAGATATTCTGGATTTTTTTAGTATTGACGAAGCTAGAGTTCAAGTAATATATCCAGGAATTGATAGTAAATTACAGATATCAAAATATTCTGGGGATATATCAAGCTCAAAATTTAATATAGAATCAGAGTACATAGTATCTGTGTGTACACTAGAACCCAGAAAAAATCTTACGCGATTGATTCAAGGATTTGATTTATATAAAACTAGGCATCCGGATAGTGATTTGAAACTGGTGCTAGTTGGAAGAATAGGTTGGTTATCGGGTCCGTTATTTGATACATACAATACATGTTCATCTAGGGATGATATAATTTTAACTGGATATGTGAGTGATGATGAACTGTTAAGTCTATATGTTAATGCAGTAGCAGTTGCTTATATATCACTATATGAGGGATTTGGGCTTCCTGTATTAGAGGCAATGTCACTTGGCAAGGCTGTTATTGCTTCAAATAATTCTTCTATACCAGAGGTTGGTGGCGATGCAGTTGAATACTGTAACCCGTATGAGATAGATAGTATATGCACATCTATAGAAAATATTATAGATAGCGAGATGTATAGAGGCAATTTAGAAACTAAAGCACTAATTCAAAGTGAAAAATTCTCATTTGGTAAAGCAGCAATCGACATTTCAAAACTATACAAAAATTATATATTATAGGAGAAAACTACGTGGATATATTATTGTGTGGAAATAGTAAAGTGTTTATACCAATGACAATTACTATCAATTCAATATTAATGAATAATGAAAATATTATTTTGCACATTATTCATAGTGATTTTTCGACAGAGCAGATAGATACTTTGAAAGAATATGAAAAGCATTATGTTTGTAAAGTGAATATTTACAAGCCTTCGGATAAAATCATCAGAGAGTTAATTGAAGCCAGAAAATTTATACAAAACTATCATGTAACATTTGAAGCATTCTTTAGATTATTTTCGGTTGATTTACTCCCCAATAACATCAATAAAGTGATTTATTTAGATACCGATGTTATAGTTAATGGCAAATTAGATGAACTAGAAGCTATTAATATTAATGGATATAAATTCGCAGCGGTTCCAGAAGAACAAAATAGATTACTTAATATAAAGTATAAATTAGGAATGAATGAAAATGATATATATATTAACTCCGGAGTGATGATAATTAATTTGGTGGAGTTAAGAAAATATGTAACATCTAAATATATAATTAATTTTATTGTAAATAATTCACGTAGATTTACTATGTCGGATCAAGATATGATTAATATGTTATGGAAAAATAATATATTATACATAGACTCAAAGTATAATTGTTTCTGCACGGTAATACCTGGTTATCCAATCCATAACAAAAGTAAAGAAGCAATAATATATCATTATACAACTAAATATAAACCGTGGTTAGAAAGTTCAGAAGAATATTATATATACAATTTAGATATATATGAGAAATATGTATGCTTGTTATTTCAAAAAAATATATTGAATGCAATTGAATATAATAGAGAACATAATGAATTATATAAAGATATTACAAATACTGATGCGGAAAATATGGTAAAGATACCATATATTCTTACCAAAGAAAATTTTGAATACTATATTACAAAAAAATGTATCAAAGATATTTTTTCGAAATTATGTGATAAAAAAATTGCTATATATGGAAATGGTAGTATTGGAGAGGCACTTTTGGAAACTTTAAAAACAATGGATTATGAAGTTATCTGTATTATAGATAATTATAAAAGTAGTAATGAAGATGCTTTTCCACCTATAATAAAAAGTAATCAAATTAATGAGTATAATCCGGATTTTATAATTGTAACACCTTATAACGAGTTTAATAATATTCGGAAAGAACTAGAAAAATGTATTTTAAAAGAAAAAATAGTTTCGTTTATTGAGATATTGTATAAAAATATAGAAATAATAGAATAGTAAATAGGGTGATTATATGAATAAATATAAAGGTAATGTAATGCTTTTGATATCAATAGTATTAGTATTATTTTGCAAAAAAAAACTAGCCACAGCAATTTATCAAAAGAACAAATACAGGAAGTATTATTCTTTGACAAGTAAATGGTTAGCTACTGATGACGATTTTGAACAGGTTAAATATAAGATGCATCAGAATGGATGCGATAATATATGCATTTATGGTTCTGGTATATTAGGGCAGCTATTTTATAATAAGATTAAATATGATAAAAATGTAAGGGTAAAGGCGTTTATAGAGAGCAGTGTTCCAAAAGACAGTGAATATGAGCATGTACCAATAATCTCTATTTTGCAAATAGGAGATAAGAAAATTTTTGATAATATTGACGCGATTATAGTAACGCCAATTGGAGATTTTGATACGATACAAAAAAACATATTAAAATATAATAATAAGGTATGTATACTTTCGTTAGCTGATGTAATCGAATAATATTTGGAAAGGGAAAATGATGATTAATATACTTCACACAATAATGAGACTGTACAATACGTATAACTTGAAATATGAACTTAACTGGACATGTATAAAAAGAGTCAATTCGATAGGATGTATGTATTTTAATCTATTTAAAACGGATAGAAGTGGAGTGGATAAGGACAGTAATATTATAGTATCGTTAACTTCAATACCATCAAGAATTAACAGTGTATCATATACTATTGAAAGTATTTTGAGGCAAACAGTTAAACCTAAAAAGATAATTTTATGGTTAGCAAAAGATGAGTTTGATGGCGTTAATCTACCAATTAAATTGAGAATGCAGACTAGGAGAGGATTAGAAATCAAGTATTGTGATAACATAAAGTCACATAAAAAATACTTTTATGTTATGCAGCAATTTCCAGATAATGTAATCATTACTTTAGATGATGACTTGCTGTATTCAGAGTTTTTGATAAAAAGATTATTAGATAAAAGCATAAGAAATCCAGATGCTATTATAGCAGCAAGATCACATTGTATAAGATTATATCCTAATGGAATACCATGTAGATACAGTTCTTGGCCAAAATATGAAAATATAATGTCATGTAGCAGGTATGTACGTTTTAATAATATGTTTTTTACAAGTGGAGCTGGAACACTTTTTCCACCACATATTTTACCACAAGAGGCATATGATAGTGAGGTGTTAATGGAATTGACACCAACAGCTGATGATATATGGCTGAATGCTATGGCACGAATAGGCAATATAAAGATAATTACCTTATCTTCAAATGATGGACATCTTGTAGTTATGGATGAAACACAGAATGATTCTCTTTTTGTTGAGAACGTTTGCAATAATAAGAATGATGAACAGATTAACAATGTAATTAAAAAATACGGAAAAATATTTTGATAATGAAATTGAGCTATATTATAATGTTGTTAAGAAAATGTATTTAATATTATATGCTATAAAGATTAAATAAGTCCATCAGTAAAATGGAATACTGATGGACTTTAGTGAATATAATTTTTTGTCAATTATTTTGCTTTAGTGTTAGAGTACCAGTCTTCAAGCTTTGGCACTTCAGCTGTCCAAGCATGAGCTTCAAACTTTCCACAATATCTACATAATTCGCAAGGCTCAACTAGATACTTTAAGAGTTTGCTAGCTGTTAGCTTATCATATAAACTAATAGAAGTGTCTGGATATGCGACATTAAATTTCTGGTTTAGATATTGAATGTTAATGGAAATTGCACACTTATATACACGTCCATTTTTGAATGAATGGCATATAGATGCCAAACATGATCGCATAGCTGACCATACATTGGAATCACCATCTTTATTAATAAAACTAAAGAATTCATCGCCATAATTATATAATGAGTATGGTAGATGGTTAGATTTGAGATGGTTAATTATATCATCAATTTTTTTCTTCATTGGAGGATACAATGTAATGTCAATAGTTGTGCCAGTTTCTTTAATTGCTTTAATAAGTTCGGCAGACATTTGCATTATAAGTATACCATTAGAGATGATTATTAATTTTGAATTAGGATATATTTCTTTTGCCTTATATAAGAATTGTGAGAGATTTGGATTAAGCAGTGGCTCTCCACCAAGCAATTTTAATTCATCTATATCATATACATATTTTTTTAACTCTAGTAAGTCATTAGTGAATGATGTTAGGTCAGCAAATTTATTAGCTGGCTGTAGATTAGAATAATGATTACATCGATTACACTTCAGATTGCAGCTTTCTGACACCTCGTATTCGACGCTTGCCAAAAGAGGAATAATATTATTCATGTCTAATATAATATCTTTGAATGAATTAAATTGATTACTCATTTTCTCAAGATATTCAGGTTTACAATAATATACTTTTGCAAGTATACATACTCCCATATCCTGCAATTGCCAAAAGATACTTCGTGTTGTACGGAATTCATATCCTGGTATTATAATATAATCAATTTGTTTTTCGTCATACATTGATTTGAAACGATGTATAGATATAACAGGAATGTCTGCATTCAAATCTAATTTAGCATAATTATTATCTATAAAGCATGCTATTTTATCATCTAATTTATTGTTGAATATATCTCTGATTTTATGGCTTGAAATACCACTACCCCAAATTGCTATGTTCATATATACCTTGTATGATAATTAGGAAGTTAATTATCACACGTTCCTTTCTTTTTAATATCGTGGTTATAATACATTCAGATACTGTGGACTTTTGA
>CAZPHI010000071.1:0-9470 GCA_964586425.1 uncultured Lachnospiraceae bacterium | reverse complement strand
CAGGACTTAAAATCCTGCGAGGTTAAACTCATACCGGTTCAAGTCCGGTCGCCGGTATTATCGAATGGCATTTACCATGAAGTGTGGTAGGTGCCTTTTTCTATAAAAGTCTACAAACAGGTTACTAATAAGATTTGCTACAGATTCTGGAGAGTTGATATGACGATATTAACGTTAATTATTTGTATTAGTGCAATAATTCTTGCTGGTATAACATTAGCATGTGTTTATGATAGTGAGAATGTGTTCAAGCTCGCAGTTCAAGCTGTTGGGGCCTTCTTTATGACATATGTTATCACATCAGGCATACTATTTTGGCTGGATTTTTTCAGCATTATATTATGCTCTTCTTTAGTTTTGCTAATTTCGATAATATTATTCATAGTTACATTCTTTGTATTCCACAGACGCCCAAGCATTAACTTTGAGTGGATTAGTTATATTATTCCAGTTATATTTACGTTAATAATGATTTTGATGTTTGTTAAGGAATTTCAGTTCTTTGGAATGGCGCAAGATCAGGGCGTGTATCAGGTTAAAGCATTAATGTTGATTGAAGGTCAGAATGATAACACATATGATATTGATGAATATTATTTGTTAGAATCGGATGAAGAAAAGGCACAGTACAAAGAGAAATTTACTGAACTTTTAGGCTATTATGTGTATGCAGATGATGTTACGGCGGATGAGGTTGCGGCAGATGATGTTGCGGCGGATGATGTTACAGCAGATGACGCTGCCGCCAATATTAATCCGAACACTGAGATGCAGGGAGTATTCCATGGAAGTAATACATATGCAGCACTTCTTGCATTACATGGATATATCTGGGGTTATAACCACATGAATGGAGTCAATGCGATTCTAGCTATTGTTTGCATGTGGGTTGTATATATGATTTGTATGAATTTACGACTTGGTAAGGCAGTGGGAATCCTTTGTACAGGCATAGTTACATTATCACCTGCAATTGTGTGGACTGCAAAAAGCTCACTTTCTGAAAGTGGTCTTATGCTGATGGTACTTTTATATATCTATTATCTAACCTATGCGGGAGTAGATAGGCGAACTGATGCCCATGCGGATAGACGAATCGATGCGGGAGCGGATAGACGAACTGATGCCCATGCAGATCGAAGAGATGAGATGTATGAAAGTGGCGGGGAAAGCAGAAGAATCAAGCGAAGTGAAACTCGCGGGATTAAAAGGATTGACAGTAAAGTTACGGAGAATATTACGATTATACTCAGCGCTCTGCCGTTAACAGCATTTGCCTTCTACCATATATCTATATATACGGTGATATGTGCATTCGTGCTGATATATATATACCTTTATTTGTATAGGGGTAATATTAGGTACGTGTATGCGGGAATTATTGCGGTGGTGTCTTATCTGGCGGGAAGCGTGTTTATGCTCACGGTGTTTACGCATTATACGGAATTCAACTTCTATCCGTTGGCGAGATTCGGGATTGAGACCAGCCAGGCTATGCCATTTACATTGATTTATGGTGGAGCGATGCTTGTTGTGCTTGTGATGCTGGCGATATTGAGAAGGATTAGAAGTAAGATTTATGATAAGGCAATGTTCTTTTCTACTAATTCATCAATACATTCGGCAGGCTACTGGGCGATAAGAATGGTAGTTGTGGTCGCTGGAATATTCATTATCTATAGAACAAGAGGCAATACGCTGGGGTATTTGACATATTACAATTACATTGCGTTAAGTGGATTTTTGATGATTCCACTGTATATGATTAATGTGATGGTCAATCCGGGGTATGTCACAAAAAGGTGGAATCTATCTGTAATTGGCATTCTCTTTGCATATTGCATATTATTATATAGTATCATGTTCAAGGTCACGGTGCCATATCACTACTATTATGACCGTTACCTGGTGCCATATATTCCAATTGCGGTAATTGCAGGTGGTATTATTATTAGTAAATGCCGTCTCAAAACCTACACTAGGAAAATGATTGTTTCGTTGCTGATGCTGGTATGTGTTGCAGCAATATATGCAAGAATTGATTATTTTATAGCAACTAAGCAAGATTTGACGAGAATGGAGTGGGATACTCTCACGGAGATGACTAGTCAGGTAGATAGTGATGATACGGTAATTATTGATGACAATATGCTGGGTGTATATTATTTTCCAATGAAAACAATAAGCGGTGTAAAGGCATATCCAACAATGGATACCCTTGAGAATACAATACCGATTGCACAGAGAAATTCGCAGACGGTATATTATCTTACAAAAGAAGTACAGGAAAGCACGGAGACGATTGAGTTTGAATATGTTCATAGTGCAGCATTTTGCGAACAGATGTATACTAATGCAATGGAACGCGAATTATTGCCATATCCTCTTGTAGTATATGGGGATGAGCAGAAAGTGTATCTGTACAAAGTGACATATATAGACGATGGTGTGTTAGATGAAGAAATAGATGTGGCACCGTTAGAATAAGAAAACAGGAATAGAGGCATAGACATGAGTGATGTACAAAAGTGTTATAAGATTACAGTAGCTGGTGCTGGTTATGTAGGGCTTGCTAATGCAGTGTTATTGGCACAGCATAATGAAGTTAAGCTCATTGACATCAATGAAGAAAAAGTACACAAGATTAATCAGAAGATTTCTCCGATAGTTGATAAAGAGATAGAAGAATACTTAAAGAACGAGAAACTTAATCTTGTTGCTACAACTAATGAGGAAGAGGCATATGCTGATGCGGATTATGTTATTGTGGCAACACCAACAAACTATGATGAGAACAGAAATTATTTTGATACAACTTCAGTAGAAGGAGTTCTTGCCAAGGTAAAAAAGCACAATCCTAATGCGATATGTGTAATCAAGTCAACAATCCCTCTAGGATATACGGCTTCGCTCATAGAGAAAAAAGGATATCATAATATTATGTTCTCGCCTGAGTTCTTAAGAGAGGGTAAAGCACTTTATGATAATCTCTATCCATCACGTATTATTGTCGGATATGAGAAAAATAACGAAAGATTGGATGAAGCAGCGCATATCTACACCAATCTGCTATTGCAGGGAGGTAAGAGAAAAGATACGCCAGTGCTGTATACGAATACAACAGAAGCTGAGGCAGTGAAGTTGTTTGCTAATACATATCTTGCACTTAGAGTAGCATTTTTCAACGAGCTCGATATGTATGCCGAAAGCAAGGACCTTGATGTAAGACAGATTATTGAGGGGGTTGGACTTGACCCACGAATCGGACTTCATTACAATAATCCATCATTCGGCTATGGCGGTTACTGCCTTCCAAAAGATACAAAGCAGCTCCTTGCCAATTACAAGGACCTTCCAAATGATATAATTGGAGCGATCATAGCTTCGAATGATACAAGAAAACAGTATATATCTGACAAAATTCTTGCAAGAAACCCTGAAACAGTAGGAGTATACCGATTAGCGATGAAGTCAGATTCCGATAACTTCAGACAGAGTTCAATTATTGATGTAATGAACAACATCAGCGAGCGCGGAATTAAGGTGGTTATCTATGATCCAATGCTTGGTTATAATGAATTCATGGGTGCCAAAATCGTTAATGACTTTGAAGCATTTACAAAGATGAGCGATGTAATTATTGCAAATCGTTATGATTCAATTCTTGATGATGTCAAAGATAAGGTATACACTAGAGATATATACTCAAGAGATTAGAAAAGGTGATGTTAAAGTGAGAAAGATGATAAATGTTATTAAGAAGTCAGCGGCGTGTACACTCGCGTGCGTGATGTTGTTATCGACAACTGTGATGGCCGCGCAGCCGCAGACAGAGAGCGTGGCTAAGGCACAGAGCGTGGCGCAGGAGCAGAGCGTGAATGTGGCAGATAATGCAGTCAATGACAATGCAGTTGCAGACAATGCAGTTGCAGATAATGAGGCTGCAGGCGATGTAGCAAATGAGAGACTTGATTTGATTAATATAAGCGAAGACCAGGCGAAGGATATCGATGATGATTATACGCTTGTTGAGCAGTTTGTAATCAGATTATATCAGAATATATTAGATAGAGAAGCTGATTTTGATGGACTTGAGCTTTGGAGCGATATGCTTACTGAGGGCAAGATTACAGCAGCCGAGGTGGTATCGCAGTTCATTAACAGCAAGGAATTCGTTGCAAAATCACTTACAGCGCAGCAACTTGTTGAGATTCTATATAGAACACTTCTTGGAAGAGCCAGCGATGAAGCAGGGCTTACAGAGTGGTCAACAGTATATCAGAATGGAATGTCGAGAAACTTTATTGCAAGTCAGTTTGTAGGTTCAGAGGAATTTGCAGGGATATGCGAAAGCTATGGCGTAATGCAGGGTGAGATTGCTTTAACAGAGAATAGGGATAAAGACTATAATGTTACTGCGTTCGTTAATAGAATGTATAAGCTCGTACTCTCACGTAATGGTGAGGCGGATGGACTTAATTCGTGGACTGGATGGTTACTGGATGGAACACTTAATGGAAGCCAGGTTGTAGCAGTATTTTTCGATAGTACAGAATATACAGACAAAGGTTATTCATCACTTGACACAGTAAAACTTATGTATGAGACAATGATGAATCGTAAAGCTGATGATAAGGGCGCTAACCTTTGGGCAACTATTCTTGCATTAGGAATATCAAAAGATTATGTTATTAATGAATTCGGAACGTCGGCAGAATTCAAGGATATCTGCAGCAAGAGCAATCTTACAGCAGGAAGCATCAAGGTAACTGACAGCATCAATATGAACCTTGTATACAGAGTATGCGAAAGCTATCAGGCAGCTCTTGGATATTATGGACTGCCGGAAGAAGTCGCCAAATTCTTTAGAATGGTTAATAACGGAGAAACAACATTTTTACAGATGCAATATGACCTTGTATTCTCACAGGGCGTAATTACGCAGGAATTATCAACAGAAGAATTCGTAACAAGAATATATAATGTGTGTCTTGGAAGAAATCCTGACCCATCGGGCCTTGCAGATTACACTTCGCAGATTAATCATGGCGGAATGTTAAGAACGCAGTGCTTTAGAAATGTTATCGGCTCCCAGGAGGCTATAGCAAGATATGCACAGATTACTTCTGAGATTGGATTTGCAACGGGAACAATTAGCGATGTTTCTTATGGAATTGATGTATCACAGTATCAGGGTGATATTAACTGGCAGGCAGTTAGGGATTCGGGAATTGAATTTGCGATTATCAGAATCGGATATGGTAACAATGAGCAGGATGAGAATGGCAACTGGAAGCAGGATGATACAAAAGCTGTCTATAATATGACAGAGTGTGAAAGACTAGGAATTCCATATGGTGTATATCTGTATTCATATGCAGTTTCTATGGATGATGTGCAGAGTGAAATCGACCATACATTAAGAATGATTGATGGATTTAATCCGGAGCTCGGAGTATTCTATGATGTAGAGGACCCAGCGTATATGCTTAAACATGGTTTGAATCCATATGAGAATACACAGCTGGTGTGCGATTTTTGCTATGTGTATCTTGATACAATCAGGAGTCACGGATATAATGTTGGATTATATACTTACGTTAACTTCTTCATGAATGTTCTTAAGGAAGATAACGTTAAGGGATTTGCTTTCTGGGTTGCACAATACGCTGATGAATGTACTTATGATGGCAATTATATTATGTGGCAGTACACAAGTCAGGGCACGGTACCAGGAATTAAAGGCAATGTTGATATGAACATCAAGTTCTAACAACAAAGTCTAATACCAAGTTCTAACACCAAGTTCTAACACCACGTTCTAACACCACGTAGGCTGCCAAATTATAAAACAATAGAACAACAAGAATATATGCCCGTAGGCCGTAGCTTTTGTCTGCGGGTATGTTTGTTAACATGTGTAATTACATAAAATATTCGGATAGGAGAAATGTTATGAAAAAGATAGTTGTTATTGGACCAGTGTACCCATACAAAGGCGGAATCTCGCATTATACAAGCCTTATGAGTAACGCACTTGCCAAAGAATATGACGTGACAGTGGCTTCATTCAAATTACAGTATCCAAAGTTCATGTATAAAAAAGAGCAGAAGGATTATGAGAATGATTCTTTTAAGCCGGATAATGTTGAGTATATGATTAACACAGCGAATCCATTCAACTGGATTACAACTGCGCATAAGTTAAGAAAGATGAAACCTGACATGATCATAATGCAGTGGTGGCATCCTTACTTTGCGCCATGCTACTGGTGCATCGAGAAGATGACAAGGAAGATTAAGAAGCTGTTCGTGTGCCATAATGTATTTCCTCATGAAAGATTTCCAATGGATAGAAAGCTTGCGAAGATGGTGTTAAAGAACGGCAGCAGATTCATTGTACAGTCAAGCATGGATAAAGATGATTTGCTCTCAATCAAGCCGGACGCGGTGTTTGAGCAAACAGTCCATCCGACTTATAACGCATTTCGCATTAAGAATATGGGACGTGACGAGGCGAGAGAGCTTCTTGGCATCGGCAAAGAAGATAATGTTATGCTGTTCTTTGGATTTGTTAGAGAGTACAAGGGTCTTAAGCATCTGCTTAGGGCAATGCCTGAGATTAAGCAGAATGTACCTAATGTGAAGCTTTTGGTGGTCGGCGAATTCGGTGGCGACAAAGAAGATTATATGTCCATTATTAACGAGAACGAAATCAGCGATGTGGTTGAGATTCATGACGGGTATACACCGGATAACGAGGTGGAACAATATTTTGCCGCCAGCAACGTCTGCGTACTGCCTTATGAGTCGGCAACACAGAGCGGAATCGTGCAGATTGCCTACGGTTTTGAGATGCCAGTTATCGTAACGCGCGTCGGAGGACTTCCGGATGTGGTAACAGATGGTAAAACTGGAATAATTGTTGAGCCAGAAAATCATAAAGCTATAGCGCAAGCGGTAATAAAGTATTATAATAATAGTTTAGAGACTGAATATCGCCAACATGTCCTTGAGGAAAGCTATAGATACTCGTGGGACAGAATGGTTGAAGTGGTAGACAGACTCGGAGAAGAAACTCGATAGATGCATCATATTAATTATAAAGGAATGTGTGAGAGATGAAAGTTGCAGTGACAGGAGCCACAGGATTCATTGGCAGCTGGGTAATCAAGGAATTGAGAGAAAGATTACCGGAAGCTACAGTTTGTTGTCTTGTAAGAGAGAATAGCAAAACGGAGCATATTGATAATATTACAAGGGTAGAGAAAAAGGTAGTAGATTATGACAGCGGCAAATCCGTCGTCGCAGCACTTGAAGGTTGTGACGCATGCATACATCTGATAGGGCAGATGGGCGGTGCAGGAGTAACGGATAAGATGTTCATAGACAGTAATATTAAGCTGACAGCCAGAATGCTCAAAGCTTGCAGCAGGGCGAAAGTCAGCCAGTTCATCTATGTAAGCACACCTGGTGTTCAAGGATTTGGACATCGACTTTGTACAGAAGATACAGCGTATAATGCGAGAAATGCTTATGAGAAGAGCAAGGTAGAGGCGGAAAAGTACGTTAAGGCGTATTGTGAAACTCATGATGAGAATCTGACCTATACAATTATCAGACCTGATTTTGTGTATGGACCAGGCGATTATAGAAGAGTGAAGATGTATAAGAATATCAAGAATAAGCGATTTGCTCTTACTACATCCGGCAAATCATATCTTCATCCAACATATGTAGCGGACGTTGCACAGGGTATTGTAAGATGCATTGGGAATGCGAAAGCATACAACAATACATACAATCTGTCAGCGGCGCAGGATGTGACTTCGCTAGAATACCTGACAACGATTGCAGACTGCACACAGTCAAAGCTGATGCATATCAACATCGGCTATCCACTGTCGGTTGCGATAGCTTCGGTAATTGACTGGATGTTCAAAACATTTTTAAAAAAAGACGGTTTTGTGTCTAAGAGCAAGATTGATTTCCTGGCGGTTGACCACAGTACGACAAGTGCAAAGGCCATGGAAGAGATTGGATACGCACCTGAATACCCGATAAGACGCGGGATGGCAGAGACAATCAAGTGGTGCAATGAGCAGGGATTGTTGTAGAGTTTGAGAAGATATAGAACATAGATAATATAAAGTTTAAGAAGATATAAAGCACAGTAGATAGAAGGAGTTAATATGAAAAAGAGTGATTTGTTTTTTAGAATATCGCCATATATGGTGAGCTATAAGATGAACAGATGGTTCGGAACTAAGAATTTCGACCCAATGACACTGACATATTCAGTAACAGCTGCATGTCAGTCACGATGCAAGACATGTCAGATTGGTAACATGTATTGCCAGGACCCAACAAGACCACAGAAGGATCTTAAGCTTGATGAAATCGAGAAGATATTCAAGAGTATGCACCATGTGTATTTCTTCAATGTCAGCGGCGGCGAGCCTTTCATGAGAGATGATCTTCCTGAGATATTCGAGCTTGCGTGCAAATACCTTAAACCAAGGGTACTTCACACACCTACTAACGCAATTCTTTCAGATAAGATTATTGCTAACACAGAGAAAATCATTAAGATTGTTAGACGTTATGACCCATCAGTTCAATTCACAGTTAAGCCTTCAATTGATGGCGTAGGTGATAAGCATGATGAAATCCGTGGTGTTAAGGGTAATTTCAAATGCTTATTAAAGACTATAGACGGTTTGAAGAAGCTTGAAGACAAGTATGATAACTTCCATCTTGAACTTGGAACGGTTATCTCTAACTTCAATATCAATGATTTAGAGGAGATTGAAGATTTTGTTCATTCACTCGGTGTAGAGAGTTACCGTAATGAAGTCGCTGAATGTAGAACAGAGTTCTTTAACTTAGATGACCCAATTACACCACCAGCTGATGTCTACCAGAGACTTATTAAGGATTTTGCCAGAAAAGTTGAGGATAACATTGGTTCTAAGAAGAGTCTTGCTAAGACTACAGAAGCTCTTCGAGTTACATATTATGACATTGCAGGCAAAATTCTTGAGGAGAAGCGTCAGGTTATTCCATGTTATGCAGGTGTATCTAATGTACATATCAACTATGATGGTGGCGTATGGCCATGTTGCGTACTTGGATACGATAAGCAGATGGGCAACTTAAGAGAATACGATTACGATTTCCAGAAACTCTGGTATTCAAAAAAAGCAGAAAAAGTAAGAAGATATATTCGCCATGGCAAATGTGCATGTCCACTTGCTAATCAGGCATATTCTAATATATTAATGCATTTCCCAAGCTTGTTCAAAGCTGGAGTTAAGACGATTAAGTTCGGAATGGCAAAGCCTAAGAGTAAGTAGAGGACTGGCGAAAAGCTGGTGGGCTGGCGGTTTTTACTTGCTTTTGATGGCTTTGACCGGCTTTGGCTGGCGAAAACTGGCGATTTAAGGCAAGGGAAGAAAAAAAGCAAGCCC
>CAZPHI010000070.1:0-9825 GCA_964586425.1 uncultured Lachnospiraceae bacterium | reverse complement strand
CAGTATATAAGACGCTATGCTAATAGAACATCAAAGCCTGTAGTTATTCTATTAGGCTTGGGAAGTAATAGTGGTTCACATAATGATAGTCTGCCATTGGAAAAATTACTTGATGAAACAGCTGATGAGGTTAAGAAGGCGGTAATAACATGCACTGGTAATGAGGCTAATAATAGACTTCATTACAGAGGCTTATATAATAGAAATCAGGAATTTGATGAGGTCGAGTTATATGTTGGCAGTCAAAATGCGGGTTTTACGATGGAATTGTGGGGACAGAGTCCGGATATGTATGCATTAGGATTTGAATCTCCATCAGGAGAGGTTATAGATAAGGTGCCGGCGCGTCGTGGACAATTTAGCATAATTAATTTTATTTTAGACTATACAACTATAGAAATATCATATAAAATAGTTGAGACACTTACAGGTGATGAGGTTATAATTGTGAAAATGATTACACCTACAAGTGGAATATGGAAAATAAGAGTATATAATTCATCATACAATTCCAGAGAATATAATATATGGTTACCAGTGAAAGAGTTCTTGAATTCGGATACATTCTTTGTGCAATCTGATCCCAATACCACGTTAACCAATCCTTCATCAGCTGTTTTGCCTATTGCAGTTGGAGGCTATAATCAGAATGACGAGAGCATATATATTGACTCGGGCAGAGGCTATAATGTTGGTGGATTAGTGAAGCCTGAAGTCTCAGCACCAGCAGTAAATATAATGTGTCCTAAAGTAGGTGGTGGATATGAATATGCCACAGGAACAAGTATTGCAGCAGCAATAACTGCGGGACTGTCAGCAATGTTAATGACATGGGGAATTGTCAGGGGAAATGCACCAGTGATGAATACATCAGATATAAGGTCATTGTTGATAAAAGGAGCAGACAGAAAAAATTCAATGGAATATCCTAATAGATATTGGGGATATGGATTCGTAAATATATATTCAATATTTCAAAGATTAATATAATTGACAAGACGGAGGATAATTAATATTATGAGATACAGAGCGTTGGCACTAGATTTGGATGGTACATTAACAACATCTGATAAACGGATTACACAGGCCAATAAGGAAGCAATATGGAAGGCAATTGATAAAGATGTTGCAATTATTCTTGCTTCAGGGAGACCGGTTATTGGCATTACACATATAGAAAAAGAACTTGAACTTGATAGACGTGGAGGATATATCTTAGCATATAATGGTGGAAGAATTATTGACTGTGTATCAGGAGCGATTATGTATGAGAAGCAGATGCCTAAAGAATGTGTTAGTGATATATGTAGACTTTCGCGCAAATATGGAGTATATGCATGTACTTACAATCAGACAGATATTGTGGCAGAATCGGATACAGATGAGTATGTATTAAAAGAAGCAATATGTAATAATGCAAAGATACTTCGTGTTGATGATTTGGAAAGCTACGTTGACTATGTGGTTAACAAATTCTTAATTGTTGGAAAGCATGACATACTTCTGAATGTACAAAAGGAATTGCTTTCAATGCATAAGGATGTAATTGATGCCTTTTTCTCAGAAGAGTATTTTCTTGAGGTAGTGCCAGCAGGTGTTGCAAAATCAGCATCTCTTGATAGTCTTTTAAAAAGCCTTAATATTGAGAGCAGCGAACTCATAGCATGTGGAGATGGCATGAATGATATATCAATGATTAAGTATGCGGGACTGGGAATTGCTATGGACAATGCTTATGATGAAGTTAAAGGTTATGCCGATTACATTGCAAAGTCTAATGACGAAGATGGAGTCGCAGGAGTGATAGAAAAATTCATACTGTAAAAAAATAAGTGAAATATATAGAGAGATATGATATACTTAAAAAAGTGATGTTTTATTGTACTTAAGTACAAAAGAAACACAAGGATGGAGGATATTTTGAATATGGAATACGCAACACAGATGGACGCAGCAAGAAAAGGCATTATAACAAAAGAGATAGAAGCAGTTGCTGCATATGAGAATATGGATGTTAAAGAATTAATGGATTTGGTTGCCAGAGGACAGGTAGCAATTCCATGTAATAAAAATCATAAATGCATCAAGCCTTATGGTATGGGCTCAATGCTTAAAACAAAAATCAATGTTAATCTTGGTATTTCTAGAGATTCAAATGATGTAGATAAAGAATATGAAAAAGTAAAGACTGCTGTAGAGATGGGTGCTGAATCTATAATGGATCTTAGTAACTTCGGCAAGACAAGAGAATTCAGACAAAAATTAGTAGCTGAATGCCCAGCAGTTATTGGTACTGTACCAATGTATGATGCAGTAGTATATTATCAGAAGGCACTTAAGGATATTACTTCAGATGAATTTATTGATATAGTAGAGATGCATGCAAAAGATGGAGTTGATTTCCAGACAATACATTGTGGAATTAACAAGGCAACAGCTGAAAGATTCAAGAGAAACAAGAGATTAACTAATATTGTTTCACGAGGCGGATCTCTTATATTTGCATGGATGGAAATGACAGGTAATGAGAATCCATTCTATGAGCACTATGATAGAATACTTGATATATGCAGAAAATATGACGTAACAATGAGCCTTGGTGATGCATGTCGCCCTGGATGTCTTAAGGATGCATCAGATATATCTCAGATTGAAGAACTTGTAGTACTTGGCGAATTGACAAAGAGAGCATGGGCAAAGGATGTTCAGGTTATTATCGAAGGACCAGGTCATATGCCACTTGATCAGATAGAGGCTAATATGAAGATACAAAAGACTGTTTGCTCAGGTGCACCTTTCTATGTATTAGGACCATTAGTTACAGACATAGCACCTGGATATGATCATATTACAGCTGCTATTGGCGGAGCTATTGCTGCTACATATGGAGCTTCATTCCTTTGCTATGTAACACCAGCAGAACATCTAAGACTTCCAGATATTAACGATATGAAGGAAGGAATTATTGCTTCTAGAATTGCTGCACATGCGGCTGATATTGCTAAAGGTGTTAAGGGTGCAATGGACTGGGATAATAAGATGGCCAAAGCACGTAAGGATATTGACTGGAATTCAATGTTTGATATATGTATTGATCCAGAGAAAGCTAGAGCCTATAGAGAAAGCTCTGTTCCAGAAAAAGAAGATACATGTACAATGTGTGGTAATATGTGTGCAATGAAAACTATGAATAAGATTCTTGAAGGACAGGTTGTCGACGTCTGGGGAGAATAGAATTGTAATAAGCACAAGCATGATGAACGTATGTAGTTAATATTGTGGCTGCTGTATAAAATTATTTATGCAGCAGCTTTTTTGAAATAATTATATTAGAGCTAATGTTAGGAGTAAAGTCATGATATATGAAATTAATGATGGTGAAGAACCCAAGAAGATATCTTTTGATGAAATAGATCCTGATAAACTGACAGTTGCAATGGTCTCGATAAGCAAAATAGAACAATTTAGAGAGAAGTTTGATTTTTCAGACACAACCATTAGTGAATGTAACTCAGAAGCAGAACACTTTCGAAGTTCCATATCAATATATGATGATTATAGTTTTGGTATTCTTAATATCATTGATGTGAATAATATACTTGGACCGAGAGATAAAATCGGATATTATATTATGAAGAATTTTTTCCTTATAATTGATATACGAGATGTAGATGGAAGTACTGCAAAAATCTTTGAGAATGCAATTAAAAGATATAAGAATAATGCTACATTGGAAAAAATAATATATGCATTCTTTGATCGTCTTTTGAACGAAGATAATACATCACTTGAGAAACTTGACTTTTATATTGACACTATGGAAGACCAGCTCGATAAAATAACGGACAACAAGGCATTTAACAAGAAATTATTAAAAATGAAAAGAAGACTGCTTATACTTAGAAATTATTATGAGCAGTTGATAGATATAGGCGAGGAACTCCAGGAGAATAGCAATGATATCTTTACTGAAGAAGAATTGCGATACTTTAAGTTCTTTACGGATAAATCTGAAAGATTGAGCAGTAATACTCAGATGATTCGTGAACATCTCCTGCAGTTAAGAGAAGCATATCAGGCGAGTCTTGATTATAATCTTAATAGTATTATGAAAGTATTTACGGTTGTTACTACAATTTTTTTGCCGCTTACATTAATCGTAGGCTGGTATGGTATGAATTTTACTAATATGCCTGAGCTGACATGGGAATATGGGTATCTTACGGTGATTTTAATAAGTATCATTGTAGTAGTGGCCTGTGTAGCTTTCTTTAAGAGAAAAAAATTATTCTAAACTTTCGAAAAGAGGAGTAATATGAATATTAACAAACAAAACAATAATGATGAAGTTGAGATAGATCTAAGGCAGATTTTATCAGTGCTGGTAAAAAAAGCATTTATTATTATATTTACAGGCGTTATGTGTGCAATTATAGGCTTTGTTATTAGTAAGTTTGCTATTAAGCCGTTATATGAGTCAGCAACAAAACTATATGTAATTAACAGACAGGATGACAGCACAACAACACTTAGCGATATTCAGTCGTCTACACAGCTTACCAAGGATTATAAAATACTTGTGACAAGCCTTCCAGTTATGGAGGCGGTGATTAAAGAGTTGAATTTGGATATGGAACCAGAGAATCTTGCTTCAAGTATAAGTGTCAATACACCTACAGATACGCGTGTGCTGGAGATTATAGTAACAAATCATGATCCAGTAATGGCTAAGCAGATTGTTGATGCTGTAGCAAGAGTATCATCTGATAAGATATGTGAGATAATGCAGATCGAGAAGGTTAATATTATTGAGGCCGGGAATATTGCAAAACGTCCAGTTAGTCCGAATGCTCTTAAAAATGCTTTGATAGGTGGAGTTATTGGACTTATCCTGGCATGTGCTATTGTAATTATTAAATCGCTTATGGACGATAGAATTAGAACTGTTGAGGATGTTGAACGATATCTTGAACTTAGTACATTAGCACTAATTCCAATAAGTGATGTACTTGATGATGGAAGTAAAGGCGGAAAGAATAAGAACTCAAAGAAGAAAAATAAGTGATAGTAAGGGGTGAGACAAGAATGCTTGCAATTAATATAGAGCGTCTGCGTAAGTTGGATTACAGAAGCAATGAGGCATATAAGAACTTAAGAACCAATATACAGCTATGTGGTTCTGACAATAAGGTAATTATGGTTACAAGTACAACTCCAGGTGAAGGAAAATCCTCAGTATCATTTAATCTGGCGGTTTCTCTTGCTGAGGCTGGTAAAAAAGTTATATTTATAGATGCCGATTTACGAAAATCAGTACTTGTAGGAAGGTATAAGATTAATAAGTCAGTAAAGGGATTGACACATTTCTTATCTGGAATTAATAAGTTTGAAGAGGTAATGTATGCGACCAATGTAGAGAATCTTCATGCGGTATTCTCTGGACCGGTACCACCTAATCCAACAGAGTTACTTAGCAATAAAACTTTCAAGATGCTTATAAAGGTATTGAGAGAATCATATGATTATGTAATTATTGATACTCCACCATTAGGCAGCGTTATTGATGGAGCCATTGTAGCACAGGAATGTGATGGAACGGTATTTGTAATTGCATCTAATTCGGTTAGCTACAAATACGCACAGAATGCCGTAGAACAGCTTAGAAAAACAGGCTGTAAGATTCTAGGCACGGTTATTAATAAGGTTGATATGAGTGATAATGCTTATTATGGAAAGTATTACGGAAAGTACTATGGTAACTATGGGGACAATCCAGATGAGATAAATGAATAAAGTATATCGCTTAAGTATATAAAAATGGTTATCATCTAAGGAAAAAGCTTAAATGATAACCATTTTTTGATATGGTTTGATTTATTTTACTGTGGCAGAATGCTCTTTGGTTGAAGAAACAAACTGTTCAACATCAAATGTTTCATTATTCTTGATTTTATTCATTAATGTTTTGGCAGTGCCAATTGTAGATTCTGTAGGCTTCATGGCATACATTGTAAAGTTCCAGAACGTTGATTTTACTTTACTTTCATAAGAAGTGCCTTCAACTGCATATGTCTGTATTGTCCATGAGGATGGAGAATTCAATGTCATTTTAACTAAGTCAGTAATCTTATTTTGTTCTATACTAGTCTCAAAACATCCGGAGATTGAATCCAGAACAGAGGTATAACTGCTTAACATCTTTAATGAAGTTATCTTATCTACTACAGCTTCAATTAATTTCATCTGGTTTTCACCACGCTGATTATCACCATTATCAAAGGCTATACGTTCGCGACAAAAAGCAAGAGCCTTTTCACCATCACATTCGTTTTCACCAATTGTATAGTGATATTTTACAGGCGAAGTATCAGCAGTAGTTGTAAAATCGACATCTGAATTAATTGTTACACCACCAAGAGAATCTATTATATCTACGACACCAGTAAAGTTGACTCTTACATAATAGTCAATGTCAATATCATAGAGAGTGTTAAGAGCTTTGATAGAATAGTCAACACCAAAGTTTCCCGCATGCGTAAGCTTATCAAGTCCAGATGCACCATCTGGTGAGAATATAGTAATGTAATAATCACGAGGAGTATTAACTAAAAGTACCTGTTTGGTTTTAGGATTAATAGTAGCAATAATATTAACATCATTCTTACCAGTTTGTGATAAGCTGCCATACGCGTCATTGCCTGCTATATATACAGTGAAGGTTTGATCAGTGACTTCAATATCTTTGTTACTGATTTCTACATCAGATGTATAGTGAAATGTTGTTAATACCCTTGTCTTATCGTTAAATCCTTCATATGTCTCATTGAAGGTATTGCGATAGGATTCGTTAATTATTATTGCCTGTATTGACCCGGAATACAAATTATTAATAAGAGTATTCCAGTCACTGGCTGTATGAACTTTGATATTAGTAGATAATTCCTTGTTGATATCATTAATTGCTTTATTTGTGTTAACTAAGTCAAGGATTGTATGATGACCGAAGGTATAATTAGCTGCTGCGTTAATTGTTGTCGCAGGGTCGTCTTTTAAAACAATAACAGATATTGCATCTGTTTTGGTTTTAGCACCTGTAATTGCACTTAATGCACCAGTTGTTTTTGCAATATAAAAAGAGCCAGTGCCTAATGTTATTATCATAATAACTGCCAGAACTTTACCAATTTTGTGCGCATTGGAAAGCTGTGATAAAAAAGTATATGCTGACAATAGTCCAAGAACTATTGTCAGCATGATTATATATTTTTCTGGCAGGATATTAAGAACAAAAAGAAGTGCGATAAAGATTATCGTTATCAGCAGTTGGAACGCCGAAAGGGAAATTCCGATATTCCTAGAGATTTTTTTCTTTCGTCTGCGTGCCTGCTTACTATTCATTTTTTTATCCATTTTATTAACCACCATTATATATTAATTTGTTGCCTTGTCAGTAGAATTATTTGGCTGATGATGCTGCTCCTTTAGCTGCATTTTCAGCTGCAGCACTATATTCGTCTGCATTGAATATCTCGCCTGCAATGACTTTGCTAATCATGTCGATTGCGATGTTAACCGTATTATAATCAGGATTGGTTACATACATAGTTGTATATCCAAAGAAGAATGAACTATTGTAATCACCTGAACCCTTTACATTATAATGTTGTACATTCCATGGCGTTGGATCATCAAGCATTGAACGAACAACAGCAGCAATATCATCTGTTGGCATGTTGGTTTGAACAAGACCTGATATAGTATCCATAAGACCAGCGTAATTATACAAAATAGATGGAGATGTTACTTTGTCAATCATTGCCTGTATAGCAATCATCTGGTCACGTCCTCGCTGATTATCACCACCAGCAATATTCTGACGTTCTCTTACGAATGCAAGGGCCTTTTCACCATCACATTCATTAGGTCCTACTGTGAAGTGATACTTAACAGGTGAGGTATCTGGATGTGTAGTAAAATCTATTTCGGAATTAACTGTAATTCCACCAATTGCATCAATAATATCCACAGCACCAGTAAAATTAAGTCGCAGATAATAATCAATGTCAATTCCATATAAGTTTTCTAATGTAAGAATTGAAGAGTCCATACCAATTGAACCAGCATGCGTTAATTTATCCTTACCAATGCCTGATTCTGCAGTAACAACATTAACGTAATAATCACGAGGCGTATTAACAAGTAAAATTTGTCTTGTATTAGGATTAACAAGTACAATAATGTTAACATCGCTAAGCCCAACTGAATTAAGTGTACCCTCTTGATCATTACCTGATACATACAATGCGTAACAATCTTTGGTAACATCTTTGCCAGAAGTACTTATATTCATCTCTGTTTCAATGATATTAGTGTCAAGAACCCTTGTCTTTTCATTAAAATCTGGATGAGCTTCATAAAAACTATCCTTATGAGCAGCGTTAACAATAATTGCTTGAATATCTCCGTTATATAGTGCATCAATAAGCGTTGTATAATCACTGTAAGGAGCAGTGGTAATCTGTTTCATAAGCTTTTTATTAATATCTTCAACAGTTGTTTTGACAAGACTACTGTCAAGAGTTGAATGGATACCGAATGTATAATCAGCTGTATCATTAATTGATTCAGCTTTGTCATCCTTTAGAACTATGATTTCTATATGATCAGTTTTTATGTTACTTCCGTTGCTTACACTACCGAGCATACCATAGGTCTTAATTACATAGAAAGATGCAAGGCCCATTATTATTGCCAACAGCACTGCTAAAATCTTTCCTATTATATGAAAGGAGGTAAATTGTGTTATTACATTGTACGCAGTGAGCAGTATAATTATTAAAACACCAATTGCAATATATCTTCCTGGAATCATTTTAAGGTATAGCAGAGATACTACTAATATAATTAACGTTATTAATTCAATAGCTATTAATGAAAAACCAATAGTCCTGTTAACTAATTTTTTCTTTTTTTTACGTTGCTTTCTATCTAGGGTAGAAGACTTGGTAAAAAGTAACTTCATATTTGACATAATTTACCTCTCAAGTTTATAATTTCTTGCAATTATAAAAAAAATCACAACTTATATTATACTACAAAAATAGCAGAATACAAATAAAATATTAAAAATATGCACATTGTCAATTATTTATCATACTTTCTCCAGAAAAAATGCTTTTGACTTAATTTAATTAAGCGTCAAAGGGTGAGAAGTGGAATATCTAATATATTTTACAAAAAATATTTATTATCTTAGTGATAAATAATAAAATATCTTGCAAACAGGAATAGGGTTTTGTATAATATCAGCTAGGTAATCAAATCGCCGATAGGCGTAAAAGAAAAGGAGTTATTAGGTTATGGGATATGTTGATGAAGTCTTAGATTTAGTATCTAAGAAAAATGCTGATCAGCCTGAATTCTTACAGTCAGTTTCTGAGGTTCTTAATACATTAAGACCTGTTGTAGAGGCTAATGAAGATCTTTACAGAAGTAATGCTATATTAGAGAGAATTACAGAGCCAGATCGTGTTCTTATGTTCAGAGTACCATGGGTAGATGACAATGGACAGGTTCAGGTTAACAGAGGTTTCCGTGTACAGTTCAATAATGCTATTGGACCATATAAGGGAGGTCTTCGTTTACATCCTTCAGTTAACTTAGGAATCATCAAATTCTTAGGTTTTGAGCAGATTTTCAAGAATTCACTTACAAGCCTTCCAATCGGTGGTGGTAAAGGTGGTTCTGATTTCGATCCTAAGGGAAAATCAGACAATGAAATTATGAGATTCTGCCAGAGTTTTATGACAGAACTGTCCAAGCACA
>CAZPHI010000069.1:0-9834 GCA_964586425.1 uncultured Lachnospiraceae bacterium | reverse complement strand
TCTGCTCCTGTGTCCATCCATCAACTGAGCCATCAAGTTCATAATTATTTTCAGCAGCCCAATCTTCAATAAGCTTGTCTGCTCTGAATCTTTCATGACATTCTTTACAATCCATAAGAGGATCTGCAAATCCACCAAGATGTCCTGATGCTACCCATGTCTGTGGATTCATAAGAATAGCACAATCAACACCTACATTATATGGGCTTTCAGTTACAAACTTCTGCCACCAAGCTTTTTTTACATTATTTTTAAGTTCAACACCGAGATTACCGTAATCCCATGTATTAGCAAGTCCTCCATAGATTTCAGAACCAGGATATACGAATCCTCTTGCTTTAGCTAACGCAACAATTTTTTCCATTGTCTTTTCCATTGAACAAAACCTCATTTCCTGAAATTAATATTAACTTCTTCAGTTTACATTATTTTAAAAACATTTACAAGACCATAAATATCTTTTTAATTCTATATTCTACCTATTTCATCAATTCAAGCATCTGCAATGACTTCATCTCTTTGTCAATATTAAGAGCAATTAGTCTTCTAATAACCATTCTCAGCTGAACAAGAACATCCTCGTTAAGAGTGAAGGTATACAGTTTTGAAAGCTTTGCAGTTATTATAAACTGCAGTGTATATACGCAGGATTGGGAAAGCTTGACTGCATCTTTAACATATGGTGTACATGATTTGCAGTAAACACCGGTATTACTCATTGAAAAGCCGTCTATACTATCTTCACTTCCACAATTCGCACAGGTGAAAAAATCTGGTATTTCGCCATTAGTTGCCATTATTCTTAGTTCATATATAAGTCTAACAAGCTCGTTATCAAGTGCTTTATTGGCAAGTGCTTTGAAAGCAACATACATCAGATTAAGCATATCCGTTGCATCAAGATTTTCCTGTCCATAATACTCTGCTAATTCAGCAAAATAATATCCATAATATACACTTTCTAAGTCAGTTGTAACATCATTAAAATAATCCGTTATTCCTGCCTGTCTAATATTATATGCGGTTCTACCCTCATATACTTCAAACCATCCCAATGCAAGAGGTCTTGTAACCCCCATAAGCGGGCTGTTTAATCGACGCGCGCCTTTGGCAAAAGCAGATATCTTACCACGCTCTTTGGTAAGCAAAAGAACTCTTTTATCATATTCACCCACGGGCATTGATGAAATCACCATTCCATGGACTGTAGCAATGTCTCCCACTTTCTGCCTCCGTTAATCTATTTCAAATCATCATCCTGTTTATATCCAAAGTTCTTGATTAAAAAGTCACTGTCTCGCCAATCCTTTTTTACCTTGACCCATAGTTTTAGGTTAACCTTGTGTTCAAGAAGCTTCTCTATCTCATATCTGGCGTTAGAGCCTATTTTTTTAAGCATATCTCCGCCTTTTCCGATGATAATTCCTTTGTGAGAATCTCTTTCGCAAATAATAGTTGCATCAATATCAGATATTATATCTGAACCTTTTTTGCGCTCCTTCATTGAATCAATAACCACTGCTATTCCATGAGGAATCTCCTCATCTAGGGCATGTAACGACTTCTCTCTGATAATCTCTGCTACAATCTGACGCATTGGCTGATCTGTAACAGTATCTTCATCATAAAACATTGGACCATATGGCATATATTTGAAAATAACTTCTACTAAATCATCTGTATTCTTGCCTGTTTTAGCAGATACTGGTACTATTTCTGCGAAGTCAACAACGCTTTTATATCTGTCTATTACAGGAAGGATTTCTTCTTTTTTAACTGTGTCACACTTGTTAATTACAAGAACAACTGGTGTTGTTGTCTTCTGAAGCTTTTCTACGATATGCTGTTCGCCCGCACCAATATATGTGCCTGGTTCAACGAGCCATAATACCAAATCCACTTCGTTAATTGTCTTCTCTGCTGCACCTACCATATATTCACCAAGCTTATTCTTTGCTTTATGAATCCCCGGCGTATCAAGGAATACAATCTGGCCTCTCTCATCTGTATATACAGTCTGAATTCTGTTTCTTGTTGTCTGCGGTTTATTAGAAGTAATTGCAATCTTTTGTCCAATCAGTCTGTTCATAAGAGTCGATTTACCCACATTAGGTCTTCCGATAATAGTAACAAAACCTGATTTCAAATTATTGCTCTCTCCATTAGATATTCCACTTGCTTTAAGCATATCGTCTAAATTCATATATTTCCTCATTTCTTTTTCTATGGTTCATGTCAAAACAGCATTTGTCCTAGATAAGATTCTTTATCTCATCAAATAGTTTTGATTCATCACTAATCTTCTTTGCATTACCTACCACGCAGAAATAATTCTGCGATACAACAGCATCAACGATTGGTGCCAGTTCTCTAATCTTTTGCTGATTAGCATTAAGCACCTCATCACGCTCTTTTTGCAGCTGTTCAATAGTTCCGTTGCACAAATATGCACCGAATGATCTTGAACCCTTTGCACTTGGATTCATAGGTGTATCCATGTCTCCAATAGTACCAATTATAAACTTTGTCATATCTCTGTCGCTAGCATCAAAATTCGCCACATAATCAGCTGCTTTTTCATATATCTCATTGGTTTCCGCAAGCTTTGGATCTCTGTATGATACAAAATACCCATCACCATTCTTATAGAAGCCACTCATACAGCCATAAGCGCCATTCTTAACTCTAACATTCTCCCAGAGATAGGCATACGAGAATATTATCTTAAGTACCTTTAAAGCACCTGTGTATTCATATCCTGCATTCACATAATTACCGCATCTTGCAACATACTGTACCTGTGCAGATGTTGTATATCCCGTATTCTTATGAATGCTCACATATTCCCTGTTTACTGGCTTTAATTCACTATTCTTTAATCCACTTATAAATGCTTCTAATGGTCCTGCAAGCTTTGCATAGCCATTATCATCTGCTGTATAACCGATTATTAAATTATCCTTATTAAACAGACAATTACACAGCTTGCGAATATTTGCCACTATTTTCTCTTTTGAAGAGTCAAACTCATTATTAATTTTATTAATAAATTCATAATATGCATAACCACGAGTTAGATTAGCATAGTAGCTTGTTGCAGAGAACTGCGACATTCCCTGGAGCATAGCAACTGAGTGTCCTGATGATGTCATAGCACTTTCAAGTCTTGATTTGATTCTGGCAATAATTTCTTTCAGACGCTTGTAATCATCAAATTTTGTTTTAAATAAGATTTCATGAAACATCTCAAATGCAAATTCAACTTTGCTATAGAGAACCTTTGCCTTAACTTCATACATCATAGTGTATTTATTAAGATCAACAGAATCCGTATATATTGCCGAGCTTGTAGAGATTCCGCCGCAATTTATATTAATCTCTGTAGCTAGTTCTGCATATGAATACTTCTCAGTATCCATAAAACCTAACAAAGAAGCCAACAGACCAGTATAAGGTATTAAATCTTCAGGTACATATTTTGCATCAAAGTCCATCAGAATATACGCTATCTGATTAGTAAACATATTATGATGTATCACATCCGTACCTGCAATATTCTTCTTATCGATGTATAGTGGCTGAGTTTCTTTCTTAATATCACTTACGGATAATAATGGTATAGTTTCAAGTTCTTCCTGCGTCGATGGAATTTCCTGGTATTCTTTTAACTTATTAGTTGTATTAACTACATTATCTATCTCTTCTTCACTCATTGATGCTTTGATTTTCTGAAGTTTCTCCTCTGTAAGCTGTTCTTTTTTCTCTGTAAGATTCCTTTCAGGTACAAGTACAACTACTGACTCATGTTTGTTATCAATAAGCTGATTCTGAATAAGGTTTGTAAAATAATCTGTATCAACAGCTTCCTTTAACCAATCGAATGTTTTACCTGCTTCAAGATGAATAAATGGTTCATTCTCATCATACAGCCAACTATCCATTAACTGTAAACCATACATTAAGCCTTTAGGAAATGCGCCGAAATCAGCTTCTCTAAATTTGAATTCGTAATAATTAATACCTGCAAGTAATGTCCTCTTATCTATTCCATTCTTAACAAGTTCTTCTAGGACTTCTCTAATTGTATCCATAAATTTCTGTTGCTGTGATTCATTAGCATTCTTTGCAACAATTGAATATACTGGCTGGCGTAATGAACTCTCATAAGAACTATATATATCTGTACCAATGCCCTTATCAATGAGCCTTTGTTTTAATACTGCGCCAGGAGCAACAATAAGTGCATAATCAAGTATCTGCATCGCAAGATACAGTTTTTCGTCTAGTGTCGTTCCTACAACTGCATTAAATGAAAGATATGCATTATCCTCTTCATCTTCGTCCTCAGTTATAGCATATGGTTTTACCAGTGTTGCTATCTCCGGCAATGGTTTCTGTAATAAAATCTCAGTGTTCAAATCCATTACATCTTTTTTATCAAACTTGCATAGATATTCTTTATCTAGATATTCAAGTCTCTCCTGCACATCCATATCTCCATAAAGATATATATAGCTGTTTGCAGGATGATAATATTCTTTGTGATAAGCTAAGAATTCTTCTCTGCTTAACTCTGGGATTTTCTCAGGATCACCACCTGACTCCTTGCTATAACATGTATCTGGAAAAAGTGATGTGAATGTATATCTAGATAATACCTCATCTGGAGATGAATATGCTCCTTTCATCTCGTTATATACAACTCCATTATACTCTAATGGACTATCCTTTGAATCCATCTCGTAATGCCAGCCTTCCTGCATGAATATCTCTGGTCTTTCATATATTGCAGGATAGAATACAGCATCCATATATACATCAATTATATTCTTAAAATCAACATCATTGCAGCTTGCAACCGGATAAACTGTCTTATCCGGATATGTCATAGCGTTAAGGAAGGTGTTGAGTGAACCTTTACATAATTCTACGAATGGATCTTTGACTGGATACTTCTTTGAACCACATAAAACAGTATGTTCAATAATGTGTTGCAGTCCCGTATCATTATAAGGTGGTGTTCTAAATCCGATGGAAAACACCTTGTTTTCATCATCATTAGATAAAACAACTAGTCTTGCTCCGCTCTTTTTATGTTTTAATAAAATTCCATTTGAGTCTATATCTGCCAAATGCTCTTCTTTAATAACTTCATAAATATCTGAATTATAATTCATTCTACCTGAATCCTTCCTGACTTCCACTATTATTTTTTATCTGCTCTATTAGTCAACACGTCGGATAATACGCTCTTTAAACAATTAATATCAATAGGCTTTGACATATGTCCATTCATACCATATGCTATTGACTTCTTCATATCTTCATCGAATGCATTAGCTGTCATGGCAACTATTGGAACTGTAGGTGCATCTTCTTTATCAAGATTTCTAATAACCTTTGTAGCCTCAAGTCCATCCATTACTGGCATACGTATATCCATTAATATTACATCATAGTATTGTGGTACTGACTCCTTAAACATATCAACTGCTTCTTGTCCATTAACAGCCATATACACTTCAAAGCCACACATCTTAAGTATCTCTGCACCAATCTCTCTATTAAGTTCATTATCTTCTACTAACAGCACTTTTCGACCTGTAAAATCAATAATCTTCTGTTTTTCTGGCTCTGCATTAGCTGTAGCAGCATTGGTATCTTCATTAGCTTTAACCTTCAATGTAAAATAGAATCTGCTTCCTTTATTAGGTTCTGAATCAACCATCAAATCACTATCCATCATTCTAATAATATTACGTGATATTGCAAGGCCTAAACCTGTTCCATTAGTAGCAGCAGTATTATCTACCTGTTCAAATGCTTCAAATATAAGCTGTTTCTTGTCTTCGCTTATACCAATTCCATCATCCTCAACTGCAATATAATACTCACCCTTTCCATCCGCATAAGCATTTTCATTAATTGTAATGCTTATATTACCATTCTCAGGTGTAAACTTAACTGCATTACCCAGCAGATTAATAATCACCTGTTTTAATCTCAGATTATCGCTGGTTATCATATTGTGTTTTGTATTGCTATTAATGTTAAAATGTATATTTTTCTTCTCTGTTTGTGGTCTAATTATAACATCAATATCATCAAGCATTCTATCAATTGAGAATTCTTTGCTTTCAAGCTCTATCTTACCACTTTCAATTTTGGACATATCGAGTATATCATTAATCAGCGACAATAGATATTCAGAAGAAGAATATATCTTATCAATGCAATTGCTGACCTTTGGAGATAGATTCTCCTGCTTCATTGCAATCTGCGACATACCGATTATGGCATTCATAGGAGTTCTAATCTCATGTGACATTCTTGATAAGAAGTCACTCTTTGCTTTACTAGCCATATCAGATTTGTTCTTACTAATATTGGAACTAATAATTTTAACAATCTCTGACATTGTCTCAATATCTGATTCTGTCCAGTTTTTACCCTCTATAACCATATCACCCATATAATTACCATTATCAAACATCAGGAAACATAATCCGTTAGTTTCCTCTCTGATACATAGGAAATCATACAAGGTTCCTTTATCAATCTCTTTAGTTGTATCAGTTGTGAATTTTACAACCTGATTGCCACATGCAGAAGATAAATTAATAAATTCGTCATTAGAAAAATGCTTTAAGCAATCTATATTATCACGAACCGGATCCATATGCCACTGATATTTTATTGAAACAACATGGAAATCAAAGTCTGACAGTGCAATATATATATTATCTGATTTGAAATATCCTGATATCTTACCAAGAATAAAAGGAATTATACCATTAATATTATTACTTCTATCAAACACACTGAATATAAGTGATGTTAACGTCATATTTCTATCATATGATGTACCCATAATCTCTTTTATCGCTGTTTGAGAATAATTAATATCTGTTTTCTTATATTCATCAGTAATATCCGAATAATCAACTGGTTTTTCTGTCATCTTATGTTTTGAGCAAAGTAAAGCTGCACCTAATTTATTGAGTAATTCTCTTGTATAATCCTCATTACTTTCGGATACTACTTCTGATAATTTGATTGTTCCAGCTGATAATTTGATATCAACCTTGGTTCTAAAACAGAATAATTTAATTGAATAGTACAATCTGTATATAATTTCTTCAGAATCATCATCAGAAAAACCAGCTATAATGAATTGGTCACATCCAACTCTTATTGCAATATGATTTAATATGCTGTTATATGAATCACCTGCAATTTCACCGATTAACCTTCCGATTCTTTCCAAAACTAAATCCGCAAATACCATTCCATTCTCATCATTAATTTTTCCAAAATCATTAATATCAATTAATATAGCATATGAATTCTCTTGATTTCTCCTATGATAGATATAATCAAGGCCATTCTCTTTACACCACAAACCTGTAAGCTCATCATAACGTTTCTTTTGAAGAAGCTCTTGCTTTTCATTAATCTCATCATTAATTATATGCATACTTCCTATGACTTCAATTGGGTGATTATCTGCATCATAGATAGTCTTACCCTTAAGTTCATACCAATTAATCTCATTATCATCAATTATACCCTTTAATTGACATATGACTGAGTTATACTCCTTAGCGCCCTTTAGAAAGCTTTCCATCTCACCATTATCACCAGTTTCTTCTGCAGTATGAAGGAACGAGCTAACTCTATGTTCTGTGATATAACCACCGCTCAAATTATCATTGTCATTTTTATCAATTGAACTACATACAAATTCGTCCTTATCAATCAAATATTCAAATATGACCTCTGTACTACTTTCAAGTGCTGCCATATATTTTTGTTTTTGAGATAATAATTCTTTTTCTGCCTCTAACTGTTTGAATGACACATTGCAGAATTCACCATAAAGCTGATCCATCTCTGCAATATTTGTACCTTTGAAATCACTTAATGTATTAATATTACTGTTTTTAATAAATTCAACCATTTTCTTAATTGGTTTTGTAGTAAGCCTTGCTGTAAATAAAATTACACATATACCTATACCAAGTGTAATTGCTGAAACAAATATAATTGATGTTGTAAGTTTTTCACTAACACCAAATATTGACTGTTCTGTAGTTATAGCTGCAAGTGCATAATTATTATCCGAAAATGGACCATTCAAATTGTAAAGTTTAATTTCATTTAAGCATAAATAATAATCTGTATTCTTAATATGATATAAATCATTATACTGTGTTTTTTCAATCGCAATCTTTCCATTAGGCATATCTGAAGTTGATAGAAGATTACCTGATAAAACCATAACATCTAGATTATCTATATCTTTGTATGATACTAATGCATATGAAGCAACCTGATCATAATTCAATTCTGATATAGGAAGCAATGACTGGATGTAATGTGATGCAATCTCAACTCCCATAACGCCATAGACTACTCCATCCTTAATCAATGGAACTGAATAAGCAATTACTTCATTAGCATCCTTTCCATTATCATCATTGAGTAAAAAAGGATTACTCCAATACCCCAAATTAGATATATCTGCTGTCACATTCTCTAATGCAGCATTATATGGTTTGTAATAAAATGACGTTCTATCACTGTCCTTATCTGAGAAATCAAAATCTGTCGTCCAATAACTATCTAATGATATATTGTATCTGTTAGCAATGCTGTAAGAACCTCTTTCCATAAGAATATCCTTATAATTAGCTAATGAATTGTTGTTATCTGAATCTCTAAAGTATAAGCCAATATGCTTCCCTGTATTGTCACTAGACTTATCAGCCAGAACAATATACGCACCCGTAGTTCCATTACTTTCAAGACAATCAAGAATATTATCAGATATATAATCAGTAAATTTACGTTGAATTTTTTTATCACTAACAAATTCATTAATAGTTATATTATTCTCAGCTATGAATTTGGTAAAGCTTAGATTAAGAGTTTCGACATCATCTGTTATATTCCCCCATTTGGACACCATACTGTTCTCAATTTCATTCTTTCTTCCATAGCTTGTCTGTTGTAATAATTGAGCGTAATTATCGCTCAATTTTTCTGTTACCTGTCCAATTTCAATTATTGCAATAGAAACACAGCTTTGAATTATCATTGCAGCTAGTAATGGGAAAAATATTCTTTTAAATACAGAGATTTTTCTTTTTTTCTTCATAAGACAACATTCCTATACTTTTTATTTGCTCTTAATTGTTGTAACAAATTCATTATACCAAGCTTCAAATTGTGCATCATCAATCAAATTTTCTACGGCCTGTGATAAACTTGCTCCGTTATTCAATCTTTCAATTACAATTTGCCTGTCTGCAGCTGCCTTATCTGAAAGGTTATAATCTAACACGCTTCTTACTGATGTTCCCTGTTCAAATGCTTTGTATGTATAAAGCTTATTGTTAGTAGCAATATTCATAGAAACAATAAGTGTGTTGTATACTTTTTCATTGATTTTGATATTATTATCTGCAATAACTTTATCTAAAACCGCTGTTGAGTTGAATACTGTGTACCACCTTCAAATACAGCATCCGGAAGTACAATACTTTCAATTTTTTGGGAACCTTCATCTGTTTCTACATTATCAGGAAAATATGTAGCTGATGATGATGAGCCAGTGTATGCGATAAGCATTCCAACTTTCATATCATCTGATCTAAATCTTCCTTTTGCATAGAAATATCCCTTTACCATTGGTACATAATAATTCTCCCAGATTTTCTTCAAAACTGTCTTATCCAAGTTATATTCTACTTTACCATTAGTAGCTTTAAACATCTCACAACCAAGCTGCATTGCGCCATTAACAAAATAATTAGATATTGAATCTCTTCC
>CAZPHI010000068.1:3603-9954 GCA_964586425.1 uncultured Lachnospiraceae bacterium | reverse complement strand
TCCTTATGGATGAGCCTCTTTCAAACTTGGATGCTAAGTTAAGAGTTCAGATGCGTATCGAGATTTCAAAACTTCACCATAGATTACAGACAACAATCATCTATGTAACACATGATCAGACAGAAGCTATGACACTTGGTACAAGAATCGTAGTTCTTAAAGATGGTATTATTCAGCAGGTTGATACACCACAGAACCTTTACAATACACCAAACAACCTTTTCGTTGCTGGTTTCATCGGATCACCTCAGATGAACTTAATCGATGCTAAAGTTATTGATTCTGGTTCAACAGTTACACTTGAAATTGGTGGAAAGATCTCAATCAAACTTCCAGAAGCTAAGGGTAAAGCTCTTATCGATAATGGATATGTTGGTAAAACAGTTGTTGCTGGTATTCGTCCAGAAGATGTACATGATGAAGAATTATTCATCGCTTCTTCACCAGATAGTATCTTTGATGCTGAAATCAAAGTTTACGAATTACTTGGTTCAGAAGTTAACCTTCATTACGATATCATCGAAGGTGTTACATGTACAGCAAAGGTTAACCCTCGTACAACAGCTCGTGTTGGTGATACAATCAAATTCGCTATGGATTTATCAAAACTTCATGTATTTGATAAAGATACAGAGCAGATTATTGTTCACTAATTATAATTAAAATATAATTAAAATGTTAATTTTTGAGGAAATGTATAGAAAAAGTGCATTTCCTCTTTTTTTTTTATGCAAAATGAATTACAATGTAAAGGTATAAATAAATGAAAGGATGTAAATGTAAGATGATTTCAAGTCAGATACTTCAGAATACAATTGATGGATTGAAAGCGATTTCAAGAATAGATTTTTGTGTAATAGATACAGATGGTAAAGTTGCAGCAACAACATTTCCAGATGCAAAACAGTGTGAGGCAGCAGCTGTACTATTCATGGAATCATTAGCTGAGAGCCAGGTTATTCAGGGATTTCAGTTCTTTAAGATAATGGACGAACTTCATCTAGAATATGTCCTTCTTGCTAAGGGTACAAGTGATGATGTATATATGATAGGTAAGATGGCGGCATTCCAGGTACAGAACCTTCTTGTCGCATATAAAGAGAGATTTGACAAAGACAACTTTATTAAGAATCTTTTACTTGATAATCTTCTTAGAGTTGATATATATACAAGAGCAAAGAAGCTTCATATTGAAACAGATGTTAAGCGAATAGTATTCCTTATTGAAACAAAGCATGAGAAAGACACTAATGCGTTAGAGACAGTAAGAACTTTATTTGCCACAAAGACAAGAGATTTTATAACAGCTGTTGACGAGAAGAGTATAATAGTTGTAAAAGAGGTTAAAGCCGGTGAAACATTTGACGATTTTGACAAGACGGCTAGAGTAATTGTTGATATGCTTAACACGGAAGCAATGACCAGTGCGCATATTGCTTACGGTACTGTGGTTAATGATATCAGAGAGGTTTCACGTTCATATAAAGAGGCTAAGATGGCACTTGATGTAGGCAAGATATTCTACAGTGACAAGAATGTGGTTGCTTATAGCCAATTGGGTATAGGAAGACTTATTTTCCAGCTCCCAATGCCATTGTGTCAGATGTTTATCAAGGAGATATTCGACAGCAAATCACCTGATGATTTTGATGAAGAAACTTTATCTACAATCAATAAGTTCTTTGAAAACAGCTTGAATGTATCTGAGACATCAAGACAGCTTTATATCCATAGAAATACACTTGTATACAGACTGGATAAGCTTCAGAAGAGCACAGGACTTGATTTGAGAGTATTTGATGATGCAATTACATTCAAGATTGCATTGATGGTAGTTAAGTATATGAAATATATGGAAAGTAAGGATATATTCTAAATTAATATTTAAAATTGATATTCTAAATATATGTTCTAAATATGTACAAAGAGCACAGGAATGAGAGGTAACTATGATTATAGTTGAGAATGTTAGCAAGACTTATTCATCGGGTTCTCCTGCCCTTAACTCTATCGATTTAAGAGTCGAAAAAGGTGAATTTGTGTTTGTTGTTGGTAATAGTGGTTCAGGAAAATCTACATTAATAAAACTATTAATGAAAGAGCTTGACCCAACATCAGGGAAAATATATGTTAATAAAAAGTTCCTTAATAAGATAACTAGAAGAAGGCTTCCAATGTTGAGACGTGATATTGGTGTAGTATTTCAGGATTTCCGTCTTCTTCCAGATCGTAATGTTTATGAGAATATAGCATTTGCACAGAAAGTAATCGAGGCTCCGGCTAGACAGATTAGAGGTCAGGTACTGGCTATGTTATCTATGGTTGGACTTCTTGATAAGTATAAATCTTTTCCAAACGAGTTATCTGGTGGTGAGCAGCAGAGAGTTGCTATTGCAAGAGCTTTGGTGAATAATCCAAAGATTTTATTATGTGATGAGCCAACTGGTAACCTGGATCCTGAGAATTCATGGGAAATCATGAAAATCTTGGATGAGGCTAATAAGCGTGGAACAACTGTACTTGTTGTTACACATAATATGGAAATCGTTCAGGCTATGAAGAAACGTACAATTACTATGAGCGATGGAAAAATAATCAGCGATGTTGAAAAAGGTGGATATTTCTATGAAGATTAGGTCATTAGGATACAACATCAAACAGGGGTTTAAAAACATTTACCGTAATAGAATGTTCTCGCTTGCTTCTATTGCGACAATTACAGCGTGTATATTTTTGTTTGGTGTATTTTATTCGATAGTTACGAATTTTCAGTATATGGTTAAGAAGGCTGAGAATTCTATATGTGTAACAGTTTTCTTTGATGAGGGAATTGATACGGACAAGATTACCGCAATTGGTAAGAATATTGATAGCAGAGTAGAGGTCGCAAGTATTCATTATACATCACCGAAAGAGGCATGGGAGAAGTTCCAGTCAGAGTATTTTGGTGAGTATTCAGAGCTTGCTGAGGGCTTCAAGGATGATAATCCACTTGTTAATTCAGCATCATATGAGGTATATCTTAACGATGCTTCAATGCAGTCCACACTTGTTACATATCTTGAGAATATGGATGGTATAAGACAGGTAAATCGTTCTGATGTGACTGCGAGCAGTCTGTCAAGCTTTGCAAAGCTTGTAGGATATGCAGCCGTGGCAATTATTGCAATTCTTCTTGCAGTTGCTATATTCCTGATTAGTAATACTATCGTAATGGGTGTTACAGTCAGAAAAGAAGAGATTGGAATTATGAAACTTATTGGTGCAACGGATTTGTTCGTTGATGCACCATTTATCGTTGAAGGTATTACAATTGGATTCGGTGGAGCAGTTATTCCATTATGTATCCTTTATGTAGTGTATGATAAGGTAATATCACTTGTAATGGAGAAGTTCTCTATTCTTGGTAATATCTTAGTGTTCCTTCCAGCTAATACAGTATTCTCAACATTGATTCCGGTTTCACTTGGACTCGGTATTGGAATTGGTATTATCGGTAGTGCATTAGCATTGCGTAAGCATGGTAATGTATAGTAATAGTTGTTGCATTATATGAGGTGTTATGGATTATAGTTGATATCTATCCATGGCACCTTGTTGATTATGATATTTTTAAAATTGCGTGTAAGAGGATAAGCATATGACAAAAAAACACTTAAAAAGAATATTGTCAGTCATGTTAGTGGGTATAATCATCTCTACTTATGCTGTTAACGCGAGAGGAACCATTAATGATGATATTAATAGTTCAAAGGATAAGGTTAATAGTTATCAGCAGCAGATTGATGCAACAAATAAAAAGCTTGAAGAATTAAGCAAACAATCAGCTGATGCGGAGAATTATATAAAGCAGTTGGATGCTCAGGTTGCTGAGATGGATGCCAGACTTTATGAGATTAATAATCAATTAGAGTCGAAGCAGGCGGAGATTACTGAAAATGAGGAACTTTTAGCACAATCATTGGAAGAACAGCAAAGACAATATGAGGCTATGAAGCTTAGAATCAAATATATGTATGAAAAGAATTCAACCTCATATCTAGAGATATTGCTTAGCTCACAGGATATGGCTGATTTGTTAAATAAAGCAGAGTATATTAATCAGATTACTGATTATGACCGCTCTATGCTTGAATATATGGCAGATATACAGCATACAATAGAGAATACTAAAGTACAGCTTGAAGATGATTATGCATCGCTTGAGGCTATGAAGAATGATGCTCTTGCACAAAAAGACTCAATTGAGTTAATGCAGCAGGCTAAGCTTGCTGAGCAGGAGAATTTGAATAAACTTACATCTGATGCAAGCAGCTATAAAGCATCCATAGAAAAAGCTAAAGCGGCAGAAGAAAAACAGATGGCGGATATGATTGCTGAAGCAAAACGTCAGGAAGAGGCAGCTAAGAACAATACAACAATATCGGTTCCTAAGTACGATGGTGGTGTATTCAAGTGGCCAACTAATTCTACGCGAATTACATCTGCATATGGGGATACGGAGGACAGAGGTGCACCACATAAAGGTGTAGATATAGGTGCAGTGAAACCAGGCGTATCAGGTGACCCAATCTATGCAGCTTATGATGGTGTTGTTACTTTGGCTGCATATAGCTCATCAGCAGGAAACTGGATTACGATTAATCATGGTAATGGATTATTTACGGTATATATGCACTGCTCAAAACTATTAGTAAGTTCTGGTCAGAAAGTAAGTAAAGGTGACACAATTGGGCTTATGGGTACTACCGGTAATTCTACAGGTGTACATCTTCATTTTGGAGTGTCTCTTAATGGAACGTATGTTAATCCAATGCCTTACTTTAATAAATAACTAATATAATTATCTAGTAACAAATAGAAATATATAATGAAAATCAGGTATAATATGGAAAAAAATAATAGAAAAGTATTCGTATCGGGAGCATTTTTTGGACTCTTTGTAATGCTTATGGTTATTGTTATAGCATTCATGGCATGTTGGACTTTGGGTTTTGTACAGATTGGAACTAATGGAGAAATCTATGTTCAGGGATACAAGGATGATGATACAGATACAGGGATTGGAACAAAGGTAGAAGATAAGCTTAATAAGATTGATTCATATCTTGATAATTATTTCTACTTTGATAATGTAGAAGATTCTACAGTTGCGGAGAATATCTATAAGGCGTATGTAGCTGCATATGGAGATAAATATACAACTTATTATACAGCTGAAGAATATGCAAAACAAATGAGTGCCAGCCAGGGTATATTCTATGGAATTGGTGCAGAAGTTAGCAAAAGTGATGAGGGCTATGTTCTCATTAAGAAAGTCAAGGAGAATTCCCCAGCGCAAAAGGCGGGAATTGTTGATGGAGACAAGATCGTAACAATTGACGGGACTGCAGTTGCTGACCTTACTCTTACACAGGCGGTTGAATTGATGCGTGGTGAAAAAGATACAACAGTTACTTTTGAAATTATGCATGAAGGAGCTGATGAGTTAAAAACTGTTACAGCAATCAGGGCTCCATTTGAAGAGGAGACAGTTACTCAGCAGATGCTTGATGGTAATATCGGATATATACTTATAGATGAATTTGATGAAGTAACGGTTAATCAGTTTAAGACAGCATATGATGACTTGGAAACTCAGGGAATGGTTGGATTAATAGTGGATTTGAGATATAATCCAGGCGGAAGACTTGATGCTGTTGTCAGTATGCTTGATTATATACTCCCTAAAGGTTTGATTGTATATACAGAAGACAAATATGGACAGAGAAAGGAATATTCTGGTTCAGATAATCATGAAATTAGTGTTCCGATGGCTGTTCTTGTTAATGGCGACAGTGCTAGTGCTGCTGAGATATTCACAGGTGCAGTTCAGGACTATGGAGTAGGTACTATTGTTGGTACACAGACATTCGGTAAAGGAATTGTTCAGACCATACAGCCTCTTTCTGATGGAAGTGCAATAAAACTTACGATATCAAAATACTTTACCGCAAAGGGCCAGGACATTCATGGCAAGGGTATTACTCCTGATATAGAGGTTGATGTATCTGATGCAGTTAAAGAGATTGGATATATGACAATAGAAACAGATGATCAGTTACAGGCTGCGATCAAGAATATTAATGATAAAATACAAAAATAAGTGATTACATATTCTCCAATATGCTCTATTACTGGGATTGAGCAGCATGGAAAAATATGAACCATGAAAATATTGAAACTATAAAAAAGCCTTTTTTATTCTTATAATGGTGACAGAAAGAATAAAGGAGGTTTTTTATTATGGATTTTGTGAAGAACAAATCTTTAAGAAGAGCGACAGCTTTTCTTTGTTCCGTAATAATGTTT
>CAZPHI010000068.1:0-3503 GCA_964586425.1 uncultured Lachnospiraceae bacterium | reverse complement strand
ACTTCTTATACATTAACAAGTGAAGATAGTTCATATTCAGAAACAAAGGCAACTAAAGCAGGATGTTATCATAATGATGGTAGTGCTGTTGAATTCAAGTATATGGGTGGACCTACAGTGCTTACTCTGGCATTCACTAATACAGCATATGTACCATGTGTAATCCTCGATGCTATTACAGAGGATATTCCAGATGATAATGGTGTAGCAAAAGATTCAGTATATATGTATAATTTTGCTAATGGCAGCGTAGTCGAATCGATATATGATGCAGCTAATAAGCTTAATGGTTCAATTACATCAAAAGATGGATTTTTAACAATAACAAGTGCTGGAACACTTTACATGCATGATACACAGCATGGTCTTGCATTACTTAATGGAGATAAATTCGAAATCAAGGTAGCAGGTGATTCAACTATTACATTCAACCTTTGTCAATATGGTGCTGATACAGATGCAACAATTCAGGCAAAGACAGCAAAGGGTGAATTTGATGTATCATCACAGTTACTTCAGGGTACAGCAGATGATGGTTTATCACAGGTATCATTTAGATACACAGGCGTAGCGACAACATTAACATTTACAGTTAAGACAGTAGTTGATAAGGCTGAAATGTATCTTCATGGTATTAATGTTGCTAATGAACCAGCAGCTACTGAGACACCGGAATTAGTTGGTAACGGAAAAGCTGATGTATGGGATTTTGGCGCAGAAGTACTTGATACTAATAAATATAATAACAAATTAACAGCAGATATTATTAACAGCTGGTATCCAGAAACAGTTGCAGCTGGAAGCGAAGGCAGTACAATTGGTGCTTTCCAGACAGATGAATTCTTCTTTAATCCAGCTGGTAAGGATAATAACAGAATTAGAACTAATAATACAGCAATTACAAGATATGATAAAAAAGATCCAATAGTAATCGCTGGACAGACATTAACAGGATATCTGTATTCAAATAATACAACACCAGTTGTATATGCAGGTATCAAATTATATAAAAATAATACACTAACACTTTACACAGGATCTAATGGAGGAGCCTCAACAATCTACTGTGAATCACCAAGTGGAAAAATTCAGGTGGGACAGTCTGATGCAGACGGCAAAGAACTTAAATTCTATGCAAGTGAATATGGTATCTACAAGATATATTCTACTAATGAAAAACTTGTTATCTACAGAGCAGTAAGAGAGCATACACAGCCTGTTATGGTTAGTGGAGATGTAGATATTACAGCAGCAGAATTAATCGCAGGTATTGATTATACAATTGATTTTACCTGTGTTCAGACTGGCGAAAAACAGTCAGTTAGTGTAAATGATGGAAAATATGAAGTATATCTTAATGAAACATATGATTATAAAGTTGCACTTGGCAATGCTAATGGATATGTAATTAAGAGTACAACATCATTCAATCTTCCAGCAGGCAATGGTAACAAGACATTAGGAGTTGATATAGAAGCAGTTGATATTGTAACTATAACAGGTTCAATTACTGGATTGTCAGCGGATGCTTTGAATAATATTAGTCTTGAGTTTGTTAATACAGATATGATCTATGTACCAACTTATACATTAAGTGGTGATCAGATAACAATGAAGCTTGAAAGGAATGTAGAGTATTCAATTGTTGCAAACGGAATTAATGATTATAGACAAAGAGATATTAGAGTATATTGACGATAATTATACTAATCCGGATATGTCGCTCCAGCTGATTTCTGAAAAATATGGTGTGAGCAATAAGTATATAACTAATATGTGTAAGAAGTATCTTGGTAAGACATACTTGAATTATCTTCAGGATAAGAGGATTGATAAGGCAGAGGCTATGATAAAAGAGAAAAAATACACATTGGAGCAGATTGCCAGAGAATGTGGTTATAGCAGTATGTTAACGTTCAGACGTAACTTTAAGAATATAAAGGGGGTTAATCCTAGTGAGATTCAGGAATAGTGATAGATATGGAATTAAGAGATTAGCAAGGATAGCGTCCTTGGTTATGGTGCCATTGATGGCAGTATCAATGCTAACAGGGTGCGGTAAATCAGATACAGCGTCGAATTCTAAGGTAAAGATTAGTATTCTTGCCAAGAATTCGTGGTATTCGGATGTAGATTATATTAATGCGGATATTGTAAAAAGTGCAATAGAATCTACCGGATATGATGTTGAATGGAAGCTTAGAGACCCATCTGGTTATTTTGATGTTGTTAAACCACAGCTTTTGGCTAAGGAGAAGCTTGCTGATATTGTGCAGCTGCCAGATCTTGACGCAAGTATGGAGTATATAGATAGAAAGATATTCGTATCACTTGATTCGTATATGGAGAAGATGCCTAATTTTAAGAAGTATCTGGATGAGAATCCTGATATTAGGGCATCACTTACAGCAGATGATGGTCATATATATTATGTCCCACAAACAGTACTTACCAAGAATTATGTCCCATGCATTATGTATAACAAAGAATGGCTCGCTAAGGCGGGAGTGGACGAACCTGTGAATCTGGAGGATTTTACAGAGCTTTTAAGAAAATATAAGAGTATGGATATGAATGGTAATGGAGATAGCAATGATGAGATTCCCATGAGTGTTACTCCTGATCTATTGCCATATATGTTTGGTCCTGCGTTTGGGTTGGATTTGGTTAACGGATTCTATGCAGATAGTAATGGCAAGGTGCATTATTCGTATTATGAGGCAGAGAATTATAGAGCTTATCTTGAGTACTTGAATGGCTTGTATAATGAAGGTTTGTTAGAGAGTGACTTTAATGCAGTTACCAGGGATGAGATAACAAGAAGATGCGCTGCGAATACAACAGGTGTAATCTTTGATTACAGCTGGCATATGTCGACACTGTATAGTGCTCAGTATCCATCTTATAAGGGTGCAGATGGCATATATGATGGTGGAAAGCCACTTTCAGGCAGATGCGATGGTTATTATATTGGAAGAAGTGCAATAAGCGGTATGTTTGGCGTATCAACAGATAGTGAGCATGTAGAGGATGCTGTGATTATGCTTGATAAGCTAATGAGTGAAGACAATCAGACACTTTATTGCTTTGGTATCAAAGGTCAGAGTTATTATATTGATGACGATGGTAATAAATCATATACAGATGCGGCTAAGGATAATATGTGGCTGCAGCAGTTGGGAATTAACCCTGGATGTCTTCCATCCAGACAATCAGTTGAAGCAACGGATGAACTTCTTCCAATTTGGCATAGCATAGTTGATAAGGAGCTGGCTACCTATGTTAAGGACCCATTTCCTTTTATATTTGCAACAAAGGCAGAAGAAGATGCTGATAATGGAAGTTCTAATTACATTACAAAATACGTAATTGTGCAGAGTAATAGTTTTATTACAGGTAAGTCATCTCTTGAAAGTTTTGACTGGTATCTGCAGACTCTTGAAAGTATGAATGTAAAGGGACTTATTGAAATTAGGCAGCAGCAGTACGATAGATATGAAAAA
>CAZPHI010000067.1:0-11252 GCA_964586425.1 uncultured Lachnospiraceae bacterium | reverse complement strand
TGGTACAATTCAAATATATACATAATGATGACAAAGCATTTACACAGTTTTTACATAGACAGATATAATATAATTATCTGATGTATATTCTTATGATGAAAGGATTTTATAATGAAGAAAAAATATCTTAAGTTCATAATTCTAATAATAATTTTAGTTGCTGCCATTGGAATAATTATTTTCATTAACAATAAAAATAAGATGGTCTATAATGACGAATCTGCTCTGGGTAATACCGCTGGTAACCTTAATAATGGTGGACTTTTTTGTGAATACAATGATAGACTTTACTTTGCTAATCCATATGATGGCAACAAACTATACAGTATGAATCCAGACTGTTCAGATGCTAAAAAGCTTAACGGAGACAGCATTGCCTACATCAATGTATATGGTAAATATATATATTATGCTAAGAATAACTTTAGTCCAGAGAGCGTTGGAGTAGTCTTTCGTGGCGCATTATTCGGAGTTTACAGAACTAATCTCAATGGTGAGAACAGTGTTCCTCTATATGATAAACTCTCTGGTATACTTTCTTTATCAGGTAACAACATCTATTACCAGCATTATGATGACAAAACAGCCCTTACACTATACAAGATAAGAATAGATGGCAAAGATAATACAGAGTTATCTGATATAGAATATAATCCAGCCAGCATATATAATGGTAAAATATATTTTTCAAATATAAGCGGAGACCATAATATCAAAGTTTTTGATACAGCTACTGACTCTACATATACATTCTATGAAGGTAATACATATCTTGCTACTGCTGATAACGGATATGTCTACTTTATTGATATCAGCAACGGATATGCTCTCAAAAGAATTAATATGCAGACAAAAACAGTTGAACTATTAAACGATGGCAGATGTATCAACTACAATGTATACAAGAACAAACTCTTCTATCTGCAAGAGGGTGATAATGCCGGACTATACAGAATGAATGTTGATGGTTCACAGAAGGAGCTTGTATCTGCTGGGGATTTTACTAATGTTAACTGTACATCTAAGTACACTTTCTTCCAGTATTTTAATAATCAGGGTACACTCTACAGAGTTCCAACAACTGAGAGAATTGATTCAGTTGAACAGATTACTATACAATAATAAAAAGCTTGCTGCAACAATGGTTTTGATTAATTCAAAAGTCATCGCTGTAACAAGCTTTTTTTGTATAATTATCTTGTAACATTTTTTAACCATTTGTATGATTTGTAGCGCATTGTGGTGAATGGAATCTTGAATATCTCATCACTAAGTAAAATTACATACACTATTGGAACCGTGCAGTCAAAAACAAATGCTGCAATAATTCCAAACAATATAGACACTCCCCAGAGGAAAGTTACATCCACAAATAATCCGTATTTGGTGTCTCCACCAGCTCTGAATATTCCAACTATCAAATCAGTATTATATGCTTGTGCAATAACAAAATAAGACATAACAAACATCATTATCGAAAGATAATACTTCGCCTCTTCAGATAATGCCATACCTGATAATACGAATGGTCTTGCAATTAATATCACAATTCCACCTGCAATTCCTGCAACAATACTTAATATAGCAAATCTATGACCATATATCTTTGCCAAGTCTTCCTTACCTTCTCCGATTGCTTTTCCGATCATTATAGCTGTAGCACTTGCAATACCAAGCGAAACCACAGTTGCAAGCTGTCTCATAACCTGTGCCACTGAATTAGAAGCACTCGCTGCACTTCCCATATGTCCAAGAATTGCTGCCACAACAGCCACACCGGAGCCCCATATTAATTCATTAGCAATTACAGGTACTGAAAATGTTCTAAAGTCCCTGCTAAGCATTCTGTCCTTATTAAATAAGAGTTTGAATTTGAACTTGAATATCTTATTAGCAAACCTGTCATATCCTACAACGATTAAGAATTCTACAATTCGTGCTATCAAAGTTGCAATTGCAGCTCCTGAAACACCTAACTGTGGAGCTCCAAACTTGCCGAATATAAACGTATAGTTGAATATAATGTTAATCAAAAGTGATATAAAATATACGAATGTAGAAATAACAACCTTTTCTACACTTCTTAGCGTATTAAGGTATACCATCGTAAGTGCATTAAACACATATGAAAAACACACTACTCTAAGATATCTTACGCCTTCTTTTATAACATCTTCATCACTTGTCAACAACCTCATTATTGGTTCAGGAATTACATATGCAGCTATTGCAAAAATGACACTAACCACAAAAGCAACCTTTACTGCAATTCCTAATACCTTCTCTATTGTAACTATATCATGCTTTCCCCAGTATTGAGCAATTAGTACCGAGCCACCTGATGACAATCCAAAAAGAATCAATGTCATTATGAACTGAACCTGACCACCAAGTGACGCACCTGCCAAAGCTTTTTCTGACACAGCACCAAGCATTACTACATCAGTTGCAGTAATACCTACATTAATCAGATTCTGCAATGCAATTGGTATAACCAAAATCAATACTGTCTTATAGAATTTTTTAATATCCATATGTATCCTTTATCTTTCTATGATTCTTATTTTTCATCCACAACCTGGAAGATATAGAACTTCAGATACAGCGATTCATCAGCTGCCCATAGAATTGGGTGATCTGGTGCCTGCGTCTTGTATTCAATCTGTCTTAATCTCTTGTGATTACTTCTTGCAGCTTCTGCAATTGTCTTAGAGAATAATTCAGGTGTCATAAAATGAGAACATGAACATGTAGCCAGATATCCTCCATCTCGAATAAGTTTCATGGCTCTTAAATTAATCTCTCTGTATCCCTTTATTGCATTCTTAACTGAATTTCTTGATTTGGTGAATGCAGGAGGATCAAGAATAACAACATCAAATACCTCTCCAGCTCTCTCAAGTTCAGGTAAAAGTTCAAACACATCAGCACACTTAAACTTAACTGTATCAGACAAACCATTAAGTTTAGCATTCTCCGTTGCCTGAGCTACTCCAAGCTCTGATGCATCAACACCAAGTACACTTCTTGCCCCTGCCAAACCAGCATTAAGTGCAAATGAACCTGTATGAGTAAAGCAATCAAGTACTCTTGCATCCTTACACATCGGCTTAATTGCAGCACGGTTAAGCTTTTGATCAAGGAAAAATCCTGTTTTCTGACCATCCTTTACATCAACATAATACTTAACACCATTCTCCTCTATACATACCTTGGTATCAAATTCTTCACCTATGAATCCTTTTATACGTTCCATTCCTTCATGAAGGCGTACCTTAGCGTCACTTCTTTCATAGACGCCTCTAATATTCATTCCAAGTTCCATTAATACAAGCTTAAGCTTTTCAATTATTATAAGCTTGAATCTCTCAATTCCAAGTGCTAGTGATTCAACCACCAATACATCTGCAAACTTATCAATTACTATACCTGGCAGGAAATCAGCCTCGCCAAATATAAGTCTGCAAGAAGACATATCAATTGTATGAACTCTGTAATCAACTGCAGCTCTTACTCTTTTTTCGATAAATGCTTCATCAATCGTCTGGTCTTTAACTCTTGACATAAGTCGTACAGTTATCTTAGATGCTCTGTTAATAAATCCTACTCCCATAAAATATCCGTCAAAATCATGTATACACACAAGATCTCCATCTGTGATATTGCCCGTAATAGTATCTATTTCATTATCATATACCCACATTCCGCCGGCTTTAATTGTTCTTCCCTCACCTTTTTTTAATGTTACGATACCCGTAACCTGTGATAATCTCTCGTCCATCTTTCCTCCATGCCTGAGTGTTTTTTACGAAGGCACGCAGTCAGAAATTACGAAGGTAATTTCTGGCTTGCGTGGTCTCTCGTCGTTTCATTATAATCCATGCTATCCCATTCTGCAAGCATTCATACCTCGCCTACTTCCTGTCGCACAATTCAAATACAGCTACTCCCGCTATAGCAAGAACAAGTCCGCCAAGTCGCATCCACGAAAATTCGCACTTTTTACTACCAAATAATCCGAATATTTCAATCAGATATGCAACTGCAATCTGTGTGATGACTACAACTAAAATAGCATTTGCAGTACCCATGAATTCGATACTCTTCACAACTGTATATGTTATAAATGCTCCTAACACGCCTCCAAGTAATGCTATTTTAGGCTCTGTCTTTATTATACCACCAATTTCTGGTCTTCCAGTTACCAGCCACATAATCACACATACCACAAGAGCTGTTAACTGCACAAATCCACTTGCGACCCATATACTTGAACTTTTTGTCACATCTGTGTTAAATACCCCTTGAATACTCATTAACGCACCTGAAATCATTGCAATAAAAAATCCTGCCATTGAAGAATCTCCTAATCTACATAATAGTCTATATAGATTATATTTCCCACAATGGCAGGCCATTATTCAGCAAATTGTACTGCTACATACGTATTGAATGCATCAACTGAGCCTGTAATATCATCGCCATCCCATATACGATGCATCATTATCTCATACTGCATATATACATCACCAATATTCATAAGCTGGCATTTTACTGTTGTATCTGCAAAAATTTGTCTAAGCTTACTATAATTTTCATTACTATCGGCTTTCTTATATGCTGGAACAAATCCTGTATATTCCGCAAGTTTATCACTTTCTCCTATTGTTATTGCTCGTGCAAGCTTCTTTGAAGCTTCTACGTTCTTTGAGAAAGGATTAACTACTGCAAGGGTAGTTTCAGATAAGGCTGTAGTCTTTAATTCAGAATTATAATCAGGTATCTTTGTAATAGAATACTCTATATCCGAAGCTTCAAGCGCAGATATATCACTTGCATTAACTATGGTATATAAAAGACTTCCATTAACAAAATCTGTAATACAGCTGGATTTAGTAACTTTACTTCTGTCAATTCCGTAATTCTCTTTAAAACTAAGCCATTCATTCAAATCACGAATAACATTCTCATTATTAATACTTACCTTTTTAATATCCTCACCTGTACTACCACAAATATTCATCGAAGCACCTGTGAATGCATAATTCAGAAAGCCATCCGATATATCCCAATTGATAATTCTTGTCACATTACCCATCTCTTCGGAATATTCAAAATTATTAGTATAATCTGTAATTTCGGTAAATGTTTTCATCTCTTTGGCAAATGTTTTATTGTAAACCATAACCGATGTATCAAAAGTTAATGGATAACCATATAATTTTCCATCATATGTCGCTGCTTCAATTGCTGCTTTGCCAAAATTCTCAACCGTATATTCTGATGCATATTCGTCATTCTTCTCGGCGATTCCTAAAAGATATGCTTCTTGAAGATCATCTGATGAACAAATATACACATCTGGCATATTTTCTTCATCATGTATACTTGCATCATACAATTTTGACATATACTGTGTCTTTGTAACCTGCATTGTGTTAACAGTAATATTACTGTTCTCTTCAGAGAAATTATCTGCAATCTCCGAGAGATAATCTGTCATATTATTACCAGTATACCAAATAGTAATTGTAACTGGCTGCTGTGTTGTTGCAAGCGAGATATCGTTATTATCTTCTTCTACACCACATGCCCCCATTGTTAATGTAATACACATTACCATTAACAATGCAAATGTCCTCATAATACATAAGTTGATTTTTTTATTCAATTTCATTCAATTATATCTCCATCTATTACACCCTGGTTAGAATGATTTTTCTAATTTTTCAATCATCTCATCAACATCACTCTTTGTAATTATAAGTGGTGGTACAAAACGAATTACATTAGTTCCAGCAGAGAATACAATTAGCCCATTATCAAGACATCTGTTAATAATGTCCTTTGGAGCTATTGATAATTCCAATCCCTGCATAAGACCTTTTCCACGTCTTTCAAGACAAAAATCATATTTGTCAACAAGTCCCTGCAGTTTTTCTTCCATATATGTTGATACTTCTCTTACATTATCTACAACATGAAGCTTCTCAAATAACTCAAGCACAATATTAACTGCTGCACATGCGAAAGGATTACCTCCGTATGTTGTACCGTGATCGCCTGGTACTAAGACATCTGCTGCTTTACCGCTTGCAAGGAATGCTCCAACCGGAACGCCACATCCAACTGCTTTTGCAACTGTAACCACATCTGGTTTTACGTTATACTGCTGATATGCAAACATAGAACCTGTTCTACCCATACCACATTGAATTTCATCGAGTATAAGAAGTGCCTCATGTTCATCACATAACGCTCTAACACCTTCAATAAATTCTTTAGTTGCTGGATATATTCCACCTTCACCTTGTACTGTTTCAAAAATAACTGCACATGTATTCTCATTGAATAAAGCTTTTACGCTTTCTAAATCATTATATTTGGCAAATTTAATTCCTGGTACCATTGGACCAAAAGCTTCCTGGTAATGCTTATTGCCAGTTACCGCTAACGCACCCATACTTCTTCCATGAAATGAATGTTCCATAGCAATTATCTCACCATTAGAATTGCCATTCTTTAAATATGCATATTTCTTTGCAAGCTTTACTGCACCTTCAATAGCTTCAGTACCGCTGTTTGTAAAGAATACTTTATCCATTCCAGATACACTTGTAAGTCCCTTTGCAGCTTTAGCTAAAGGCTCTGTATAGAATAGATTTGATGTATGAATAATATTATCAATCTGTGCTTTTAATGCATCACTGTAATCTTTATTATTATATCCCAATGCAAATACAGCTATTCCAGCGCCAAAATCAAGATATTCCTTACCATCAATGTCGTATAATCTTGCTTTGTTGCCTTTTTCTAGTACAATCTGATTACGGTTATATGTATGAATAAGGCATTCTTCTGCCTGATCAATTATAGCTTTTGTTTTATCTGTCATTTTATTATGTCCTTTCATATACCTATATATGCTTTGTCATCCCTATGCTTCTATAAAAAATCGTTCCGCGTCATCTCCTAGAATCGCTGTACCAATACCTTTATTAGTAAAGATTTCAAGTAAGAGGCAATGAGGAATTCTACCATCAAGTATATGAACTCTTGATACACCATTCTCTACAGCATCAATACAATTATTAAGTTTTGGAAGCATACCACCACCAATTGTACCACTTGCAAGTAAATCCTTTGCAGCTGAAGTTGTAAGTTCAGATATAAGTGAAGATTTATCCTCATAATCCTTATATACACCTTCAATATCTGTTAAAAATGCAAGCTTTTCAGCTTTTACAGCCTTAGCAATTGCACATGCTGCATCATCTGCATTAATATTATATCCATGATTATCATCTCCATAACCAATAGGACATATTACTGGAAGATAATCATCCTTTAATAAAGTTTCAATAATATTAGGATTTACCTCTGTAACCTCACCAACATAACCAATATCTTCGCCATTCGAATACTTCTTCTCTACTTTTAACATACCACCATCTTTGCCGCTGATACCACAAGCCTTAACTCCCAGTCCTTCTACCAAAGAAACAAGGCTTTTATTAACTTTATTGAGTACCATCTCTGCAATCTCCATGGTAGGTTCATCTGTTACTCTAAGTCCATTAATAAACTTTGGTTCCATACCTGACTTAGTAACCCACTTACTGATTTCCTTACCACCACCATGTACAATAATTGGCTTAAATCCTACTAACTTTAAGAGAACAACATCCTGAATTACTTTTTGCTTTAAGTCCTCATCTACCATAGCACTTCCGCCGTACTTTACAACAATAACTTTTCTGTTAAATTTCTGAATATAAGGTAATGCCTCAATAAGTACCTGGGCTTTCTGTAATTCATCATCCATGTTAATCATTCTATCTACCATACCTTTCATAATATGCTTTAATTAAGATCTATAATCTGCATTAATTTTTACATAATCAAATGTCAAATCGCATCCCCACGCTGTAGCGCTGAAATCACCCTGTTTAACATCCGCAATTGCAGTTACAGGATTCTTTGAAAGTATCTCAGTAGCCTTCTCTTCACTGTAATCAGTAGCAGTTCCATCTTCAACAATTTTTAACTTTCCTGCTTCACTTTCAAAGTATATATCAACCTTTTCCGGATCAAAATCTGCACCTGAATATCCCATTGCGCACAGGATTCTGCCCCAATTTGCATCATGTCCAAAAATAGCTGCTTTAGTAAGCGAAGATGTAACAATTGATTTACTAAGTGTAACAGCCTGTTCTTTGGATGCTGCTCCAACCACTTTAACTTCAAAAAGACATGTTGCGCCTTCTCCATCACCCGCAATCTTCTTTGCAAGAGTTGTACATACACATAATAATGCCTCATAAAATGCTTTGTAGTCATCATCTTCAGTGCTGATAACAGCATTTTCCGCCATACCATTAGCTAAAACAACTACTGTATCATTAGTTGATGTATCACCATCTACTGAAATCATATTGAAAGTATCATTAATAATTGCACTTAAGGCTTTCTGCAAAAGTGGTTTTTCAATTGCCACGTCAGTTGTGATAAATCCAAGCATTGTAGCCATATTAGGATGAATCATTCCTGAACCCTTGCACATACCACCAACTGTTACTGTTTTACCGCCAATTACAGTTGTAACAGCTACCTGCTTACTAACTGTATCAGTTGTCATAATTGCCTCAGCTGCTAATGTTCCATCACTAAGCTTATCACCTAACTTTTCAGGCATATCCTTGATACCATTAAGTATAATATCCATTGGAAGCTGCTTTCCAATTACACCTGTTGACGCAATAATAACGGAATCCGCTGGAATAGCCAAAAGCTTAGCAGCCGCATCTGCCATATCCTTACAATTATTGTATCCTTCAATGCCTGTACAGGCATTCGCAACACCACTGTTAACCACAATAGCCTGTGAATATGCTGAATCATATACAACTTCTCTATCCCAGCGAACTGGTGCTGCATATACTTTATTAGTAGTGAATGTACCTGCTGTAGCACATGGCACTTCGCTATAAACCATAGCCATATCTTTTTTTGTGTTATTCTTAATTCCTGCATTAAGTCCTGTTGCCTTAAATCCTTTGGCAGCTGTAACGCCACCCTCTATAAACGATATACTCATATATTAATCTCCGTTTCTTCTTATTATAATCTATGGGAACATTGGTACCTGCATTAATCCCGTATTTTCTGGAAGGCCAAATAAAATATTCATGTTCTGTACAGCCTGACCTGCTGCGCCTTTAACAAGATTATCAATTGCACCCATCATAATAAGTCTGTGTGTTCTTGGCTCAATCTTGAAGTTAACATCAACATAATTGCTACCTTCAACCCATCTTGTTTCTGGACATACATCTTTATCAAGTACTCTGACAAATGTTTCATCGCCATAATATCTATCGTAGATAGCCTTTACTTCTTCATATGTCACATCTTTTTTAAGGTTACCATATGCAGTTGCAAGAATTCCTCTATTCATTGGTACAAGATGTGGTGTGAATATAACCTTAATATCTTTACCGGCAGCATATCCTAACTGCTCTTCAATCTCTGGTGTATGTCTGTGTGTACCAACACCATATGCCTTCATACTCTCATTAACTTCACAGAAAAGATTAGCTACCTTAGCGCCTCTTCCTGCACCTGATGTTCCTGATTTTGCATCAATAATAATTGAATCTGGATCAATAATTCCTTCTTTAACCATTGGATATATAGTAAGGATTGAACATGTTGTATAGCAACCTGGGTTTGCTATGATTCTCTTTCCTTTTACTTTATCTCTATTAATCTCACATAATCCATATACAGCTTCATCAATATACTGTGGACTCTTATGCTCTAACTTATACCATTCTTCATATACAGATACATCCTTTAATCTAAAGTCAGCACTTAAGTCAATTATCTTTACTTTTGATAGTATCTCTTCATTAACTAATGAAGCACATAATCCCTGAGGTGTTGCTGTGAATATAACATCAACCTGATTAGCAAGTTCTTCCATATTATCATCCATACATACAGCATCTACTAATTGAAACATATTTCTATATACATCAGCATATTTTTGATCTATGTAACTTCTTGAACCAAACCACTTAATACATACTTCCTTATGTCCAAGCAATAATCTTACTAATTCATTACCGGCATATCCTGTTGAGCCGATTATTCCAACATTAATCATACGAACCTCCGTGACTGAGTTTTTATTAACTCAATATCTTAAAATTGCAAACTATCATTTAATTATAACAACTTTTTTTCTTATGTAAAGAGGAAATTGAATATTTTTTATAATTATGCATTATTTTTGCATAATATACATTTTTAACTATTGCAAAAATAAAAATATTGATGTATATTATGATGAGTGCTAAAGATTACAGAAGATGTAATCAATATATATATGGAGGATTGTAATATGAAAGAAAAAGTTGTACTTGCTTATTCAGGTGGTCTTGATACTACTGCTATTATCCCTTGGTTAAAGGAAAATTTTGATTATGAAGTTGTCTGCTGCTGTATCGATTGTGGTCAGGGCAGTGAATTAGATGGTCTTGAAGAAAGAGCCAAATTATCAGGAGCATCTAAATTATACATTGAGAACATTGTAGATGAATTCTGTGATGATTATATCGTTCCATGTGTTCAGGCTACTGCTATTTACGAAAACAAATATCTTCTTGGTACATCAATGGCTCGTCCAGGTATCGCTAAGAAATTAGTTGAAATTGCTAGAAAAGAGAATGCTGTTGCTATTTGCCATGGTGCTACAGGTAAAGGAAATGATCAGATTCGTTTCGAACTTGGTATCAAAGCTCTTGCTCCAGATATCAAAATCATCGCTCCTTGGAGAATGACAGACGTATGGACAATGCAGTCACGTGAAGATGAGATTGAATACTGCAAGCAGCATGGTATTGATCTTCCATTCTCAGTTGATAACAGCTACAGCCGTGATAGAAACTTATGGCACATCAGCCATGAAGGTCTTGAGCTTGAGAATCCAGCTAATGAGCCAAACTATGATCACCTTTTAGTTCTTGGTGTTTCTCCAGAGAAAGCACCTGATGAACCAGAATATGTAACAATGACATTCGAAAAAGGTGTTCCAAAGAGTCTTAATGGAAAAGAGATGAAAGTATCTGAAATCATCAAAGAACTTAATGTTTTAGGTGGCAAACATGGTATTGGTATCATCGATATCGTTGAAAACCGTGTTGTTGGTATGAAATCACGTGGTGTATATGAAACTCCAGGTGGAACAA
>CAZPHI010000066.1:0-11352 GCA_964586425.1 uncultured Lachnospiraceae bacterium | reverse complement strand
AAAATGTGTTGTCACTAGCAGCTTAAAAAACAATTGTTATGACACCCTAACCATACATTAAGAAAATAAGAATAGTAGATATTAGCAAAGATGAGTCTGCCTGGAATGAATTAATCGCTGCAAACAATGGAATGGAATATCAGATAGAACCACTATATAAGGATAATATACAGTGTGGCTACGTAAGATTTGATTATCAATTAATGCGTAATATTAGTGGAATGATTATTCATGTAGAGGTTATTCTAGCGATTGCTTTCGTCATTATTATTACTGTTTTGATATATCTAAGGAATAATATTATTAGACCATTCGCAAGGTTAAATAATGTTCCATATGAATTGGCAAAAGGTCATCTGAAAGGTGAGATAGAAGAAAACAAAAGCAGATTCTTTGGCAACTTTCTGTGGGGAATAGGAATGCTTAAGGACAAGCTTGATTCTAATAGAAAGAAAGAGCTTAAGCTAGAGAAAGAGAAGAAGATGCTTTTGCTTTCAATATCACATGATATTAAAACGCCACTTAATTCAATTAAGCTGTATTCTAAAGCGATTGAAGAAAATCTATATCCTTCTGAAAAAGAAAGAATTTATGCTGCACATCAGATTGGCGAGAAAACTATCGAGATAGAGAAGTTTGTAGCGGAGATAGTTAAAACCTCTAGTTCAGATATCCTTGAGATAGAGGTGAATCCAGGAGAGTTCTATATTGATAATCTAATTAATCAGGTTAGAAAGAATTACAACTCAAGATGCGAGGCGTTACATCTTGAATTAGAGATAGATGAATATGATAATAAGCTTCTTAAGGGCGATTTTGACAGAACTTATGAGGTGATAGAGAATATTCTTGAAAATGCTTTGAAGTATGGAGACGGAAGAAGTATTCGGATATCGTTTTATGAAGAAGATTATTGCCAGCTGATAAGAATACATAATTCAGGAGAACCAGTATCACAGCAGGATTATAACCATCTGTTTGACAGCTTTTTCAGAGGAAGTAATACAGAAGGAAAAGACGGCAGTGGCCTTGGACTATACATATGTCAGCAGATTATGCACAAAATGAATGGAGAGATATTTGCTGAAGTCAAAGAAGACGGTATGGATTTTGTTCTTGTAATGCAAATGTAGACATTATTTTATTATAATATTATCAGAATAATGGAGAAATAATATATGACTATTCGACATCTTGAGATATTTATAGCGGTTGCTGATTGCAAAACTATGAGAGCGGCGGCACAAAAACTTTTTATTTCACAACCATCTGTAAGTCAGGCGATTCGTGAATTAGAATCAGAATATGATATAAGGTTATTTGAAAGACTTAATCAGAGACTATATATTACAGATAGTGGTAAAAAACTTCTGTCGTATGCCAGAAATATTGTGCAGTCGGTTGATGAATGTGAAGAGATTATGAAAGATGAGAGGGAGCATCCAATTATAAGAATTGGCAGCAGTGTATCTGTCGGTACAGCGCTGATTAACGATATACTTGAGAGATTTGAGAAGAAGATGCCACAGGCTGATGCAAGAGTGACGGTTAATAACACAGCATTTATCGAAAACCAGGTGCTTATGAATGAATTAGATGTTGCTATTGTGGAAGGAAAGGTAACTAATAGTGAACTGAATATTATGACGGTAAGCCATGACGAACTATTCCTTGTTGTTGGAAAGTCTCATCCGTTCTATAATCATCCATCTATAACAATGGAGATGTTAGATAATCAGTCTCTGATATCAAGAGAAGATGAGAGTATGGATAGAAATCAATTCGATGAATTCTTAAGAGATAATAATATATATATGGTGAAAAAATGGAGATGCACTAATGTGCAGGCGATTATTAATTCAGTTGCCGCAGGGCGTGGGATAGGAATACTTTCTAATATGCTAATTGAAAAAGAAGTTGCTAATGGTGATTTGAGAATACTTGAAGTTGAAGGTATTCATATTAAGCGCCCGATCAAATTGATTTACCATAAGAGTAAATATCTGACCGAGACGATTAATCAATTTATTGAAGCTAGCAAAGAGCATTGAAAATAGATTATTTAGAGTATTCCAAGTGCTCCACCCGCCAGGTAAACAGCGGTTCCTACAATACCACTTCCGAATATAATACTTATGGCACTTGTCTTGAATTTTCTTAATATGAATAAGCATACAAGGAATATTATGAATTCTACAGCGTGAAAATTACCTAATACAAAATTGTGAATGTCAGCCTGGAAGAGTGCGAGCATAAGTATTGACATTCCTGCTGATGATATAAGCGCAACTGTTGCAGGACGTAGTGCCCCAAGAACTGTCTGAACACCACTAAAATTGCGGTATTTGTAATAAAAGTAAGCGAGTATAAGGCAGATGCAGAATGAAGGAATAATGCATCCGAGAGTACATATAATTGCACCGAAAGGTCCGGCAAGTCTAGTTCCTACGAATGTTGATGAGTTAATTGAGATTGGACCAGGGGTCATCTCGGCAATTGTAATAAGGTCAGTAAATTCGCTCATTGACATAAGGTGGTGAACATTAACAATCTGATCCTGAATAAGAGGTATGGCTGCGTATCCACCGCCGACGCTAAATAATCCTACCTGAAGGAAACTCAGAAATAATTTTAATAATAACATATCTATACCTCTCTTTCTGCGTTCTTTAATTTCGCTTTTTTAAGAACATCTATTATTACTTCGATCAATCCAATACATAAGCATACGAGAATTATTAACATTGCACTAATCTCGAAGAAATAAGTTGCTGTGAATGCTGCACACATCATAATAATATACATAATGCGGCGGGTCTTAATAACATTTTTAGCAAGATTAATTACTACATCAAAGATTACAGCAGCGACGCCGGCTCTCATAACCTGAAGCGCAATTGCGATATATGTGTTCGTTCTGAATTCATTATAAAAATAAGAAATAATTGATATTATAATCATAGGAGGTAGTATTGCGCCAAGGACTGCAACTAAAGAGCCTATGATTCCACACATTCTGTAACCAATGATTACTGAAGCGTTAACAGGGAGCGGTCCGGGAGATGACTGCGTAATTGCTGTGATATCGAGCATCTCGTTCTCGTCAAGCCATTGAAGCTCTTCTACGTATTTCTTTTTCATAAGGGATACAATAACGAAGCCACCGCCGAATGTGCATGCACTTAACATAAACATGGATTTGAATAATGTCCATAGAATTTTGCCTTTACTAAGATTGAGCTTTGCAGCGGGAGTGTCATTAATTTGTGAATTTGTGTTAGTTGATTCATTGTTTTTATTATTCATAGATAACCTCTCTTTCCGTACTTATAATGTGTACTTCAAATCTGTACTGATAATATCATGTGATAACTGATTGGTAAAATACTATTATCTTATTAAGTTGATAGGCAAAAACTATAACTGTTTATGTAGAGAATCATGTGATAACAATTACTTGTACAATTACAATTGTAAATGCTATATCACTATAAAAGTTGTGTATGAATTTTATGGATTGTTTGGACTATTATAGGTTATAATATAAGCAATACAGACAACACATATAAACCAAAGGATAAGAGGTGCATTATGTATCAATTTGAGAAGATGAATAAAAAGCTCTTGGGTACGCAGGTTGAAGATGAACTGATGAATTACATTGTTGCAAAAGAAATCAATGTTGGCGACAAATTACCCAATGAATATGAACTAGGCGAAAAATTCGGAGTTGGACGAAGTACGATTAGAGAAGCTGTTAAGGCACTTGTCTCAAAGGGGGTGCTTGAAGTAAGGAGAGGCGCTGGAACATATGTTGTTAATACATATTCTGCTGAAGAAGATCCTTTAGGACTTGCAAAATACGAAGACAAATATAAGCTTGCAATCGAACTTTTGGAGGTCAGACTTATGATAGAGCCTGAGATTGCGGCATTAGCGGCATTATATTCAAGTGATGAAGAGAAAAAACATATAAAGGACCTTTGTATGGAAGTTGAGGAATTATATAGAAGTGGCGAAAATCATCTTAAGAAAGATATAGAATTTCATGGATATATTGCAAAATGCAGTGGCAACCGTGTAGTTGAGACTTTAGTGCCAATTATTAATACGGCAGTTATTACTTTTGGAAATCTTACACATAGAAAGCTTATGGAAGAAACAATCAGTACACATAAGCTTATCGCAGATTCAATTATAGCAGGAGATCCTGTTGGTTCAAGATGTGCTATGATTATGCATCTTACATACAATAGAGAATGTCTTTTGAATATAAGAAAAGCACATCTTAAAAAAGACATCTGATGTATACAATGAAAAATATATAAGATTTTTACGATTAAAAAGATGAATTTATATAAAATGCACAAATAAAAGAGGCAAAATGTAAAATAATCGCCTCTTTTATGTGATTAGTGATAAAAAAATAAAACATACATCAGATGTATTGACACCAATTTACAAAAAGAATAGAATCAATATATAAATAAGTCAGATGTTTAACAAAAAGGAGTTTTTACTAAAGTATGTTTTAACAAAAAGGAGGATTTTTATGGTAGAAGAGATCGCAACACTTGATTCAGCAAGATTAATTATTGCAGCAGTAGTAGGTCTTGCAGTGTTACTCGCACTTATCATCGTATTGAAAGTGCACGCTATTATTTCGATTTTAATTGGTGCAATTGTAATCGGATTAATCGCAGGAATGCCTTTTTCACAAATTGTAACAGCAGTTAATGATGGTATTGGTAATACGCTTAAAGGTATAGCATTACTAGTCGGTCTGGGTTCAATGTTTGGAGCAATACTTGAGACATCCGGTGGAGCACAGACACTTGCCGTAACGATGGTGAAGAAATTTGGCGACAAAAAGGCAGCATGGGCGCTTGGAATTACAGGCCTCGTAATCGCAATGCCAGTATTCTTTGATGCAGGTTTGATTATACTTATTCCGCTTGCATTCTCGTTAGCAAAAAGAACTAGCAGATCATCTTTATTTTATGCTATTCCACTTCTTGCAGGACTAGCAGTCGGACATGCATTTATTCCGCCAACACCTGGTCCGGTACTTGTAGCGACAATGCTTAATGTTGATTTGGGATGGGTTATCCTAATTGGTATTATCTGTGGAACAGTTGCAATGATTATTGCAGGTCCTGTATGGGGCTCAATATGTGGAAAAAAATACAACGTGCCTGTTCCAGAGCATATTGCTAATCAGGAAGATATTGATGAATCAAAACTTCCAAGCTTTTGGATGATTGTTTCAATCATACTTATTCCATTATTATTGATTGTATTAAAATCAGTAGCAGGTGTAGTTCCTGCTTTATCAGGAATCCAGCCAGTTGTAGCATTCCTCGGAGAACCTTTTGTAGCACTTCTTATCGCAACAGTAATTGCAATGCTTCTTCTGGGACTCAAACGTGGATATAAGATGGCAGAACTTGAAAAAATCATGACAAAATCGTTAGAGCCTACAGGCTTGATTCTACTTGTAACTGCATGTGGTGGTGTATTACGTTACATGCTTCAGTATTCAGGACTTGGTGATGTAATTGGTAACGCAGTATCATCTGCAAACCTTCCATTGGTTGTAATAGCATTTATCGTTGCAGCATTAGTAAGAATCTGTGTTGGTTCATCTACAGTAGCTATGACAATGGCAGCAGGTATTATTGCAGCTATGCCAGGAATTGGAGCGTATTCACCAATCTATCTTGCATGTGTTACAGCAGCAATCGCCGGTGGCGCAACAGTTTGCTCACACTTCAATGATTCAGGCTTCTGGCTGGTAAAATCTTTGGTTGGAATGGATGAGAAGACAACACTTAAAACATGGACAATTATGGAGACCTTAGTAGGAGCTTCAGGTTTTATAGTAGCATTGATTATTTCGTTCTTTGTATAAATGCTGTTAACACTCAGTTGAAAGGTAGGAGGTAGTATGGAGTTAAAAAGTCAGGAAATGAGAAGATTAGCACCAGAACTTGATCCGTTAAGAATCGGAACTGGTTGGAAAAAAGAGGATTTATCAAAACCGCAGGTGATGATTGAAAGCACATTTGGCGATAGTCATCCGGGAAGTGGTCATCTTGATATACTTATTGATGAAGTAAGAAAAGGAATTGATTCAGCAGGTGGACATGGGGCGAGATATTATTGTACAGATATCTGCGATGGAGAAAGTCAGGGTACAGATGGAATTAACTATAGTCTTGTAAGTAGAGAGATGATAGCTAATATGATTGAAATTCACGAGAATGCTACACCATTCGATGCAGGAATATATATATCAAGCTGCGATAAAGGTATGCCGGGTAATCTTATGGGACTTGCGCGTGTTGATATACCTTCAATAGTAGTTCCAGGCGGAACGATGAATGCAGGACCAGACATGTTAACGCTTGAGCAGCTGGGCATGTACAGCGCAAAGTATGAAAGAGGCGAGATTGGAAAAGAGAAGCTTGATTGGGCAAAATGTAATGCCTGCCCAAGCTGTGGTGCATGCTCATTCATTGGAACTGCTTCTACTATGCAGATTATGGCAGAAGCATTAGGCTTAGCATTACCAGGCAGTGCATTAATGCCAGCCACAAGTCCAGATTTACTTGATTATGCAAGACAGGCGGGAGAACTTTCTGTTAAAATAGCACGTATGGATAATATGAAACCAAGTGATATTGTAACAATGGAAAGCTTTGAGAATGCAATTATGGTTCATGCTGCAATCTCAGGAAGTACAAATTGTCTGCTCCATATTCCAGCATTAGCTCATGAATTTGGATTAGAAGTTACGGGTGATACCTTTGACAAATTGCATAGAGGAGCACATTATTTATTGAATATTAGACCAGCAGGTGAATGGCCAGCTGAAGTATTCTATTATGCTGGTGGAGTTCCAGCAATAATGGAAGAGATAAAAGAACATCTACATCTTGATGTAATGACTGTTACAGGAAAGACATTAGGCGAGAACCTGGAAGAATTAAGAAATAATGGATTTTATGACAGATGCAATGCATGGCTTGACAAATTCAATATGCGATATGGAATTAAACTTACCAAAGAAGATATAATTAAGCCATACGACCAGGCAATTGGTACAGATGGAAGTATTGCTATTCTTAGAGGTAATCTTGCACCAGAAGGCGCTGTTATCAAACATACAGCCTGCCCGAAGGAGATGTTTAAAGCTGTCTTGAATGCAAGACCATTTGACAGTGAGGAAGAATGTCTGGATGCGGTTCTTCATCATAAAGTACAAAAAGGTGATGCAGTGTTCATTCGTTATGAAGGACCAAAGGCAAGCGGTATGCCAGAAATGTTTTATACATCTGAGGCTATCAGCAGCGATAAGGAATTAGGTAAGAGTATTGCGCTTATAACGGATGGTAGATTCTCTGGAGCATCAACTGGACCAGTTATCGGACACTGTAGTCCCGAAGCCTCAGATTGTGGTCCAATCGCACTTGTCGAAGAAGGCGATATAATTGAGATAGATGTAATGGAGAGAAAACTCAACATTATAGGTATTAAAGGTGAAAGAAAGTCAATGCAGGAAATTGATGAGATACTTAAAGAGAGAAAGACTAACTGGAAACCTAGAGAAAAGAAATACAAAAAAGGCGTGCTGAGAATGTTTAGTGAACACGCAACAAGCCCAATGAAAGGCGCATATTTGGATTATTAATTACTAACTGAATATTTATAGATAAGGCCGTTGCTGTAAAGATTTGATAATCTTTATGCGACGGCTTTTTTGCATGGATTTTACAATTATTTACATAATTAAGGGTTAAGAATGATATTAGATTTTACATTGCGAGACTATATTTAACATTCGAGACTATTGATGAATGGAGAATAGAAATGAAGATTACAATTGATCATCTATTTAAATCATTTCAGAAAGATACATATGTTATTCAAGACTTAAATCTTGAAATTGAAGATAAATCTTTTACAACATTATTGGGACCGTCAGGATGTGGTAAAACCACATTATTAAGAATGATAGCAGGACTTGATACACCTGATAGTGGAGAAATTTATTTTGACGATATATGTATGTTTTCAAGTGAAAAAAAGATTAATATACCGCCGGAAAAAAGAAAAATAGGATTTGTTTTTCAAGATTTTGCTTTATGGCCACACATGACAGTTTTTGAGAACGTTGCATTCGGACTTAGAGCACATCGGGATACAGAGCATCTGAAAGAAAGAGTGATGGAGGCGTTGGAAATTGTCAAGCTTCAGGAACTATGGAATAGATATCCTGACAAATTGAGCGGCGGACAACAGCAACGTGTATCATTCGCAAGGGCTATGGCTCAAAAACCACAATGTATATTGTTTGATGAACCATTATCTGCATTGGATGCTATCTTAAGAGATGAGATGCGTACAGAAATCAGAAACATTACAACACAGATGGGCGTCACATCAGTATTTGTAACACATGATCAAAGTGAAGCAATGGGAATGAGTGATTCTATAGTCGTGCTAAATCAAGGGAAGATAGAACAGAACAGCAGTCCTGAGATGCTTTATAAATCACTTAAAAGTAAGTTTGTAGCTGCTTTTGTAGGAAAATCTAATTGGATAGATGAGAATCACATGTTTAGACCTGAAGCAGGAAATACTGGAAAAGATGAGCATATGCTCTCATATGAGAGCAAAGTAATAAGTAGCCAGTATATGGGAACTGATTATGAGAATATATTACAGTACAATGGTACAAAATGGTTACACCATTCTTTAGAGAAAATGAAAGTTGGAAGTATGGTTAACATTTATGTAAATAAAAAAGATATCTATGAGTTTTAAAAACAGGAGGAAATTATGAGATTAAAGAGATTCGCAGCACTAGCATTATCAATGACAATGTGCTTAGGCCTTGCAGCTTGTGGAAGTACAGAGACAAGCAGTACAACAGGTAATGATTCAAACACAACTACAGTTGCAGCAGCAACACAGGCAGAAACAAAGGTCAACACAATTGCCAAAACAGATGAACCATCATCTCCAAACTATGAGAAATCATTGAGTGGAAAGGTTGTTGTATACATGCCAAGTCCATCAGGACTCAATACAAAGTACGTAGAAGGTTTTAAGAAAAAAACTGGAATTGATGTTGAACTTTTTGAAGGTACAACAGGTGAGATCCTTGCAAGACTTGAAGCAGAAAAAGATAATCCAGTTGCTGATGTGGTTGTTCTTGCATCATGGTCAGATGGACTTTCTTTAGAGAACGAGAACAAGTTAATGACTTATGTTCCATATAATGCAAGCAAGATGTATGGAAACTGGACAGAAAGCAACAAACAAATCTATGGAACAAGCGCATCAGCAGTAGGTGTTATCTATAATACAACTATATATAGTAATTTGGATGCTGATTGGGCCGAGCTTGCTGATAGCAAATATGCAGATGATATAGCAATACCAGATCCACAAAAATCAGGTGCTTGTAAAGATTTCCTTGCTGGATATATGTATTCAAATAATAGTAATTTTGCGGCATTTGAGAATATGGCAAAGAATGGTTTGTACAATGCTGGTGCCAATAAAGCAGCACTTGCTTCTGTAACAACAGGTGAAAAAGGTATCCTTGTAGCAGGTGTTGATTACAACGCATATTCATCAATTGCTAAGGGTGAACCACTTCAGATATATTATCCAAAATCAGGTACTGTAATTAATCCAAGACCTGCAATGATTTTAAAGACTAGCAAAAATGTTGATAACGCCAAAGCATTTATGGATTACTTATTAAGTGATGAAGCACAGAAGATGGTGGCTGATGCATATCTTCTTCCAGGTAGAACAGATGTCCCTTGTACTAATCGTTCTAATGTTAGTGAGATTCCACAGTTAAAGACTGATTGGACTTGGATGATGAAGAATTCAGATGATATTGCATCAAAACTTGTTAATTTATGTAAATAATTAAATTGCAGAAGAGAGATAAATTATGTCAAAGAAAAATACAAAATGTATCTTTTTACTGCTGCTATTAACTTTCTTTATTATTATTCCAATTATTGCATTATTTGGAGAGGCGGTCATAATTAACGGCCGCCTTGATTTTTCTAATGCGATTAGCATAATAACAGATAGCAGTAATGTAAAAACAATTACCAATTCGCTGATATTAGGTGCACTAGTTGTTATAGTTTCATCTGTTATTGCTATTCCACTTGCATTCATATTAGTACGAACAAAATATGCACGACACAAATGGCTTGATATTGTATTGATGATTCCATTCATGACTCCACCATATATATCTTCTATGGGATGGATTTTGTTCCTTCAAAAAAGAGGACTATTTCAACAGTTATTTCCGTCTACAGGTAGAATATCAGAAAGTCTTCTTTCATTGGGAGGACTTGTTTTGATTATGAGCTTTCATGTTTTTCCATTTATGCTTAATATATTAAAAAATGCTTTGCTTAATATAAGTGGTAATTTGGAAGAAAGTGCGGCAGTCTGCGGAGCCGGTCCGTTGAAAAGAATGAGATATATTGTTGCACCATTATTAACTGGAAATTATGCGATAGGAGCCTTACTTGTATTTGTTAAGACTGATGGTAGTATATAAATAGTACAAGTTAAAAGTGGAAAATTTCTAAGAGATAGTTATAATAAGATAATAGAAAAGAAGGAGATCTTTCCATGAGAAACCAATACGATAAACAATTTAAAGAGGATGCAGTAAAATATTATTATGAACATAAGGATTTAGGATTAGCTAAATGTGCTGAAAAATTAGGTACAAGCAAAACAGCGTTAACCACTTGGGTAAAAGCAGCTGACGAAACAGGGGTAGTCTCAACGAGAGGTACTGGAAACTATGCAAGCGATGAAGCAAAAGAATTAGCACGTGTAAAAAGAGAATTGCGTGATACCCAGGATGCTTTAGAAATATTAAAAAAAGCAATCGGCATTCTGGGAAACTAACACAAGCTTATTTTATGGAAGTTGCAAAGGCTGAAGATGCAGCTAAACATGACGGACGCCGTCTTAATGTTAGTGGAGTGCTTAGAATATTAGGCGTTTCAAGAAATGGTTATTACTCATTTAGAAAGAAAAAACCATGTGATACAAAATTAAAAAAAGAGCAACGAATGGAGCATATTAGAGATATACACCAAGAATCAAATGATATCTATGGAGCACCTAAAATCACTTCCATTTTGCAAGAAAAAGGTGAAGTGATTAGTGAAAAAACTGTAGGAAATTATATGAGAGAAATGGGATTAAAAGCTTGGTATATAAAACCCTATATTCAAACAACCATCCAATCAAATTTTAGTGACAAACTAAAAAATATTTTAGATGAAAACT
>CAZPHI010000065.1:469-11403 GCA_964586425.1 uncultured Lachnospiraceae bacterium | reverse complement strand
TTGGCTTAATGAACATGTTCTCAATGAAATGAGCCTGCCAAGCAACCTCAACGATGAAACGAACTGCCATTCTTGTATCTTTGTTAGCACCACAGAAAGCATCAACTACGAAAAGCTTCTTATTAGAGAGCTCTTCCTGAGCGATTTTCTTAACTGCTTCCCATGTTTCCTTTGAAGCAGCGTGGTTATCATTCTTATATTCGTCAGATGTCCACCATACAGTGTCCTTTGAATTTTCATCCATAACGATGAATTTATCCTTAGGAGAACGTCCTGTGTATACACCAGTCATAACGTTAACTGCACCAAGTTCACTAACCTGACCTACTTCATAACCTGTAAGATCAGCTTTTGTCTCTTCTGCGTATAAATCTTCATATGAAGGATTGTATACTACTTCTGTTGTTCCACTAATACCATACTTACTTAAATCAACTTTTGACATCTTGTAATTTACCTCTCTTTTCAAAAATGTTGTATTATGCACGTCATATTCTTTATCATTAAGACTTTCAGCACATCTTTGTATATTATTTCACAAAGGCGAATAAAAGTCAATGTGTTTATATAAAGGATTCATTAATTTTTTGTGGCATTTTCCTCTTCATACGCATCTTCCATATTCACAATATCATTCACCTCTTCATCTGTGAATTTTACTGATATCACAGCCTGTGCCCAATTCAAGGAAATAATGCTGTATTTTTGTTTACTTTTAGCAGTCTTAGCAATAGTGTTTAGGATGGTCTCAAGCATTTCTCTGGTAAGATATCCACCTCTCCAATGAAAAGTAAGCACTTTCTTTTTCTTAATTGCCTGAATACTTCTTTTCTCAACGTCTTCTATTTTAGTAAATGACATCTTCTTAACCCTGTAATATGAATGTTCGCTCTCAGTACAAGCCGGCACCTCATATACTACTGGCTGATGATCTCTATACATATTCTTATCATCAAGATTATAATAGTCATATCTGATTTCATTCTTACTCAGAGTATTGTCAAATGTTGCATCGAGATGATACCATATGCCACCAATTTTAACTTCATTCCATGCATGTCTGTATTTGATACCCTTTTCAGGATTATTATGACATAACACTACAATGCAGGGAATATCAAGTGCATCACAGAGAACCTTCACTGATTTTGCAATGCCTTCGCATACTCCGACCCCCTGCGTAAGCGGTCCTATAATTTCATGTGAATATTGTTTCTTTAATTTGTCATATGTTACATTCTCACACATAAAATCATGTATAAACTGTTCTTTTTCAAGTTCTGTTTTATCACTTACACTTCGGGCCAGTTTAGCAACTCTTGCTTTCAATGCTTCCTGATGCTCCTTTATCTTCTTTTTTTCAAACATATACTCAGGCTTAAACTTTACTAGATTAGAATCCTCATAAAAAGAATACTTGAAAGTTGAAACATAGAATATACTTGGTTCATCTAAGCGTAATTTGTGGAATATATCATTTAATTCAGCGGTTTCAAGTCTTATTACATCAAAGCACTCTGATATAGATTCGATTCCAGCCTTCATTTGCTGATATACTCTCTGTTGTATTTTGTTCAATCTATTATAATAATATGATTCCATATTTATTCTATTTTATTACTCCTTTTTTATTTGATTGAAATGCTGTGTCAGCCATGTTACTATATAAGTATTGTTTTTTGCCCGTATCAACCTATAAGGGCATTGGAATGGAGATTTCTATGCAAAACAAAAAAAAGATTCTTAAAGTTGCATTTGAAGCTATTTTCTTTGCAGTTGTACTTGGTTTAACATGCTATGTTGTATTCAATGGTCAGGATCTTGGCAGCGTATTTGAAGCTATATCTGATTTAAATCCAATATATCTACCTATTGGAATATTATTCGCCTTATCATTCATTGCCTGCGAGGGCTATATGATTTGGACCATGATTTCCAGACAGCCTTCATTAAAAGCCTTGTCTAGATGCATGGGATATTCATTTGTTAACTTTTTCTACAGCAGTATCACTCCAGGTGCATCGGGTGGGCAGCCTATGCAGTTGTTTATGATGAGTCGAGATGGATATTCATTCTCAAGAAGCTGTGCTGCGCTCACTGTTATTGCTGTAAGTAATAAGTTTGTACTTGCATTTTCGGGAATTCTCTTATTAATATTCTGGCACAAGCCATTAACTATTGAATTCGGAGAATTTATGTGGTGGTATTACTTAGGACTCGCAATGCTTATTGCAATTATCATTATTCTTTTTCTATTAATGTTTGCTCCTAATTTTCTTGAAAAACATGCCAAAGGAGTTACTAATTATCTTGCAAGACATAAACTTGTCAAAGAAACTAATTTAGATATCTATAACACTAAAATAACAACATTTTTTGATGGATACCGCAATATTATTGGTGAATTGGAATCTCACAAAAATAGAGTCATTCTAATTATTTTCATAAGTTTTCTCCAACGTGCTCTACTAGTTGGACTTACATATCTTGTATATATTGGCTTTGGACTTACAGGAACCGGATTTATTCCAATTTTTCTTGGTCAGCTTTCAATTAACATTGCAGTTGATATGATTCCTCTACCTGGCGCACAGGGCATATCCGAATTCTTATATAAGCATGTATTTGCAAGTATATTTGTTGGTCAATACCTAACAGCTTCTATGTGTATTACAAGACTTACAAGTTTTTATTTCTTACTTATTTTAAGTATGATTGTAGTAATTGTAAAGAGTATTTCTTCAATGAATTCACAACATAAAGAAGAGGATGCCTAGACATCCTCTTCTTTTTTGTATATACTAAAGATCCTGCTCATGCTCGACACTTATTTCGTACATTCGCACTACTGAGCCAGCTCCCTCACTTTCATCTTCAGCATCCTGAATATAATTTCCTGCTTTAAAGTAATTAAGATATTTTAACCATCTTCTATCTGACTCAATCATATTAAAGCTATATGTTTCTTCTCTTCCATTACTGCTTACAATTAGCCGGAACTTTTGTCACCATCTCACTTACCTTCATACAATGATTGCCATCAAAGCTCCAGTTATCTTTGCTATCCTCGCCCATCTCTCTGAGTTCTGAGCGCGTATACTTGGAATTCGCAGTTTTTGCTCCATCCACATTAGTTACAAACACTAGCGCTTTGTCTGCCTTATCATAGTAGAACCATTCATCACAATAATTATCAAATGATGTCTTACAGCACTTTCCAACCTCTTTAATAGATGTTGCGCTGCCTTCTTTAAATACTGGCAGCTGCACCTTCCAATGATTAGTTAATTCAGTATACAATGGACTATCAGATACTGGTGAAAGACTGCCCAACTGAAGAACTTCATCCTCTTGTTGGTTTGCATCAGTCTGATTATCCTGTACATTTTGAACAGGCTGTACTGTATGATTATGTAGAATTACACCTATAGAGGTCAAACATACTAATACAAGCAATACAGCAGCTGTTATTATTATTTTTTTGTTTTTAAATTTAATATTCATTACTTTTCGCACCTTCTTATATCATAAGGGCAGATATAATTATTAATCTGTCGAAGAATATTATAAAAACGTAATTCTTAGATTTCTACACAGTTTTCAACAACAAACTGGAATGCTTTACCAAGCTTGATATCTTCAGCAATACTATCTCTGCCTTCTTTGCTCAGCGTTGCTTCAATCTGTTCTACTGGCATCTGATATTGACGTGAAAGTCCTTCTATTTCTCTCTTGATTTCAGCTTCTGTTGCCTCAATGTTCTCAACCTTAGCTATTTCCTCTAAGATTTTAGTGCATTTAAGCATCTCTTCTGCTTTTTCTCTATTCTGATTCTTCAAATCATCAATAGTTCCACCAGACATTGCAAGATAATCTTCAAGCTGCATTCCGTATGCCTGTAACTGTCCTCTCATATTCTCTACAAACTGGTCTGTCACTGCTTCAAGCTCAGCTTCCTCTATTAGTGCTTCGCAGATTTCAAGTAACTGACTCTTAGCTGCTTCCTGTTTTTCATGAGCAACCTTCTGCTCTTTAATCATTCTCTCAACCTGAGTTTTGAATTCATCCAATGTCTTACAAGGAGATATCTTTGATACAAATTCATCGCCCATCTCAGGAATTACCTGTCTTCTAACATTATTAACCTTTACCTTGAACACAGTTTCCTTACCTGCAAGTTCTTCTGCCTGGTATTCCTCTGGAAATGTTACAACAACCTCAACATCATCGCCCTTTGCTGAATCTAATAACTGCTCTTCAAATCCTGGAATAAATGATCCTGAACCAAGTGTTAAAGGATAATTCTCTCCCTTTCCACCTTCGAATGCAACACCGTCCAAAAATCCTTCGAAGTCAATAAGAACTTCATCGCCATTCTCTGCCTTCTCAACATCAAGCCACTCTGCAGCCATCTGTCTTGCTCTTTCTAATTCACCTGCAAGCTCTTCTGCACTAACTTCTACAACGATTTTTGGAATCTCAATTCCTTTGTAATTTCCTAATTTAATATTTGACATAATGTCTCCTTCTGCAATCATTTTGAATTTATGTACAAGTATACTTTTAATGTGTTGTTTGATGTACAAGCAGAATGAATTCTTGCAGACACGCTACCGCGAATCGACCGCAAAATTCCATTCTGCTTGTACATTATCCACACATCATTAAAATTCTATAAGTACATAATATAGGTTTGATTGTAGCATACACTCAGCTATATATGCAATTGATTTATTACAATATGAAGCTGTCGAATATGAATAAATCAAATTCATCTTTTGCTTTTTCATACTGCTCATAACTTTTAATCGTCCAGGCAACAGACAATGCCCCCAACTTCTTACAAACATTTCTCGAGAGATTATTGGAATCCTTATGATTATACGCAATAAAGTCAGGTCTTGTAAGGAAGTTCTCTAATAGATACGTAAGTATCTGATATAAAGGTTTCTTGCCATAATTATCCGTCCTTCTATAATTCATCGAAAGCTGTCCCCGAATAATATCAGGGCGGTTCTTTCTATACCACATCAACGCATATGGATGAAAGGATTCAATACAATATGCACCATTATAATTCTCCAGAATACGATTAGCCGTTCCACATACTTTTGTATCTGGAACATCAAGCTTGTATTCAATTATTAGTGGAACTTTTCCATCTATTATATTCAGTACTTCTGCAAATGTTGGCATAGTGCAATTTGATTTTGCTAATTTTATGTGCTGTAATTCTTCAAGCGTATACTCCCATACGTTACCGTCTATGCCGCACATTCTCATTAATGACGCATCATGGAACACGACTGCATAGCCATCTTTGCTTAATTGTACATCAAGCTCTATGCCATATCCTGCATCAACGGCTTTCTTGAAAGCATTAATAGAATTCTCAGGGGCATCGGATTCATTATCAAACAGTCCTCTGTGTGCATAATGCACCCCGAATAATTTACTTCTATCCGGCTTTCCAAACATTCTTGGTGCCACCAAAAACACGTATATTACAGTAATTACAAGCAATACTGATACTATCGCAATTATTATTCCTATCATCTAATATCACTCCAACCTAACGTATTATTCCAGCGTTCTTTTCTTCTAAGCATTTGACTGCATGATATGCGAAATCATTATAAGGCGTCGCAATGCCGAATTCTTTGCCCAATCTAATTAAAGTTCCACAAAACATATCTATCTCTGTTTCACGCTTTGCATCAAGGTCCTGAAGTGTTGAATATCGACTATCTGGTGCAACACCAGCTGCACTGCTGGCTGGATTGTTCTCATCACTAATGTCTATATTCTTCATCTTTGCAACAGCAACAACTTCTTCTCTCATCTTTGCACTAATGTATGCCAGATTATTACTATCCGTATATCCACCAACACCGCAATTAATTATAGCCTGTGGAATATTCTTGGATATATTCATTGCATATTTTAACCACATATCCTTTTCAATATTATCACAAACATTATAGTTAATTGTTGTATTATCAAGCAAATCTGACACTGCTTTAATACGTTCGCTTAATGCTCCATCAATTTCCCCAAAAAATAATCCAAGAGTTATATCAGGATCATACTTTATATCATTATTAACTCTGCGTGCCGCTATCTTCATAAAAGAATGCAGCATATGCTCCATGCCGATTCTTTCTCCAATAATTTGCTCACTATCTACACCATTCATCGGGCTCATTACTATTGTATTACTATCTACAATAGTTTCAATCATAGATAATACTCCCTGTAAAGCTTTGTATTTTACACCAACAACCACCAAATCTGCGCCAATTGCCTCTTCTGGTGTCTTAACATTCAGAGTGATATGCTCACCATTAACAACTATTCCCGATGATAATAACCGTTCCTTACGCTCTCCATCAGCAATAATCCAAAGATTATCGCCTATTTTATCCTTTAACCCCTTAATAAAATAGCTTCCAATCGCTCCCGCTCCTATTAAGGCTACTGTGTTAATTGTATTCATCTATACATGCTCCTTTACGTTATTTAATCAATTGTATCTTTCCCGAATCTCCACTTCTATTCGCATGGCATCAAGTAAAGCGTAATTTCTGATTTTCTCATCACCACCATAATAGCTATTAACAATATAGTTAATTACATCTTTAACAGAACCTCTATTATTTCTTCTACAGACTCCAAGTAAAACAAGATGGCATAGATTCTCAACTGCTTCATTAACCGATATATTATACACATTCATCAGGTCATCAAATTCTTTACTTATATATGAATCGCCTACCGCTGATAACACTTTTTGTTCAATCTCAATATCATCAATATATCTCTGCACTTTGTCAATTCCAGATAGATTCGACAGGTCTTCCAGAATAGGATAATCCAATGTAAGTATAGTATCTTGCGGATTATATATTGGATCATACCACTTCAAGAATTCTGGTATCCCTTTACACACGGTATCATAAAGACAGATATTACCATAATCATTCCAATTATTCATAAGTCTATTGAACTTCTCCTTCATTGCAATAACCTTTTGATTGATAATCTCTTTTCCCATCTCATATTCTTTGCATAAACTCAACTGTGTGTTTTGTAATCCACGATTCTCTGTTCTTGCTTCTCTTATCGTATATAAAACTGCACCCATCAATTGCTGTGCTTTTTCGTATGGTATTGAACTATGATCAATACCTCCGTATTTTACTGCTAATTTTGTGACAATATTCATTACCTCATTCATATTCACTTTGAGATTGTTAACATCTTCAAGACCTGTAATATTCGCATTATCTTTCAATTATTCAAATCCTCCAATGCCTGTTCATATAACTTTCTATCCCATCTGGTTACAATATCGATTTTCTCCATCTCTCCATAACCATCTGTTACAGTATAATCTCTGTATCCCGCTCTAATTGCCTGCGCAAAGATATCCAAACATGTCTCTGATAGATACTCTACACTTCCAAAGCACACATTGTCAAACTGTTCTCTCATAAAATGCAGCAATTCATCATCACTTATCTCATCTTGCATCTCATTCTTATACAAAAAGAAGATATCCTGCAGGTTTTGTAAAGTTTCAACATAGTTATCCTGTGAGATATAATCCGAATCACAAAATTCATAGATAATCTTTGGAATAATTGATTTTCCAAACTCTACCCTTTGTTGTGTTCTTAACGTATTATTTTTCTCTTGTATAATTAATTCTGCATCTTCACAAGTTAATTCAAGTCCATATCTCTTAGTGTACTCATTAGTTGCAATAAGCTCTGTCATCTGTGATTTTGCCATTATCGCATTAAAGAAATCACCCATTATCATTTCATTATTTGTCTTACTCAACACTATCACCTCCATGAATATTCTCATTATATTCTCTTATTACAATATATAACAGACTTGATTTTTATACCGTTTTGTGGTAATATAATGTTGAAAGAACGTACAAAAGCAGTGATTCAATCTTGAACCACTGCTTCTTTTTTATATTGATATTTATATAAAATTATAATCCATATCCTTTTACAATATTCGTGAATTCTTTAGAATCTGCAAACAAACCAAACATTGCTTCTCTAGTATTGCTTTCAAGATAATCAAGCCATATGTTAAGCGATGTATCATCTTCACACTCTCTACCCATGAATGTTCTGTACATCATCTTGATAAAGCTTTCGTTATTCCTATTCATATTATTAGCCTCAGACGAGAATACGAATACTTTTGCAGCCTCCGCTGGTGTTATCTTCTTATCTAATATTGCACCTGCCCATACATTCATACCTTCAACTTCAGCCGCACGTTCAAGAGTCTTTGTATAGAATCTCTGAACAAAACTTGTTACGTTATAATTTTTATCACGATTCTCCGTAAGTTCAATAGAACCTTTTTCAATTCCAAATTCATTACAGATATCCTGAAACTCCTGTGACTGCATAAATCCGTTAAGCACAAAAGTTCTTGATACTCCATTAGCAAGGCACTCTTTCCAAACATTAATTCCATCAGCATCAGGTTCACGATTCATAATAGCTTTGTACATTACTTCTACATATCTCACTAGCTGTAATTGCATAATAAGAATCGACAGCTTGATTATAACTTATATAAGGTTCTGTTTGTCCTAATGCTTTAAAACAGATGCATTTTTCTTCATTATATACCCCTGCACCACAGACAACATCATAACAGGCTCCTCCCAGACACTTTTCTTCAGTCGTACCTGCATATTGGAAAAATTTTGAATTGCCATATAATACAGCTTTAGTATTCTTATCGAATACAACAATTCCTCTATCAGAGGCATCAAGTATAATATTCTTTGATTCCCACTCATCTGTTACATCAAATATACTTGTAAGATATATTGCACCGCCATCCATATCGCCTATATAATTAGCATGTGCACGAGCCCAGATTAATCGACCAGATTTATGAACTAATCGATATGAGAAATCCACATTGCTATGCTGGGCAACTGCTCCCATAAGTTTTTTGGATATTTCATTCCTGTCTCCCGATATAATCAAGCCAAATGGATTATCAATACTCACATTGACAAATTCCTCTGCTGAGTGTCCTGTTAATTCTGGCACGTTTTTAGAATAATAGATTCGTTCTAATTTGTCTGTAATTTTATATACGACTGTATATCCCGGTATACAATCTGCAATATCTTTTATTTCATTTATGGTGTTTATCATATTCACACCGCCTTTATCTTCATATAGTAAAACACATTCATTATTATACTAAAATTGTAAATGTTCTTTCATAAGTTCAGCATATAGCTCACATACCGTCCATCTTACATTATACGCAGTCAATACTGCCTTTAGCTGTATTGGCGCAATCCACGCATTCTTATACTCTTTTAAGAAGACATCAAGCTCATCTGAATTAATTCCAGAGAATACAAGCATCTCTGAGGCAATTCCATCTCCTTTATATTGTCTATTTGTCTTTTTCATACCAACAATTCCCGCAAGTGCTCCAATACTCTCTCCGTATGAATCTGGTTCCACCACTATCAGGTCTATACAACATTTATCACAAATATTCGCAATCTGCTGCTGTTTAAGCTTAGGAACATTGAATATAAGTATCTTCTTATTATTAGGCATACTCTTCTCTCCTATCTATGTTTATATTCAGATATCATCATTAAGCATGCACATATCAGTATTCCACATGATATCCATATTGTCTTCATCCCAACCTGGTTAGTTATAACGCCACCAAAGCCTGCTCCTAATGCAAATATGAGAATAATTCCATAATAATGCAATGTTCTATGCAGATTATCAGCATTTTTGTCTCTAATGAATCTAGACAAGCTTTCAGTTCCACTTCTTAAATTACCGATGCACATCGTACTTGCATAAGCATATCCATTCACTTTTCTGAATGCCTGAACCTGCATTGCGCAGGAACATGACACAAGCATATTCGCTACAATGTTAAATTGTGTTGGAATAAGTCCTACCACTAATAATATTATAACCTCAATTATAAGAATTATCTGTCTCCAATGGATTTTCTGATTGTATTTGTGAATATGTCCTATCTGCTCTGCAATAATTACGCCTAAAGCAAATGCAATTAATGGCAGTATATATCGTAATCCTTTAATCCAATCTCCGGTCATAAGGCATTGACTCATTAATACTACATTACCTGTCTGTGCATTAGCAAATACATGATCTCTGAAATTGTATGTATAAGCATCCTGAAGTCCACCTGAGAAAGCTATTAATGCACTTAATAAAAATGTCTCAGATGTCTGCACGATATTATTAGTTCTATTGTTCTTCATAAACAGCTCCCTCCAGTCAATGTATTATAATATTGTACCACTATATATACTGGTTTTCAACCTTGTGGGGTAAGGGGGGAAAGATGGATTCTGTTGGCTGGGGATGGGGGGCTGGGGGGGCTGGATTGTGGCTGGGGATTGAGGATGTTGGTGGGGGCGGGTGATGTCTGAATACAGTACTTTGGACATAATCCTTGCAAATTAGTGCCTAAAATCCAAAATACCTCTACAGAAATCACTATATCTTGCTCTTTGGATTTTTCTTCTTGCATTTGCTTCATTATTTCCAAAATTCTTGAAGAATCAAGCTTTTTTTGGATTTTTACATCTGAAAAAGCATACTATAATCCAATGCACAAAATATGCTTAATAAATGAAGTCTATTTTGGATTTTAGGTATCAAATTAGCTTCTTTATGTCCAATCTACTCATCCGCAAATACTATAGGCATCGCATAAAGGGAGGGTGATTGTGGATGCTAGCTGATGAAGATGGGTTAAGTGTAGGTTGCTTGTAGTTGAGGTGTGGGAATTTTGTGAGATGGTGATGTCTGAACACAGGACTTTGGACATAATCCTTGCAAATTAGTGCCTAAAATCCAAAATACCTCTACAGA
>CAZPHI010000065.1:0-369 GCA_964586425.1 uncultured Lachnospiraceae bacterium | reverse complement strand
TGAAGTCTATTTTGGATTTTAGGTATCAAATTAGCTTCTTTATGTCCAATCTACTAATTGTACCGTATTATTTGCACTGTATTATTTGTACTGTGTTAATTGTACTGTGTTATTTGCACTGTGTTAATTGCACTATGTTAATTATAGTGTATTAATCATAGCCTAAAGAATCAATTGATATATATCTATTCCTGCCAGTTCATCAAAATATCGTTTAAGATTCATATATGCTCTCCACTTATCAAGTGTGAATTCATTAAATCCACGTCTAAGAGTAACATCAACTAGTCTTTTTTCAAGAATAACTGCTCCCGTGTTTGTGTCAAGTAATCGTTGGCAATTATTTTTTTGTTTTTCAAAATGATATAT
>CAZPHI010000064.1:0-11527 GCA_964586425.1 uncultured Lachnospiraceae bacterium | reverse complement strand
TTCGCAGCTGTTGCTCTAACAATATAATCTTTCATTATTAATTCCTAACCTTTCTTTTTAAGTATATAATATACTCTTTCGTTATCTTCACTTGCTTCTTTTTTGGTAAATGCTTCATAGCAGTGGCAGATTTCAAAACCACACTCCTCTATCATATCATTGAGGTCGCAAAGCTCATATGCTCTCTGTGAATGATTCTCTTCGAATCTTTCAAAGTACTCATCCTGTCTGATAAATAGATACAAATCATATTCATTAATTTCTTCATCATCATAATAATAATTTTCCCAGATAAATGCTGAATCTTCCCTATTCTCTGCAAAAGTATTATCGCCTAATACATCCCTAAAATAATGCTTTGTCTTCAAATCAAATATGAATATTCCATCTGTAGCTAACGCATTATAGGCTGATTTTAATGTATTAATCATATCCTCTTCCCATAATATATAATTCATTGAATCACATACACTTATTAAGATATCCTGCTTATTAGCCAGCTCAAACTCACACATATTCTGACATGTATACATTATATCCTTGATGCCTGCATTATGCATCTTCTCTGTTGCAATTGAAAGCATATCATCGGATATATCAACACCTGTCATCTGATAACCATCTGCATAAAGCATCATCGTTATTGTTCCAGTTCCACATCCCAAATCTGCTATTTTTAACTTGGGAGCATTATTATATTCTTTTATAAGTTTAAGTATGTATTCATACCATTCTTCGTATGGAATATTATCCATAAATTCATCATAAACCTTGGCAAAGCTTGTATATGCTTCCATTATTACCTCATCTCTTCATCGTCTTGAATATTTTATATTCCCTATACTACCAACTTTTATTAATAAAATCAAGGTTGATTATTCCATCTCAATCAACTATACTGAAATATATTACATTAAGGGGTGCGAAAACTAAAACTACTATGAATAATAAAGAATTTAAACATGGCATACGACGTGCCAATCTATTTAAACTAATATTTCCTACAGTATTTACTGTTGCAGTTATATCACTTTTCTTTCTACTCCCGCTTTATGAAGCACTTTTTCCTGTACATTATGTAGAAAACACGCAATCTACTAATGGAGTATACGCTGATGGTGTACGATATGTAGATATGGTTGCTGATACACTGTATTATACCGGATATGACCACCTCCGTGGCAACAATATTGATGGACATTTTTATTACAGCATTATTGATGACAGGTGCACACTGTATCTGCTCTCTGATAACGTAACGAATGGAACTCCAGCTGTAATTAATAATATTCCTATCAAAGGCCGACTTGATAATATGGGCACCAAACTTGACTCCTTGTTAACATTTATGGCAAGGGATATGCAGTGGACCGAAAGTGGTCTGCGTAATTCGACAAATACAATTATTGTTAATGAACTTAATTATAATATTACATTAAGCATTGTTGTGGGTGTTTTAATTATAATTTCAATTTCTTTCTCAATAGCTCATATATGCATATTACTCTTTAATATTATTAAGCCTGAATATGCTTACACATTCGCAAGTTTTGGACACCTCAAAGATAGAAAATCAGTGGTTCTCAAAGTAAGCGAGGAACTTACGCATAATGTAACATTTGCACATGAAGGATTCATTCTTACAGAGAATTTCCTTGTTTATTCGGATGTATTCAATATCGCAATTATACCTCTTGATACGATTGCCTGGGCATACAAGCACAGTATGTATCATGCGTTCTTTAGATTTGTTCATCTAAGCTATACTGTTCGAATCGTTACGAAGAATAATAAGATTCATAAGTTTGTTGGTAAATCAAAAGAGGATGCTGATACATTCCTTGATGCACTTGCAGCAAAAGAACCTGATATACTTATTGGATATACAGAAGAAAATCGAGAGAATTCAAAAGACTTGATTCAGTCATTCCTGTCATTCCTTAAAAGATGATATATGTTTTATAGTATAGAGATATAACCAACGAGGACCTAACCAGACACGCTATCGCGAATCGTCTGTTTAGGTCCTCGTTGGTTATTATGTGTGTTTATGCGTTTTTGCCACAGCATTTTTTGTATTTTTTGCCACTTCCACATGGACATGGATCATTACGTCCAATCTTATTCTCGTTTCTAACTGTATTAGAAAGCTTCTGTTTTTTGTAAAGCTGCTTTCTTACGTCTTCTGTAAGAAGGTCGTTCCACATTGGTAATTCATATAACCAGTCAGCTTTTGCTTCAACCATATTATAATATAATTTTTCTTTATCATAATCAAGATTAACAGTTGTATTCTCATCCATTGTTTCAATTGGATTAGGATTCTTAAGGCTTTCGTTGATACCATCAAGGAAACCAACCATAAGTAAAAGTTCTACATTATACTTCTCTGCAAGTTCCTTAACTGTTCCTGATACAGGAGCTTCTGGAGCTGATAAAATCTGCTCATATATACCTTTTTCATAGTTAAAATAATTACCCCAGAACAATTCAGCCTGTTTCTGGTCCATCTCTGTCTGGTATGCTTTTTCTCTCCATGTTTCTAATAAACTCATTGTAATCTCCATTCTTATCTTGGTTCTAATATCTTACTTCTAATATCTAAGTTCAAATACCTGCAATAGTATACAATGTATTATCTATTTGCGCAAGTATATCTTAATTCATTATAATGTCTGGTTAAATGTTGTAGCAACATAGTTATAACCACCATTGCTGTTATATGTTGAATTATTAATCTGTGCTAATTGCGATACAGATGAATTATATATAGATGAAGCACTTGTTGCCATATTATAGCCTAATGAGCCATTAGAACCAAATACAGACTTGATTGTACTTACATCAGCCTTGTTGAATTTGTCAGCATCTATTTTCAGTTTATTATCACTGCCAATTGTGATGCCCATCTTATCAAGAACCTTTGTATTAGCTTTTACATTCATTATCATCGATGAAGCTGTTCTAAGGACTGTATTATTCTTAGAATCTGCAGCACTGTTAATCAACGAATTATAATTATCTGCAAGCTCTGCTACTGCTTTGTAGATTGCGTCTCTGTCATAATCTGTTGTCTCGTTACCATCTGCATCCTTAACTGTTGTCTTATCATATATGGTGTTCTTACTATTATCCAAAAGCTTATTAGCAGAATCTTTAAGTGCCTTTGCCTCATCTCTTACAGATGTTGCATTAGTATTCTCTGTCAGCTGACTTCCTGCTGTTGTTGAACCAAGCATCTGCGCTGCTGTATCGCTTCCACCATAATAAGCTTTCATAAGTTTGCTATAGGTACCATTCTTAATACTTGCATAATCTCCAAGTGAAAATGATGAACTTGATGTACCTGTTGACATCGAATTAAAGAATCCTGATGACACGCCATAATATGATGCACTTAAGAATGAACTTGCATTAATTGATGACATATGTATCCCTCCTTGTTATAAACGCGGCCTCCATGCCTTTTGTTAAATCAGGCTTCATTGCCTGATAGGTTGTGTTACTTAGTGATGCTACTTAGTTACTATAATTATAGCACATTGTAATAATTATTCAATCACTAATGCACTTTCATGATATGTATCATAAGCTTCCTTAGAGCCTTTCTTTCTACTGTTTACACGTACAGTATATGTGCCTCTCTTAAGCTTTGTTTCGAATACATTAGAAGACGAATAGTCACCATGCGCAACAATTCCTTCTGGTGTTCCAATTATAAACTCATATTCAGGTGTAATTGCCTGACTATTCTCTGTACCAGATACAGCATCAGCTTCTACCTTCACATTAAAGGTATCACTACCTTCTTCAACTGGAAGATATGAAATCTCTCCATATGTATAGACAACCTTATTGAATGCATTATTAAATTCTTCATATGAATCATAGAAATAATCCGATTTATTGAATGTACCAGCTCTTTCAGCTTTAATAATCTGTGTTAAAACTTCTGAATGTTTTTCTGCTAATGGACCACACATATGACCATCCCAGTCGATAAAATCATCATTAGTTCTTGGCATAACACTATTCTTAATTAAGTTCATATCATAGAACTTAACACCATATCTGTTAGTAAGCTCTGTAAAATATTCACCTGATTCCTTTGATGCACCATTCATAACCATTGCTGGCGAAATAGCTGAAGAAACTGCTATTAACTCAATATTATTATCCTTACAATATTCTGCCATCTTAATGAATTTGTCTTCAACAGCTTTATCAAGTGATGTATCATCCCATTCAAAGCTGCGCATTGGACCCTTGTTATTATTAGGATATGTAATATAACAGAAGCCTTTGCCTTTGTACACAGTGTTACCATCATTTACCTTGGCATCCTCAACTGTACAGTTCTTATAATCATCTGTATTTTTCTGGGCTAGTAACAATTTCACATCTTTAAAATCATTGATGTAATTAACCCATCCTGCTGCTGATACTCTAAAATCCTTCTTCAAAAGATTATCTGTCATATACTGCAGTTTAACAAGAGATGGCTTCATATAATAATAGATGAATGCATCACTGAATTCATTATCAACCAAATCATACCAGTACTGATAATCAAAGTCGAATATTATAGTCTTTATATCGTTAGTTCTGTCACTTTCCTTAAGTAAATAATATGAATCATTAACTGTTTCACTTGGAATACAAAGGTTAAGTGTATTAGTTCCCAGTTCTTCATCTAACTTGTTAGGATCCCAGGCATTACGTCCGTGAGATGCGCCTAAGAATACCGTATCATATTGTTCTTCGCCTGAAGTAGCCTGATTCATTATGAATCTGACATAACCTGATGGAAGAAAAACATAACTGCAAACTCCAAGCACCGCGCAAAGAAGTAGCATAAATACAACACATTTTATACATTGTTTAATATTGTGCATATATGAAACCTCCTACCTTCTGTGAAACATTACCCAAAATAATTACTGAAACAATCAATGCAATATATATAATCCATCTTATAACGATATTCTTCTTTGCAATTGCTTCCCTTACATTAATCTTATGATCATTCAATGTATCAATAATAATAAGCACTACAAGGCCTACTGCAAGAATAAGTAGCTGTGTTACATTAAGTCCCATTGTAAGCAGCGAACCATCTGTAAAGTGTGAAAAACTAAAGCGTGTTATTGAAGTCTTTAACAGATGCAGCGTATCAGTGAAGTTATTGGCATCAAAATACATACCGATTACAACAAGTATCGTTGTTCTGACTATCTGGAACGCTCTCCATGGCTTGCATTTGCTGTTAATATGTAATTTGCTGAGTGTCCATTCATATACTGGCTCTAACAGTGCGCTTACAGCAATAATTACGCCATTATATACACCATACATTACGAATTTCCATGCAGCACCATGCCATAAACCTACTAAAACGAATACTACAATATCTGCCACACAGATTGGAAGAACCTTACCCATGTACTGTCCCATATGCTTTTTGATGAACTTACCGAATTTGTTCATTCCCTTTGACAATGAGAATGGATAGAATATATAATCTTTCATCCATGCACCAAGTGTAATATGCCATCTTCTCCAGAATTCTGAGATAGAATGTGAGAAGAATGGCTGTCTAAAGTTGACATCCATATCAATTCCGAACATCTCTGAGATACCCATTACTACATCAATACCTCCGGAGAAATCTCCATACAGCTGTATAGTATAGAATACCACACCGTATATAACCTGAATTCCACCATATGTATCAGGATTATTGAATACCTGACTTGCTACGATTCCAGCTCGGTCAGCAATCACGAGTTTCTTGAATATACCCCAGAATATGAGTTGTAAACCAAACTGAATTCTCTGAAGTGAAAATCTATGTTCCTCAAAGAATTGATGAGCAATTGTATTATGCTTATTAATTGGGCCCTGAAGAAGCTGTGGAAAATATGTCATATATAAAGCAAATTTGAAGATGTTTCTATCTGCTTTGTATTTTCCTTGATATACATCTATCACATAGCTGATTGCCTGAAGTGTATAGTAAGATATACCTAATGGCAACAATAATGTGAATGCTGACGCACCATATGTCTCTCCTGTGAATACTCCAATAATACTTTTACCAATATCCGCCGCAAAGTTGAAGTATTTTAGAACAATAAGAAGACCTACATTAATTGCAAGCATAAGAAGCACTATTAATCGCTTATTTCTCTTGATACTTGCTTTCAGCTTTTTCTTTTCCTCTGCTGTTATCACACCCTTGCCCTTTGCAATAGCAGCTTTACCTTTCTCTGCAACATTTTCAATCCAAAGTGTACATAGGAATGTAACAACTGTTGTTATTAAGATAAAAATAATATTCTTTGCACCTGCACATGCATAATATCCAAGGCTCAATATAAGAAGCCATACCCATTGGAACTTCTTAGGCATGCAGTAATACACTATTACTCCTACGAATATGAATAAGAGTAATCCCATAGATGTAATCGACATCTTGTCCTCCATTTCTGTGATTAACGCGTTAATTCTGTCTTTAGTATATTATAGGACGTATACATGTATTGTCCCATAATCTCACTATAAGAAGTGCTGTTATCATTAATTTTGTTAAGTGTCTCTCCTAAGATAAGTGAGAAGTTATCAGCTAGTGGGCCAACCATATGACCATCCCAGTCAACGAAATCACTGTCCATTCTCTCTAGCACATCTAATCTTAAAAGATTATAATCAATATATTCTACACCTGCTTCCTTACACAGCTTTGTAAAATACTCACCAGCTTTGTCTGATGGGCCATTCACAACTGTATAAGGTGTTATTGGTGATGATATACAAGTCAGCTCAATATCATTATCTTTGCAGTACTTTACTATCTTGTTAAAATACATTACGCTTTTTTGATGAATATTACTTTCATCCCATTCGAAGCGTTCATAAGTGCCTTTATCGCCCAGATCATAATCCCTATAGAAGTATCCTCTGCCGACATAAGGTCCACCTGCGTCATGAACCTCGACTGACTCAAAATCATAATTCCAATAAGCACTTGTAAGCTTATTCTTTATATTAGAAGCAATCGCATCCGGAGATGATACATACGCCCATCTTTTGGAAAATGTTGTTCTAAAATCTTTGCTAAGTAAATTATCCTTGATATACTCTAGTTTGACGCCTGACATCGGAAGCTGTGTATATATGAACACATCGCCAAATTCCCTGTCCTTAAAATTACACCAATACTGATAATCTATATCCAGAATAACCTTTTTCACATTATTCTTTCTATCACTTTCCTTAAGCAGATAATATGAGTCTTCCACAGTTTCTCCGGGAATACACAAATTAAATGCACTTTTTGAATAACCAGCCTCATCAAGCTTGTATGGATCAATTGAAGAACGTCCATGAGAAGCTCCAAGAACTATACAGTCATAGTTTGTATCACCTTTGTTAACCTCATGTATAATGTACCTTATATATCCTGATGGAACCAACGCAAAATCAACTATCAGCATCAAACATATAATTACCGCAATGAATGCAAATACACGGATATGCTTTTTAAAATTGTGCATAGATAAATCCTCCCACTTCTTCAGATATATATCCAATTAATGGTATAGACATAACCAATGCAATATACACAGGCCATCTTACATATATAGGTCTGCTTGTAAGCTCTTTTCGGATATCAATATTCTTTTCCTTCAGTATACTCACAATAAGCCATACAACACATCCAAGAAGAATAATTGCAATACGTGAATATCCACCTGCAAGCTCGAGAAGTGAGCCATCCATCAATGGTGACAAAGACATTCCCGTAACTGTATTCTTCATAAGAAGCAGTGAATCACTAAGAGTCTTTGGATCATCAAAATACCAGCCAATGTTTACCAGGATAAATGTTCTAAAGACCTGAAATCCGTGGTAACCCCTGCTGTTTTTGTTGATTTTAGTGATTAAAAACATTTTTTCAAATACTGGTTCTAATAAACTGCTTATTGCAATGATAAAACCATTGTACAAACCATATATTATGAATTTCCACGCTGCACCATGCCATACACCTACGATGAAGAAAATAAGTATATCTGAAAGGCAGATAGGAAGTGTACGTCCTATAGTGTTACCGAATCTTTTCTTGGCAAACTTGCCGAAACGATTCATTCCTTTTGATAATGTGAATGGATAGAATATGTAATCCTTCATCCATGTACCAAGAGTAATATGCCATCTACGCCAGAATTCAGATATTGATTTGGAGAAGAATGGTTGTCTGAAGTTCTCATCCATCTCAATTCCAAACATCTCTGATACACCAATTACTACATCCATACCGCCCGCAAAATCGCCATACAAGCGGGCACTGTAAGCTAGTAATGCAAGAACAATACTAAGTCCTCCATAAGAATCAGGGCTTGTGAATACTGTTGTCGCAATTACTCCTGCTCTGTCGGCAATTACAAGTTTCTTAAAGAGTCCAAAGCATACTCTTAATGCGCCTCTCTCTATTGCCGCCAGACTATAATAATGCGGTGCCATAAGCTGCGGTGCCAATCGGTCATATCTGCCAATTGGGCCCTGCAGTATCTGTGGGAAATACGATACAAATAGGGCGAATTTGAAGAGATTTCTGCTGCACTCGTATTTGCCTCTATATACATCAATTATGTAAGAAACAGACTGAAATGTATAGAACGATATGCCCAATGGAAGTAACAATGATACCGTTGGTATAGTCTCACTATTACCCGTGAATACGCCAATGAGGCTATTAATATTCTCAATGGCAAAATTATGATATTTTAATACTGCAAGAATTCCAAAATCCAATAACAATAAAATGACAACGATGATTTTCTTCTTTCTCTTCGTTGTCGCCTTGATTATTTTTTTAGTTTCTTTGTCTATATCTGCAGGAAGATTCTTGCCTTTTGCGGCTGTCTCTTCTAACAAAACTCCGGCAACGAATGTAATTATTGTCGTTGCTATAATAAATACAACAGTTTTACTTCCCGAACACATATAATAGAAATAACTCATTATCAAAAGCCATATCCACTGTGTTTTCTTTGGAATAATATAATATATCACTAATCCAGCTATAAGGAATATTGCAAAACCGGTAGAAACAAGTGACATACGCACCTCCCAGTTTGATTGTATACAATACCAGTAACGTCAACGGGAGTGCATATAATTGCACTCCCCCTTATCTTCGCTACTAATATGGACTAGTTGTCCTGTAATTTCTGAATCATATTCCACATTGCTTCTGCTGAATTAAAATTACTTGGTATAATATCTACTGGTGTAATCTCTATATCAAAAGCATCATTAAGTTCACCAACGATTGATACAATATCAAAAGAATCAAGTAAACCATCATCAATTAATGTATCACAATTCTTAAAATCTACATCGGCATTAACTTCTTTTAAAATATCCAATAACTCTTCCATCTTTAAGACCATCCTTTTCATATAACTATAAAATTTTTATAAATATACTTTACACCTATTCTATTCATAAATGAATATATAGTCAAGTATATTTTCAACATTTTAGGCATATTTTTGCCACATTTTTGACACAGGTATATCTTTCTACTTTTTACAGCTGTTAATTTCCCATGTATATAGAGGATCACGAAGTAATTTCGCATTATTATCACTTGAATAACTTATTATTGAAGGCATCTGTCTACTTAAGAAAAGATATATACCTTCTGTAACTGAATAAGCACCAATATTATAGAATACAAGCATATCGCCAACCTTAGCATCTTCAAGCATTAGGTTCTTAACAATAACATCGCCAACTGTACATAGTGAGCCACATATATTATATGGCTGCACGCCTTTTGAATACTCTTCAACCTGATGATTAACGCCATCACCATATGTCTCATCATATTCCATTCTTATATAATCCGTCTTTGGTATCTTCATAGCCATTGCCTGTCCATAATAATTAATGTGATTAATTCCTCCATCAATCATCAGGTATCTTTGTCCGGCATTCATCTTCATATCAGCAATTCTTGTAATGAACATTCCACAGGTTGCTGCCATAAATCTTCCCATCTCAAGAGTAATATCATATCTTCCTCTGATAACGTCCAAAAGTGCCGAGAATTCTTCTACGGTCTCATAGCCATTGTTATCTGCTTCTTCGCCAAAATAATTAATAGGCAGACCAGGTCCATACTCTATCTCATTAAGTTTACAGCCATATTCAGTCTCACAACGAACACATATATCATTAAGCCAGTTTATCTCTTTTTCAATCTGACTCATCTTCTTTTTCTGAGTACCTGAATAACATTGAATACCATCAAATATCACACTAGAATATTCTTCTCTATTCTCAATTATCTTATATATATCTTCTTCATTGAGTCCAAACTGATTACCACTCGTTACCCTGAGTAAAACCTTGGCTTTAAGATTATACTCTGCTGCACAACTGTTAATAAGCTTTAGCTGATTAACTGACTCAACAGTATATGTTCCAACGCCATTCAAATCCTTCATAACATGAACAATATCATGTCTTTCTTTGTTAACACCTGAAAGAACAATTCTACTCAAATCCACCTGCTCATATTCACAGATTGCGAACTCTCCCGGTGAACACACCTCGAACTTATCCGCCATTGTCTTCATTGCATCTACAAGGAATGGATTAGCCTTCATTGCGTAACATAAATTCACCTTGTCTCCTAGTATCTGACGTAGCGCATTCATTCTTTCCTGCAATACATCTATATCAAATATATATGAAGGAGTTCCGTATTCTTTAGCTATACTCTTAATTATATCCTGGTTAATCATATATCTCTCTTTCCTACAGCATTACACTTAGCGGCCATAACTGTATTACTTATTATAACATTCTTCCATAAGGTACTTTCTGTCTATCTTTCCATTCTTAGTAAGTGGCATTCTCTCAACTGGGCAAAGCACATTAGGAATCATGAACTTTGGAAGCTTCTTTGACAAAGCTCTTGCGAATTCGCGCTTGTCCATATCGCCTTCATAGAATCCAACAATCTTATTCTTCTCTGTATCGAATATACAGCAGCTTCTCTTAATTCCCTCAACTGCATTCATTGCATTCTCAACTTCTCCAAGTTCGATTCTATGTCCCATATGCTTAATCTGGAAGTCTTTTCTTGATGAGAAGTACAATTCTCCTTTTTCATCATATACTGCCAAATCTCCAGTTCTATATATAATCTCGATAAAGCTCTTGTTAAGTGGATTCTGTACAAAAGCCTGATCTGTCTTTTCTTTGTTATTGTAATAACCAAGTGTAACTGCTGTTCCTGATACACAGATTTCACCAAGGACACCCGGTCTTGATTTATCAACTAGTTTGTCTTCATTATCCAACAGGAATACCTTTTCATTAGGAAATGCTTTACCCATCGGAAGTTTCTCATCTACACCAAACTCTCTGTCAACAATATAATAAGTACAATTACATGTAATCTCTGTTGGTCCATAAAGATTAACAAACATTGCATCCGGATACTGCT
>CAZPHI010000063.1:0-12143 GCA_964586425.1 uncultured Lachnospiraceae bacterium | reverse complement strand
CATAATATCCATCTTTACCGTCTTCTGTTCCTTTACCCGTTGCAACCTTTATCTCTGTACCATATATTTGTTCTGAAATAATTCTTTGAATCTGTTCTTTATCAATTCCCTGTTTTACGCCATATTCTTTAAGTATATCTAACAACTGCTTATCTGTATATTCTTCGCCATAGGCCGGAATAGCCAAAGTAATATATGCTTCCATTCGGTCAGCAGAAATTCTAACCTTAGTACTACTAGTTGAATTGTTAGTTTCAGACTGTTCTAAAGATTTTAGCAGTTCATCCAGTTCTTTTGTATCAATGTTAAAATCCATTCTACTGGTCTCCTCTTAATTTTTTTTCTAACAACTCCAATCGCATCTTTTCCATCTGCTCAGCTGTATACTTAACATCTGCATACACATTAACATCCAAATCATCTTCCAGGCCTAATATAATCTGCTTAGTCTGCTCCTCATTGAAGTCTTCAGATTCATTCTTCATCTTTTCCTTTAATTCTATCATATCACTTGCAGAATAACCAATCTGAGCTATCTTTGTTACATCAAGTCCCTCTTCATATGCAAGACGGATTTCCTTCATCTGTTGCCATGAAAATAATGGACGTGCATATATGCTTACATCATAGTGCTCTTCCAGTCCAATTCGAATCTCTCTCATCTGCAGCCATGTGAATTCTCCTGTAGCATATATATCCACATTAACTCCACTTAATATACCGAGTGTTATCTCTCTTAACTGTTGTCCATATGTCTCATACTTTGCATATGGCTCGATATTAACGCCAGCTTTAATAGCCTCCACAATCGCATCTAATTGGTCATAATCAAAGTTCTGCTTAACATACTTAACAATATCAATATTATCAAGCATTGCATTCTTAATTGAACGTAACACTCTCCAATCATATCCAGCATCTGCAAATTCTTTTAAATCAATGTTATTCTCATATGTAAGTCTAAGCTCACGCATAATCATATAGTCATATTTTATGTCAGCATATTGTGATATATCAATGCCTTTCATCAGTCCCTTTCGAATTTCTTCCATCTGGAACCAATCATAATCCTTGTCCATATATTTTGAAACATCTATGCCTTCTTCAAGACCTCGACGGATTTGATGCATCTGCAATGAAAGTAATTCTGGATTTGTATATCTACTCACATCTATACCATTCGACAAGCCTTCACGAATTTCAGCTAACTGCATCCAATTATATTCTTTATCGAGATATGGACCCATATCTATATTATCCTTTTTAGCCTTTCTGACTTCCTGCATAATGAACCATTCCAGCTCTTTCTTATCATATGCAGATATATCAATACCAGCCTCAAGACCTTTACGAATTTCTACGAGCTGTGCAAGTGAAAACTCTTCTTCTTTATATCGTTTAGAATCCCCGCCAAGTTCCTCTATTCTGCTCAATTCTTTAGAATAGTCATTATCTTCAAGAATATTCCTATTACCATTCTCCATCTTAATCTCCATCCGTTCCGCATTAATCAATTAAATAGTGTTAAATTCCCCTAAGTTCTATCTTAGGTCCACCTTTCTGGTTAATATAATCACCAGTGATAGTTACAGTCCCAATTGAATTATCTCTTGGTACCTGATACATTATATCAAGCATAAATTCTTCTATAATTGATCTAAGTGCTCTAGCTCCTGTTTTCTTCTCTAATGCCTTTTCTGCAATTGCTTCTAATGCCGAATCATCAAACTTAAGCTCAACCTCATCCAATGCCAAAAGCTTCTGATATTGTTTCAATATTGCATTCTTTGGTTCTTTTAATACTGAAACAAGCATATCCTTTGTAAGTGATTTTAGAGTGAATATTATTGGCAAACGTCCAATAAATTCTGGTATCATTCCAAATGTTTTTAAATCCTCTATTGTAACTTTACTGAGTATATCAGGATCATCATCATACTTATCTTTTAGATCAGCTACAAATCCCATTGATGCCTGTTTATTAAGTCTTTCTTTGATAACATCCTCTAAATCCGGGAAAGCTCCTCCACAAATAAATAAAATATTCCTAGTATTAACAGTAGTAAGTGGTACCATTGCATTCTTGCTGCTTGCTCCAACTGGTACTTCTACATCGCTGCCCTCTAAAAGTTTAAGCATTCCCTGCTGAACAGACTCTCCACTTACATCTCTGCTTCTGGTTTCTTTCTTTTTAGCTATTTTGTCTATCTCATCTATGAATATAATTCCTCTTTCAGCCTTCTCCACATCATTATCAGCTGCTGCTAATAATTTTGAAACGACACTTTCAATATCATCTCCAATATATCCAGCCTCTGTAAGTGATGTTGCATCTGCAATTGCAAGTGGAACATCTAGTAATTTTGCTAATGTCTTAACAAGGAATGTTTTACCACTTCCTGTTGGTCCAATCATAAGCATATTTGATTTTTCAATTTCGATTTCATCCATTGTATTAGTTGCAACTCTTTTGTAATGATTATAAACAGCTACAGACATAACCTTTTTGGCATATTCCTGACCTACTACATATTCATCAAGTCTTTGCTTGATTTCATGAGGTGCCGGAATTGTTTTTAAATCAATCGGCTTTAACTCAACCTTCTTTTCCGGTGATTTTTTCTTAATCTGCTGGCTCTTAGGTATCTCAAAATTAGTGAGGTTTGACATATCCATACCAAATGGCATATTCTTCATCATATCCTCATAATTAATATTACTATTATTAATTGAATCCATTGTCTTTTGAAGGCAATCTGGACATATATATATATTGCCGGCCATTGATATCATCTTACCAGCCTTGCTTTCTGTTCTTCTGCACATATAGCAGATTTTCTCATATTCATCTGTATCAATAGTATTATCTGGTATATTATCCTGCTTCTGGGAATTAGACACATTATCTAAATCTGTGTTATTATTTTTATTCTCTAGCATTAAGTTTCCATCCATTCATAAGTATTTTAGCTTATTGCGCTAACACATTAATTATATAACTATTAGTAATATTATTCAACCAAAAACCGAGCCTCTTCTCCCTAAACAAAGGAAGTTTTCGGCTCGGTTTATAAAATCAATAAATATTTTATATTTTTATTTTGCAGATGGACTAAGTCCTAATGTCACTTCAACTGACTTAAGAATATATTGTCCATTCTCAAGATGATAATACTCTATTGTTACCTTCTCACCTGCTGCATAATACTTCATAATAGATTTCAAATCATCAAAAGTCTTTATTGTCTCATCATCAAATCCAGTAATAATATCATATACACTAAGTCCAGCCTGTGAAGCTGCTGAATCACTTTCAACCTGACGAACCAAAATACCAACTGGATATCCATAAGTTGATGACATTGCAGTAGTTATATCACTTCCTGATATACCAAGATATGAAGCTTTACTACTATCAACTGCTGTTCTTGTTTCTTTATTCATAAGTGTATTAATAAGGTCTGTTACTGATGATATAGGAATTGCATATCCCATACCTTCTACATCCTCATCTGCATATTTTGCTGAGTTAATACCTATAACCTGTCCTTTTGAATTAAGAAGTGCACCACCGCTGTTACCAGGATTAATTGCAGCATCTGTCATAATAAGATTCTCATATGTTGTTGAAGATACACTAATTGTTCTATTTAAAGCACTAATCCAGCCTACAGTTGCTGATTGTCCTTCACCTAATGCATTACCGATAGCTACGACCTGATCTCCAACTTCGACTTCTGAAGAATCACCAAGTTCAGCTATTGCTATCTTGCCTATCGTACTTTCCTTTATATCAGCAATATTTACAGCAACAACTGCAATATCTTTTTCTGATTTGCTGCCTTTGATTGTTGCGCTTACCTGCTCATTATCAATGAATGTAACTGTAAGATTGCTTACTCCATCAACAACATGTGCATTAGTAACCATTAATAGCTCTGTATCATTCTTACCAATAATAATTCCAGTTCCACTTGTAGTTGATTCAGAGTTTCCACCATAGAATGGATACATGCTTCCATATGATGATGTTGTCTGAATAGTACCACTAATTGCGACTACTGCAGGCATAGCTGCCTTAACTACTGATTTAACATCCATAAGTCCAGAGCTTGATGTTGTATCGCTATTCTCTGAAATAATATTACTTCCGCTTGTAGTAGTAGCTATATTAGTTGAAACATTCTGTATCTGCGAAGCTTTCTGCTGTGTAGATGTAATAGGGAAATAATGATTACCAGTATACAGCACGCCATACATTGCTGCTCCTGCTATTACACCACACATAATACTTGCAGCAACTCTTTTTACAATTCTCTTACCGGTACCTTCATTAGCCTTCTTAGCTGTATGTGCAGCTTTTTTTGCTGCTTTTGCAGCTTTCTTTGCTGCCTTTGCATCGAAAGGATTAGGATTTCCTGCTGTCTGCCATGTTGTTGCATCGTTAACAATATCAGATGCACTATATCTATATTGGCCATCATCTTCATAACTATTGTCTTGAGCCATAGTCTGATTATCTGATTGCTCATCTATCTGCTTATCTGTCTGTTCATATACCTGAGCAGTCTCCTGATTATTGAATTGCATCTCATCATTATATACAATTGGCTCGCCTGTTAAAGGATCAAATCTAGGTCTGTCATCTCTTGATTCATTATTATCTGTCATACTATTACCTCGTTTCTATATTTATTTTTCTACATGTAAATTAAAACACATCTCATTTACAAGACTTAGTCTAGCAATGAAATGTGTTTTAAATGTGTTCGTAATGTTAAGAAACTTTGAAGTATAATCTATATATTTATTCTACAACTTTCATAACAGCTTCTGTAAGTTCATCTAACTTTTTATTAGCATCATCAAGGCTTGTACCTTTTACACCCATATAGAACTTGATCTTAGGTTCTGTACCTGATGGTCTTGCACAACACCATGCATTATCATTAAGATCATAATATAATACATTAGAATTAGGAAGTCCTGTAGCAGTAACTTCACCTGTCTTCATATCCTTAATTGTATCTTCTTTGTAATCTCTTACTGCGAGCACTTCATATTCGCCAAATTTAACTGGTGGATTTTTTCTGAGATTATTAAGCATTTCCTGAATCTTTGCAACTCCTTCAACTCCTTTAAGAGTTATTGATTTAAGACCTTCTTTATAATATCCATATTTGTCGAATATATTAAGCATCTGATCCCAAAGAGTAAGATTCTTTGTCTTATAGTAAGCTGCTGCTTCGCAAAGAGCCATAACTGCTACTATAGCATCTTTATCTCTTGCATGTGTACCAACAAGACAACCATAGCTCTCTTCAAATCCAAATTCATACTCATATGTTCCCTGCTGTTCGAAGAACTTAATCTGCTCTCCAATGTATTTGAATCCTGTCAACACTTCAATTAATTTGACATCATATTCTGCTGCAATTGCATCTGCCATATTAGTTGATACAATAGTCTTAACTAACGCACCATTCTTGTGCAATAATCCTTTTTCTTTTCTCTGTGAAAGAAGGTATTCTGCTATTAACATACCAGACATATTACCTGTGAATGATACATATTCACCAGTCTTGGAGTCCTTGGCATACACACCAAGTCTGTCAGCATCTGGATCTGTTGCAAGAACGATATCTGCATTCTTTTCTTTTGCTAATGCTAATGCTAATGCAAATGCTTTAGGGTCCTCAGGGTTTGGATATCCCACTGTTGGGAAGTTTCCATCTGGTTTTGCCTGTTCTGGAACAACATATACATTATTAAAGCCTAATTCCTTTAATACACGTCTTGCTGGAATATTACCAGTTCCATGAAGTGGAGTATATACAATTGTAAGGTCATTAGCAACCGCCTTAATAGCTTCTGGGTTAACAATCATCTTCTTAAGATTAGCAATATATTTATCATCAAGATCAGCACCAATTACATTATAAAGGCCTGAAATCATTGCGTCTTCCTTGTCCATTGTTTTAACTGTATTGTAATCTGTTACATTATTAACTTCTGTAATAATCTGAGTATCCTTAGGTGCTGTAATCTGAGCGCCATCTTCCCAGTATACCTTATATCCATTATATTCTGGTGGATTATGACTTGCTGTAACAACTATACCAGCGATACATTTTAATTCTCTTACTGCAAAAGAAAGCTCTGGTGTAGGTCTAAGTGATGGGAATATGTAAGCTTTGATTCCATTAGCGTTAAGGCATAATGCTGCTTCGTCAGCGAATTCAGGAGACATTCTTCTTGAGTCATATGCAATTGCTACACCTCTATCAGCTGCATTCTCCTTAATTATAAAGTTTGCAAGCCCCTGTGTTGCCTTTCTTACTGTATATATATTCATACGGTTTGTACCGTTGCCAATAACACCTCTAAGTCCACCTGTTCCGAACTCAAGATTCTTATAGAATCTATCCTCGATTTCTGCGTCATTACCAGCAATTGATTTCAATTCATCTCTTGTTTCCTCGCTAAAATACTTGTTTTCACACCATTGTTTGTACACATCAATATAAGCCATAAAAACATCTCCTTTTTTGAATTTAATTATATTATAATACACCGAAACAATTCAATTATTCTTTCAATGCATTAATCAAACATTCTGATACGGCTTCAATAGCCTGTTCTTCATCTTTTCCATCACAGATAAGATTTATCTCTTCTCCGCATTTTACCCCAGCCGCCAATACTGATATTACACTTTTGGCATTAGCTGTTTTTCCTGCTCCATATTCGAATGTTACCTTGCATGAGAATGACATCGCTTTTTCACACATTGCTCCTGCTGGTCTTAAATGAATACCTATCGGACATTCCACTAAAATCTTTTTAGTTACCATCTGTTTCCTCCAAATATAATATTCCTTTTGAATATTAATTAGATGCACTTACTGACTGTGCTGAGCTACTTGATGTATCAGCTGAAGTCGGCTGCTGACTTTCTGTTTTTTGTTCAATAACAACGTTAATAGAATATGTCTGATTAACTGTATAATCCGCAGATGCTGCTAAAGTTAATGGTACCTGATAGGTTCCAACAGTCATCTGGTTTAAATCAATTGACGGATTAAGCATATCTGATGTAACTGGTGCGATTTTTTCAGATATTCCATTCAAAACAACTGAAATACTTGTTGTATCTCCAAAAGATACCGTTAGTCCATCATTAAGATTATTAACTTTAATTGTATTGACATCAATTGCAACTGTCTTTGTTCCAACTGGCTCAATCACTAATGTTACTACATAGCTTACCGAATTAACCAGCTTAATTCCACTCGGCATATATTCCGAAAGATTAATACTGTATGATTTTCCAGAGGTGATACCATCAATATTAATTACGCCCTCAGGGATTTCTATCTTAGTGAGATTCTTAAGTGCATCAGCAGTTCCATATACATCAACACTAGATAAATTAGCATATGAACCAGCAAGCTTATATCCATCAGTAATAACTCCGCCTATTTCAAATTCAACAGGCACATTCTTAGTTGGTTTCAGAGTAGCTCTGATTTCAACCTGGTTCTTACTTAATTGTAGTTTACCATCATCAATAACATTGCCATTACCATCAAACAAGACAAGATCTGCATTATCATTAATATCGAATGTAGCTCCACTCGGATCATATATTGCCTTAATATTAGATATATTCTCAATGGCTGAAGCTGAACCTGTAACCTTAATTGTAGATGGTGATACCTGAGTGTCACTAATTACATATCCATTAGCCGGCTGTCCAGAATACTCTACCTCAACATCATAGGTCTTTGAAACTCTATTTTCAATACTCAGCTTAATAGCTGTTGTTTTGGGAATTATTTCAAGGCTTGAAGTATTAACACCCTCTTTACCTATCTTTGTATCAATATCTACATAATCAGAATATGCTGACACCTTGCTAAGATCACAGGTTGCTATAATATCGCTGGCTCCAATATTGCTCACAACACTTCTAGGTCCTGTAATATATACTGATATTTTGCTTCCATCAATTACTTCATAAGCATAACCTTTATCACTTAACGTATCTTCGTTAATAAGCTGCACAGTAACACCACTTACAGTGATTTTATATGTTGGGTCATACACATTAACAATTACTACCCAAAGGATTATTGCGCATATTGCTGAAAGTATCTTAAGGCTGAAATTATTTAATATTTTTTCCTTCATTCTTCAACCTCCCTTTCCACAATCTGAACTGCTTTATATCCATAGTAGTTCTTCTCATATACTCGAGTTTATTACGCAGTGCATCCCCATCTATATTCCTTATTAGATCACCACCAACTGCTACTGATACAGAACCAGTTTCTTCCGAAACAATAATTGTAAAACTGTCTGTAACCTCACTAATTCCAACTCCAGCTCTATGTCTGGTACCGAGTTCCTTATTAATCTGCATATTGTCTGACAGTGGCAGATAACATGTAGCCGCTACTACCCTGTCATTTCTAACAATTACCGCACCATCATGAAGTGGTGTATTATGTTCAAATATATTAATAAGAAGCTGACTACTAATGACTGAGTCAATTGCTATACCAGTTTCCTCATAATCAGTCAGAATCATATCCTGTTCAATTACAATCAAAGCTCCTGTTTTAGCTTTTGCCAGTTCGAATGTTGCTCTTACAAGTTCATTAACCGTTTTATTACTGAATCTTTCACCTTTACCTTTATTATCATCAAATGTAAATATGCCTGTTATAATCTTCTTCCTACCAAGCTGTTCAAGCGCTTTTCTTAACTCTGGCTGGAATATAATTACAAGTGCTATAATACCAACATTCAGTGTTTTGGATGCAATCCACAATATAGTTTTCAAATCCAGAACAACTGCTATAAGTGCCAGTGCTGCTATCACTAAAATTCCTTTTAATAGCGTCCACGCCCTAGTATCTTTAATCCAGACAAGTACAGTATATATGATAAATGCTATAATAATAATCTCAATAATATCTGTAATCGTAATCTGAGGCAGATAAATATTCGACAAATAATCTTCAAAAAATGTATTGAGTGCTGTCATATATACTCTCCTTTCTTCTGATTTTACAATTCAGGTATTTTACTCTTCTGTATTCTTCTCTGTTTTTCTACGAGCATTAACAGCTTTGATATCATCTGTTTTTTTAGCTTTCTGAGCATTAATCTTTTTAACCTTCACATCCGAATTAACAAGATTAACCTTTGGCACAGCCTTAACATAATAATAATAGTCATCATCTTCATATTGTACATACTCAGTTCTTTTATAATCAACATTAAAGAATATTATTTGCAGTACATATCCGATGATAAATGCTATTACACAACCTACGATAAGTAAGAGCATATCAACTTTAGCTGAAAATAACATCTTTCCAGCAATAAATATGATAAATTCTGTTCCTATTCCAGAACAAATTGCATACAGCCAAGCATTTTCAATAGATAATCTCTTGATTGCATACACCACAAGTATGCTTAAAAGTAACGCAACAAGAGTAATTATCAATGTATTACTATCAAGTATACTTTCAACAATGAATGAAAACTTTGCCATTGAATTAGACGCTGTTGTTATAGCTGTTTCGTAATTACTCGCTGTTGATATAATACTATAGACAATTACGCCAAAACTTACAGGTACTATCGAAACTGCACCACAAGTAAGTCCTACCACAACTGGAATAAGATAAGGTATTCTCATCCAGCAAAGAATTGTTGTAATAATAAGTACATAACTCAATTTTGGTGTAAATCTAAAATATAACAAATACATAATTAAGAATATGCATAATGCAACTACTGCAAGTTCCGCTGAAACCGCATACAGATGTCCCAGCATAAACAAAGATACAAGTACTATTGTGAATCCATTAGGCAAAAATGCGCATAAAAGTGCAATGGCAACCGCTATCAACGGATTCTTTATTTTAGACATATATCCCATACTTATATTAAGCATCATTATAGAGAATAATGCCAAGAAGAACTTAGCAGCCGGAACGATATATCTATCATACTTTCCATATATATTTCTAATTTTTTCTTTTAATTCTAAAATTGTTATCATGTAGAGCTTCCTCCGAATTTACTTTTTCCTTCTCTGATTAGCGTAGTATTTTTCAAGTTTATTAAGCCTTGAAAAATATTTTTTCATCTCATTACGAGTGCTTTCATATCTAACAGAGTATACAATACCTGCTATTACAGCAAACACAACTATAAATGCCAGATAATATCCTAACATCGATAAACCCAAAGAAGCATAATCAATACTATTAATATTAGCTGCAAGATATTCAATGTTACACAGAATATACAAAATCACAATAACTATATATGCAAGCATACTGGCAATTACTGTCTTCAATATTCCTAAAGTTACAAAATCACTTTTAAAATACTTGGCTGTTTTTAGCATAGACTTGCCTTCATTCTTCTCATATATAGCCATTTTGGTCATCATTTTAATCTTGTTCTCGTTTAACACTATTTCATCCTTTCTATAGTGCCTGTATAATTCACAGACAAAAAATCAATTAGACTAATTATATCACACAACTTTTATTATTAAAAGCATTTAATTATAGACAACAATCTGTGAATGACCACCATACATTGCCTTTACTATTCTTACCATTCTTCCATTAATTGTGAATGTTGTATCGGAACCGGAATTACTGTATGTATTCCAAACCTGTCCAGAATATCCCGGTAATAACTGTTCAAGTACCTCCATGATTTTAGCTACAAAATCATCATTTTTTTGCTTGATATAAATTATTGCAACATTCTGTTCAATTATTATTTCACCATCATAATTGTCTCCAGTACCATATACAAATACATTGGACAGATGCTGTTCATATCCCATTGTGCCTAATATTCCATACAAATCAGTACTTAAGGCTCCAGCTCCTGAATCACCATTATCTCCTGATGTATTGTTTCCTGATGAATTATCATCTGGTGTGCTGCCATCCGGTGTGTTGTCATCTGGTGTACTACCATCCGGTGTGCTGTCATCTGATGTATTATCATTCTGTGTCGTATTACTTGGTGTATTACTTGGTGTATTACCTGATGTATTGTTATTCTGCGATATATTACCTGGTGTATTACCTGGCGTATTATTATTCTGTGTTGTATTACCTGGAATATTATTATTCTGCTGACTGCTATTATTACCTGCTGCATTATACATTGGAAGATCTGCATTATCAGCCTGAGCAGCATCCTTAATTCCTTCAATAACAATTGCATCAGATACATTACCAACCGTTGCTGTTAATGCCGCTATACCTTCAGCCTTGACAGTAATAACACCTTCGCTGGTTACAGTAAATATATTATTATCTGAACTTGACCATACAACTGCAGTATCAGAATTAGTAGGAACAACAGTTGCTGTAGCTTTAATTGATGTGCCAACAGGCACTAAGCAACTTTCCATATCTATTTTTACTGTTACCTTAACAATAGTATCCGTTATTGTCTGCGGTTGATTTCCAACCCCTGATACCGATACATTAACCTTATTATCGTCATTCGAATTATGTCTTACCAGCTTAACAATACCTATGACTATCAAGGTTACAATTGCTACTGCAATCACTGAAAGTATTACCGCTGGTATTGGTTTTATTCTGTATTTCTTCTTTTTGCCTTTTTTAGATGACATTATTATTTTTCCTTTATATACTTTTCTATTGTTTCATACATCTTCTGTGGTTCTATAGGCTTAGCCAGATGCGTATTCATGCCGGCATCTAAGGATTTCTGAATATCCTCATCATATGCATTAGCAGACATTGCAATAATTGGAACCGTTTTTGCATCTCTTCTATTCAAAGCTCTAATAGCTCTTGTTGCCTGCAGGCCATCCATATTGGGCATTCTGATATCCATAAGTATAATATCAAATGCACCCTCTTCTGACTCAGTAAACATCCGTACACCTTTATCACCGTCACATGCCCATGTTACAATTGCTCCCTGCTGTTTGAGAAGCTTAGTGGCTATTGTAGCATTTAACGGATGATCTTCACATAGTAAAACATTAACCCCGTTAATATATGGATAGACAGTTTTGGACTTATGTCAATACCTTGGACACAAAAAGTCGAATTAGG
>CAZPHI010000062.1:0-12270 GCA_964586425.1 uncultured Lachnospiraceae bacterium | reverse complement strand
AAGGTGTCGCTCAAATTTACTTGTTTTCGTAAATCCCTAAGTGAACGCTCCAAAAAGCGCACTTTTATTTATCTTTATCTTTATCTTGAGAGCCATCCGCCATCAACTGCTACTGTATAGCCATTAACATAATCTGAAGCCGATGATGCAAGCCAAACTACCGTTCCTTGCATATCTTCCGGTGTTCCCCATCTGCCTGCAGGAATCCTCTCAATTATCTCCTGGCTTCTGTCTCCATCATTTCTCAACTGTGTTGTATTATTAGTAGCCATATATCCTGGTGCAATTGCATTAACATTAATATTCATTGAAGCCCATTCATTAGCCATAGCTCTTGTGAGCCCCATAATTGCACTTTTACTTGCTGTATATGCAGGAACACGAATTCCTCCCTGGAAAGAAAGCATAGAAGCAACATTAATTATCTTTCCACCACTCTTTTGTGCAATGTACTGTTTGGCAAAAGCCTGACACAAAAAGAATACAACCTTTTCATTAACATTGATAACAGCATCCCAATCTGCCTCAGAGTACTCTAATGCGTCACATCTTTTTATTAATCCTGCATTATTAACAAGGATATCAACTCTGCCAAATGCTGCTACAGACTGTTCTAATACACCATTAACCACTTCCGTTGTCGAAAGGTCTGCTATTACCTCTGCAAATTCTCCACCGAAAGCATTGATTTTTTCTTTTGTTTCCTGACATGAGCGTCTAGCAATGCCTACAACCTTTGCACCAGCTTGCGCTAACGCTATTGCCATGCCCTGTCCAAGGCCTGTATTAGCACCTGTTACTACTGCTACTTTTCCATCTAATTTGAATTTATCTAAAACCATATACTATTCCTTTCAAAATCTTTCTCGTTATTCTTAGTTAAAACCTATGAATTTATTCATAACCTTATATCCTGTTTTTGAAATCTGTCTGCCTAATTTGCCTGGGATATTCACTGTACCACCAAGAATACTGTATCTTAATTCTTTAAACAAAGATTTATCCTTATCTTTTACATAACTCCACAGTTCTTTTTTCTTAGCAAGGCTCTCTTTGTCACCTGCTATAATAAGGAATATACTAGAGATTTCCATCATTATTCTCAAATAGTTTCTCATATAATTTCTGCATTTCTTATTCTCTACCTTATCATTTAAGAATGCATTAATCATTATCTTTGTAACTCTTAACTGCTGATCAATCCTACTAATCATTACAGATTCATTAACCGATTGGTCATCTCTTCCTATAAAATATCTATAGAAATTAGTATCAACATAGAACATCTTCTTAACATATGGAAGTGGTTCAAATACAAATACATTATCAACATAGAATGTATGCTGTGGCAACTGCAAATTACAATCCTTTAGCAACTGTGTTCTATATACAACAGAATGCATAAGAATGTACTGATCTATCTTGAATTTACCCATATCATCCCATGAGAACTCCTGTTCAACAGGCATTACATTACGGTAATGAATAACTCTTTTTTTCTTAGCTCCCTGCTTCTCATATACGTAGTTTGCTATAAACATATCTATCTCTTTAGATTCATTCTCTTTTAATACTGAAATAATTTTCTTGTAGCTATTCTTATCTACCCAGTCATCACTGTCAACTACTTTAAAATACTTTCCTGTAGCATTCTTAAGTCCAGTATTAACAGCCTGTCCATGTCCACCATTCTCCTGATGTACTGCCTTAATCATTGTTGGATATTTTGCTGCATACTCATCAGCTATTTGAGCTGTATTATCCTTTGTTGAACCATCATCAACAATTATAATTTCTACATCATCTCCACCTGGTAACAGTGACTGAATACATTTATCCATATAGTCAGCTGAATTATAACAAGGTATTGCTACTGATAAAATCTTCATTTTCGTTTGTGCATGGACAAAATGCATAATGTATAGCACATGTCCATACTCTCCTTTATTATTTATTTAGAATAAGTTCTGCTTCTTCAAGTGCTTTCAAAACAATGGCATCAATATTGTAGTATTTGTATTCTGCCAGTCTTCCAAGTAATTTAACATTGCCATATGAAGCCGCTTTTTCCTTATACAAGTCATACTTAGCAAGATTCTCTTCATTAATTATTGCATAATATGGTGTTTCGTCATCGCTTCCAGTATAGGCTTTCGAATATTCTTTTACAATAGTTGTCGTGCTGGAAATCTTCTGATTAGTAAGATACTTAAACTCAGTAATTCTAGTGTAATCTTCACTTACAGTATAATTAACCAATGCTCTTCCCTGATAGCTATCCTGCGGATAATTCTCAAATACAAAATCAAGCGTTCTATATGGAAGCATACCAAATTCATTATCAAATAGTTGATCTGCCTGTCCTGTATAGATTACATTACCTTCATACTGTTTATCTTCAAAGAATACTTTTCCATCGGTAAATGTTAACAAATCCTTCGCATCTGTATTAAGCTTAACAGTTATATTCTCGTGCGCAAGCATATTCTCAAACATCTTAGTATATCCATCAAGAGGCATACCCTGATACTTATCCTGAAAATAGCGATTATCATATGATATGTATACAGGTACTCTGCCTGTTACAGCTGGATCGATTTCCTCTGGTTTCTTTCCCCATTGTTTCATTGTATATTTGAGGAATATATTATTATATACGTAATCAGCAATCGCCTTTATCTCTTCATCTGTGCTCTCTCTCAGCTTAAGAATAGGTACCTTTGTATCCATTCCAAACATATCTACAAGCTTTTCTTCCAATTCCTTTGCCTTTTTCTCGCCATACACCATCTTAAGTGTATTAAGGTTGAAAGGTACAGGTATCAGCATATCATCAACTTTAGCAACCACTTCATGCTGGTAATCATACCACTTTGTGAATCTTGACAGATAATCATATACTTTTTTTTCATTAGTATGGAATATATGTGGTCCATATACATGAATCAGAACTCCATGCTCATCATAGGCATCATAGCAATTACCACCTATATGTGGTCTCTTGTCGATTACTAAAACTTTCTGGCCATTATCAGCAAGCTGTCTTGCCATTGTAGCACCAGCGCATCCTGCGCCGATAATTATACTGTTATACATCTTTTCCTCCATTGTTCAACATCACTATCTAAGCAATATTGGATATTTCCTCAACAGGTTTTATTTGTCTGTTGACATATCTTTTTATAAGTAACAGTGACCCAGCTAATGCCACGCCTTCTGCTATTGTAATTAATAAAAATACCGCAGGTGAAATCTCATAATTAATATATGTTTCAACCAGTACAGATGTAAGATTTGCAATAAAATGGAACAATATAGGTGCCCAAAGATTCTTATATTTTTCGTAGACATATGCTATTATCATACCTACGCAAAATGCATATATTCCCTGAACAATATTGCCATGAGTCACACCAAACAACACACTTGATATTATTGCAGCACTAATAAAATTAACTTTAAATCTTAATCTTTTATATATAAGACCTCTGTATAGAAGTTCTTCAACAAGCGGTGCACTAATTGTTGTAGCAAATGCTTTCACCCAAAAGCTACTTCCTTCATAAGCCAATTCAAACTGCTGATAAGCTGCTGATGACTCTTCAAGATGCAAAGATGCAACTACATTATTAAAGAACAGACATGCAGTTAATGCAGCCAAAATAACGAATACATATTTTACTATATTGAGTCGTTCATAGCTAATAATCAAATTCTTCTTACGTATGTTTCTCTTATCGTTCCAAAAAAAGAAATACAGAATTGGAACTAATATCATATTCGCCTTGGCAGTTATGTCAAGTGCTTCGCTATACGCAAGATTCATTAACTCACTAAGCATCTCATCATTCGATAATACATTATTCTCATTGATAAAGGAAATCATCTGAGGTACCATAATGATTAATTCAACTACAATAGTAACGCCAAAGAATAATAGACAAGGATATATCAAACGCCATATCAATCGTCCCCAGCTTTCATTATACTGTTCATAATCATTGTCCATAAGAAACCTCCATTCCATCATAAAACTCTAATTTATAAAAGAATAATATTATGTCAATTATACTTCTTTAATCCGTTATAGTCAACTTAATCAAACACCACTTTAATTCTAGTTCCTATCTCTTCACGACTGACTACCTCAAAATGTCCATTGTGTCTATCTACTATCCACTTGGCAATTGATAAGCCAAGGCCTGTTCCTCCAGTCTTTTTATCCCTTGCTGAATCAGCACGGTAAAATCTTTCGAATACATGACAAACATCGCTTTCACTCATTCCAATACCACTATCGGATATATAGAAATACGCTTTGCCATGTTCATCCCTTCCACATGATAGCTTAATATCATCCTTTGTTAATGTATACTTTGCTGCATTATCAACTAATATTCTTGCTGTTTGCTTGATCATCGATACATCTCCTGTTATTGTCACATCCTTCTCACCTGAAAGGATATAATTATGTTGTTCATCTATCATTACCGATTCATCATATACCTCTTTTAACAAATCATATAGATTGATAGTCTCCATATTCATCTGTTGTCTTCCACTATCACCTCTGGCAAGGAATAATAGCTGTTCTACAAGTTTTTTCATCTGGTCAGACTCATTCTTAATTGCCTGAATAGACTCATCAAGTATCTGTTCATCTGACTTTCCCCATCTATCAAGCATATTAGCATATCCTTGTATAACAGCAATAGGTGTCCTCAGTTCATGTGATGCGTCAGAAACAAATCTTGACTGCATTCTGTACGACTCTCTCATTCTTTCGATCAAATTGTTAACAGCATTTTCCAATGGCTTTAATTCTTCATCCGTAGTATGTATGCGTCCATCAAAACCGCTATTAGTTGGTGATACCCTTGCAATTGCATTCTCGAATTCATGTATCTGCTTCTCATCTAAAGCCATCTGACTTATATAATTAGCTGTCTGAATCATGTCATCAAGAGGTTTTAGCTGTTTTCTTATTCTTGTAACTGTTTTAAATAACTGTTCCAGAAGAATACATGCTTCAATCACTAACATAGCAATGAATATATAAGCTATAATTTTAATTGCTAATGTAATGTCCTGTTTTTCATTAAATCTATCCTTACAAGTTTCGACTACAATTGTTTCCTTTGTTGTATCTATTCTAATCAGAAGATAATTGCCATCTATATTATCTGTGTCTTCTATGCTAATTACTTCTGGTTGTTTCTTTGAGTATATATATATCAGCTTTTCATTCTCTGTGTCAAAGCTGTCTCCATAATGCTTGAATGAAAAATCTCCAAATACATTCTTCTGAACATTGTAATCCAGAATCACGATTCCACTCATCAAAATCATAATATCAAAACTCAAAAAGATTCCCATGAGTTGGAAAAACCACATATATTTTAATCTTCTTGCTGTCGAAGTGACTCTTTTTCCATCATTCATGCTTAATCCTCTCTTATCTAATCTTCTTTTATCATATATCCGGCGCCTCTAACTGTAGAGATTAGTTTTATGCCAAATCTATCGTCTATCTTATTACGAAGATATCTCACATATACATCTATTACATTGGTTTCACCCATATAATCGTATCCACATACCTTCTCCATTAATGTATCCCTCGATAAAACAATATTCTTGTTCTCTATCAATACACAGAGAAGCATATACTCTCTGTTAGTAAGTTCTATATCATTACTGCCGCTATGATCTTTATAACACACACTATGGCTTAATTTGTTAATATATATTCCATTACACTGCAGCATATCTTTAGATTTCTCATCATTATTCTGAAGTGTAACATCTGTCGTATTACTTATGCTCATTATCTGCTCATATTTTTTAAGTGCAACTCTGATTCTAGCTAATAATTCTTCAATTGCGAAAGGTTTAGTTATATAATCATCTGCACCAGCATCCAGTCCCGATACTTTATCCATAACCGAGTCTCTCGCAGTTAACAATATAACAGGTATATTAGAATTCTTACGTAAGCGCCTAAGAACTTCCAAACCATTCAGTTCAGGGAGCATCAGATCAAGTAAAATAAGGCTGTATTCTCCTGATTCAGCCATCGAAAGTCCTTCTCTGCCATCAATTGCCTTTGCGACCTCATAGCCCTCATGCATAAGCTCCAATTCAACTATTCTTGCAAGTTGAAGTTCATCCTCAACAATTAATATCTTAGTAGCCATAACGTCTCCAATCTCATACCATAATAATATATGTATAATAATGTATAATACTTTTGTCAAGAAAAGCGAGCACAATATGTTATTACGCTCGCCTTTCTATTCAATTACTTATTGTAGTTATTTGTATCGTTGTTTGTATCGTTGTTATTATTTTTATAGCCATCGGTAAAATCGTTTTTTATGTTATTAGCAGAATCTGCTGCTTTTCCCATAATATCGTTAACTGTTTTATTATCAAGCTTTCCTTTGATAGAATATCTGAAGCCAAAGAATAAACTAATAATCATTAATGGGAACACAACCCAGAATGCAAATAAACCTAACAAGATAAAAATAAGCATTGGAATATCATAGCTCTTATCTTCAGCCGTATCAATCTTTAATGAGCTATCACAAATCTTACGGAATACTTTTCCAACCCATGAGCCAAGATCACTCATTGCATCTCCAAATCCACCACTCGTACGATTGTTGTTCTGATTATAAGTGTTATTACCTGCATTATTACCTGCATTATTCATATTAGGATTAAAACTGTTGTCTGTACTGCCTTCATAATTGCTATTATAAGTACCATTCTGAGGAGTTTTAACTTTGCCTAACTTCTCAAGATAGATAACCGCATCAAGCATATCCCATTCACACGCTTCTAATGCTGCTTTTGCATCCTCATAAGTAACACCTGTTTTTTCTACTAATTTTTCAACTTTCTCTAACTTTTCCATATTAATCATCCTTTCTTTCATGCTATTGGCATGCCGTTGTTTTCTTAACTGTGATAAGAATACACCTGGAAAATTAAACTAAAATGCATAAAAGATTAAAATCAGATTAAAAAATGACTTTTTTAAAATTAATAATATAATTACATTCTATCTGGCACTTCAATACCTAGAAGATCTATACACTGTTCCAGCACGGCACGTGTATATGATAACAAAGCAATATATCCCTTCTGCTTCTCCTCATCCTCCTCAGAAAGAATCTTCGTATCATGATAAAAGCCATTAAATGCATCTGATACTTCATATATAAACTGACATATCTTATGAGGTGCCATCTCTTTATATGCAACACTTACAACATCCGAGAATTTCGTAAGAGCAAGCATTAAAGCCTTTGCGCTGTTACTGTCAGCCGCTTTAATTGTAAGCCCTTCTGTAGACTTTCCACTCTCTGTATATTTGTTGAATATTGATTTGATTCTTACAACCGTATAAAGTATATATGGGCCTGTATTACCTTCAAATGAAGCAAATCTATCAACATCAAACACATAATCCTTTGATGCCTGATTAGATAAATCACCATATTTTAATGCCGCCAAACCTACAATCTTAGCAGTTTTTTTAGCTTCTTCCTCTTCCATCTTGCCATTCTCAATTATCTTCTTATACACTGCATCGCTAATATCAGCAATAAGATTCTCAAGTCTCATAACACCACCAGAACGTGTTTTGAATGGTTTACCATCCTTTCCATTCATTGTGCCAAATCCAAGAAAATATAATTCTCTGTCTTTAGCAACAATTCCTGTCTTCTTAGCAGCTCTGAATACCTGAGTGAAATGAAGTTCCTGTCTCTTATCCGCAACATATATATATCTGTCTGGATGATAATCTTCCTCACGCTGAATAAGTGTCGCTAAATCTGATGTTGCATACAATGCAGCACCATCTGATTTTCTGACGATGCATGGAGGAATCTCTTTTGAATCACCTTCCATTGCTACATCGATAACTGTTGCACCCTGGCTTTCATAAGCAAATCCTTTGCTTTCCATATCATCAAGCATTGCTGGAATATATGGTTGCGCATCACTTTCACCCTTCCATAAATCAAAGCTTACATTAAGATTATCATAATTCTTTTTAAGATCTACCTTTGATACTGCCATGATATGTTTCCATATTGCTGTAAATGCTTTGTCTCCGCTTTGAAGCTTTAACGTTGCATTATGTGCTCTTTCCATAAATGCTGCATCTTCTTTAGATTTTGCACTTGCTGCTGGATATATCTCTTCTAATTCAGAAATTGTAAAAGGTGCCTCTGTTGGATATTCTCCTGTAAAGCTCTCGTCATAATATACAAGATCTGGTTTTCTGTCTCTTAATTCCTCAATAATAAGACCCATCTGCAGACCCCAGTCTCCAAGATGAACATCACCTATTACCTTATTACCTTCAAATCTCTCTATTCTTTTAACTGTCTCACCAATTACGGCAGAGCGAAGATGTCCTACATGAAGTGGTTTTGCTGCATTAGCTCCACCAAAATCAATTACTACAGTCTTAGGATTCTCTTCTGTCTTACATCCAAGATGTTCATCATTCTGCAATTCATTAAGATATGATGCAAGATATACTTTATCAATTATAATATTAATGAAACCTGGTTTAACGCATTCTACAGTTTCAAACATAGTATTATCTTTTAATTTTTCAACAATCTCATCACCAATCATAAATGGAGCCTTCTTATATTCTTTAGAGGCTGCCATAGCTCCATTACACTGGTACTCACACAAATCCGGTCTGTTAGATATATTGACCTTGGCATACTTTTTATCATATCCGCACTGTTCTAACGCTGCTTCAATCTGTTCAGTAATTAACTCAATTATTGTCTTCATTCTATTCCTCCACATACTCTGATTTCAAATCAAATCCATGGCTTAATGGACCACTTCCATTGCCCAAATCAAGGCCTGCCATAAGAGCACCTGCTATATAATCCTTAGCTCTTTTCACACTCATCTCTATATCATAACCTTTTGCAAGATTAGATGCAATAGCTGATGATAAAGTACAGCCTGTACCATGCGTATTATTATTATCAACTCTTTGTCCACTAATCCATGTCACTTTACCATCAGTATATAATAAATCATTAGCATCATTAATTGAATGACCGCCTTTAATTAATATTGCTATATTCTCTTTGTTAAGTCTTTTTGCAATATTCTTTGCAGCGTCTTCCATATCCTTTGCTGACTCAATATTCATTCCTGTAAGTACCATTGCTTCTGGAATATTAGGAGTAATTACAGTCGCAATAGGCATCAATTCATTAATCAACACTTCAATTGCATCATCTGTAATTAACTTACTTCCGCTCGTTGATACCATAACTGGATCAAGGACTATATTATCTGCATTATATTCAGTTAATTTGTCTGCAATAATCTTAATTATATCTTTATTCGATACCATTCCGATCTTAACTGCATCCGGACGAATATCATCAAACACACAGCTAATCTGCTTAGCCACAAAATCAGCATCTGCATCCAGTACTCCATATACACCTGTAGTATTCTGAGCAGTAAGTGCTGTTATTGCGCTCATTCCATATACACCATTGGCAAGCATTGTCTTCAAATCAGCCTGTATTCCAGCACCACCGCTACAGTCTGAACCTGCAATAGTAAGAACTCTTGGCAGATTTTCTTTCTTAATGCATCCATTACTCATATTATACAATCTCCATTCTATTCAACCACTAACATACTAATTCATTCCATTCAGAATAATCCCTTAAGTATATATCAGAAGCTTTCATAATCTGTTCTTTATATAAACAAGCATCTTCATCTTCAATACCAACCACTAGGAAACCATCCTTCTTTGCAGTTTCAATTGCATGAATTGAGTCTTCTACGATAATTGTATTCTCCTTAGTTCCATCTATACTCTCCATTGCCTGAACGAATATATCTGGGAAATCCTTACCCTTTCCTACTTCTGTACATGTGAAAATGCCTTCAAAATACTGTTCAATACCCGCATGCTTCAATCCCATCTCTACAAGATGTCTGTCTGTCGCTGTTGCTACACACATTCTCACGCCTTGCTCTCTCAATCTTTCGAGTACCTCTTTAACACCTGCTTTTGTATATGCTTCTTCTCTATATGTTTTTTCAATAAGTTCATTAATTTTATTCATACACCCTTCTACGTCAAGTGGTATGTCAAAATGTGTTGTTACATATTCTCCAACCTGTCTTAAACTAAGAGGTCTTACTATCTCCCTAAATTCAGGTGGTGTGCTAAAGCCATAAGTCCCAAGGAATCTTTCATCAAGCGTTGCCCATGCACCCATCGTATCTAGAAGTGTACCATCCATATCAAATACAGCACATCTGATTACTCTGCTATCAACAATCTCCTTCGATAACTTAGCAAGCTCTCTAGCCGCCTTCTCTATATTCTCACTTGCAAAAAGTGAGGATACTACAGCTACTCCCGCCAGTCCATAACCTTTTAATCGTTCAATATTATCAGCGTCTATCCCACCAATCGCAACCACTGGAATCGAAACACTGGCTGTAATCGCTTTGTATAAATTATGATTAATTGTACTTGTATCAAGCTTTGTATTAGAGCCAAAAGCTGCTCCACTGCCAAGATAATCTGCTCCATTATTCATAGCTTCCACAGCCTGTTTAACTGTCTTTGCTGTTACTCCGATTATTTTATCCGGGCCAAGCATCCTTCTAGCTTCAATCAACTCGCAGTCACTCTGTCCAATATGAACGCCATCAGCGTCCACCGCCAGTGCGACCTCAATATTGTCATCAATAACAAAAGGTACTTTATAATAATCAGTTACTTTTTTAACTTCTTTTGCTATCTCTATATATTCTTCATTACTTATATTCTTTTCTCTTAATTGAATAAATGTTGTGCCGCCCTTGATGGCCTGTTCAACAGCCTGTGCCATTGTTTCTCCATCTTTCAGCCACTTTCTGTCGGTTACGCCATACAACAACATATTCTCTTTACTACAGTTCATATAGCCTCCTATAACAAAAACATTACTCTAGTACCTAACACTCTCAAGGAATAATCCACATACATCCGCAGGAGCACTTATCTCAACGCCATCTTTTCCATTGAGAACAGCCTCCATATCAGTAACCGGACGCTTTCCTGTTCCTATATCAATAAGCATACCGATAATAAATCTTACCATATTATGCAAAAAATCATTACCATTGATTCTAATCTCTGCTTCTGAACCATCATCATAGATGTCAATTTTATTAATTACTTTAATTGTTGATTTTGATTTTCTTGCTGTTGTAAAATTCTTAAAATCATGTTCTCCAACAAGTACTTTTGCTGCTTGTTGCATAGCCTCTACATCCAGCTTCTTGAATACATGGTACATATACTTTCTTTCAAATACATTAGCAACATCCTTTGTATCTATTCTATATACATATGTTCTTGACTTTGCATTAAGCTGTGCATGAAATCTTTCCTCTGCATCTTCTAATTCCAGTACTGATATATCTCTTGGAAGATATCTGTTCAGATAATTCTTAATATCAGAAGCTTTATGAGCTGAATTCAATTTGAAGTTGGCAACCTGTGCATATGCATGTACACCCTTCTCAGTTCTGTGTCCACAGAAAATCTCAACATCCTCTCCAGTCATCTTCTGAAGCACTTCAACTAGTTTTCTTTCTATTGTATTATCAGTAGAATCCTTACCCATTCTCTGCCATCCATCATATCTGCTTCCATCATATTCTATTGTCATTCTATAATTATTCATGAAACATATCCTCCATTATCGCTCTCTTTGAATTGATTAATATATCATACCACACCAATGTGTATTTGTAAATGTATTTTTATATACGTTTTATCATAAAAAGACTGGTGTAACTGCAATTTTGCAGCCCACCAGCCTTTTATAATTAATGATTATCTTCTACACTATAGTTTGGAGCCTCTTTTGTGATATGAATATCATGTGGATGACTCTCTCTAAGAGCTGCAGCTGAAATCTTAACGAATTTACCATTTTCCTTTAGGTCTTCGATTGTTGGAGTACCACAGTAACCCATACCTGATCTTAAACCACCAATTAACTGGAATATTGTATCTTCAACTGTTCCCTTATAAGCAACACGTCCTTCAACGCCTTCTGGAACAAGCTTTTTAGCATCTGTCTGGAAGTATCTGTCTTTACTGCCATTCTCCATAGCAGCGATTGATCCCATTCCTCTATATACTTTGTATTTTCTTCCCTGGAATAATTCGAATGTTCCTGGGCTTTCATC
>CAZPHI010000061.1:0-12341 GCA_964586425.1 uncultured Lachnospiraceae bacterium | reverse complement strand
TTCGTTTGAGCCTATTTTTTTGACTAAGTTTTCTCATAACTTATTTGACACTACCATTTTTATTTATTTTTTCTATGATCTAATCTGGCTGCTAATCTGCTTCCTGTTATCTGGAAAAACTGAACCAGAACTATCAATAATATAACTGTTACAATCATAATGTCCTCCTGATATCGATAATAGCCATACCTTATAGCTATATCTCCCAGTCCGCCACCTCCGATTGTTCCTGCCATTGCCGAGTATCCAAGAATCGTACCAAGTGCTATTGTTGCGCCTGTAATCATTGATGTCTTTGCCTCAACAAATAACACCTTTATAATAATGGTTAATGTTGTTGCCCCCATCGACCTTGCGGCCTCAATTACACCTTTATCAACTTCCATAATTGATGATTCCACAAGTCTTGCGATAAATGGTGCTGCTGCCACCACAAGCGGAACTATTGTTGCTGTTGAGCCATAACTTTTGCCAACCAGCATTCTTGTAAGCGGAATTAATAAAATTAAAAGAATCAGGAATGGAATACTTCTAAAAATATTAACCAGAATATCAAGGACCTTATTAATAATAAGATTCGGCTTAATTCCATTCTTAGCAGTTACAGCAAGAGCTGTACCTATAGGCAGTCCGATAACATATCCAAATAATGTTGCAAGTACCGTCATATATAAAGTTTCACCTATTCCCTGAATTATCATATCTGTAATTGCTTTACTCCACATTCAGAACCACCTCCTCTACTTCTAGTCCTTTACTAATCAGATAATCCTCAACCTTTGATTTTGATTTTGTTTCAACACCCAATATCATCTCACCTTTAGCTATTCCACCTACATTCTTCGTATCTGCACTTAGAATGTTAATTGGAACTAAAAGGCTCAAAATCATATTAGCGATAACAGGTTCAAATGCTGAATTTTCCGAGAATACAATTCTAATATAGCTTACATTCTCATTCAGCTTATCAATTGAAGTATTACTTTCATGTTCACCAATAATAAGTTGCCTTCCCGCACTCGACTGTGGATGACTAAAGATATTCGATACATCGCCAGTCTCAACAACCTTTCCGTTTTCAATTATCGCTACCTTGTCACATATCTCCCTAATTACATCCATCTGATGTGTTATCAACACAATTGTAATTCCATACTTCTTATTAATCTCTTTCAATAGCGACAAAATCGACTTTGTTGTCTTAGGGTCAAGCGCGCTTGTTGCTTCATCACAAAGCAATATATGCGGTTTTGAAGCTAGTGCTCTCGCTATCGCAACTCTCTGTTTCTGACCACCTGAAAGCTGATTTGGATATGACTTGCACCTTTCTTTAAGTCCTACAATGTCTAGATACTTTATAGCCTCTTCCCTTGCTTTCTTCTTACTAATCCCCTGTAATATAAGTGGAAATGCTACGTTATCAACAACATTTTTCTGCATTAGCAGATTAAAATGTTGAAATATCATCGCTATTGTACTTCGCTTCTTTCGAAGCTCCCGTTCTTTCAATTCCCCCAAATCCTCATCTTCAACATATACCTTACCCGATGTTGGTCTTTCAAGATAATTAAGACATCTTATCAATGTACTTTTACCAGCACCGGACATACCAATTATTCCGTATATCTCTCCATGCTCTATATCCAAATTAATATCTTTTAAAGCTTCTATTTTTTCTCCTTTAATTGAAAATGTTTTTGAGACATTCTCCAATCTGATCTGAGCCATTACCATTCCTCCTTACCTGACTATATTTCTGCAGATACTATATAAGATAATTCCTATCTCTTAAGTATTAATAGACTATACAACAGCTTTTATATTATGTCTAATCCAAAAAAACCAGAAAAGGTTATAGTCTTAGACTATAACCTTTTCATTTTATACTTTTTAATTTCTTCTACGTAACGCAATCCAATCTCACTTAAGCTCGCGTTCTTAATTGTAATATACCCAATAGTCATCTTTTCATCCGACTTTAGCTTTACGGCACTGTAATCATTGCCATTTAACTCTTCACATATAATTCCTGAACAAATCGTATATCCATTAACACCTCTCATAAGATTAAGCAATGTTGCCCTATCACTTGCTTTTATTACCTTCTTATAAGGATAGGTGCTTAAGACTTCCTCGGCAAAATAGAATGAATTACGTTCGCCCTGCGAGAATGTCAGGCACGGATATTCCATAAGTTGTTCCATCTGCAGTATCTTTTTCTTAGCCAGTGGATGTTCTTTATACATATACACATATAAACTACAGTCAAATAATTCATGAAACTCTAGATCATAATCAGTAAGGATTTTGCCAAGTACATTCTTATTGAATTCATTCATATACAGAATTCCTATTTCTGATTTTCTATTGCGTACATTCTCGAGCACAGCATGTGTAGTATCTTCATATACTTCGAATTCATAACTGTCCATTCCATAATGATGTATGGTTTCTATAAAAGCATTTACCGCAAATGTATAATGCTGCATTGATACACTGAACTTCTTTTTCTCTTCTTTTCTGCTAATATACTTTGCATCAAGTAATTCATACTGCTCAAGGACCTGCCTTGCATACCCTATGAATTCTTCGCCTTCATTAGTAAGCGTAATTCCAGTTTTTGTCTTATTGAATATTTGAATTCCTACCTCATCTTCTAACGACTTAATTGCATTAGACAGACTGGGCTGTGAGATAAACAGCTTTTTTGATGCATCATTGAGAGAATTTTCTGCTGATGCTGTAACTACATATTTTAATTGCATTAATGTCATAATATTTCTTTCCAATCAGTAATTATATTATTAAAATTAACGCAATTATAACATATCTAATCGTCTTCTTCAATTGCATCCACTGGACAACCGTCTTTTGCCATCTCTGCTGTTTCTAGAACACTAATATCTACATCACCTTCAACAGCCTTTGCCTGTTCTCCATCATGAAGTGTGAATACTTCCGGGCATGTGCTCTCACACAATCCACAGCTTATACATGCATCATTAACACGAAACTTCATTACTATTACCTCCACGCATTGTTATTTCAGTTTATACTGTTTTCAGCTTATACCGCTTCCAGTTTATACTGTTTTCAGATAATAGTATCTCCCGCTAATATTAAAATAATACATATTATTTAGAAGCCTCTTTCAAATATCCAATGATCAATTGATACATTAGTATCTGCTACCATTGCATACATCTCTGGATGTCTGTCTCTCTCCCAGTTTAATCTTCCTCTTGCGTATATTATCTCATCAAAATCAAGTTCACTAGTGACATATGTCCATTCCTCACCACCGACCTGTGTAACAATATTACCAAGCGGATTAGCTATGAGTGATTTACCAAAATGAATTCTCTTTGAATCCTCACCTTCCACGATTTCCTCTCCAGCTCTGTTCAGTGCAATTACAAATGAATGACTCTCAAGTGCTCTTGTTTGAAGCTCTGTTATAAACATATCTGCTCTTAATCCCATTGTACATGTAGCCACACAGATAATATCTGCTCTCTTAAGGAAATATGTTCTCCAAAGTTCAGGAAATAATCTGTCATAGCAAAGCATCATTGCTATTCTTGCACCATTATCAAGTTCAAAAACAGGTGCCATATTGCCTGATTTAAAATAATATTTTTCGTATACATTATTATATCTAAGATCTCCACCCGGAATATGTATCTTTCTGTATTTTCCAATTACGCCTCGTATCGGTGATACCAAACCTAATGTATTGTAATATACAGTCTTTCCTTCTTCCTCTGCTTTTTCAAAAAGCGAATATACAATATGAATATTCAATTCCTTTGATTTTTCCTTCATAACAGTAGTTGTTGGTCCTGTCAAAAAATCCTCAGCATTATCAAACCATTTGTCCTGAAGAACACAACCCAAATATCGGCCTGTCATCATCTCAGGAAACATTACCAGATATGGCTTTTCCTTGTTGTTCTTGCAGTCTGTGTTGCATTAGGTCTTAAGTTCCCATTACAGGGAGCATTCAGTACTGTTGCATTCTGGCGTGCTGTTGTATTCATCTACTGTGCTGTTGCATCTGTAACACCTGTATGGATTCTTCTACCGCAAGAGATTATCTTAACAGTTTCCTCCTTTACTTTATGATTGGAGCTGCTATAATCGGTATTATTGGTTCAAATCCATCTGTGCAGTTACATGCTTTTCAGGCATTCGATAATAAAGGTAACTTTGTATTCCCTGCATTATTCATTACAGTCGCATGTGGTGCTGTATCTGGATTCCATTCACTTATTTCTTCAGGTACTACATCAAAACAGCTTGATAATGAGAAGAATGCTAAATTAATAGGTTATGGTGCAATGTTAATTGAATGTGTGCTTGCTGTTATCGCACTTATTTGTATTGGTTCAGTATCTGCTAATGGACTTACAGATGCTGTTACAGGTGAAAAATTAGGCACACCTGCTACTGTATTCGCATCAGCTATTGAAGGTTTCTTCATTAAGATGGGACTTTCAGAACAAGCCGGAAGCGTTGCATTCACAATAATTTCTCTTGCTGTATCTGCATTCTGCTTAACTTCACTTGATACCTGTTGCCGTCTTGGACGATTCACTTTCCAGGAATTATTCGCAGCAAAGCCTGGCGAAGAGAATGCACATCCCGTTCGTAAAGCATTATCTAATATGTATGTAGCAACAATTCTTAATGTTGGTATTGCTGCAATACTTTGTGTTGGTGGTTATGCAACTCTTTGGAAATTGTTTGGTGCATGTAACCAGCTTGTATCAGTTCCAGCTTTAATGGCTGCTGCTGTATATCTGAAATCAGTTGGCAAAAAACATCATATGTTCTATATTCCAATGTTCTTTATGGCTGCTGCCTCACTTGGACAATTAGGAATAAGCTTTGTACAATATGTCAAAGCATTAGTTACTGGTACTGGTGCATGGAATGTTGAAGGACTTCTCTGTGTATTCATTATTCCAATCTTCATATTAGCAGTATCACTTCTTGTTGAAGGTTGTAAGGTTTTATTCTTCCAGAAATCAGCTAAAGCTAACGCATAAAAAAATGCCCGCTTATCTATGACCACCGATTGGTGGCATATAAGCGGACTTTCTTTATCTTCACTATTTTATAGCATTTTTCATGCTCTCAACATATTCCTTAACATATGTAACACAGTCTTTGCCATATTCTGCACAGATTTTAACAATTGCAGACCCAACAATCACACCATCTGCATATTCAGACATTAGCTTTGCCTGTTCAGGTGTTGATATGCCAAATCCAATGGCACATGAAATATCTTTTGCTGCTTTAACATGTTCAACCATACTCTTAATATCTGTTGTAATTCCACCTCTTACACCTGTTACTCCAAGCGAAGATACGCAGTATACAAAACCTTCAGCCTCTTTTGCTATCATTGATATACGCTCTCTTGATGTAGGCGCAATTAAGGATACAAGTGCGACATCATACTTCTTACAGATTGGGTCAAATTCATCCTTTTCTTCATATGGCAGGTCTGGCAAGATAATCGCATCTATTCCAAGTTCTGCTGCTTTACTTATGAATCGCTCTGAACCATATGAGAATATAACATTAGCGTATGTCATGAATGCCAGTGGAATCTGGGAATTCTCTCTTATTCGTTCAACCATTGCGAATACTTTATTCGTTGTAACTCCACCTTCTAAAGCTCTAATATTAGCAGCCTGAATTACAGGTCCTTCTGCTGTTGGATCAGAGAAAGGTATACCAAGCTCAATCAGATCAGCCCCTGCCTCCTCCATAGCATATACTAACTTTTCAGTAGTCTCCAAATCTGGATCTCCACATGTAATGAATGGAATGAATGCTTTACCTTTTTCGAATGCTTTACTAATCTTATTCATATATATTCTCCCCTCTGTAACGTGCTATTGCTGCGCAATCCTTATCTCCACGTCCTGATATTGTAACAACCATAATCTGATTCTTATCCATTGTTGGTGCAAGCTTTCTAGCATATGCAACCGCATGTGAACTCTCAATTGCCGGGATAATTCCTTCAGTTCTTGACAGATACTCAAATGCATCTACTGCTTCATCATCAGTTATTGCAACATATTCTGCCCTTCCCTGATCATAGAGCATTGCATGCTCAGGTCCAATACCTGGATAATCAAGTCCTGCTGAGATAGAATATACAGGAGCAATCTGGCCAAATTCATCCTGACAGAAATAACTCTTCATACCATGGAATATTCCTTCTCGTCCTGTTGCAATTGTTGCTGCAGTCTCTGCTGTATTAATTCCGCGTCCTGCTGCCTCACAGCCAATTAATCTTACTTCTTTATCTTCAATAAAATTATAGAATGAACCAATTGCATTCGAACCACCACCAACACATGCTAATACTGCATCAGGAAGTCTTCCCTCAAGTTCCATACACTGCTCTTTTATCTCTTTAGATATTACAGCCTGAAAGTCTCTTACAATTGTAGGAAATGGATGTGGTCCCATTACCGAACCTATTACATAATGAGTATCCTCTACTCTTGTAGTCCATTCTCTCATAGCAGCTGAAACAGCATCCTTTAACGTAGATGTACCTTCTTTTACTGAATTAACCTTAGCTCCAAGAAGTCGCATTCTATATACATTAAGTGCCTGTCTCTTAGTATCCTCTTCACCCATGAATATCTCACATTCCATACCCATAAGTGCTGCAGCTGTTGCTGTTGCCACACCATGCTGTCCTGCACCTGTTTCTGCAATAACTCTGGTTTTGCCCATCTTTTTAGCTAGAAGCACCTGGCCTAATACATTATTAATCTTGTGTGCTCCAGTATGATTAAGGTCCTCTCGCTTAAGATAAATCTTAGCTCCACCAAGATCCTCTGTCATCTTCTTTGCAAAGTAAAGTCTTGATGGTCTTCCTGCATAATTATTCAGCAAATCGTCAAGCTCCTTGTTAAATTCTGGATCATTTTTATAATGTTCATAAGCATTTTCCAGCTCAATCACGGTATTCATCAATGTCTCCGGCATATACTGTCCACCATGAATTCCAAAACGTCCTTTACTCATCTATATATCCTCCTTGTGTGCAAGCTGCACTATATCCATTATTTTTTTAATATCTTTAATCCCAGATGTCTCAACACCACTTGATACGTCAACTGCGTATGGCTTGACATTCCTTAGCGCAGTCTCAATATTCTCTGTTGATATGCCACCTGCTAGAAAGAAATCTCTGTCAATCTCCTCAAGCAGCCTCCAGTCAAAATCCTGTCCGCTTCCCTGACCACTATCTAGAAGTATGTAATCAGCCTTTGAAGCCTTGGCTTTTCTTACATCTTCTTTTTCCTTTATTACAAATGCTTTGATAACCGGAACTTTAGTTATATTCTTGATATATTCTATGTAGGCTTCATCCTCATTACCATGAAGCTGTATATAATCAAGTTCTGCCATCTCTGCTATCCTAGCAATCTCTTCTGCCTCCTGATTAACAAAAACACCAACTTTTTTAATGTCTTTATCAACCATATGCGATAATTCCACTAATCTGCCAAGCGGCACATTACGGTGACTTTTGGGAAAGTTGATAACAAATCCTGCATAATCGGGTTTGGCACAATTGACATATTCAATATCTTCAATCCTTGATAAACCACAGATTTTAATTCTACTCATAGAAGCTTCATCTCCTCTATAAGCTTTTGTCTATTATCAGCTTTCATTAATATCTCTCCCATAAGAACAGCATCAACGCCAATCTTTGCTAATTCTTTAACTTGGGATACATCGGATATTCCGCTTTCTGCTACATATATTACATTCTCAGGCAAAAGCTCTCTTAGATGAATGGCATTGCTAAAATCTACTGTAAAGTCTTTCAAATTACGGTTATTAACACCTATTATTCTCGCTCCTGCTTCTAGTGCGGATTTGATCTCAGATTCATCATGAGTTTCCACTAAAGCACTAATTCCTAATTCATCACATATACTAATATATCTACGAAGTGTATCCGTATCTAATAATGCGCAAATCAGTAAAACCGCATCTGCTCCCATAAGCTTAGCTTCGTATATCTGATACTCATCTACCGTAAAATCCTTACGAATCATCGGAATACTAACTTCTTTTCTGATTGCAGCGAATATCTCATCCGAGCCTAAGAACCACTTTGGTTCTGTCAGACACGATATACATGTTGCTCCTGCCGCCTCATATGATTTTGCAATCTCTATATATGGAAAATCCTCTGATATCACGCCTTTTGATGGAGATGCTTTCTTTACCTCACATATCAGCTGAAGTCCTGGATGTCTTAATGCATGTTCAAATGCGAAATTGCCCTTTACACTACTTGCTGCTTTAGCTTTAATCTCCTCAATACTGATATTTCTCTTAGCTTTTTCAACTCTTTCCTTGGCGTAATCAGCCAACTCATCTAATATCATATACTATCAGTCTCCTTGATTAGTTATTACTGTCATACTACTCTTCATTAGATCGTCTAATGAATTCTTCTAGTTTAGCCATTGCTTTACCACTATCAATTAGCTCTGCTGCCGCATTAACGCCATCTGCCATTGTAGCATACTTACCTGACATGTAAAGTGCTGCACCTGCATTAAGAAGCACTGCATGACGTCTAGGTCCCTGTTCTCCAGCAAGAATACTTCTGGTAATCTTAGCATTTTCCTCTGGTGTACCTCCAACCAATGCTGACTTATCACATCTTTCAAATCCAAAATCCTCAGGAGTAATCACATATTCTTTTCTCTCACCATCATGGAATTCACATACTGTTGTAGGTGCACTCATTGATATCTCGTCAAGACAATCCTGACCATATACTACCATGCCCCTCTTAACTCCAAGATTCTCAAGAACCTCTGCAAGTGGTCTTACAAGTTCTTCATCATATACACCCATAAGCTCCATATTAGCACCGGCTGGATTAGCAAGTGGTCCTAATATATTGAATACTGTTCTAATTCCTAATTCTTTTCTTACAGGTGCTACATACTTCATTGATATATGATAGTTCTGTGCAAACAAGAAACAAAGATTAATTTCCTTAAGTAACTCTGCACTTTTTTCCGGACTTACTGTAATATTAACGCCTAATGCTTCAAAACAATCCGCTGTTCCTGACTTTGAAGAAGCTGCTCTGTTACCATGCTTTGCAACTGGTACTCCACCTGCAGCTACTACAATTGCAGCTGTAGTTGAGATATTGAATGAATTAGAACCATCTCCACCTGTTCCAACAATCTCTACAACATCCATATCATTGAACACCTTAACACAATGATCTCTCATGCCTTTTGCACAACCTGTGATTTCGTCGATTGTTTCACCTTTTAATGACATAGCCGTGAGAAATGCTGATGTCTGAATATCAGATGTGTTACCAGACATAATCTCATCCATTACTGTATTAGCCTCTTCATATGTAAGATTTTCCTTTTTTGCTACCTTCTTAATTGCTTCTCTAATCATATCTTTTTCCTCCAAATATTAGTTATTATTAATTGCTAAAAAGTTACTTATAATCTTTTCTCCATCCGGTGTTAGAATTGATTCCGGATGAAACTGTAAACCATATACTTCATATTCTTTATGCTTTACAGCCATTATCTCACCATCATCGGCTCTGGCAATCACCTTAAGATTATCTGTAAGTGTGTCTTCAATAGCAGCTAATGAATGGTATCTTGCAACAGGTATTACATCTAATAGTCCTGCGAATATCTTCTCTCTATTATCTATCTTTGTAGACGACTGTTTTCCATGCATCAAACGCTTGGCATATGATACCGTTGTGCCATATGCGCTGCATATTGCCTGATGTCCAAGGCAAACACCAAGGATTTTCATCTCGGCAGACAGCTTCTTAACAACTTCGACACATATACCCGCATCCTCTGGCTTACCAGGTCCTGGTGAAAGGATAATCGCTTCTGGATTTAACTTTCTAATCTCATCTATTGTAATCGCATCATTCCTTACAACTCTAATATCCGGTTGAAATTTTCCAATCATCTGATAGAGGTTATATGAAAAACTATCATAATTATCAATTAAAAGAATCATATGTTTTTACCTCCTGCTTCATGTAGCGCATTAACAACTGCTTTAGCCTTGTTAATGCATTCCTGATATTCAGTCTTTGGTACAGAATCTGCAACAATTCCTGCTCCTGATCTAACGAAAACCTTTCCATTCTTCTTGAAAGCAAGTCGAATTGCAATACATGTATCCATATTACCAGTAAAATCGATATATCCAATTGCTCCACCGTATATACCTCTTTTGTTATTCTCAAGCTCATTAATAATCTCACAAGCTCTAAGCTTTGGTGCACCCGAAAGTGTTCCAGCCGGAAGTACTGATGATATGGCATCTATTGCATCTTTATCATCTGCAATAATGCTCTTAACTGTTGAGCCTATATGCATAACATGTGAAAATCTTTCAATTTCCATATATTTTTCAACTTCCACACTACCTATCTTACTGATTTTCCCTAAGTCATTCCTTCCAAGATCAACCAACATATTATGTTCTGCAAGTTCCTTTTCATCTGCAAGCAATTCTTTCTCTAGCTGCTTATCTTCTCTATCATCCTTGCCTCTTGGTCTTGTTCCTGCTAATGGAAATGTATGAAGCACTCCATCTTCAAGCTTAACCAATGTCTCTGGTGATGCACCCGCTATCTCTACTTCATCACTTGAGAAATAGAACATATAAGGTGATGGATTACTGCATCTTAGTACTCTGTATGTATCAAAAAGACTTCCCTCAAAATCAGCTTCAAGTCTGTTAGATAAGACCACTTGGAATATATCTCCTTCTTTAATGTATTCCTTGCCCTTATTTACCATCTGGCAATATTCCTCTTCATTGAATAAAGGTCTTATATCTGAAGTAATTCTACCTTTTTCATTATTCTTCATTGTTCCTGTTGAAACCAGTTCTGACAACTTCTCAAGTTCATCTACACCTTTTTGGTATTCCTATTCAATATTGTCTGCTGGTATATTAGTAATCAGAATCATCTTCTGCTTATAATTATCAAACACAATTACCTGATTAAAAAGCATCAAATCTATATCTTTAAAGCCTTCCTCATCCTTCGCATCAAGCACCAAACTTGGTTCACTATACTTTATAAAGTCATATGAGAAGTATCCAACCAGTCCTCCGGTAAATGTTGGCAAGCCTTCAATTCGTGGACTCTTATGTTCTTTTATTATATCTCTAATTCTTTCTATGCCATTAATCTCCATAGAAGGATTATAACCAAGGAATGTATATCTTCCCCAGACCTTATTGTCCTCAGCTGATTCAAGAATAAAGCAATTATGGCTTACATTCTGAAGTGCTCTTAACACATTAATTGGTGTTCTTACATCGGATAATATCTCCCGACTAATTGGAATCTGCTTATAATCTCCAGATTTCAATATTACTTTCGCTTCTTCTAACGATGGATAATACATTTCTTTTCCTCCTTTTAATTTTTGCATAAAAAAATCCCGTCCATGACTAATAGAAATTAATTCTATCAGTCAAGGACGAGATATAATAAACTTATTATTTCCCGCGTTGCCACCTTGCTTCATAGCGTACGCTACACACTCTGCGAAATACTAACATATTCCCGGCTACTTACGTAAGCCCTTACGTCGCAGAATACTCGGTACTATAATTATACTTTTGACTGCGCCCTCAGTGGTCCATTTGACAATCTGTGTTCTACCCGGTTCTCAGCACTCCGGATTCTCTGTGAGTTCATAACTGCCGTTATCTCCACTTCAACGGTTTAAATTATTGAATTTTTTATTAGTATAGCACCATGTTTTTAACGTGTCAATTACATTTTTTGCTTTATACAAAAAATACTATTATCTTACTCTTTTTTTATTGCCACGAATAGCTAATAACTCTTTGATACCAACTGCTGCAGCTAAAGATACCATCTTTAACTGTTACAGCAGTAACAAATGCACCATAACCGCTTGCAGCTTCAAATAAGTTCAATCTTCCCCAACCTTCTGCATCATCATTCTGCTTATAATAGTCCCACTATGTAAATTTCGTATAATATTAGTGTATATACTCTAACAAAGTTTCATATAATTCCTTTGGAACGATTGGTTTTGCCATATGTGCATTCATCCCTGCCCGCTTCGATGCTTCTTTATCACTATCGAATGCATTGGCTGTCATTGCAATAATCGGTACTTCATTTGAATCAGCGCGCTCCATTTTTCTTATTATTATTGTTGCCTCGAAGCTGCTGAAAAAGTCCTTGATATTGCAATTAGCAATTAAAAGATAATAGT
>CAZPHI010000060.1:0-12507 GCA_964586425.1 uncultured Lachnospiraceae bacterium | reverse complement strand
CAATTCTTCAAAGAATGAATGAACTTGCTACACAGGCAGCTAACGATACTAATACATCAACAGATAGAACAGCACTTCAGGCAGAGGTTGATCAGTTAACATCTGAAATCGACAGAATTCAGTCAACAACACAGTTTAATACAATGAATTTATTAGATGGTTCATTCCAGGGTAAGAACCTTCAGGTTGGTTCACTTAGTGGTCAGGCTATTGAATTATCAATATCAGATCTTTCATCAACAGAATTAGGTGTTAATGGACTTAGCTTAGCATCATTCGACGATGCAGGTGATGCAATGGAGAAGATTCAGACAGCTATTAATACAGTATCTACACAGCGTTCTACACTTGGTGCTCTTCAGAACAGACTTGAGCATACAATTAACAACCTTGATACAACAAGCGAGAATACACAGGCCGCTGAATCACGTATCCGTGATGTAGATATGGCAGCAGAGATGGTTGAGTACAGCAAGAATAACATCCTTTCACAGGCTGGTCAGTCAATGCTTGCTCAGGCAAATCAGGCTACACAGGGTGTATTATCATTACTACAGTAGTTCTTAAAAGTCTATATATAAATGGGCAGCCGTACTAGGCTGCCTTTTTTATTAGGTAACTTTCATTTGGATATATTCAAATAAGTAATTGCGACATGGAAGGATTAATATGAATAACAATACTGAGACTAAAAAAGTACGCTGCAAAGAGATTGGAATTCTGACAGGATTAACGGATGAAGTAACGAATGCACTATATTGTGAGGATATCAAAGCAATTGGAGATATGATTAATGAGTATGTTTCAAGAACATGTAATATTCTTGTTGAATTTGCCAAAACAATATATGACTTCGGCTTCCCATCAGAGGATGCAAAGAATTATCAGGCATATATTATAGAGCAGAGCAATGCACTGGTTAAAAGCATGAAAAATGGTGATATGATAATGCTTGCTGATACATTAAGATATGATGTCAAGGAATTACTTGATTTGTATCAGGATTTATTATCACAGTAATTGTAGAAATAAGCACGGATTTGTTATATCTTCCAGCATATATGACACCTTGCTTAAGTAGGAGAACGGCACATGAATATGAGTAATAAAACAATACTTAATAATAACCTTAAAGCCCTATGTAATTGCATGCCAGCCCTGTACACTGATGGCATATGGAATATAATTGAGCAGCAAAGTAAAATAGCACGACCTGGCTTTATATCAATGCAGGAAGCAAAGGATGGAACAGCAGTAGTTGTCTATAATGATGACAAAAGAGAGATGATATTATCAAGCAGATGCGACTCAGGATATGCGGTACAGTGCTTTGTATCAAAGCTTAATATGGACAAAAAGACTCTATATGTGTACTGTGGAATGTCTAATATGGAGTATATAAGCGCTCTTGTGGACAGAATGACGCATGACAATCTAATTATGCTGTATGAGCCAGATATTAGAATCTTTAAGCTAATTATGGAAAATGTTGATATAACCGGAATACTGAATAAAGCCAAGGGACGACTATACATTATTCTAGATGGAGTTAATATGAATCAGTATTGGCAGTTACTTACTCGCAACTGTCCAATAGAGAGAATGAAGCATACAGAGATAGTTATATCGCCAAATTATGGCAAGATATATCCTGAGAATATACAGGCCTTCATCGATTTAAGTCAGCAGATATCAGCAAGAGTAGGAACTAATGACAGTACGAATGCTAAGTTTGGTGAAAAGATGGCTGAAAATCTTCTGGCTAATCTTTGGTGTATGGCATATTCCTCTACAATTGATCAGTTAAAAGAAGCATTAGCTGATATCGACAAGACTAATATACCTGCTGTAATTGTGGGTATGGGACCTTCACTTAATAGTAATATAGATGAACTTATGGTTAATAAGGATAGGGTATTCATAATTGCTACAGATTCATCACAGAAGATACTAAGGGAGCATGATATAACACCAGATATACTTATTACGGTAGATCCAAAGAAGAGCTCAGAATTAATGGATGGTGATAAAGACAGATTGATTCCAATGGTATATAGTGTTCATTCGCAGTATGTATTCCCAATACGACAGCGTGGGAAGATGTTTGTATTCAATAATTCTAATGCTGTTCAAAAAGTATATGAGAAGAGTGGAAAGAAGATAAGCAATATTGAGTCCGGCGGTTCAGTATCTAATAATGGATTTTCGTTAGCACAGTTTCTTGGATTTGACAAGATAATACTAATGGGTATGGATTTGGCTTTTGAAGGTGATAAAAAACACGCAGATAATGCAATTAAAGAAAAGACAATTGCGGAGGAGGACGAATCACTCTTTGATAAAGTTGAAGGAATAGATGGTAGTATACTACAGACATATAAGAACTTTAATGTCTATAGACAATGGTTTGAAAAAAAGATTATTGAGAATCCTAATCTTACAGTGATTAATGCTTCTGTAAGAGGTGCAATAATTCATGGAGCAACCCATATAGGCGTGTGTGATGCCATCACGAAATTAACGGATGTACATAATAAAAAGCAGAGAGATGAATTACAGAGAATAAGAGACTGTATTAATAAAATAGAGGATACATATAACGATTCAGAAAAAAACGGATTACTAGATGGATTCTTTAACCTAAAGGAGATTCTTAATATATATCAAAAAGATTGCAAGAGAAGTTATGATTATTATCTACAATTGAGAACTATGCTATTAGACAATAGAGGTAATGATGGTAGTATTGATAATAATATTGTTAAGACACTATTATTGAAAGCACAGGAAGCATTAAGAATCAGACGAGATGTGATAGTGGATGAGATTATAGGTAACATGAGCTATGCAAAGTTAAGAGATATCAAGCAGAACATATATGATATTAATGCAAAGGTTTATATTGATGTTATAACTGATAATAAGGCAATGATAATTAATCAGGAGTATTATAATGATCTAATAGAGATATGTAATGATGGAATTGATATTACTAAAATATATATTGAAGCCCTTGATATGATAGATGAAAGACATGAGATAATTCTCAAAGGAATAAGATTCTATTGGGCGAATGAAACATATAATCAAGGAATCCATCGCAGATTAAGTTAAAAAACTCTAAAAAAGATGAAAAAACAAAAAAATGCTTGATTTTTACAATTTCCTTACCTATAATATAGCTTTGTAACTGAGAGTTAATAATAAGGAGATACAAAATGCAAACATTAGAAATCAAGTTGCCATCAATTGATGTAATCAAGCAATTTGTAGCAGCAGCTAATTCGATTGATTCAGATATTGATCTTGGAACAGGCAGAATAATAGTTGACGCAAAATCAATTTTAGGCGTATTATCATATGCCAGTAACAAAAAGGACAAGATTCTCTTAACAGTACACACTGAAGACAGCACTGCGTTGAATTGCCTACAGCCATTCATGGCATAGACTATAATACGAAAGAAGCAAACAAGCATAAACATAATAACTATAAAATAAAAAGATTCATAGATTACAGACGATAAAGTATCGCTGTAGCTATGAATCTTTTTTACTTGAATTAACTTATAACAATATTAAGAATCTCATTAATACGCTTTGGGTATGTATGTGATTCTTTTATTTTGCCATATCCATTCGCTGCAATCTGGCAACGTTCTTTATCATGGCTGAGGTAATAGTCACATAATTGAAGAGCATTATCCTGGCTGTCGTAATATACAAAATCCTCACCAGGGGTAAAATGCTGTATAAAATCGGATTGATAATTAGTAAGCAAGAATCCACCACTGCCCATAATATCCATAGCACGAAGTGGAATTCCTGACTGAATGCTTCGGAGCGTGATGTTGAGATTGACGTTACAGCATTTGAAGATATAGGGCATATTATCATAGTAGTCAACAGCCCCCATATTGCGGACGTTGGGTAGCTCCGGAGTTGGATTGTGCGTATAGAGCGTGGTGTCGTGGTAAGCAGATATAAGTGAGAGAAGCTGTTTTCGCTCAGTTTGTGCAAGCTTACGCGCAATAAAGTAATTGGCGAATATGTACTGGCTTGTCTCTACTCCGTCAGGGCTCGGATGATAACCACTAACCTTAATCATGTCCTCTAGAACTGGTCCACGCAGCATATTCTCTATAAAGTAATCACCATAGACCTTTAGCTGTGCGTCCATAATAGCGTCGAGGTATCCCTTGGTGAACGAACTGCAGCCTGAAAGATTATCATATAGATTATGTTCTTCATTATACATAGAGCCTATGAATGATACTTCACTGCTAAAGATTGCACGGATGTCGGATGTAATAAGCTTATCCATTGAATCTAAGCGTTCTGTATTAACAGCAAGCGGCATGTAGTAGACGGTATTGATGCCTTCATTCTTAAGACGCAGATATTGAATGCTGTCGAAGATGAATATGTAATTGCAGGGATTAATAACAGTATATGAATACAGAAGAACCTGTGGACAATCATATATTATAGAGATATATGGAATACCACGTTCATTGCAAAGTATGGAAACAGCGGGACTATAATTAAAAGTGAATACAAGATCATAAGAACTTGAAGTGTCTTCAATTGCAGTATTGAAGTAATCCTTAATGGATTCAGCCTTGCGAATATATATATCCGTTCCACTAACACATGTAATATTATGTCCACAAGATTGAAAGCCATCGATGATGTCTTTTTTGCCAAAATTATTATATTCAAAAAAAAGTATGTTCATTGACAAGTCCATTCCTTTATATTCAGTATTCTGGTATATAAAAATTGAGTAATTTATGTTATTATAACATAGAACGGCATAAAATACATCAAATCATCTATTGATAAGGTGATTTGCCTGACAAATTAACAGATATATTAAGTTAATCCGCCAGATATGCCGATACATATTGAATAATAGTTAACGAATAAATATACAATCGGAGGCACATGGATATGCTTAATGATAAAACAATTTTGATAACAGGTGGAACTGGCTCATTTGGACGTAAGTTCTTAGAGATGATATTCGAAAGATATAATCCTAAGAAGGTTATTATATATTCCAGGGATGAATTCAAGCAGAGCATGATGAAAGCTGATTATCAAGGTATAATAGATATGAAGAAAGTAAGATTCTTCATTGGAGATGTAAGAGATAAAGACAGATTGTATAGGGCATTCGAGGGCGTTGATTATGTTATTCATGCGGCAGCGATGAAGCAGGTGCCTACATGCGAATACAATCCAATGGAAGCAATTAAGACCAATGTGCATGGAGCACAGAATGTAATAGATGCGGCACTCGACAAAGGTGTCAAAAAAGTAGTGGCACTCTCAACAGATAAGGCAGTTAACCCAATCAATCTATATGGTGGTACAAAACTTGTATCTGACAAATTATTCATTGCAGCGAATGCATACAGCGGTCAGAGTGGTACAACATTCTCTGTTGTAAGATATGGCAATGTTGCAGGAAGCAGGGGTTCTGTAATTCCAATATGGCAGGATATTCTTGAAAAAGGCACAGATGGTGATATGGCAGTCGAGCTTGGCGTTACAGATATGAGAATGACAAGATTCTGGATTACACTTAGACAGGGCGTTGAACTTGTATTCAAGGCATTAGAAGAATCCAAGGGTGGAGAGACATATATATCTAAGATACCATCATTCAAAATCGGAGATTTGGCTCAGGCTATGAGTCTTAATTATACAGGCAAAGAAGCAAAAATTAGAGAAATTGGAATTCGTGAAGGCGAGAAGCTTCATGAGGTTATGGTAACAAGAGATGATTCGCGAATGACATATGAATATGAGAAACATTACATTATATATCCTCATTTTGACTGGAAGAATCCAGGTGATATACTCCCAGGCGGTAAGCTGGTTGAAGAGGGTTTTGAATATAATTCAGGAACCAATTCAGAATGGCTTAATGCAGAAGCTTTGCAGGAAGCTGTAAGGCACATGCATGATTAGTATACTGGCAAATGCTTTTGAACATGGAGGTTTAGCATATGAGAAAAGAGATTAAGATTGGTAATTCGATAATAGGTGTAAACAGCCCGGCATATATAGTTGCTGAGATGTCAGCCAATCATAATTTTGATTTTGACAGAGCAAAGGGAATAATTGCTGCAGCAGCAGATGCAGGAGCTAATGCAGTTAAGATACAGACTTATACAGCAGATACTATAACTATAGACTGCGATAATAAGTATTTTCAGATTAACCAGGGCACATTGTGGGATGGAACAACATTACATAAGCTGTATCAGACGGCCTATACACCATGGGAATGGCAGAAAGACTTAAAAGAATATGCTAATAGCCTGGGACTTGATTTGTTCTCATCACCATTCGATATGACAGCAGTTGATTTTCTTGAAGAATTGGATATGCCGGCTTATAAGATAGCATCATTTGAGATTAATGACATACCATTCATAAGGAAGATAGCTAGAATAGGAAAGCCTGTTATAATAGCTACAGGAGTAGCATATATGGCTGATATAGAGCTTGCAGTTAGGACATGCCTTGAAGAGGGGAATGATCAGGTCATTCTATTAAAATGTACATCTGCATATCCAACACCTTATGACGCAGTTAATCTAAAGACTATTCCTAACATGGCAGAGACATTCGATTGTATTACTGGAATATCTGACCATACCATGGGAGACACAGTCGCAGTTGCAGCTACAGCACTTGGTGCAAAGGTAATTGAAAAACATATGACACTAAAGAGAAGTGATGGGGGTGCTGATTCGCAGTTCTCAATGGAAGCTTCTGAATTCAAAGATATGTGCCAGAGAATAAGAATAGCAGAACAGGCTTTGGGACATGTATGTTATGACCTTACGAATTCACAGATACGTGAGAGAGAACATTCAAGGTCCTTATTTGTCGTTGAGGATATTGCAGCTGGCGAGAAGCTTACGAGTAAGAATATTAGATCAATAAGACCTGGTTTTGGAATGCACACCAAACATTACGAAGAGGTACTTGGAAGAGTGGCAGCAGTTGATTTGAAGAAGGGAACACCACTTAGCTGGGATTGTATTGCTAATGAATACGAGTAGATGATTATTATCATATAATATCAGGACAAGGAGTCAGTATGAAATATAGAGATGTACACCTTAATGAATATGGTTTTTATGAATTAGATGATAAACCAACCTTGGAACAACGAAAAAAGGAGTTTGAAGAAGAGTATTTTCAGAATTCAATGAGCAGTTATGAACAGGAATACTCTGATGATGAATTAAAGTACTTTACATATAAATTAGAGCAAAAAGAGTGGATATTAATAGAAAGCCTTAAAAAGAATAATTATCAAGTGACTAATGATCCTGTTATTACAATGCTTGATATAGGCTGTGGTGAAGGCTTTGCACTTGATTATTTTGATAAAGCAGGGTGGAATGTAACGGGAATTGATTTCAGCCATTATGGGGTTGAACACCATCATCCAGAGCAGTTAAAACATCTGTTGTGTGGAGACTGCATGGTAATACTTCCACAATTGGCCAGTGAGGGAAGAAGATATGATGTAATTAATATTGATTCGGCACTTGATATGATGCTTGAGCCTGCTAAGACTATTGAGATGTGTAAAAGTCTGTTAAATGATAATGGAGTAGTGCTTGCTAAGGTTGCTAATAATTACACTAAGCTTCAAAGAAAGTTATTAGAAGATGGAAAGCTTCAAGATACATATTGGTTAGATAAGAAGGGACATCCATGGTATTTTAATAAGAATGGATTAATTAGTTTTTTTGAAAAAGTGGGATATAGATGCCTTGATTTCTTGGGAGAGTCATTCATTGATTTTAACCTTGTTAATCCAGACACTAATTACTATGAAAAGAATAATGTAGGAAAAAATTGTTATAAGTCAAAGGTTTATATAGAGAATATGCTACATGAAGAGTCAATGGAGAAGACATTGCAGGTTTACCGTACACTTGGCGAGATGGGATTCGGAAGAGAAATGATTGGTGTATTTGGTTTGTGATGTATATGCAGCAGCTGAAAGGAGACGTATAGTTATTGGGAAGTAAAGAGATAGGAAGTATATACGAGATTAATCAACAGTCTTTCGGTATGAAAGCTGATATTAATTATGATTTTATAGAAGGAATAACAGGCCGCAAGGAGATATACACAGATATAAGTTATCTAACATGCGGGCGAGAGGCTATTGACCTGGCCTTGATTCAATTAGAAGATAAGATACGACCAGAAAGAAAGGTATGTATACTTCCGATGTATACATGTGATACCTGTATAATACCTTTTGAGAAGCACGAATGGGATATTCATTATCTTCCGGTTAATGAAAACTTTAATTATGATACAGAATCACTGATTCGTCTGTATGAAGAGTGCAGACCATCATTGATAATGCTACATGGATATTATGGCAGGGATTCGCTTGCAGATATACGTGGAATAGTAAGTGAGATGCAGAAAGAAGGCCTGATTTTTATTGAAGACCTGACACAGAATCTTATGTGTGGATATGGTAAAGAGAGCAGCGCCGATTATATTGTTGCTTCACTTAGAAAATGGTTTCCAATAATGGATGGTGGACTGCTAATTGCAAAGCATGAGATTACATTCAAACCACTGTCGGAGAAGAAAACATTCGTCAATAACAAATGGCTTGCCATGACCAAAAAATTCAATTATCTGCAACTTATTAACGATAACAGGGACGAGAATGCGGATTATTCAGATATAAAGGATGAATTCCTTAAGAATAGCAGAACTGCTGAAGATTATCTATATGACAATGGAATGGTGTCACAGATGTCGCAGATGTCAAGACATCTGTTGAACAGATTCGATATTGAGGAAAGTCAGATAATAAGAAAGGCTAATTCCAGCAAACTGATTGATCTTCTGAGTGAATGCAAATCAACAGTAGAAGTTGCTGTTAATAATGGCGGAAGCCTGTACGTGCCGGTTTATACTGATAACAGAGAACAGCTTGGGGCATATCTTGCAAGGAATGATGTGTATGCACCAATTCTATGGCCACTTCCAGTTCAGCTTGAATGCGGTCTTACCAAGAGTGTTAATCGAATCTATAACAAGCTTCTATGCCTACCATGTGATTTTAGATACACTGAGGAAGATATGGAGTATATCGCTAATGTAATTAAACGTTATCAACTTGAGAAGCAATACGAACAGGATTAAGAATAGTTAGGAGATGGCAATATGAAATATGCGGTGATTATGCAGGCCAGAGTTGGCTCTACAAGGCTACAAGGCAAGGTCCTCAAAAAGTTGTGTGATAAGACCGTCCTTGAACATGATATCGAACGTATCAGACAGTCAAAGCTGGTAGATGATATTATTATCGCTACAACGACTAATCCTAATGATGAGGCAATAGTACAGTTGGCAGATAAGTGTCATTGCCGATGCTTTCGCGGTAGTGAAAACGATGTATTAGAGCGCTATTATCTTGCGGCTAAGGAATATAATGTGGAACAGATTATAAGGATAACTTCGGATTGTCCGTTAGTTGATCCATATGTCATTGATGATGTAATAGCATGTTACGATAAGGGAGATTATGACATTATAACGAATGTGCCTAATGAATGGGAGACAATGTCATATCCTAGAGGTCTTGACCTAGAGATATTCTCATATGAATGGCTTAGCAGGGCTTACAATGAGGCTACTAGCTCATATGACAGAGAACATGTATCTCCTTACATATATGATAATGCAAAAAAACGTTATTATTATAAGTATGAAAAGGATTATTCACAATATAGATGGACACTAGATACAAAGGAAGACTGGGAACTAATAGAAAAGATATATGAGCATCTATATCATGGGAAGCATGATTTTTATTTCTTAGATATAGTAAAACTCATGGAAGAGCATTCAGAATGGCAGCAAATTAATGCGGATGTAAAACAGCATTTGAAGCATACAGAGAAGTAATTATAGTCAGGTGATATGCAGGAAGGACAAAATTATGATTTTATCAGGACATCAGCCTAATTATTGGCCATATCCAGGGCTTATAGGCAAGATTATGAAGTCGGATTCATTCATATATGTTACTAAAGTTCAGTTTGAGAAAAAAAGCTGGCAGAAGAGAAACAGACTTAGAACTAAAGAGGGCTGGACTTATATACAAGTGCCAACAATTACGAAGGGATTATTTAACCAGAATATATGTGATGTCTTAATTGATAACAGCACTGACTGGAAGGCAAAACACAAGAAGATGATTGAGCTGCTTTATGGGAAAGCACCATACTATGGAGAACACAAAGCATTAATTGATAAGGTCTATAGCATGGAATGGACGAAGCTTTCAGAGCTTGATATATATATTATGAATTATATACTTGAGTATCTTGATTCGGATACGAGAATTCTATATGATAATGATTTTGATTTTACCGGGCATAAGACTGAGATGCTTGTTGATATGGTAAAGCGCACAGGCTGCGATACATATCTGTCGAATCTGGGAAGTCAGGCGTATGTTGAGATTGAAGCATTCACCAATGCTGGATATCATCATCAATACATCAATTATGTGGGAAAAGAGTACAAGCAGATGTATCCGGGTTTTGAGGAAGGCTTATCTATTCTTGATATGCTGATGAATTGTGGTAAAGAAGAGACTAAAGCAATATTGCAAAATAATGATAATTACGAATTTAGTGAAATTGATAAGAGATTAATTAGAACGGAGTGAGGTAATGAAGGTTTTCTTTCGCGTAGATGCTAATGAAGTTATTGCAACAGGTCATATGTCAAGATGTCGTACCGTTGCTGCGAAGGTTGAAAAACTTGGATGCGATGTAGCATTTATCGTTTCTGATAAGAGATCAATGAAGATGCTTGAAGATACAGAATATGAGAAAATATGCCTTGATACATCATGGGATGATATGGCGTATGAGGTAGGCAAAGTTACGAATATATTGCTGGATAATCCAGATAGTACGCTTGTGATTGATTCATATTATGCTTATAATTCCTACGTTGAGGCTTTGAATTGTTATTGCCGAACAGTTGTATTTGACGATTTATTTGAGGAAAAATACCAGGCAGATGTTATAATTAATTATAATTTGTATAGTTCGTTGTTTGATTATAGTGTTAGATATGGCAAAGAAGGTCATCGTGTTCAGCTATTGCTTGGTGGTGATTTTGTGCCTCTTAGAGATGAATTCAGGATTGCTGCAAAACCACGTACATATCAGCATTTTGATGCAGAATCAAGACGCTGTAAGCTGTTGTTGATGTGCGGCGGTGGCGATAATAACAATACAATGGGACAGATTCTTAATAAGCTGAGGATTGAAGGTTTGCTGCCTTTGCTGGACATTACAGTAATTGCAGGTTTATACAATAAGAATTATAGTGAATTATGCTTATACAAAGATATAGATAGCAGATATCAGGTAGATGTTATGAAATCTGTGGATAATGTGGCGCAGATAATGTCTAATTGTGATATATGTATCTCAGCTGCAAGCACAGTATTATATGAATGTTGTGCTATGGGAATTCCTACGATATTCTACGAGGTGGCACAGAATCAGAAGTATGATAAGATTTGTTTTACCGAGGATGATTTGATGTTGTATGGTGGGGATATGTATGGCGATTCATCAGACACACTGAATAATATATGCAGACATCTAGAACTTCTGATGGAGTCGGATGATCTTCAGAGGACAATGAGTAATAGAATGATGAATGTTGTTGATGGACTGGGAGCAAAAAGAATTGCTGAAGTAATCGCAATGCAGGAAGGATAAGATATCTTGAAGGAAATATACAAAGAAGCGCGGGAAAAAATCGCGAAGAGAAAAGAATATTACTGGATTGAAAGAGTGTATACAGAGTTGATTATTCTGTTGCTTCCATGGCTGAAAAAGACGCCTATTACACCTAATATGGTTACTTTCTTCAATATGATTGTGATAGTACCATTGACTGGTTGGTGTGCATACAGCGGACATTGGATAGTGGTAGCTGTGCTGATTCAGGTGTATCTGTTAATTGATATACTTGATGGTAATCTTGCACGTTACAAGGAGATGTGTTCTCCACTTGGACAGAAGGTTGATATTATAGCGGATGAATTCTTCTATGTACTGATATATGGAATTCTTGTATATAGCGTATGTGTAAAGAGCGGAAGATTTGATGATCAGATGTCAATTACGCTCGCACTTATATATATAGTCATATATAAGTTCTATGGGTTAATTGCAACACATTATATTCTACCTCGAATCAGAAGGCTGCAGTGTGTTAGAAGATTCGGTATTAAAAGATGGTGTTATGAACACAACATTATCTTTGGTATGGATACAGGTATGGAAGATGTTATGATGACTGTAGCGTTGATTGTTGGTGCGGATGTTGCGGTTTATACAGCATTTGCCATAGGCGCGCTGTATATGGCTGATTTGATATATAGAATTGTGGAATTGAAGATTAATAT
>CAZPHI010000059.1:0-13016 GCA_964586425.1 uncultured Lachnospiraceae bacterium | reverse complement strand
ATTGTCCACAAGCCCCATCAATGTCACGACCCATTTCTCTTCTAATAGTAACATTAATTCCATTTTTTTCAAGTTTATTTTTAAATCTTTCGACGAATTCTGGCTGTGTCTGCTTAAAATCTCTTTCTTTTATAGGATTAACAGGTATAAGATTAATATGACAGTTCATATTCCGAACCAGCTCTGTAAGCTGTTTTGCACACTCCTTAGTATCATTGACATCTCTTACAAGACTATACTCGAATGTTATTCTCCTATTTGTCATACTAAGATAATATCGGCAAGCATCAAATATTTCTTCAATTGAATATTTGTTAGCAATGGGCATCAATGTTTTACGTAATTCATCATTAGGTGCATGAAGCGATATAGCAAGTGTTATCTGAAGATGCTCATCTGCTAACTGTCTTATTCTTGGTACAAGACCGCATGTAGAAACTGTAATATTTCTAGCACTAATATTAAGTCCATCTTCACTATTAAGTAATTCTATAAATTTCAGCAAATTATCATAATTATCAAAAGGTTCTCCAGAACCCATAACGACTACATTATCAACTCTTTCTCCTGTTAATGCCTGAATCCTGTAGATCTGATCTAGCATCTCCGATGGTTCTAGATTCCTCTCTAGTCCATCGAGCGTTGAAGCACAGAATCTGCACCCCATTCTACAGCCTACCTGTGAAGATATACATACTGAATTACCATGCTTATACTTCATAAGTACGCTTTCAATCAAATTACCATCCCAAAGTTTGAATAGATACTTTGCAGTCCCATCAATCTTAGATACTTGAACTCTTTCCGGAGTTAATGCAATTAGTCTTGCACTTTCCTTCAACTTTTCTCGTAAGTTTGATGGAATATTTGTCATTGCATCATAGTCGGTAACAAGCTTTTGGTGCAGCCACTGATACAACTGCTTTGCACGAAACTTCTTATCTCCAATTTCTTCAATATATGCAGTTAATTCACTAATATTCATTGATTTAATATCAACCATTAACTTATCCATCCAATCTTCTTAATCTGGCAACAAAGAATCCGTCCGTTTCTCTTACCCCTGGTAAAAGCTGGACAAAACCTCTCTTAATATCTTCATCATCATCTGCGTCCACTCCCATAATTGATGAAAGTTCTTCTTCAAGACTAACATATTCAAATGGATATTGCTTTGTAAACCACTCTATATTATCCTGATTTTCTTTCCTATTAATTGTGCATGTACTATATATTAGTATACCACCCGGTTTTACATACTGCCATATCACATCAAGCATCTCTCTTTGCAGTTTTACCAATGACTCCTGTTTTTCCTTCGTCATCTTATATCTAATATCAGCCTTACGTCCCATTATTCCAAGTCCGGAACATGGCAAATCAGCTATCAGCACATCTGCTTTATTAATCATATCCGCATCACAGACAGTAGCATCTTTGACATCCACATGGAGATTGTTTAGACCAAGACGCTCCACATTATCCATAATCAGTGCTGTCTTTGAAGCTGTTACATCGCGAGCTTCAACATGACCTTTTTCACCATTGGCATACATCGCTGCATGTATGGCCTTTCCACCTGGCGCCGCGCACACATCAAGTACATAATCATCTATTCCCGGGCTCGCTGCCATTCCTGCAATTATCGAACTACTGTCTTGCACAAAGAACATTCCCCTGGCAAATGTTTTTAATTCCCGGAGGCTGCCAAACTTAGCGATTGTCATAGCATTTGCACAATAATCAAGTCGCTCGACTTCACAGCCTTCCTCCAAAAGCATCTGCTCCAGCGAATCTGCATCCGTCTTTTGTGTATTACACCTTATATATGTCTTTCTCTCTTCTTCCATTCCGCAAAGAATCTGCTCTGTCTTATCAAATCCATATTCATTATACCAGTCTTCAACAATCCACTGTGGAACTGAATGAACAACTGATAGATACTCCTGAGGATTCTCTTCTTTATTCGGATATGTTACTTTATCGAGGTCTCTGGCAATATTCCTTAACACACCATTAACGAATCCTCTCAAAGGTCCAAAGCCTCTCTTCACGGCAAGTTTTACTGCTTCATTACACGCCGCTGAATCAGGCACCTGAGACATATATTCAATCTGATACACTGCCATCCTGATTATGTTACGAATAAGAGGCTTCATCTTATTCACCTTTGTCTTGGAGAATTGATTAATTATATAATCAAGTTCTACCTGGCGTTCTATCGTTCCTTCTGTAAGTCTTGTAATGAATGCTCTTTCATTCTTCTCAAGGTATGCATATTTGTCAAGTGCATTCTTAATTACAATATGACTATAGCTGCCATGCTCATTAACTTCCATTAAGATATCAAGAACAACCGCTCTTAGATTAACCAAATCAGCCATCTTTTTCCTCCATGCTGTTATATCTATTAGTACTACTGTTGAAGAATTGTACCAACCTCAAGATTATATCCTCGTAGGAAATCCTCAACCTTCATTCTCTTTTTGCCTTCTAATTGAATTTCATTCACCTTAAGTGCATCTAAGCCACATCTTACAATGAAATATTCCTTGTGGGGGCCAATCTCAACAATCTCGCCGCATTCACCAGTGTATTCTGCGCTTACTACATCACAGTCCCATATCTTAAGCGTCTTACCATTAATATGAGTGTAGGCACTTGGCCATGGGTTTAATCCTCTAACAAGTCTTTCGAGGCTGATTGCATCACTGGTGAAATCAAGATTTCCAAGCGTTTTATCAAGTTTTTTGGCATAATTTGACTTCGAATCATCCTGCAGTGTTCTTGTCGCCGTATTATTCTCAAGTGCAATTAATGTCTCTATTAAAAGCTTACTTCCTTCTACGCATAATCTATCGAATAGGCTTCCACCTGTCTCTTTTTTATCAAGTTCTATTTCTCTTGTCATAATAATATCGCCCGTATCAATGCCTTCGTTCATATACATTGATGTTACTCCGGTTGTTTTAAGTCCATCAATAACTGCCCACTGAATTGGAGCAGCACCTCTGTATGCAGGAAGTAATGAGCCATGAATATTGATACAACCATATCTTGGCATATCCAGGATTTCTTTTGAGATAATCTGGCCAAATGCTACAACAACAATTACATCAGGTGCTATCCCTTTAAGAATCTCCACAAATTCAGGGTCTCTAACCTTAACAGGCTGATATATTGTGAGATTATGCTCAAGTGCGACCTTTTTAACATCTGACATTGCCAATTCCTTGCCTCTGCCCTTTGGTTTATCAGGCTGAGTAACAACTGCTGCAACATCATAATTATTATTAATTAATTCAGACAGACAACCTGCAGCAAAGTCAGGTGTTCCCATAAATACAACTTTCATATGTGACCTCATTTCTGTATCAATACACTAATTATTCTTCATTCTCTTCAAATTCAGCAGATTCAAGTTCTCCCTCTACTTTATCCACATACATAACGCCATCCAAATGATCTATTTCATGGCAAAAACATCTTGCAAGAAGTTCTTCGCCTTCAAGAATAACCTCTTCCATGTCTTCATTCAATGCTTTAACCTTAGCATAATTAGGTCTAGTCACAACACCTGATTTGCCTGGGACACTTAAACAGCCTTCATATCCTGTCTGTTCACCGCTTGTCTCTAAGATAACCGGATTAATAAGTACTATTGGATTACCATCAACATCTATAGTTACTATTCTTTTTCTTATTCCAACCTGTGGTGCTGCAAGGCCTACACCCTGTGCCTCATACATTGTATCAAACATATCACCTATAAGTTCTTTGATTTTAGGAGTCATCTCAGTAACTTCCTTAGCATTCTTTCTTAATACTTCGTCTCCGTCTTCTCCTAATACTCTAATATTTCTAATTGCCATCTTTTATACCTGTACCTTTCATATAATGTTCTATAATTTATTTATGCATGTAATGGATTAAAATCATACTGTATTGATATATATCTATAATCCTGATTATCAATGGTGTATGCTTCCAATCTGTCCTTTATATCCGTAAGTCTTGAATAATCACAGCATTTGACATAAATAAGCATACTATATACGTCATTAATTTTATATACTCCAGCTGGGGTTGGGCCTATTACCTGACAGTTTTCATCCTCTTCATCAAGTATCATATGAGCATCCCTGTCAAGGATACTTCTAAGCAGCTTCTCATTCTTTGACATAAAACGAATCATAAGCATATTGCTTACTGGCGGATAACTAAGCATAGACCTGTACTGAATTTCCTCATTATAAAAGTCGATATAATTCTGCCTGCTTGCAGCCTGTATGCTAAAATGTTCTGGTGTATACGTCTGAATAACAACTTCACCTGGTTTGCTGCCTCTTCCCGCTCTTCCTGCTGCCTGTGTTAATAACTCAAAGGTTCTTTCTGCAGCTCTGTAATCACTTGCATATAGCGACATATCTGCAGCAAGCACTCCTACTAATGTAACATTAGGAAAATCATGCCCTTTGACTATCATCTGAGTTCCAATTAATATATCTGCTTCATTGCCTGCAAATGCTGCTAAAATCTTCTCATGGCTGTTCTTTGCCGATGTAGTATCCATATCCATTCTTAGTGTTTTTGCATCTGGATACATACGATGAACCATCTCTTCAACCTGCTGTGTTCCGGCTCTAAAACCTGAAACATACTTAGAACCACACTTAGGGCAAATCTTTCTTACAGGCTCCTGATAACCACAATAATGACATATTAACTTTCCATTATTGTGAGCTGTAAGTGATATATCACAATGTGGACAGGTAAATACATGTCCACAGGCTCTGCAGGAAACAAAACCTGCATAACCTCTTTTATTTAAGAAAAGCATAATCTGTTCTTTCTTCTCTAATCTGTCCTGTATCAGCTTCTGAAGTCTGTGACTGAATATACTCTTATTACCATTCTTAAGTTCTTCCCGCAAATCCTCAACATATACTGTTGGCATTGCAGAATCCTTAGATGCTCTCTCATCCAAGGTAAATAATGAATAATTACCACGAAGTGCATTATAATATGCATCTACCGATGGTGTTGCAGAGCCTAATATAACCGAAGCGCCACTCTGTCTTGCTATCTCTATTGCTGTCTCTCTAGCATGATATCTTGGAGATGTCTCACTTTTGTATGCTCCCTCATGCTCCTCATCTATGACTATTAACCCAAGATTAGTAAATGGAGTAAATAACGCAGATCTTGGACCAATCATAATACTTATATCATTATTCTTAGCTCTCATAAACTGATCATAGCGTTCACCCTTTGATAATCTGGAATTCATAATCGAGACTTTATCTTTAAAACGTCTGTAGAATCTTACAACTGTCTGGTATGTAAGAGATATTTCCGGAATCAGCATAATAACCTGCTTTCCCTGTTCTATGACGTGTTCTATCAATTCCATATAGACTTCAGTCTTACCACTTCCTGTAACTCCATGTATAAGATAAGTCTTTCTAATACCTTTATCATAATCATTAGTAATTGAATCAGTAATATATCTTTGTTCCTTATTAAGCTGGTGTGCCTTTGAATCATCATCCTTAACCTTTACCGGATTACGGTAATATTCCTGCACATCAAGTGCAATATATCCTTTATTAACTAAAGCCTTAATTGTCTGTGCTGATATATTAAGTTTGTTAATCACAAGCGAATATTCAATAATTTCATCTTCTATAAGAGCTTCAAAAAGCCTTGCTCTTGCTACATTATTCTTTCTCTTGAATTCAAGCAGAAGTTCATTAGCCTCTTCCTTAGTAATATCAAGACGTATTGCTTTTTTCTCAAGATGTTTTACGCTCTCTTTAATAGGTATAACTGTTTTTAATGCCTGATTCATAGTAGAACCATAATTGTGTCTAATCCATGCCGCTAACTTTATCAGTCTTCCCTCAACCTGAACTAACGATTCCTCGACTGAAGATATACTCTTAATCTTCTCGGGATCATATTCGGCCTTATTCGTAAGCTCAATAACATACCCTTTGATAAGTCTGTTTCCCTTACCAAAAGGTATAATTACACTTGTTCCAACTTCCACTTTTGCAATCATTGCATCAGGAATAGCATATTGGAATGTTTTATCAAGTTTTTCATGTGATATATCTACAATAATATTGGCATACATATATTAGTTCATTCCTAATTCTTCCATTATTTCAGCGATTAATACTCTCTCATCCATTGGATGCTTAACGCCTTCTATCTCTTGGTAATCCTCATGTCCTTTGCCCGCAAGAACAATAATATCACCAGCTTCACCATTCTCTATTACATACTTAATTGCCTGTTTTCTATCTGTAATATCTATATGTTTTCCACTAGTCTTAGCAATTCCTGTCTTGATATCCTCAATAATTGCTTCCGGGTCCTCAAATCTTGGATTATCCGATGTAATTACTGTGAGGTCCGCAAGTCTTCCTGAGACTTCACCCATCTCAAATCTACGCGATTTTGCACGGTTTCCGCCACATCCAAACAAACATATAAGTCTATGTGGATTGTACTCTTTAAGCGTCTTTAAAATGCTTTCAAGAGCCATTGCGTTGTGTGCATAATCTATCATAAGTGTATATTTATCAGATACAGGAACAATCTCTATTCTTCCCTTAACCCTGACATCATACAAAGCTTTTTTCAACTTATCTATATCAGTATTAAGATGTCTTGTAACTGCAATTGCACACAGTGAATTATATACAGAGAACATTCCTGGAAGGATTAGCTTAATATCAGTATTAACAAGTCCTGATACTTTATATTGTGTTCCTATCTTACCAGGTTCATGAAGTAATTGAATATCAGTTGCACGAAGTTCACATCGTTCACTTGTGCCATACATCTCTACTTTACAGCTGCTGCCCTCTAAGACTTTGTCTGTATGAACATCATCACCATTAACAATGCCTATCCTGCATTGTTTAAATAGCATTGCCTTACATGAAAGATACTGTTCAAATGAACTATGTTCATTAGGTCCGATATGATCAGGTTCAAGATTAGTAAACACTCCGATATCGAACATAATTCCTGCTGTTCTATCAAGCATCAGTCCCTGCGAAGAGACTTCCATAACAACTGCCTTGCAGCCAGCATCAACCATCTTTCTAAAGCTCTCATGTATCTCATAAGATTCAGGTGTTGTATTACATGATGGTTTTGTCTTATCACCAATTATCGTCTCAATTGTACCTATAAGACCAGTCTTAATCCCGCAGGCCTCTAAAACATTTCTAATCATATATGTAGTAGTTGTCTTGCCTTTTGTACCGGTAATTCCAATTGTGAACATACTCTTTGCCGGATAACCAAAGAACGCTGCTGATATCAGAGCGTATGCTTTTCTACTATTAGACGTCTGTATTACCGTAATTTCATCTGGCATGTCAGAAGCCATAGAAGCATCTTCAACAATAACTGCTTTCGCATTCTTTGAAGCAACATCGGCTAGATAGCTGTGTCCATCGGATACTGCACCTTTGATTGCAACAAATGCTGTATCAGCATCAACCTTTCTTGAATCTGATGTTAGCTTCTTAATATCAGCATTCAAGTCGCCTTTAATAACCTTATATTCAACATTCTCTAATAATTCTAATAATCTCAATTGAAGCCTCCGTTATTTCTGAATTTCTACTGCCTCAACACAATTATGCATAAGCATAGCGATTGTCATAGGTCCAACTCCGCCTGGTACAGGTGTAATTGCGCTTGTTATCTCTGCTACATCATCATAATCTACATCTCCACAGAGTTTCTTATTTTCCATTCTATGAATTCCTACATCAATAACAACAGCACCATCTTTTACATATTCCTTAGTTATAAACTTTGGCTTACCAATAGCTACTACAAGAATATCCGCTCTCTTACATACTTCTTTAAGATTCTTTGTTCTTGAATGTGTGATTGTTACTGTTCCATTCTCTCTTAACAAAAGTAAAGACATTGGCTTACCAACAATATTACTACGTCCAACAACAACGCATTCCTTACCTTCAATTGATATATTAGAGCGTTTGAGTAACTGGATAATTCCTGCTGGTGTACATGATACAAAGCCAGGCTGTCCAATTGATAAAGCTCCTACGCTCTGTGGATGGAAACCATCTACATCTTTAAGGGGATCAATTGTTTTAATAACAAGATCTTCGTTGATATGCTTTGGTAATGGAAGCTGTACTAAGATGCCATTAACATCTTTTCTTCCATTAAGCTCTTTGATTAAATTAAGTAATTCTTCTTCGCTTGTATTCTCATCTAATTCATATGAAAGTGAATTAATGCCGATGTAATCACAGGCTTTCTTTTTGTTGTTAACATATACAGATGATGCAGGATCATTACCTACAAGAATAACTGCAAGGCTTATCTCCACACCCTGAGCCTTATATGCTGCTACTTTTTCCTTTAGTTCATCTTTAATCTGTCCTGAAATTAATTTTCCATCAATAATCTGTGTCATTTACATTCTCCCATTCTTATGTTTTATTAATTTATTGTTATAATTAAAATAAACCTGTAATCTTTGATGAAGCTTCATCATAATCAATTCCTTCTGCTGCTGGAATCTTAGGCAGTCCTGGCATTCTAAGTACCTTACCTGTAAGAGCCACTACAAAGCCTGCTCCTGCATTAACGTATACTTCTCTAATATTCATATCAAAGTTCTCTGGTCTTCCAAGTAATGATGGATCATCTGATAATGAATACTGGTTCTTTGCCATACAGACAGGAAGATTACCAAATCCAAGTGCTTCTATCTCTGCAATTGCTTTATCTGCTTGTGATGAATAGATAACACCGCGTGCTCCGTATATTTCTTTAGAGATAGTTTCCATCTTCTCTTTTAATGATGCGCAATCTTCATATATTGGTGCATAACTGCTTACTTTATTATCAAGAGTTGCAAGTACTTTACCAGCAAGTTCTATTCCACCTTTGCCACCATCTTTCCAGACATTAGCAAGTGCAAATTCACATCCAGCCTCTTCACAATGTGCCTTTATGAATTCATACTCAGCTTCGGTATCTGTAATAAATGAATTAAGAGTTACTACGATAGGTACACCGAATTTCTTAATATTCTCTATATGCTTATCCAGATTAACAATACCTTTCTTCAATGCCTCAAGGTTTTCTTTTCCTAATTCACTCTTTTCAACTCCACCATTATACTTAAGAGCCTTAACAGTAGCTACAATAACAACTGCATCCGGCTTAAGATTAGCAAGTCTGCACTTTATATCAAGGAATTTTTCTGCTCCAAGATCAGCTCCAAATCCAGCTTCTGTAATAACAATATCTCCCAGCTTTAATGCTGCTTTTGTAGCTCTTACACTATTACATCCATGTGCAATATTAGCAAATGGTCCACCATGCACGATAGCAGGTGTATTGTCAAGTGTCTGTATCAAATTAGGAAGCATTGCATCTTTTAATAAAGCTGCCATAGAACCTGTAGCTTTAAGATCATCTGCTGTAACCGGCTTACCATTCATATCATATGCTACAATTATTCTTCCCAATCTTTTCTTTAAATCAGTCATATCTTCGGCCAGACATAATATTGCCATTATTTCTGATGCAACTGTTATAATAAAATGATCCTCTCTAACAACTCCATCAGCCTTACCGCCCATACCTATTACTATATTACGAAGAGCTCTGTCATTCATATCAAGGCATCGTTTCCATACTATACGTTTAGTATCAATATTAAGCGAATTGCCATGATGTATGTGATTGTCAAGCATTGCAGCCAAAAGATTATTAGCTGAAGTAATAGCATGAAAATCTCCTGTAAAATGAAGGTTCAAATCCTCCATAGGAACAACCTGTGCGTATCCTCCACCTGCTGCACCACCTTTTATGCCAAAGCATGGTCCAAGTGATGGTTCTCTTAATGCCACAACTGAATTCTTACCCATCTCACATAAAGCTTCTGTAAGTCCAACACTTATTGTTGTCTTTCCTTCTCCGGCAGGAGTAGGATTAATCGCAGTTACTAATACAAGTTTTCCGTCCTTTTTATCTTTAAGCTTGTTAAGTAATGCTTCATCTAGCTTTGCTTTATATTTGCCGTATAGTATAAGATCATCTTCTTCAATCCCGACCTTTGCTGCAACTTCAGTGATTTTAAGCATCTTTGCTTCCTGTGCTATTTCTATATCTGTTTTCATAGTCATCCTCCGTTCATATGTGACTTATCCATATGTTCTATAATAAATAATAATATGTTAACTTGATATATATTACAAGAATTATTTGTTTTGATTAAGATATTCTTCAAATTCTTCCATTGTCATTAATATCTTACGTGGTTTCGTTCCTTCTTCAGGTCCTACGACACCCGCATCACATAACTGATCCATAATTCTTGCTGCTCTGTTAAAGCCTATCTTATAATATCTTTGCAGCATTCCTATTGAGCCTTTTTCCTTCTCAATGATGAATCTTCCTGTCTCTGCAAAATACTGATCTCTCTCTCCGCCAAATGCCTGACTATCACTCATTGTTGCTGAGGATTCAATCTGTGATGTTATCTCTGTAGAATATTGATTTGATTCTACAACTGTATTCTCTTTCAGAAATTCTACAACCTTACCAACCTCTTTATCCGATACAAATGCACCCTGTACTCGTACAGGTTTTGGATATCCTGATGGGTAGAAAAGCATATCACCTTTTCCCAACAGTTTTTCTGCACCATTCATATCAAGAATAGTCCTTGAATCAACTCCTGATGAAACCGAGAATGCAATTCTTGATGGTACATTAGCCTTAATCAAACCAGTGATCACGTTAACAGATGGTCTTTGCGTAGCAATAACAAGATGTATTCCTGCAGCTCTGGCTAACTGTGCAAGTCTGACAATTGCATCTTCAACCTCTCCCGATGCTACCATCATAAGATCTGCAAGCTCATCAACAATAATAACTATCTGCGGCATCTTTACTGGCTTATCTGCACTATCAACATTATCTATTGTTGCTATTTTTTCGTTATATCCCTTCAAATCTCTTACCTGAAGTTCTGCGAATTTTTTATATCTCTCGGTCATCTCTGCTACCACCCAATTAAGTGCACCTGCCGCTTTTTTAGGGTCTGTAACAACTGGTATTAATAGATGAGGGATCCCATTATATACGCTTAACTCTACGACTTTAGGGTCTACCATAATAAGCTTAACATCATCCGGATTAGCTTTGTACAAAATACTCATTATAATAGTATTAATACATACTGACTTACCAGAACCAGTTGCACCAGCAATAAGAAGATGAGGCATCTTAGCAATATCTGCAACAATTATCTGACCTGATATATCTCGTCCTGCTGCGAATGCAATATCTGATTTGTGCTTTTTGAATGTATCTGTCTCTATAAGTTCACGGAGTGAAACACTACTACTTTCCTTATTAGGTACCTCAATTCCAATAGCTGCTTTACCAGGTATTGGTGCCTCAATTCTAATATCCGCTGCTGCAAGATTAAGCTTGATATCATCCGCTAGTGAAACAATCTTACTTACTTTAATTCCCTGTTCAGGCTGCAGTTCAAATCTTGTAACGGAAGGTCCACAGCTTATATCAGTAATTGTTACTTTAACTCCAAAGTTCTGTAATGTCTGCTGTAATCTAACTGCAGTCTGCTTATTCTCTGACTGCTGCTTTGAATTACCTGACGAGACATTCCTGTCAAGAAGCGTAATTGGTGGATATTTGTATGTACTGTGTTTTGAATCTGTTTTGTCATTCTTAACAACTATATCATCAGTCTTGGCTGCCACAGACTTTGCAGTATCCGGCTTTGTAACATCTGGCTTTATATCATTGTTCTTGGATTCCACAGGAATATTCTCTTTACGTTTTGGTACATCTGACATTAGCTCTGGTTCGTGTGTAGATTCTGATACAATTGTATCATTAATCTCTGTCATCTTATTCTGTTTTGATTCAGAAACATTATTTAATGGATCATATATATCATCTGTGAATTCATCCAAGATATTAGTATCAACCTCTATTTCATGTATATCAATTGGATTAACTTCATATGAAGATGTTTCTCCTGCAATTGTTGTATCTAACGGAACTCCCTTTACCTTTTTAACAGTTCTTTTCAACTCTACTGGTTCATCTGCAACTGTCTGTACTGCATCCCTGCTTTTTGCAGAAATCTTACGTTTGTTAACATTCTCTTCATGTTCAAGCTGTAACTGTTTTTGGCGCTCCTGACGTCTCTGTCTTACTTCACCGGAATGCTGCTTATAATCTGCATAATCCTTTCTTGCATTAGAATATGCTTTAGCACCTTTATCTCTAACACCGTTGAGAAATGATCGTTCTGTAATTATAACAATACATATTATCATTAGCAGTATAATAATAACTATAGCACCTGCTGTTCCCAATGGACTTAATATCTTACTTATTAATCCTCCAAAGAATCCACCGCCTGCAAATTCATTCGAAGAATATATATAAAAGTCTCCAATTCCAGCCTCTGTTATATCTGGTTTATTCCATATAGTCTGCACCAAAGCACACAGAAGAATTGACATACAATATGCTGCTGCAGATTTTATCTTGACTACGCTCATCTGCTTATTGGCAATCATAATACAGATACTGGCCGCTAAAATAAAAGGAGCTACATATTCTACAACTCCAAATAATCCAAATCCAACACTTTTGATAACTTCTCCAATCGAACCACATATTCCAAAGTTACTGAGTACGAGTATTATTGTGAATGCTATTACAGCAAGAGCTGCAATTTCATCACCTAACTGTAATCCATATTGATTTGGTTTTTTAGTTTTGGGAGTCAGTCTTGTATTCTTAGCAGCTTTTACTGGTGCTTTCTTTCTTGTAGCACTACTGTTCTTATTAGTTTTAGTCTTTCTTGTAGTATTTGAAGCCATTATGCCTTCCCTCCTGAAAAATTACCTAGAGAATTATTATAACATTTTTCAGATAATTGTACAACTCAAATAGCT
>CAZPHI010000058.1:0-13396 GCA_964586425.1 uncultured Lachnospiraceae bacterium | reverse complement strand
ACAAGAAGGAAGACGTTTATCCGGTAATCTTGGTGGAAGACCAAGAAAGTATAAAAGAGAACAAATGGAACATGCTCTGCAATTATTAACAGACTATTCCTATACTCAAGTATCTGAAATTACAGGAATTTCTGTTAGCACAATTTACAGAGCAACACTAAAAAATAAAATAGAATAAAAAGACTTACACAATTTACTTGACAAACTCATCAATTCTTGGATAAACTATGTGATTACACTTTGGACACTTAAGCATCCTCTCTTTGTCATCACTCTCCATTAGACTGCCACATGCTCCACAGAATCTATTCGACATATACCAGGTATGCAGATGCTTTCCACATATCACAGCATAGGCATCTGCCTCTGGCTTCGCAGTTCTTGCAATCCTCACATCCTCATAATTATATCCATTCATTACGACACTATTATCTAGCAGAACGTAATATCTAACCTTATCCATTGAAAATGCATACACATACTTATCCGGATTACCATATTCCTTCTTATAAATCGGAAGTTCAATATATCCATCTTCCAGTTTTAACATAATCTCATTCTTTGAATAGCATAGAATCCTGTCTCCCTCATCTATTCGATAATTATGATATTCGTTATGGAATACCTTGGGTTCTATTTCCTGTATCATTATAATCTCCATTCTATATATTCATATTGTAAAACACTACACAGCCGATTGACCGTCCATTACTTAAGCTTTTCCATAAACCATTCATAAAGTTTCCTTGTCTCATCGGCATTCTGATAATTAACCAGAATTGATGTCTCATTCTTAAGTCTAATAATCACACACTGCTCATTATGTCTGTATAGATACACTCTGCACACGCCTACACTTCTTCCAGAGAAGAGACCGTATAGATTCTTGTTGCTGTCAAGTCCATTCTTCTTGCTTATAGGTGGTATCTCATCTAGCAGCTCCACAGATTCAATATCCTCAGCCTTAACTTCATCATCATAGCAAGCTGCACTAATGGAAAATGCTTTCTCGCCATCAACGGCTGTAACTCTTACAACACTATAGTCAAACTGTAGGAAAAACAATCCTAAAAACAAAGTTCCAAGTACGGTAATCACTATCACACCATAATTAAACAGCTCACTCGTCTTAGCTGTATTAAGACTTGTACCAACCCCGAACCTCTTACTGACCGTCTTTCTGCTATCATTTGGATTGTTATAATTACCATCAAGCCAGAATATATCTGCATCACATATCAAATCACCATCTGCCAATGCTGTAAGATTATACATATCCCATTGTACACGTTGGCAATAATATATATACATCACAATTAGTGATAGTATTGTCAGGATAATTCCCAATATAATCCACACCACAACACCATTCATCTCTCGCATGTAATGTGCTCCAATTGCAGATAATGTCCATACTCCAGATATAATAGTAATGCACTTAATAATAGAAGAGCATCTGTCAGCAATCGATACTTTACTCTTCAAATCCATAATTGAAGAATTATCAAATGGCTGAGTTACTTTCTTACCAAGTATAATACATGCAGCTAATGCTATTGCCGCAATGATTGCAGCAACAATGGTGAATACTGTATGATATAGAATAAGTCCCAATACTGACAAACAAAGTATTATTCCCGGATATAGCAACGATACAGTTCTTCTTGTAATCATTATAGACGCTGCTTTGCTACCATCTACTCGATATTGTGCGCCTATATTCATCCAGCTTCTACGACACTTTAGTCGATATAGATAATTCATATTGATTATTACTATGAATTTAGGTACAGCAAATACAAAGAATGACCACAAAGTAGAATAGAGTATCAGCCATGATGCATATTCGGCAAGAATAAACATAGGCAAAATTCCGATAAATAGTGCAATTGCGGCTGTATTGAATTGCTTTTTTGCCTGTGTCACAAGATTTCTCACATCAATATCATTACAATTCTCTTCATTAATTGTTACACCGAGCAGCAAACCATCTCTATGTGTCAATGCCGGTTTGTATGAATACACAACACTAAAGTATATTATCAGCATTACTGGAATCCATATAAAAAGTATCATAAGCATACCTCTTTTCACGATATATACGTTATTATACCACATTGAAAATATTTGAAAATCCTTTAATTCTATGTTATCATTACAAGACAAAACTCTGATAAAAAATCACTCAGACATGGAGGCCGATTAGCAATGAACAAAAAAGAGATAGCAGAAATCAAGAAACAATTCACTCCAGATAACAACGTAATTACCAACCTTTGCGGATGTTATGTTGATGGAGATAAGAATATAATCATGAAATCAAAAAGGAAGTTCAGTACACTTCCAGAAGAAGACGCATTCAAGTATTTTGAGATATTCAAAAGTTCCCTCTCCGGAACACTTGGTAAAAACCTTCTTAATATGGAATTCCCGCTTGAGCAGGAAAAGGAAGGTGGAACACAGGAATTCCTTCTTAGATTACGTGACAGCCAGTTAGATGATGATGAATTAATTGATCAGTTCTATAGCATGGTAATTGATAACTATGTATATGGTATGAATTATTACATAATATTACTCCACGGAATATATGATGTTCCAGGTAAGGCATCTGATGGTGAAGAGATGTTTGATGCATCCGATACAGTGTTTAACTATATACTTTGCTGCATATGCCCTGTTAACCTCTCAAAATCAGGTCTCAGTTACATTCCAGAAAAGAATGTCATTGAAGACCGTGTGCGTGACTGGATTGTAGAAAATCCTCAAAAAGGGTTTCTCTTCCCTGCTTTCAATGATAGAAACTCTGATATTCATCAGGTTCTCTACTATTCAAAGAATCCAGAAGAACTTCAGGAAGACTTCATAGCCAATATTCTCGGAAGCCGCGCCCCTATGACAGCTGTGAGCCAAAAAGAAACATTTAACAGTATTATCAGCGAGACACTTGGCGATGACTGTGATTATGAGGTAATCAAGAATATCCATGAGAATCTTAATGAACTTATAGAAGAAAACAAAGATGAGCCAGAACCACTCGTACTTACTAAGAATGATGTCAAACGTATCTTTGAGAAAAGTGAAGTTCCTGATGAAAAGATGGAGACATTCGAGAAAGACTTTGAAGAGATTGCCGGCGAAAAAGCTGAATTGCTTGCCAGCAATATTGCAAGTCCAAAGAAATTCAACATCGAAACTCCTGATGTCGTAATCAAGATTAACTCCGACCGAACAGACCTTGTTGAAACTAGAATCATCGATGGAAAAGAATGCCTGGTTATCACGGTTAACGACCACATTGAAGTCAACGGAGTCAATGTTCGTACAATTCGCCAGGAGATGAACTCAGGCACTTCTAATCAAAGTGAAGAAGAATTTGATTTATAAATTATCCTATCTTATCTTCCTTAGGAAGACTTCTAAAGAATCTAACCAGGAATGGAATAGTAATCAATCCTGATATAACATCTGCAAGAGGCTGTGCATACTGAACGCCTGCTAGACCAAATAATCTAGGCATTATAAGAATTAATGGAATAAAGCATGCACCGCTTCTCATTGCAGACAGAATTGTCGCCGTAACACTCTTTCCTATACTCTGAAAAAGCATATTACCGCATACAGCTATTGGCACAGTAAGAAGTGCTGCGCATTGAGCCTTAAGTGCGGGCGTACCATATACTATAACCTCTGCATCATCGCAAAAAATTCTCATTACATAATTCGATGCCACAAACCCAGCAATTGCAAATACTGTAAGCATACATGTACTAAAAAGATAAGTGAACTTGAATCCCTTTTTAAGTCTGGAATACTTGCCTGCGCCATAATTGAATCCGGCAACCGGCTGAAATCCCTGACCGATTCCAATACTTACGCAGAAAAGGAACATACAGAATCTCGAAACAATACTCATTGCTGCAATGGCTGAATCTCCATAAGCAGCTGCAGTCTGATTAAGAATCAACGTTGATACACTCGTCAATCCCTGTCTCACAAGGCTTGGCATTCCTGTCATTAACACATTGCCTATGTCCTCAAGCTTCTTTGTACAATGCTTTATTGATATCTTACTCTGTGTTCTACCTCTAAGAAACATCGACAGAAGAATTCCCGCACTAATATACTGTGACAATGCAGTCGAAAGGCCAGCTCCCGCAACACCAAGGTCAAATCCAAACATAAGAATTGGATCCATAATTATATTAAGGATTCCACCTGCAGTTAGACCTATCATGGCAAATGTTGCTTTGCCCTCAAATCTTAGTATATTATTCATTACACAGCTGGTTATCAACGCTGGTGCCGCTATCAGAATAAATCCTCCATATTGTTTTGCATATGGAAGAATTGTTGTTGTACTTCCTAGCAGTCTCATAAAAGGTTCAAGGAATATAAGTCCTAGACTCATCAGCAGAATACTCACTCCTAATGACATAAAGAAGCTTGTTGATGCGAATACGCTTGCATATTCTTCATCTTTTGCTCCAAGTCTTCTGCTTATATTGCTTCCTGCACCCTGACCAAACATGAATCCAATAGCCTGCAATATTGCCATTAACGCGAATACGATTCCTGTTGCACCGCTTGCACTTGGTCCAAGCTGACCCACAAAATATGTATCAGCCATATTATATATATTGGTTATCAGCATTGTTATGGTTGTTGGAATTCCCAATGATAATATCAGTCTGTTAACAGGATATTCCGTCATCCTAACATATTGCTTTTGTTGTCTTTCTTCACTTGATAATTCCTTAGTTTCTTTCATCTAAATTCACTTTCCATTCCACTATTTGTATATATTATTGCTTAACATTAACAATCAGTCAAGCTCCGCTTTGCCCGTATATAATTCGTAATAACGTCCACCCATATCTAGAAGCTGTTCATGACTACCACGTTGAATTATACTACCATGTTCAAGAACCATTATTGCATCAGCATCTCTAATAGTAGATAATCTATGAGCTATTACAAGCGTTGTTCTATCAGACATAAGCCTCTTCATTGCATCCTGAATCTGATGTTCAGTAATAGTATCAACTGAACTAGTTGCCTCATCAAGAATTAGCACGGGAGCCTTAGATAATGCTGCTCTTGCAATATTCAGCAGCTGTCTCTGTCCCTGACTCAAATTAGCGTCATCACCCTCAAGTACTGTATCATATCCATGCGAAAGTCTCCTAATAAAATAATCCGCATTAGCCGTCTTTGCTGCCGCTATGACCTCTTCATCTGTAGCATCAAGTCTTCCGTAACGTATATTCTCACGCACAGTTCCAGTAAAAAGATGTGTATCCTGCAATACCAACGCAATATTACTTCTAAGCTCTTCCACCGGTATATTTCTTATATCAATTCCATCAAGTGTTATCCGTCCTCTTTGAATCTCATAAAATCTATTAATAAGATTAGTTATTGTTGTCTTTCCAGCTCCTGTAGAGCCGACAAATGCTATCTTTTCTCCACGTTTTGCATGTATTGATATATCCTTTAGAACAAGTTTATCCTTGTTATATCCAAAGTCAACATGTTCCATTATAATATCTCCACGAACTTTATCAAGTCTTTCTACTCTGCCGCTGATATCTTCTGATTCATGTGTTCCATAATTCTCAATCTCTCCATATGATGCTTCTGCATCAACATCCATAATCTCAAAGACTCTTTCGGCACCTGCAAGTGCTGAGAATATTGTATTCATCTGCATTGTAATCTCATTAACAGGCCTTGAGAACTGTCTTGCATAGGTAACGAATATCGTTAATCCTCCAACATCAAATCCTCTAAGCACGCAGAATACACCACCGATTGCTGCCGTAAGCGAATAATTGATTTGTCCAAGATTACCAACTACCGGTCCCATAATTCCACCAAAGAACTGCGCTTTTATCTGTTTCCTACGTAATTCATCATTATATTGCCTGAATTCCTCTATTGCTCTGTCTTCATGATTGAAAACCTTGACAACCTTCTGACCTGATATCGTCTCCTCTATATATCCGTTAAGCTCTCCTATTGCCTTCTGTTGTGCAGCATATACCTTTCTTCCCTTAGTCGCAACTGCTCTTCCCGATTTAATAATAATGGGTGCCATTACAAATGTTATTATGGCAAGCCACACATTGGTATACACCATCATAATCAACGTACCAATAATTGTCATCGCTCCTGAGAACAACTGAACTACAGTATTATTAAGCATTTCTCCAACAACATCAACGTCATTAGTATATCTGCTCATCAAATCGCCTTTGCTGTTCTTATCAAAAAAACTAATTGGAAGCTGTTGCATCTTCTCAAATAATTCCTTACGAATCTGTGATAAAGCTGACTGAGACACATGCAGCATTAATCGTGCCTGAATATATGTTGCGACAACTCCGCTTATATAGACAGCTGCCATAAGAATTAACGAATTAATCAAGCCCGCAATATTGCTGTTACCATAGCTTATATACGCATTAATTATTGGTCTCAGCATATATGACGCGATAATACTTGTTACAGTACTTATAACAACGCAGCCCAGTGCTGCTATGAGCGCAATCTTAGTATGTTTCATATATGAAAGCAGCCTTAATACTGCTCCTTTTATATTCTTTGGTTTCTGCACTTTACGCGTATGAGCTCCGTTTGTAGGTCCTCCACGCATTACATTACCAATTCCTCCCATAGGTGGCATGATTACCGCCTCCTTTCTGGCTATTTGTTATCAGAACTCATCTGCATATCGTATATATCCTGATACAATCTGCAGCTATCAAGCAGTTCCTTATGTGTTCCTGCACCGATAATTCTTCCTTCTTCGAGTACAAGAATCTTATCCGCGTCCATAACCGAAGTAATTCTCTGTGCAATTATAATCTTAGTAGTTGTCGTAAGTTTCTGTAATTCCTGTCGAATATTTCTTTCAGTTGCTGTATCAACTGCGCTTGTTGAATCATCAAGAATTAATATTGCCGGCTTTTTAACTAAGGCTCTGGCAATACAAAGTCTTTGTTTCTGTCCACCAGATACATTGTCTCCACCCTGGCTTATGATAGTATCATATCCCTTGATTAATGTTTTAACAAATCCATCCGCTTGTGCCATCTTTGATGCAGCTTCGAGTTCTGTCTTGTCTGCCTCTTCATCACCCCATGCAAGGTTATCATATACACTTCCAGAGAATAACAGATTCTTTTGAAGAACTATTCCGATTCCTTGTCGCAAATTCTTCATTCTATATCTTCTAACATCCACTCCGTCAACCAAAACCTGTCCTTCGTCCACATCATACAATCTCGGAATCATAGAAATCAAAGTTGATTTACCGCATCCCGTCGGTCCGATAATACCAAGTGTCTGTCCATGTCCAATCGAAAAGCTCAGATTATCAAGAACCTTCTGTCCATCTTCCTTGTAGTATGAAAAAGATACATTTCTAAACTCAACTGTACCGGTGTTAACGCATTTATCAAGAGCCGCATCTTCATCTGACTCTTCGGGGTCCATCAGCGTCTGTTTCGTCACGAGAATATCACCCACACGACGGAACGAAGCTACTGCACGTGCGCCATTGAGGAATACCATTGAAAGCATCATCATGCTTGACATAATCTGGATAATATAATTGGTAAATGCTGTCAAATCCCCAACTTCCATGCTTCCCCCGATTACCATATTGCCACCAAACCAGACAACAGCTACAGTTGTCATATTGAGTGCAAGTGTCATAATGGGTGTATATAAAAGAATTGCTTTATTTGCCTTCATTGTGGCAGCTTTCAAATCATCATTCATATTCGCGAACTTATCTTCTTCATAATCCGCCCTGACGAACGACTTTATAAGCCTTATATTAACCATGCTCTCCTGAATGACTGAGTTAAGCCTGTCTAATTGTATCTGAAGTGCCTTAAATCTTGGGAGGGCAGCACGCATAATCACAGTTATCGCAACTGCAAGAACTGGGACAGCCACTACGAATACTAACGCTAATCTTGCATTAATCGTGAAAGCCATAATAATTGCACCAATCAAAATTCCTGGTGAACGCAGGCATGCTCTAAGCAAAAGCATTATCATATTCTGTATCTGTGTTATATCATTGGTAAGACGCGTAATTAGTGAACCCATCTGATATTCATCTATATTGTCAAATGAGAATGTCTGTATCTTTTCAAACATATCCATTCTCAAATCAGCGCCAAAGTTGACAGATGCTTTCGAAGCAAAATACGCACCCAGGACACCACCTGCTGCCATCATTACCGCTGTCATAATCATATATATACCAATAGAGATTATGTAGCTGATATCATGATTAGCAATTCCTTTATTAATTATTTGTGCAAGCAGCCATGGAAGGATGATTTCGCCCGCTACCTCAACCAGCATGAAAAATGGTCCCAGAATGTAATATGGCCAATATGGCTTAATGTATTTTCCAAATTTTTTCATACCTGTCTCCTTTTTGCTTATGTTTAAGGCAGCGTCTTTTACCACGCTGCCTAAACTGTATCATTATTATATTGTCAGATTAACTACTTTATTTTAGGAAGCCATTAATAATTTGTGCTTCTGCTTCCTTTTCTGTAAGACCCAGAGTCATAAGCTTTGTTATCTGTTCTCCAGCAATCTTACCAATTGCTGCTTCATGAATAAGTGATGCCTCAAGATTAGTTGCTGTAATCTCTGGAATTGCGCTTATTTTGGCATCATCCATAATAATAGCATCACATTCCGTATGGCCATTACATTTGTTATTACCATGTATCTTAGATACAAATACCTGAGAAGAAGTGTCTTTAGCAACAGCTCTGCTGACAACATGAGTTCCGCAGTTCTCACCATTAAGATTAACGTCAAATGTTGTCTTAGCAAACTGGTTACCATGAGTCATCAGACTTTCCTTGACTACTAATGTAGCATTATCGCCAAGTTCTGCCTTCGTCATTCTATCAGTTGAATCAATTCCTCTTATCTGTACCATCTCCATGTACATATAGCTGTTCTCACCAAGTGTAACCTCGGTTGTTGGATTCATAATTCTTTCGCCACTTCCATCGCCTTCTCCGTAATGCTTCTCCACATACTTAACTTTGGCATTCTTGCCAACGAAGAATCTATGAATTCCATCATGTTTTGAATCCTTATCGCCACCATTATGTATTCCGCATCCTGCAACTATTGTAACATCACAGTCATCTCCTACATAAAAATCATTGTATACCATCTCCTGAATACCGCTCTGGCTAAGAAGTACTGGAATATGAACGCTTTCCTTTTTTGTGCCTGGCTTTATAATAATATCAATTCCCTGCACATCTGTTTTAGTAACTATATCTATATTAGCTGTCGTATTTCTTCCGATACCTGCACCATTAGCACGAATATTATACGCACCCTGTGGTACTTCATGAAGTCCGGCAATCTCTTCTAGCAATGTTTTTTGTATCTCATCCATCTTTCAAACAATCCTCCATTATAATATATTCAATTAATCCTAGCATTCCTTCTGGAAGAATTTGCAGCTGCCGGCATTATGTAACAACTCTGGCATAATCTCTTCGCTAGTTCCTATCTTATTAATACGTCCATCTGCAATAACGATAATCTCATCTGCTATATTAAGAATTCTCTCCTGATGTGAAATAATCATAATTGAACGCTTCTTCTCAACATGCATCTTCTCGAATACATTAATAAGGTTATTAAAACTCCAAAGGTCTATTCCAGCCTCTGGTTCGTCGAATACGGAAAATGCTGTGTCTCTGGCTATAACACTGGCAATTTCTATTCTCTTTAATTCTCCACCTGAAAGGCTTCCGTCAATTTCACGATTAATATAATCTCTTGCACAAAGGCCAACTTCAGAAAGATAGTCACAGATATTAACCTCTGATGGTTTCTTATCCTTTCCAGCTGCAAGTCTGATTAAATCTTTAACTGTAACGCCCTTGAATCTTACCGGCTGCTGAAAAGCATAACTAATACCAAGATTCGCACGCTCTGTAATTCCCATATCAGTTACATCCTGACCGTTGAATATAATCTTACCGGCTGTTGGTTTCTCAATACCTACAATAATTTTGGCCAATGTTGATTTACCACCACCATTAGGTCCTGTTACTGCAACGAATTTATTATCATCCAATTTTAGGTTGATATCTTTAAGAATTCCTTTAGTTGATGATTCTGCTTCAACTTCATAGGATACATTTTGTAATTCTAACATCGTATTCCTCCATAGATTGATTAACTGCGCCGTACACATATACTTCTCGGCACATCTATCATTCATCATATATATATTGCATAAAAATGTCAAATTAAATCGTGCATTTGCAGCATAGTATATATAGATATTTTATATTTCTTTTATATGATTTATTTATATTTTTTGTACATTACATAGCTTATATATACTGCCGCAATTCCCGATGCAATTATGAGAATTAGTAATATGACCACTCCTACAAATCCACTTGTAAACAGCGCTATTATCGCAGATAGAATACCTGCTGCCATGATAATTCTTCCACCATACATATTACTCTTTTGCCATACAATTTCATTCTCTGTACTCCACACAGTTCTAATTCCAACCATTCCATTGGGATTTTTGTTTTTCTTTGACTGTACAAGTATTCCCATTAATGCAACAAATACTCCAAGCACTGCATTACTAATTGAAAATGAGTCTATTTTAATATTCAAACTACCCGATGAATTACCTGCTGCACTATATGCTGATAATAAAATCAATATCTGCATTATGCCAAATTGGATAGCCATTAACACCGCGACATAATATAACATATTAGCAGAACTTACTGCATCTTTGTACTTTTTGTTATCGCTATCATCTGCACACTTTTCTGCTTTACGCTTAAAATACATAATAACAAGGTGCCATATAACACTCATAACAATTATCATGATTGGGAAACCCAGATTCTCGTACTTTGATCCCCACCTGTCGATTTCACCGGAGATTCCATAGTGCATTGGGACTTTATCGTTCATAAAATTAATTGCAATCAAAGTTATAACCAACGGAAGCACACTAACTACCGCTAACACTGCCTTCTTTATATTGCCATACTTTACTACTTCTTTCATATACATTCACCTTTCTTCTCAATAAAATCAAATCTATTGAATTGTTGCAAATCGGAATATGTAGCACTAATACTTTGAACGTATCATGTCATTATATGCTGAATTTATACAACTTTGTAAATCATCATATTCTTCTGATACACTTACATTATTCAATCTTACATAATGCCATTTTCCATTCAATTGTTTACATATTGTCACATATGGTCCTCCGTTTTTTCCCTTAAAGCCATAATAAAATTCAAATATATTGTCATCAATTTTATATATTTCTATTTCTGCTTTTGGAAATTGCACTCCATACTCATTACATATAATTTTAATATCATTCTTATTTCCGTAATACATGTTTTCTCCTTATTGCACGTTAGCCAATAAAAACCGCTGCATATGATTTTTTCAGACTTAATATTTGATTTCCATACTTGGTTGTTTTTATAACTTTACCATCTTCAACAGTATACACATACTTTCTTTCATCTCTATATTCTCCCCCGTATGGCGTATATATCCATTCGACTTTAGATGCCTTTTGTATATATAATTCTTTTTTTCATTCTTAATATTTTCAGGACTAGATACAATTAATTTTTCTCCACCACTGAATTCAATAGTCAGTGTATTATCTTTATATTCTGCAGATTTTATTTCATGGAAATTATCATACGGTCTTCCAAACCAATCACCAAAAAAGCAAATGCATCCTCCTGAAACTAATATTGATATTTCTTCTCTCTCCATTTTTACCTCCAAAAATAATTATTTTCAAGAAAAACATACTACTTTCCGTAACAATTTCATAACTTCTTGTAAGGTATCCTCTTCAAATTCAAACCTTTATCATTCCACCAGCTCAAAATTTATGAACTCAATACTGTTACCAATGACAAATACCTTTTTGTCTTATTCTTAATATCATCTTCATCTACACCATAGTAAAGATACAAATCCCTAGATATTTTCTTAAACTTTTTCGTTGCCTTTCCATTCCCAACATAAGAAGTACCAAATATATTCCATATATAATCTACACCGATTTCCAGAACATCATCACCGATTATTATTTTGTACAAATGAAAATCCATTGAAATAGCATTATCTGGCAGTTCTGCAAGCGCCTCACTTCGAGCCACTAATTTCTCCCGATACTCCCTAATAGATTTTTCATTTGAGACGTCAGACTTAGATATATTCGCCATATCACCTAAAATTTCTGGTTTATACTGTAGAATCAATCCCTCTCTTATACTTCTTTGTTGTTCAATATATTCTCTTTCATCTGGTACAACTTCAATTAAGCCAAAGCTATTCCTTGCATATTCCACTACTTGCTTAAGATTATGAGCATTTGCAACTAACGTCTTTTCTACTTTTTTACGCTTGTATCTGTAGATAGTATTTCGTATTCTATTTTTTAATGGTTGCTTAGTTGATTTGCCTGCAATAAAAATACTTGTTGAGCCATCCTCACCACCGATTATTGAAACTGCACTTTTACTTTTATGCTTCATCTGTATTTATCCTCACAAACTATATCATTTATGATCTGGTATCGAATAATGATTTGACCATTGAATTCTTTACAGCTTCACTATTGGAATTATACATATTTGTGGATGTACTTGTAGAGCTGTTGCTGTCTGAAGTATCCGAAAGCATTTTCTTAATACTTTCTCCTAATACTTCTGCATACTCTGAATCAACTTCAGCTGTGTTTTGTACCAATGTATATGCCTCCATTACAACTGCATTCTTTTCTGTATCGCTTGATGCATTCTTTATCTGGTCTGCCATCTGCTCAGCCTGTTGTTTTGCCTGTTCTGCCTGCCTTACCATATCTGGATAATTTTCTTCCATATACGCTCGTTCTTCAGGTGTTAGTTCTTCACCACGCGCTATCTTTTTCATGAGATTCTTGGCCTTATTACTATCATTAAACATCTCTGCCTTATCAGCCTCATATAATGCTCTGTCAAGTGCTGGATTTTCTCTTCTGATAGCAGCTTCAGCATATGCATCTTCCATCGTTCTGTTTGCTTTATAATGCAAATCTATTGCTTTACTATAATCCTCATTCTTCTTCTCATCTGCACCTTTTACACGGTTCATTAACCCCATATTTTTTTGAAATGTATTCACACTAGTATTAGTTGCATTAAAACTATTAATATTCATATATACCACCCTTTCATATTACTATATTGTGATAATTGCAAAACTCTGTTTTTTATATTATATCAGCAAAAAAATGCAGCTACAATATCTCTACTGTAGCTGCCAAAAA
>CAZPHI010000057.1:0-13552 GCA_964586425.1 uncultured Lachnospiraceae bacterium | reverse complement strand
GATTATTATTATAAGCCGTTCAACTTTTTGTGTCCACTATTATATACTAACACCACAAGCCATCTTTATTGGCTTTGAAAATCTATTTTAAAAAGTTAAAAATTAGGCACTTTTCAGAGGAAATAAATGAGTTCCTGTCTTACCTTTTTGAATCTTATTATGTAGTTTGTTTATATTTCTTGCCATTGCCAGCAATGTACTTTCTGCAAGGACATTTGTTGTTCCTTTGCTTAAATATCTTCTAAAATGCATGTCCTGTTTCAAATCCCCAAAAGAACCTTCTGCCTGAATGCTCCGGTTTGTTCGAAAAAGAATTCCTTCTTCTGAAAGAATCCGTTCCAAATACTCCTTCCTGTATTTCAGAAATGTTTTGGCTACTTGAAGTGTTTTTGTTCTTTCTTCCAAAGGTGTTTTACAGTTATTGCCTTTGATACATTCCTTTTTGTAAGGACACCCATCGCAGTTCTCACATTTATAAATCGTCTTTTCGCTCAAATACCCGGTTTTGCTTTTGGAGTGTCTGATATGATCTACTGTCAGCTTTTTATCATTTCTGCAGGTGTAAATATCTGCTTCTTCATCATACTCCATGTTTTCGATTTTTCCTATGTCGTTCCTGTATTTACGTGTTTTTGAAATTTCATAGTTGGCTGGTTTTATATAAGAAATCTGTCCATTACTTTCAAGAAATAGATAGTTTTCCTCACTTTCATACCCTGCATCAGCAGTGATGTTTTTGTACTTGAATTTAAGATGATTTTCTGCATCTTTTAAAAATGGTATCAGGGTTGTTGTATCAGTAGGCTGAGGTCCGATGGTAAGCCATGTGATATATTCAGAGTCTACTCCATGTTGAAGATTGTATGCCGGTTTTAACTGTCCATTTCCCATAGCATCTTCTTTCATTCTCATAAACGTAGCATCATGGTCGGTTTTGGAATAACTGTTCCGTTCTCCACAGATATGAATTTTCTGATTGTATTCTTTGAGTTTGGACAAATATCCCTCAAGGGTTTCAATGCTCTTTTGGAGCGGCGTTTTTCTTTTACCTATACCATGGACAAAAACTACATTTTCACTTTCTTTCAGAGTATAAAGTTTTTTACGAAGTTTCTTTACGTGCTTCATTTTTATAGTACTGCCATAAACAATCTTTATGTCATAAAGTTGTTCGCACTCAGCGACAAAATCAGCAAGGTTTATGAGAAGTTTTTCCTGATTCTTAGTTACTGCTTTCTTCCAGACAAAAGTGTATTTGTTTGCGCTGGCTTCAATTTTTGTACCGTCAATAAAAATGGTCTCGCCCGAAATTTCACCGAGGTCAAAAAGTGTATTGGACATCTCTGCAAGAATTCGCTTAGAACAAGGTGCAAAATGAATACTTCGAAACCGTGCGAACGTTGCATGATCCGGAGCAGGCGCACCTTCCAGAAGGAACATAAAATTGATGTCTCTCCTACAGTTGAGCTCCATGGAACGTGAGGAATAATCTCCATTAATGTAGGAGTAAAGAACAATCTTAAGAAGAGTTCTTGGCGATACTGAATTTATTCTTTCATAAGTAGAATACAGGTCAGTCAAATCCATAGCCTCCACAAACTGACTTAGTAAACGCACAGAATCGTCTTCTGGAATAATTGTTTCAATATTTAGCGGAAGTTTTAATTGATATCCACTTTGATTTAAACTATAATTCTTTTGTAAGTTAATGTGTTTGGTCATACATTAATTTTACACCAACAGCCAGACTTTTCGAAGCCTGGCTGTTAATTTTTTTCACATAAAAGGAGCTGCGCACTAATTACTTAGTGCGACAGCCCCTTTTCGTATTATAAGGTTTTCTTTAAGGTATTTATATAAGATATTTTAATCAAAACTAATCAATTAAAATGTTCTTAACTTATTTTGTAATAGCGATGAAGTAAAGGTTAGCTGAAACACCCTTTGTAATCTTGTGTGATCCTGCTGTAATATCAACTGTTACTACGCCATTTGAAGCTGTGTAAGATGTTCCATCAACTTTAACTTTGCCATCGAATGATGAATTGAATACAAGTGTTAATGTTGCATTAGCATTAGCTGTAAATGTTATATTAGTTGAGCTTTCCATCTTAAGACATGTTGTGTATTTTGTGCCATCGAATGTTACTGAACCCTTAGATGTGCTTAAGTTTCCTGTGATTGCAAATACATCGCTGTCTTTTCCGCTTTCTGTAAAGCTGTGTGAAGCTGTGCTTACTGTATCATCTTCTGATGCACTTCCTGTGCTACCAAGTGCGATATAGTAAAGGTTAGCTGAATCACCCTTTGTAAGTTTGTGTGATCCTGCTGCGATATCGATTGTTACGATACCATCTGTTACTTTATAGCTTTCGCCATCAAGTTTAACTGATCCGTTGAATGCTGAGTTGAATACAAGTGTTACTGTTGTTGCTTTAGCATTCTCGAATGTTACATTAGTTGAGCTTTCCATCTTGAGGCATGTTGTAAGTTTCATTCCTTCGTAGCTTACTGAACCCTTAGATGTACTTAAGTTACCTGTTACTGCGAATACATCACTGCTCTTACCATTCTCAGTAAAGTTCATAACTGCTCCAGATGTTGAAGGTGTAGGATCAACTGTTGGTTTTGTTGGTTCTGCAGTTGTACCTTCTGTTGGTTTTGTAGGAACTACTGTTGGTTTTGTTGGAGCAACCGTTGTACCCTCTGTTGGTTTTGTTGGAGTCTCTGTTGTTGGCTGTTCAGGTGTTGATGTTGTGTTAACCTTAACTGTCATTGTTGATGAAGCATTAGTTCCAAACTTGCATCCAGAACCATCTACTGACTGCATGAATCCTTTAAGATTAATTGTGCCATCTGCATTTCTATATGTTGCATCAATTGTTGTAGATGTTCCTGAAGGAGCAGTTACATTCTTGAATGCTGAATTAGATACTGTAATTGTTGAACCAATCTTATCAGATTTACCAATTGCTGTTGCAACTGAACCTGTGTAGTAATATTTACCATTAGTAAAGTAAACTGAATTCTGAATCTTTCCTACGAACTTATCAGCTGTTGAGCTTGAATTGTTCTTGAATGAAACAAGGTTTGTATATACACCATTCTTTGTTCTATCAAATGCATAATTTGACTTTGAGTTGTTGAATGATGTACAGTTAGAAATCTTAAGAGCTCCACCATTACCATTATCTGTGAAACCATGTTTTCCATTGTTGAATGCTAAACAGTTATCTACAACATGAGGAGTTGGAACTGCGCCATTGCTGCCGCCAAGTTTGAATCCGTTCATATCTCCATTAGCTGTTGAATCACCATTAGTTAATGTTCCGTTATTAAATGCTACACAATTCTTGATTGTTACGACTCCGATTGAACCTGTTGCTACTTTAGCATAAAGATCCCAACCATCATCACAGTTTGAATATGAAATACATCCATCGAATGTATTACCATTAGCACATGTTAACTTAGCAGCAAATCCATCAGCGTTCTCGCCTGTTGCTGGATCACAGCTATCGAATGATGTACAGTTGATAACATAGTTATTAGCTGGCCAGTCACTCATACTTGAAAGTGAAGAATTTCTTCTAGCAATCTGAAGACCTGTATCTCTGTTGCCCTGTAAAATACATCTTTCAATTATATTATTGCTACCACATACGAAGATACCATTATCTGCAGCACCTTTAACTGTGATACCGTTAACATACCAGTAATTGCCCTCAATCTGAAGACCTCTTGCATTAGATGCTGTATCACCATAAGGCTGTGAAGAGAAATCTAATACAACTTTTGCATTATCTGCAGCTCTAAGTACTTTGTAAGCTGAAGCAGTGCCGTTGTTACCAGCTTTGATTGTAACCTGTGTATTGTATGAATATGTTCCTCCGAGAAGGATAATTGCTGAGCTTGTTGAAGCTGAGTCTATTGCTGATTCAAGATCCTTAGGTGATGATTTTGTACCTGCATTAGAAGCTTTACCTGTAGGACTTACATATACTGCATTCTTGAAATTAGCATCTGTTAACTTGCTTAAGTTTGTTACTGTACCTACTCCAGACTTGTCAGTTTCATCTGTTGGAGCTGTTGTAGCTGCCTGAGTTGTTGACTCTGTTGGACCTACTGTTGGTTTTATTGTTGGTGCCTGTGTTGTAGGCTGTGTTGTAGGCTGTGTTGGTGCTACTGTTGTACCCTGTGTTGGATCTTCTACAGGTGTTGAACCTGTGCCTGTTCCTTTAATTGAATTACCACCAATTGAAACTACTGAACTCTTGTAATTAACAACTGCTGATTTAAGTGCTGTATTAACAGCATAGCTTGTATCATCAACATCATTGTTGAATGTCCATTTGAAATCTCCACCGTTAACACGTCCAGCGTATTTTTCTACATTAGCTTTAGCAGCTTCTGCAGAATCAGCTTTGTATGAATACATTACTGATGATGTATCAAAGTTGTTATATGAGTTTGAACCATAAGCACTCTTAACTGATGAAGGAACTGTCTGGCTTGCGCTAGATACTTCATAGCAGTCAAAATCTACTTTTGAATTTGAACCATCTGTTGTTGTTGAACCATAAGGAACATATCTAGCTGCTCCAAGGATTACATTACCATATGATTTGATTGTACCACCATTCTCTTTTGAGAATGTAGCCATATTAGCATAATCATTCTTATTTGTAGTCATATTGAATACATCAGAACCCTGCATAGATGTAAGCATTGGGTATTTACAATTTCTGAAGTAGTTATTCTCTACGAATACTGATGATCCTAATGTAGAACCAACACCGTATTTTGCATTACCATCATAGTAATTGTTATATACATGTGCTGAATAATATCTTACACGAGGATGTCTTGAATCTGAATGATCATACCAGTTATGATGATATGTGATGTAAAGTCCTGATGTTGTGCCTTCGCTTAAACCAAGAAGATTACATTTACCATTATCGAAGAAGTGATTGTAAGAGAATGTAATATATGTTGATTTCTTACAATCAAGAGCTCCATCACCCTTTACCTGATCTGCATCACTACCAGCATCGCCATAGAACATATCACAGTTATGTACCCAGACATGATCATTACCCTGCTGAAGACCTACATTATCACCTTCGTTACTGTTACAATTTAAAAATCCGATGTTTCTTACTTCTACATTAGAAGCATTCTTTATTCTAACGCCCCAACCAAATGCTGCTGCGTCTTCACCGATACCTTCGATTGTTACACCAGCTTTGTATTTTGAGTTGCAATCTACCATAATATCTCCAGCCATTGAACGACTTGGAGTTGTAACTTTACCAATTACACGAACGTCAACTGGTCTAGTTTCGTAGCCTTTCTTTAAACCATCGAGAATTGACTGAATTCCTGTAAGTGTTGTTGTTGAACTGCCGCTTGTTTTGATATCAGCAGATACTGTATTCTTTGTGTTTTCTGTTACATAAAGAACAATTGCGTTACTCTTAAGTGTACCATCATCATTATAAGCACCTGATGCTGTACCAACACTTGTGTTATTTGACCAAGCGAAGCCTGTTCTGTCATATGCTTTAACATTAAGAGTTGTTGTTGTCATTCCTTTAGTAGCATCTTCTTTACCACTGATAATAGGAATAACTCTCATTACATAGTTGCCGGCTTTAAGGCCAACTGCGTCAGCTCTCCAGTAATTAGAATATTTTCTAATTAACATTGTATCAAGCTGAACATAACTTGAATCTGATGCATTAGCTGGTTTATAATATACATTATATCCAACTGCATTAGCTACTGGTGACCATTCAACATATGCTGACTCAAGCCATCCAGAACTTTCGGTAACAGCTACTGATGTGTTAGCTGCTGAGGCAATGTATGTTGGTATTGCTAAAGATACCACCATGATTGCTGCTAGCATTTTTGCTAGAACTTTTCTTACTCTCTTTTTGTTCATAAGAACTTACAACCTCCCTAAACAATTTGTTGTACAATATGTACAAACTATTAATTGGCTACGGGATAATATTATCAATTTTTACTAAAAATTAGTATAGGATTAAAGTACTACTTATGTAGTACTAAGGTACTACTTATATCTATTTTTCAGTTATTTTGTTACAGAATTGTTACATTTCTATAACTATTACAGTAATTTTTACATCATTTTCTTAACATTTTCTTAAAGTTTTTTTGCACTTTTTACATATTTTTTTCTTTTTTTTGCAAAGTTTTCTGTAGTATCTTATCATCTACATATTTTTAAATTAAAAAGAAGCCCCAAATGTGGCAACTTTGTGTCTTTCATTGCAGGCTTCTCTTATTATGACTACATTATTTTTGGCAACTTTTATAAAAAATCGCGTTTTTCTTTTTACAATTGATTCAGTAAACAATTTTTATGTTATTATGACAATATTTCTTTAAGAATCGCGTTAACCATACCCGGATTAGCCTTGCCCTTCATCAACTTCATAGTCTGTCCTACAAGGAATCCTATCGCTTTTTCTTTACCATTATGATAATCTTCTACCGACTGTGGATTAGCAGCAATTACTTCTTCAATCGTTGCACGCAGAGCTCCTTCATCATTAACCTGTTTGAGTCCATGCTCTTTGACATACTCCAAAGGGTTAACATCTTTGTCAAATATCTCCTCGAATATCTCCTTGGCTACATTACCATTAATCGTTCCTTGATCTACCAATTCGATTAATGCTGCAAGATTCTTAGGGGAAAATGTTATGTTTTCAGCGTCCATCTCTTTTTCCTTTAGCAAACGCATAGTTTCTACCATCAGCCAGTTAGATACTTTCTTAGGATTATTGCATATTGCCGTTGTCTCTTCAAAGATATCTGCCATGTGCTTTGATGAAGTTATAATATCCGCATCATACTCTGGAAGCTCATATTCTTTAATATATCTTGCACGCAGTTCATCTCTTAATTCAGGCTGCGCTGCTTTAACTCTTTGTATCCATTCATCACTTATTACAATTGGAACAAGATCTGGTTCAGGAAAATATCTGTAGTCCTTAGCATCCTCTTTGGAACGCATAGCATATGAATATTCCTTATTATCATCCCATCTTCTCGTCTCCTGTGTTACACTCTTACCATCTTCAATAAGCTCAATCTGTCTCTTTCTTTCTCCATCTATTGCTCTCGCAATTGCTTTAAATGAGTTAAGATTCTTCATCTCGGTTCTTGTTCCAAACTCAGGTGCTCCAATCTCTCTTACTGAAAGATTGACATCTGCACGCATAGAACCCTCTTGAAGCTTGCAGTCCGATGCTCCAAGATACTGAATCATCAATCTAAGCTTGTCAAGATATGCTATTACTTCATCTGCCGAACGCATATCAGGCTCAGATACTATCTCAATCAAAGGAACTCCACTTCTATTATAATCTACAAGTGAACAATCCTCCCATTCATCATGAATCAGTTTGCCGGCATCCTCCTCCATATGAATCTCATGTATTCCAATAGTCTTCTTAACACCATTCACCTCAATATCAATTCCGCCATCCCTGCAGATTGGATAATAAAGCTGTGATATCTGATAATTCTGTGGACTATCAGGATAGAAATAATTCTTTCTATCGAACTTACAATTCTTTGTTATCTTGCAGTTTGTCGCAAGTCCAACAGCCATCGCATATTCCACCACCTGTTTGTTAAGTACAGGAAGTGAACCTGGCATACCAGTACAAACTGGACATGTATGTGTATTAGGCGCTCCGCCAAATGCTGTAGAACATCCGCAGAATATCTTCGTCTTTGTAGCTAATTCTACATGGACCTCAAGTCCAATTACTGTTTCATATTGTTTCATAACATTTCCTCCAATCTTCCAGTCCTTCAATCACGGCTTTTTGCCATATCACAGCGATATACTTTATCCATCTGTCTGTGTGCCTGTTCATATGTGTACGCTGTTCTGATAATCTTATTTTCTTCAAAGCAATTGCCAATCAACTGCAATCCTATAGGAAGACCTTTGCTATCAATACCACAAGGAACGCTTATACCAGGAAGTCCTGCGAGATTAACTGCTATTGTATATATATCTCCAAGATACATGCTAATTGGGTCCTTAAGGCTTTCGCCAAGCTTTGGCGCAGTTGTAGGTGCAACCGGGCCAAGTATAACGTCATATCTTGCAAATGCTTTGTCAAAAGCCTCTTTAATTAAAGCCTTTGTTCTCAGTGCCTTCAAATAATACGCGTCATAGTAACCTGAGCTTAATACAAATGATCCTAACATAATTCTACGTTTTACCTCAGCTCCAAAGCCTTCTGAACGTGATTTCTTATACATATTATGAAGTCCCTCATATTCCTTAGCTCTATATCCATACTTAACACCATCGAATCTTTCAAGATTAGAGCTCGCTTCCGCCGATGCAATCACATAATATGCAGGAATTGCATATGGCACCAGACTCAAGTCAAATTCCTCAACTATAGCACCTTTTTCTTCTAGAACCTTAGCTGCTGCAAGAATTGCTTCTTTAACTTCAGCATCCATTCCATCCGTAAGGTAATCTCTTGGAATACCAATCTTTAAGCCTTTTACGTCATCAACCAGTGCTGATGTAAAATCATAAGTTTCTCTTTTTACAGAAGTGCTGTCCTTCTCATCATATGATGCAATTGTTTCAAGGATTGTAGCGCAGTCAGTAACGTCTTTGGCAATTGGTCCAATCTGATCAAGCGATGAACCATATGCAATAAGTCCATATCTTGACACCGTTCCATATGTTGGTTTCATACCGGTAACACCACAGAATGAACTTGGCTGTCTAATCGAACCACCTGTATCAGAGCCCAATGCATAGCTGCACTCCTCTGCTGCAACTGCTGCCGCAGAACCGCCTGACGAACCACCAGGAACATTATCCGTATTCCATGGATTCTTAGTTGCTCCAAAGTACGAAGTCTCTGTAGTGCTTCCCATTGCGAACTCGTCCATATTAGTCTTACCAATTACAACCGCACCCGCATTAATTAGATTCTCAACAGCCTGCGAAGTATAAGTTGGCACAAAATTATAAAGGATCTTCGAGCTGCATGTAGTCTTCATACCCTTAATGCACATATTATCCTTAATCGCTACCGTTACGCCTGCAAGTGGACTTGTATACGTTCCATCATCTATTCCCTTTTGAACTTCCAGCGCTCTGCTTAACGCCTTCGCCTCTTCCTCTGGGGTTACAAAAGCATTTATCTTAGAATCCATTGAATTAATGGCTTCAATAGAGGACTTTACGGCATCTACAACTGTTATCTCTTTTGCTTTTATCTTTCTGCCTAATTCAACGGCAGTTAAACTCATAATATTCACTTGTAATTCCTCCCTTTTCCTATGCGAATGTCTTTGGAACCATGAAACTTCCATCTTTTGCCTTAGGCGCATTCTTTAATATCTCATCACGGTCGTCTCCATTAGTAACAACATCTTCACGAAAGACATTATTAACCGGGAATACATGTGACATCGGCTCCACGCCTTCTGTATCAAGTTCATTCAAAGTATCTATATAATTAAGCATGTTCGCCATATCCGTCTTGGCCTGTTCCTTCTCTTCATCTGAGAGTTCAAGCTTCGCAAGTATTCCTACATAATCAATTGTTTCATCTGATATAATATTAGCCATCGTAAGTCCCTTTCCGAATGATGCACTCATTCTTTGCCATTATTTTTATTATTGTAAATGCTGTATCTCCCCGAACGACTATGGTTCAAGTCTTGACAAATCTCTTGGGAAGAGTGTTGTCTCTCTTACGTTATCCTCCGATAGAAGCTTCATAGTAAGTCTCTCTAAGCCTATTCCTAAGCCGCCATGAGGTGGCATTCCATATCTAAAAATCATCAGGTAATGTTCCATACCCTCTGTTGTCATATTCTTAGCATCTATCTTCTTAATCAGCTCATTGTAGTCATGAATTCGCTGACCACCTGTGGTAACCTCAATTCCTCTGAATAATAAATCAAAGCTAAGTGTGAATTTATTATCACTTGGATCATCCATAGCGTAGAATGGTCTCTTCTTAGATGGATAATGAGTTACGAATACAAAGTCGCTATCATATTCTTCCTTAAAATACCTGCCTATCAAAACCTCCTCTTCAGGCTCCAAATCATATGGATTCTTAATCTGTCTGTTATACTTCTCAGATACCAATCTCTTAGCCTCATCGAATCTAACCTGAGGGATTTTATCCACATTAGGCATTACAACCTTCAAAGTTGTCAACTCTTTCGCATAATCCTTCTTTAATAACTCCATGATATACTGAAGTGCTGCTGTCTCCATAGCCATAATATCTTCAAAGCTTTCAATATATCCCATCTCAAAATCCATACTTGTATATTCGTTAAGATGTCTGGTCGTGTTATGCTTTTCAGCACGGAATACTGGAGCAACTTCAAACACTCTGTCATATACGCCTACCATCGTCTGTTTGTAGAACTGAGGGCTCTGCGCAAGTACTGCATGCTTTCCAAAATACTCTAATTTGAAGAGGTTAGAACCACCCTCAGCTCCTCTAGCACCTATCTTAGGTGTTCTAATCTCAACAAAATCCTGTGAGTGTAAGAAGTCTCTAAATCCTCTAACAATGCCTTCCTGTATTCTGAATTTTGAACGTTCTCTAAGATTCCTTAGTGTAATAGGTCTGTTATTAAGTACTGTTTCAAGTGATGTGTTCAGTTTCCATTTGTTAATAGGAACCGGAAGCTGTTCATCAAGAGGTGTTGAAAGAATTATAATATTAGACAATCTGATCTCAACTCCACCTGGTGCTCTCTCTTCACTGGCAACTACGCCTTCGACTTTGACTGTCATCTCTTCGCGAAGGTCTTTGGCACTATAATTAGTAACTCCCTCCTCGAGTACACATTGAATAACAGCATCTCCCTGTCTAAGTACTAAGAATGTTACCTCACCCATGTCGCGTAGAGCATGAATATAGCCCTCCGCTCTGACTGTCTTGCCTACATAATCGCCTTCGATAATCTGCGAAGCTTTTACTGTGTCTTTTTCTTTGATTCCGCTGATAAATTCCATATTATTCACAATCCTTTCCTTTTTACGACATGTACCCAAGCCTTTACGCAGACGCAAAAAAGTCCCGGCACATATCAATTGATATATGCCGGGACGGATAATCTAATTAATCCGCGGTACCACCCGCATTGGAAATTCCCATTCAAATTAAAGGAGTTTCCCTCTCTTTACACTTAACGCGTGCTACGTGAATACCTAGACATCTTAGCTTCAGCATTCAAGCTCCAGAGTGTTCCCTTTTCTAATTCCCTGTTTAGGTGCTTTCAGTCGGTGGCACCAATTTCCTGTCAGGTTCCATAAAATCGAGTCTCTTTCATTGCCTTTGAATTATTTTTTTCAATGCTAACACAGTGTTAGAAGCATTTCAAGACATTTGCAAAGGTTGTGCTAATAAACTAATAATCTAAAGTAATCATTCAAATTGTGCGTAAATTAACGGTGCTATCGTTTCATTTTCCTAAGTGTGATTTTGTCCTCATCACTGACCCTATATGATTCAAGCATCTTCTGAATGGATTTGTTATAAGTCAAATCATCAAGCTTACATTCAAGTAAAAACTGGTGTGTCTTCTGCGGATATTTTGCATATGCAGTCGCAACGCCCCAGGCCACGCCCATATATGTGTAATAACCAACATTCGGAATCGTATTGTATACATCAAGCACCCTGTCAATATATTCATCATTCAGATAATGGCTCATCAGCGTAACCGCAATAACTCGCAGCTTGAACTCATCCTGGCTGTCCATATATTCCATCAGAAAATCCCACACCTCCTGCGGATACTTTCTGGCAATCGAGAATGTCTGGCAGAATCCGTCATTGACCGCCCAATTGCTAATCAGTGGAATGAATTCTTTTGCCGCCTTTAGAATCTCATCAAGCTCACCTTTTGCATATCCTATGACAAATGCTGTTAACAATTTTTCTTCGTAATACTCGTTTTTGGTTACCTTAAGGTATCCCTTCCAATCCTCTTTGGCAAGCTGCTTCGCATACTTTCTTATGTATGGAATTCTCACACTAAGCATCGGTTCAATATCCGGAATTAATGTATTATTGTATTGGGTGATTTTGACATCGGAGTAACTCTTTAATTCATTAATTATATCTTTACGGTTCATCATCACATCTTCTCTCCATTATATTAACTGTTATTACTACAATAGCAGATTCACATATATAAATCTATTGTAATATTGTTAAGAATGGAATATTATTAAGACTATGCGAATCGCTTAACACAAATAATTACAATAAAGAAGAGAGTTCTAAAACCATGAGTGTATACTATTATCCTATTGCTACAGCAATTGCATTATTTCCGTTTCTTGCGGCATTATTCACCTTACCATATATGTTCGTTCAGTACCACAAATACGGTTCATTATTAATACTTCGAATCGCCATTGTATATTCGTTCATCTTCTATATGATGACGTCTTACTTCATGACCATTCTTCCACTGCCACCAGTCGAATCAGTAACTCCTGATTCTGCTTCGCTTCTGTTGACTCCGTTCCACGCAGTCAAGCTATGGATTGAATCATGCGACTTTAATATTCAGGATCCTTCTACATACCTGAATATTGTTATGAATTACGACTTTTTGCAGATTGCTTTCAATATTCTGTTATTAATGCCATTTGGAATTTACTTAAGATATTATTTCAAACGCCCTTGGTATCAGGTGCTTGTAGCATCATTCGGCTACAGCCTGTTCTTTGAATTAACACAGATTAGTGGATTATACGGAATCTATCCATACCCATACAGATGGTTTGAAGTTGATGATTTGATATGTAATACACTTGGCGGAATGCTTGGTTTTGCAGTAACGCCACTACTTGTACACTTCCTGCCTACAAGGGAACGCCTAGATGAGATAGCATATACGAAAGGACATAAGGTGTCTTATATAAGAAGACTTCTTGCATTGCTTACTGACTGGTTCATCATTACAATCGTCAGTGGCATTCTTTATAATACTCTAATATCTGATAGCACTGATTATATATTCGCCATGCTTACATGGTTTGTTATTGCCATCATATATTATATCCTCATCAACATTATTACCCGCGGCCAAACTCTCGGGAAAATGCTTGTGAACATTAAGATTCAACGCCACGATGGTCGTAACGTAGGTGTTATTGGCATCGTTGTACGTTATATATTCTTATACGGAATTATTCTTCTAGCACCTGTCTATGTTGGTTTGCTTTTCCCACATATACTGGCTCCAGAAAATCAATATGTACTCATAGCCTGTAGTGCCGTTGCAGCATTTGCCATTATGATATTCGTATCCTTCTGGATTCATATGCTCTTTAGCCTGCTCTCGCACAAAACGCAGCTATTATATGATAAGGCCAATGATTTGGTTACTGTGTCTACAGTAAATCCGACCAAAAAGGGATTGGAGTAATTAATTCTTTATCTATTCCTATTGCAAATAAATGTCCACCAACACCTAAATACTT
>CAZPHI010000056.1:7969-13555 GCA_964586425.1 uncultured Lachnospiraceae bacterium | reverse complement strand
TATTAAACGTACAATTGAATAATACGAGCACGTGATGTATAATTGTTATAACTGTGTATATATGAGATATATACAGCATTAATTAGGTGTACAATAGGTGAATCAATTGGATAATACGAACTCTAACAAAAAGCATATATATATAACAATATTAATAAGCTCGATTACTGTACTGATGAGTGGATTTATCAGTTTGGTTCTTACTCCGTATATAACTAATACGGTTGGGGTTGAAGCTTACGGATTTGTATCTTTGGCAAAAAACTTTGTGGCTTATGCGAATATTGTAATGACAGCCCTTAATTCATATGCGGCTAGATATATGGCGCTTGAGTATATGTCAGGCAATTATGACAGATACAAAAGATACTTTAGCACAGTATTCATTGCGGATATTGTTCTTGGTGGAATTATGTTTGTGATAGGTGTGGTCTGTGTAATTAATATGGAGCATATGCTTAATATATCTCCTGAACTTGTTGCAAGCGTGAAATTATTATTCCTTCTGTCTTTTTTTACATTCTATGTAACGGCGATGACAACAGTATTCGCTGCAACGGGTTATGTGAAAGACAGACTTGATATAGTTAATGGATTAAGATGTCTTGGATATGTTGCAGAGATTATAGTACTTGTATTCTGTTTCTTTATTATGAAACCAACAGTGTGGTATGTGGGACTTGCAACAGTGATAGATGCAGCACTAGTGCTTGTTGGAACTTGGATAATGACCAAAAAGCTTGTTCCGGAGAGTAAAGTAAAGATTAAGCTGTATTCATGGAAGGCAGTTGGGAAGCTTGTAGGCAATGGACTTTGGAATTCGGCTAATAGTCTTGGTAATACGCTTAATAGCGGCTTGGATTTGATAATTACTAATCTTTTACTTACACCAATAGGAATGGGACAGTTGTCTATTGCTAAGACAATTAGCGGATTGGTTAATCTGGTATATTCGACTATTTCACAGCCATTCCAGCCAACATTCTTGAAGAGATATTCTGATAATGATATAGATGGATTAGTACAGGATATAAAGTATGCTATGAAGGTGTGTGGGCTTATAACTAATCTGGTATTTGCTGGATTTTGTGCTATAGGACTTTATTTTTATAGATTGTGGATACCAACGCAGGACACTCAGCTTGTATATGTACTTACAATTCTTGCGATGCTTCCATGTATTACGGAGGGCTGCATGTTCCCTGTATATTATGTGTATACTTTAACAGTTAAGAATAAGATTCCTTGTTTTATTACTATTGGAGGAGGATTATTTAATCTTGTTGGAATGGTTGTCCTGTTAAAATTCACTAATATGGGAATATATTCTATAGTTATTACAACTGCGGTTGTAATGAATTTTATTAATCTGATAACCAATCCACTGTATGCGGCGCACTGTCTGAAGGTAAAGTTAACAACATTTTACCCGGATATAATTAGGAATATTGTTGCTTGTACAGTGGCAACCGGCGTTATGATGCTGATTGCGAAGGTCTTGCCTGAGGCTAAGAGTTGGGGAGTTCTTGTATTAATGATATTAATGTACTGTGCAATTGGTATATTGATTCAGGCTGTGATTCTTTTTGGCGGAAAGCAGAGGTATAGATTTGGAAGAAACAATGAATGAGAATAAGAATAATAATATGAATAACAAAAAGAAATTCATTCATACATCGAATATAATATTATTGCTATGCTCATTGTGCTGGATGGGGCTAATATTCTGCCTTTCCTCACAAAATGGAAGTATAACTGCATCTGCGAGCAAGGGAATATCCAAAAAAATCGCAGATATAGTGTTTGGTACACCATCTGCAAATCAGTATGTTGCAATGGATGCTGTAATAAGGAGAGGTGCGCACTATGCATTATTCTTTGGATATGGTATTCTTACTGCATTGACTGGCATTAGTTTGTTTCGCAATGTTAATCGAATCAGACCTATTAAGGACAGAAAATCAAGAATAGTAAGGTACGTCATATTCGTAATTACGCTTATTGCCATTGATGGAATATATGCGCATTATGATGAGTGGCACAAACAGTTTATAGCAGGAAGACACTATCAGCTGGATGAGGTTATGATGAATTTTGAGGGGGCGATGGTGGCGCTTGCTCTTGTTCTATTAGTGGATATTGTTATTCAGATGATTAAGCGTAATATTGCAGATGATAACCACGAGGATAAGAGATATACACATCTGTCGGTTGTCACAGCATATACCATAATTGGCGTGAGTGTATCAATTATAACTTTAACGATAGGGTGTCGAGTTGTATCTGCATATACAGATGGTAACGGTCTGCATCCTGATACGAATGGGATATATACAACTATTGACGGATGGAATATAAGCAACGAGTTGCTTGAGGCATCTAACAACCTTGAGCAGAGTATTACACAGATGAAGGCGGAGAAGGACGCAGCTGATGAGTTAGCTAAGAGATATGCGAATGCTATTCCGGCTAGTTCAATTAACCGACCTGCATTCGGTGACTATATGTGTAACATTGTAATTGAAAGTGTTGGAATTAATGTGCCATTATATTATGGTGATTCGGACTCGATTCTAGCTAAGGGTGCAGGACAGTATGCCAACGGAATGATTCCAGGATTCCCTGGACTTACAATGATTGCAGCACATAATCAGCCAGGGCAGTTTGGAGAGCTTGGCAATATTAGTATTGGCGATAAGGTGAACTTGAATATGTCATATGGGGATTACACATATGTTGTGACTGATGCAAAGGTGGTAGAGGCAACTGACAGAACGGCGTATGACCTGGGCGTTCAGGAAGACAAATTAATTATATATACATGTTATCCAATGTATTACAGGTACTCGACGAGTCAACGTTACTTCGTATACTGTGATAGGGTTGAGGGCAACGACATAAGGGAGGATTAGTATGGGTACAGCTAATGGAATTGGTGTAGTAATAGTTACGTATAACAGAATCAATGAGTTGAAGAAAACCTTGATGGCCTATGAGACACAGGAATATGCTCCACAGTATATTCTTGTGGTTAATAATAATAGCAGCGATGGAACCTTGGAATACCTCAAATCGTGGGAGCAGGATAGGGATGCATGCAATCGATATGTAATTAATCTTGCTAAGAATATAGGCGGAAGCGGCGGTTTTGCTACAGGCATGGAGGCTGCCCTGAAACTTAAGGAGAACGCAGAGTGGATATGGGTGGCGGATGATGACGCACTTGTTCATAATGATACATTAAAGAATCTAGATAAAGTTATTACAGAGCTTAGATTAAGTATGAATGAGAAGCCCAAGTTATCCAAGACATCTGGCTCATCTAGCCACACTGGATCATCTAGTCACACTGGTTCGTCAGAGCGAATTGCGGCAGTATGTGCGGCTGTAATGAATAATGGCAGAATTGATACTGCACATAGACGAATGATATACACGGATGGCATCAAAATCAAAGAGGCACCGGTGGCTAAGAAGATGTATCAGGTTCGCAAGGCGTTCGAGATAGATGCTTCATCATATATTGGAATGGCAATTAATAGAGATGCTCTAGAATCGGTAGGCGTTACAAATCGTGATTATTTCATATGGTGGGATGATACGGAACATAGTCTGAGACTCAAGGAATATGGGGCAATATATTGCGCACCTGAGGTTGTAATTGAACATAATGTTGGCGTGACTGCAAGAGATGAAGTTAGCTGGAAGACATATTATGGATATCGCAATACGGTTAATTGTTATCAAAAGCATTTTCCTGGAATCAGGTATAATTATTACTGGCTCAGACTTTTGTTCAATGTTAATTTTGCGAAGAAATCAGAATATACTTCGCAGCTAAGGGCGATAATTAATGAGGCGGTTTCTGATGCAAGACACCACAGAATGGGCGTGCATTCAGTGTACAAGCCAGGATGGCATGGAGGTAAGGGATGCTAAAGGTCAGATCTGTAAAATTCAATTTCCTGATGAATGCGATTCTGACAGCGTCGTCGATACTATTTCCATTAATTACGTTCCCGTATGTGTCTAGGATATTGATGGCGGATGGGACAGGCAAGGTATCATTCGCTTCGTCAGTAATTGCGTATTTTACAATATTTGCACAGATGGGTATCCCCACATATGGAATAAGAGCTTGCTCACGTGTTCGTGATGATCATGCAATGCTGTCAAAGACAGTGCAGGAGCTGTTGATAATTAATCTTATCATGAATGCGGCAATCTACGTGTTCTTTGGAATCTTATTGGAAGTTGTTCCTCGCTTTTCCTCTGATAGATGCTTGTTCGTCATTATGGGAAGCACCATGCTTTTCAACTGCCTTGGAGTTGAGTGGATGTATCGAGGGTTGGAACGCTACGGTTATATTACGGCATGTTCACTTATATTCAAGATTATTGCAGTGGCAGCGATGTTCATATTGGTAAGGGAAAAATCAGATTATGTTGCATATGGGCTTGTTACTATTATTGGAACTGTAGGCTCAAATATATGTAATATCCTCAATCTCAGGAGATATGTTACATTAAGAAAGTCAGGGCAATATGAATTAAGAAAGCATATTAAGCCGATACTTATATTCTTCATGATGTCAGTAGCTGTGACGATTTATACGAATTTGGATACAGTTATGCTTGGATTTATAAAGACGGATTCAGATGTTGGATATTATAATGCAGCAGTTAAGGTAAGAGGGCTGCTGGTTAACTTTGTAGCAACACTAGGTAATGTGCTGCTTCCGAGAGCATCATATTACATAGAGAATAAGCTATATGATGATTTTAAACGTATATCACTTAAGGCAATGAATTTTGTGCTTGTTGTGGCCGTGCCATTGGTACTTTATTTTATGTTTTTTGCAAAAGAGAGCATTATGCTATTATCGGGAAAAAACTTTGATGGTGCAATAATTCCTATGATTGTTATTATGCCAACAATATTGCTTGTGGGAATGACTAATATTATAGGAATTCAGATGCTTGTTCCGCTAGGCTGCGAGAAGAAAGTATTAGGCTCAGAGATTGCAGGTGCAATTGTAGATGTGATTATTAATATACTATTAATTCCAATTATGGCATCAACAGGAGCAGCTATTGGAACCGTATTAGCTGAATTGGCAGTATTTGTCTATCAGTATGTGGCAATCCGTAAGCAAGGCTACAAGGTAATTGAATATAATACATTGTATAAGACATTGCTGGCAAGCGTGATTGCAGCAGGTAATTGTATTGGAGTCATGAAAGTACTAACATTAATACCCGGTTTGAATACAGTCCTTGCAGCAGGACATGAAGGCTCAGCATTATGCATACTGCTTATTACAGCAGCAATTTTTGCTATCGTATATATTGGATTACTTGTTGTGTTAAAAGAAAAGATGACCAAAGAAATCATATATATGATTAAAGACAAGATATCAAATATAAAACATTAAAATGTAATATATGTAGCGGCTACACAAATTCACGCGGACACGCTCTCGCTCGTGCTTAAACGTAGCGGTTCATAAGTGACCATAGTACGGTCACTAAGAACCGACGTTACGCAACGGTCCGTTTAGAATTTGCGTAGCCGCTACATTTAAT
>CAZPHI010000056.1:4076-7869 GCA_964586425.1 uncultured Lachnospiraceae bacterium | reverse complement strand
ATATTAAATTCTATTCATTAAGACTATGGCTATTACTATGATGTGACTGTGTAAGAGCTTTACGTCTGAATGAGATAATTACAATCAAAATGACTGATATAGCGGCAAGCAAAGCTGCAAAATACATGAATGTATATAAGCTTCGACTAATATAAGATACTATAAACTTATAGAAATATTCAGGTGTTATAGAAATTCTCTTATATATTCCACCAATCAGTAGTAAGGCAGGAAGTATAGCTGTCATCAAGGCTGTTGCAATTGTACTGTAAGCCAGATAACGCATAGCTCTGTGTGCCCACTTGTGAAGTCTAAAGAGTAAAAATATTGCAAATGCACTAAATACAGCAAGAATAGGAAGTCCTACTATTGCGAGTTTGCCAAAAAGGTTTCTTACATTAACAAAATACTTGAAGTAAGGTATTGTAAGATTGTTGGAATATTCCTCAGCAACAGTTTTGGCAAATGTAACAATGTTGTTTTCCTGTTCGTCAGTAATTGTATATCCCTGGGATTCAAGGTATTTGTTGATGTTAATTACTAGTCGGCTGACAGCATTAGATGTGTCTGGTGTATAGTCGTTGCCGGCTAAGTTAGTTGTAATATAGGCTTTGGCTTCATTATATGTCTCATCGAATGTGAATACATCTTCAAAAACTGTCTCAGGTAATCCCATTGGAATAGCCAGTGATGAAGCTTTGTTAACTGTATAGTCAATAATGTCGTTGTAAAATGTTCCATCATTCATGGAATCAATAATTATGTCTTTGTTAAATACTCCGTAATATATACCACCAAGATAACTAGCCATGGTAAGAAATATTGAAAGTAGGAAGGCGATAATTGTACTTATCCAGAATGTAGATGTCTTATTATTCTTGTTCTTACTCATTCCTAACCTCCTAATCAAATGTTACTACAGGTCCTGATATCTTGTCTGCATAGACATAATATCGGTTCTGCAGGCTTCCAAGCATATTAAATGGATAGCATGTATACATTATAAGTTGCTCTTTGTCCTGATTAAAGTCATAAGCACTTTTATCTTTCTTGTCAGCAATCTTACATTCAGTAATCTGATATTTATATACACCGTAACTGGTTGTTATAGTTATAATATCTCCAACTTCCGCATTCTGAAGTGGAAGGAAGTAGGTGGTATTGTGAGCAGCAAGCATGATAGGTTTGCCAAAGCCTGGAAGAGTTGTTCCGGGATATTGACCAACACCTTTTTTTAATATGGCATCGTTGTCACCAAAGTATATATTGCCTGACAATCCGATTTTTTCTGAAGTAATAGTAGCGTAGAGATTTCCGATTGAAGGAAGCTCTACTTTTGCGGCAGAAACTGTTAATTTGTCTTCTTCTACATTGACAGGCGCTTCAAAGATAGATTTTAATTCATCTTCAGCAAAATCTGGTGTACTAGAACTCAGAAACAGACTGCTGTAGGATTGAATTGTATCTATAAGAGGAAGAGCAGCAAAATATACAATTCCATAGCCTAAAATGGTAAAAAATAATGGCATATATACATATGCCATCATTTTCTTTAGTCTCTTATTCAAGATTTGCGATTAGTTGCTTTCTGCAATTCTTTTTTTGCTTACTACAACACCACAACCCATTAATGCAACTGCAAGAGCAGCTACAACAGCGATTGTTGTGCTCATGTTAGCGCCTGTTGGTTTAACAACTTCTGGAGTAGCTTCTAATACTGTAGCACCAGTAGCATCTTTGATTACGATTGCATCTGAAGATGTGTTGTATGTTACTGTAAGATCTACTACTTTACCAGCTGCAGCGATATCATCAGCGATAGCTTTCTTCTGTGCAGCAGAAAGGTCAGATAACTTTGTTACTGAACCAGCTGTTGCTTTAGCTGTCTCTACCTGAGCATTAATCTGTGTAGCCTGATCAGCTGTTACTTCAACGCCATCTTTCTGAAGATATGATGTTGCCTGGTTAATGTACTCTGTAGGAACGTTAGCGTTCTTAAGAGCTGTGATAATGCTCTGTTCTGCGTCTGAAAGTTTCTCAGCACCAAATGTTGTAATTGTAGTTGCTGCAACCATCATTGTAGCCATTGCACAAACAATAAATTTCTTAAGTTTCATGTTTTTCATTACCTCCATATATTTATTTACTGCTTAAGGGTTATTATACGCTGAAAATCCAGTATATGTCAACTAAAAAGAAAAAAATTGTATGAAATGATTGAAAAACGGAATATTTATTGCGAATTTGAAGTATAGAATTGTGGTTAAAATATATCGTTACTACAAGATATAGATATATAAAAAACGAGAATAGCAGTTTGTATAACTTGCTGCTATTCTCGTTTTGTAATATGCAGAGTCCAAAGTAACATCTTTAGCTGCCCTACATTACGATTCTGTAATGCTTTATATATTGAATGGTTACGCTTTGATAATGCTTTAGGATCAATATTGCCAAAGTATGGCGGATAATGAGCGTTAATTATACTCTTACATTCTTCAAGAAGTGCATTAGATGTAAGGTTGGCATAGTTAGCAAGCAGATTAGAGATAGCTGCTGAAACTTCATTCATTATATCGTTATTACGGAATATAGAAAAACCTGATGAATTGTATCGCTCAAAGCACTGCATCTTTGCTTGATGGAACATAAGTGCATCATCTATATAATTAGGTATATATCTTTGTGAAAGTGCACCATGATTCCTTATTAAATAATGATAGAACTGTTTTGCACTTGTACTTACTGATTTAATCTTATCAAGGTAGAGATAATTGAACATTCGGTCTTCACCAAGCTGCAATTCTTCTCGAAAACGCATATTGTATTCATCAATAATAGAATGTTTATATATCTTATTGACGCATGGATAGATGCTCATTATACCTGTTCTAAAGTAACTCTCTGTGAAATCATCCATAGTAGGATAAAAGTTGTTCTTTAAGGGAGTATTAGATGCAGGAGAACCATTCTCGTTAATATAATCAAGGGAGAATATTAACAAGTCTGATTTGTCGGCTTCTAATTGCTTAATTGTTAATTCATAAGTGAATTCATCAATGTAATCATCACTGTCGACAAATGCTATATATTCACCTCGCGCAATGTTAAGCCCCGCATTACGTGCGGCAGATACGCCGGCATGCTCTTGACTAATATACACAATCTTCTCATTATATTCTGCATTATTAGAGGTGAATCTTTTGATAACATCAACGGAATTATCAGAGGAACCATCATTAATAATAATCAGTTCAAAATCCTTGAATGTCTGACTAAGTATTGAGTTGATACACTTTTCAAGATATTGAGCAGTGTTATATACAGGAAGAATAACTGATAATTTCATAATGATACCTCCAATCTTTTTTTATTTCATACTAATATGATAGATATTTCATAGTCGGCTAAAGTATAGCATAACTTAACGAATTTAACAACATTTAAGACGAAAAAAGACAAGAATATTCTGTGAATTTATGCTGATATGTCGAAAAAATTGTATTATATAGGAAATTAGTATCAGAAAAAAGGTATTTAAATAGTTTGAATAATACCCCTATAAATGATACAATACAGATACGATGTTATGTTATAACGATTAATTTTTTGATGATAATATCAGTTTGGGAGGAAGTTAATATGAAGAGTAGTAACAGGTTATTTTTACAAGCGAAGAGAGTGCTTTCGGGATTGTTAGCGACAGCATTAATTATTATGCCGGCAATGAATACTTATGCAGGCAGCACAGATACAGCTATGGAGAATGATATAGCAGTTGTAGCTGACACAG
>CAZPHI010000056.1:0-3976 GCA_964586425.1 uncultured Lachnospiraceae bacterium | reverse complement strand
GCTGACACAGAGGACAGAGCTGGGAAAGCAACGTATTTTACAACGGGAACGCCAACAATAACGGCGGTGGCAGGAACAAGAATTAAGCAGGTTAATTGCAATACGGATGGTAATCTTGGGGATATTATATGGTCGTCAACTAATCCAAGTGTTGCAGTAGTTGAGCCATATGGATATGTTCGTGCATATGCAGTGGGAACAACCAATGTTACGGGTAAGCTTGATGGATTCACAATTAATTGTACAATTACTGTAACATCTTCATCATCAACCAATATATCGTTATACAGAATAGATTTTGATATATATGAAAAGATTATTGATATTGGAGAAACATTCAAGATTAATATCATATACGTTCCATCGAATACAACAGATGATAGAACAGCTACGTGGACAAGTTCTGACGAGTCAGTTGCAAGAGTTGATAATCAGGGTAATGTAACTGGTGTATCATCAGGTAAGGCAACAATCCGTGCGATTGTTGGAAATAGAGCCAGAAGCTGTACAGTAACGGTGTCTGATAGTTCGGTGCCAATTACAGGTATTACAATGAGTCAGAATAAGATGACAGTTGCGAAGGGTAGTAACAGTCAGTTAACAGTATCGTTTGTTCCTAGTAATGCGACACAGGACAGAACGATTATCTGGTCAACAACAGAGAATACAGTTGCAACAGTTAGCCAAGATGGACGTGTATACGGCATAGGAACAGGAGTTGTAATTATTAAAGCAACTAGTACCAGTGGATATGAGGCAGCTTGTACAGTAACTGTGGTTGATTCATCATATAGTATAGCAATAACCCAATCTAATCTAATGATTAATGAGGGCTCAAGTGGGACACTTAGTGTAAGATTTACACCAGATGAATTTGGTGATGAGAGCCTTGTTCAGTGGTATTCATCTAATAATGATGTTGCAACTGTTAGTGGTGGTGTAGTTACAGCAGTTGGAGCAGGAGATGCGATTATTACAGCAGAATATAGTGGATATAGTGATACATGTACTGTACAGGTATTAGCACCACTATCCTCAATTAGTTTGAATAAGAGCAGTGCGACAATTAATGAAGATGGCGGCGTACAGCTCTTGGTATATTACAAGCCAACTAATACGACGGATAGTAAATCAGTCAGCTGGTCAAGCAGTAATAATAATGTTGCCACGGTAAGTTCGAGCGGATATGTATCAGCAGTGAGCTCAGGTAACGCAATTATAACGGCTAACTGCAATGGAAAGATTACTACATGCAATATAACAGTCAATACTTTAAGCAGGAGTGTAATTCGTCAATTTGTAACAAGAATGTATACAATTGTACTTAATCGCTCGCCAGAGACAGTAGGCATGGATGCATGGACAGAATATCTGTATAACGCGCAGTGCACAGGAGCGCAGATGCTTCAGGCTTTTATTGAAGGTGATGAATTTGTTGCCCGTGGGCTTTCTGACAATGCATTCATGGACGTTATGTATCGTGCGGTTATGGGCCGAGAGCCTGATACAGAGGGAATGGAGGCATGGTTAACAGCACTTTCGAATGGCGTTTCAAGAACTTATGTCCTGAGTGGATTCACGGGTTCAACTGAATTTACCGATATATGTAATGATTACGGTATTACCAAAGGAAATGTTGTTACAACTGAAGGAAGAGACCGTAATTATAAGGTTACTTGCTTTGTACAGCGTTTTTATACCAAAGTACTTAACAGGGAAGCCGAGGTAGAAGGCCTTAATGTATGGTGCAATGCAATAATTGACAAGAATACAACTCCTCAAAATGCAGCAAGATTATTCGTATTTTCAGATGAAGCAATTAATAGAAATCTAAGCAATGCCGAATATATTAAGATGCTTTATAGAACATTCATGGGTCGTGAATGCGAATCAGATGAGATTCTTAATGGCTGGGTTGGATATATAAGTACACAGGGTCACACAAGAGATGAGGCTTTTGAATTATTTGCAGGTTCAACAGAATTTGCCGATATAGTAAGAAGTTATGGATTATAGAATACTAGTTGAGTAGTGGTTAATTTGGAGGTAAAAGTGAAGATGAAAAAAAGGTTTTTAGCAGCTTGTATGGCGTTGGTAATTGCAATATTACCAATATTTGGCTCGACAAAAGCATATGCTGGTGAGAATAATGCATTAGTAGAGTCAGTGATTGCTTCGGAAAGTGAGGACAGAGCAGGAACAGCTACTTATTTTACGACGAGTACATCAGCGATAACGGCAGTTGCTGGAACCAGAATAAAACAGGTTAATTGCAATACAGATGGAAACATAGCGAATATAGAGTGGACATCATCGGATTCATCGGTAGCAGTTGTTGAACAATATGGTTATGTAAGGGCCTTGAAACAGGGCGTAACTTATGTAACAGGAAAGCTTGATGGATTCACAATTAACTGTACAATCACAGTTACATCATCATCATCAACTAATATTTCCTTATATAGAATAGATTTTGATGTCTATGAAAAGACAATTGATATTGGAGAAAGTTTTAAGATTAATATAATATATGTTCCATCGAACACAACAGACGACAGAACAGCGAAGTGGACAACTACAGATTCTTCAGTTGCAACTGTTGATTCTAATGGTAATGTTCGTGGCGTTTCATCTGGAACAGTAACCATAAGGGCAGTTGTTGGTAATAGAGCCAGAAGTTGTACAGTTAAGGTATCAGATGGTTCAATTCCAATGACAGGAATTAGTATGAATAAGACAAAGATGACTTTAGTGAAAGGCACGAATGAAGCTTTGTCAGTAGCATTTATCCCTGAGAACACAACGCAGAATAGAGATATTGTATGGTCTACTTCAGAAAGTCCAGTTGCAACAGTTAGCACTGATGGACGAGTATACGGTGTTGGCACTGGTGTTGCAATTATTAAAGCGACTAGTAATAACGGATTAGAGACAGCGTGTACTGTTACAGTAGTAGAGGCAGATGAGGTCGTTGAAGGAATAAGCCTGAGTAAGACAAGTATAACCTTAGACCGTGGCGGATCGTATGGTATTACTGCAACACTGAAGCCTGAAGGTGCAGGGGATGAAGCTGATATTGTATGGAGTAGTAAGAATACAGCTATTGCAACAGTATCAAGCAGCGGAATTATTAAAGCCGTAGCGCCAGGCAATACTGTAATTACTGCAAGTATTGGAGATTTTTCGGCGGATGTTGATGTAACAGTTGTGGCTACACTTAAGTCGATTTCATTGAATGTAAGTTCAATGGAGGTTACACAAGGAATGTCTAAGAGCCTGCAGGTGAATTATACACCATTAGATACAACAAGCTCGAGGACCATAACATGGACTAGCAATAATAATTCTGTTGCCTCTGTAGATAGTACAGGTAAGGTTACAGGCGTGAGTGTTGGAACAGCAAAAATCACAGCAACTTGTGGTACACTGACTGCGAGCTGTAATGTTACGTGTACTAAGAATACTGTACAATTGACTGCAATTACACTTAATAAATACGATATGACGCTTACAAAAGGTGCATATGAAACTTTGATAGTTGGTTATACCCCAGATAATACAACAGATAATAAGACTGTAACTTGGAAAAGCAATAATACTGCTGTAGCTACAGTTGATGCGGCAGGAAAGGTAACAGCGGTTAGCGCAGGAAGTGCTATAATTAGTGCAACATGTGGAACCGTAAGTACATCTTGTAATGTGTCTGTTAAGGTACCACTTACAGGAATTACGATGGATCAGACATCATTGACGGTTAACAAAGGTTCTACGGGTAATCTAAGTGCAACGATAACACCTTTGGATACGACGGATGGCACAATATATACTTGGTACAGTGATGATATCAATGTTGCTACGGTAGATCAACACGGTGTAGTAACCGGAGTGGGAGCTGGAACAACTCAAATCAATGTTTTATGTGGAAAGTTTTCATCAAAGTGTACGGTAACGGTAAAAGTACCACTTACAGGAATTA
>CAZPHI010000055.1:0-13649 GCA_964586425.1 uncultured Lachnospiraceae bacterium | reverse complement strand
GCAATATGCGTGACTATGCTGGAATAGATCAATTGTTGGTACTTGCAAATATGGAGAGCTATAATGCCATTTTGATTGATAAAGGAACACCAATGTCAGAAAGACTGGTATTATTGCGTGAACTTGCAGTAAAGCAGATGAAGACAATGCAGTCACTGAATATGGATAATTTGCCAGGGAACTTTACACCAGAAGGGATTGATAAGGGTGAAAAGTAAAAAAAACTAAAGTGCTACAGAACCTAATATATGTTGTGCGGGGAAAACAAGTAATGCTAGATACGGATATTGCTATTCTTTATCAAGTCAAGACAAAAAGATTAAATGAAGCTGTTAAAAGAAATTTACCTTATGTTTTTACAGAACAGGGTATTGCAATGCTTTCGGCTGTTCTTCGTAGTGATGTTGCAATAAATGTCAGTATTGGAATTATGAAAACATTTGTTGAGATGAGAAAGTACATGGCGAATGCATCATTACTTTATGAAAAGATAAATTCCATGGAAGTACGCCAGATTGCATTTGAAGAAAAGACAGATGGAAAGTTATATTTGTATGATGTTGTGACAATAAAAAAAGAAACGAGTAAGCCGCTTGAGTCATAGACTGTACGGTAGTAAACTTCGTTTCTATATTCCAATACTGCAATAAAATTGAAATGTTGTCAATCCGAATATTCGAATAATTCTGCAAAAGGTTTGCGTATATGGAAGACATAGAGGATACCCGATTATTGTTCATAATTCAATTGGGTAAAATATGATTTGTTACATGCTGTTGTAAACTTTATTGCATAGAAGAAAGGATAAATTATGTTATATATTATGAGACATGGAAAAACTGAGTGGAATGAAAAGCATAAACTTCAGGGAAGAACTGATATACCATTAAATGAAACTGGAAGAAAAATGGCGCAAAATGCTGCAAAAGAATATAGCAACTTTAATTTTGATGTAGTCTACTGTTCTCCTTTGTGCCGTGCGAAAGAAACTGCAGAAATAATATGTAAAAACAGGAATATTCCAATTATGGTTGATGAACGATTGACTGAAATGGGGTTTGGAATATATGAAGGAATTGAAAATAGTTTTCAATTTCCCGATTGCCCAATAAATGTACTTTTTTATCATCCAGAAAAATATACAATTCCTGTGAAAAATGGTGAAAGTTTAGATAATCTTTTTTCAAGAACAGGAGAATTTATTAAAGAGATTGTTGAACCTGCATTAATAGAGGGAAAAGATATATTGATTGTTGGACATGGAGTAATGAATTTGAGCATAATTTGTCAAATAAGAGATTGGCCAATTGAAAAGTTTTGGAGTGAAAAGATTGAGAATTGTAAGCTATTGAAGTTAAAATAAAACTAGTGAAATAAATCAATTTATCCTGTCTATGTATTGAACAGATAAAATACAAAGGAGAGAATCATTATGAAAAAAAATTAGTTGCAATAATCGTAACGACAATGTTTGTAGCAACAGTATTCACAGGCTGTGGCAACAAAAAGCAAGATAACACAGCTACATGATAGGATGGTAGCGCAATATAAGAAAATCGGCAAAGATTTCAAATGTAAGATGAAGGTCTTTACACAGATGAGTGGTAATCTAAGTGAACAGATTGGCTCGCCAGATCTAATAGTTCTCTTTACAAATACAGTGTCTCATAAGATGGTCAAATGTGCTGTCACCGAGGCTGAAAGATGCAATGCACAAGTGGTAAGATGCCATACGAGCAGTGGTAATGCATTGACACATATTTTGAGTGAATGTTGTGAATAAATAACAAGCAAACAGCAAATAAACAAACCCCGTTAACGGCTAGTAAATCAGGCGTTAGCGGGGCTTTATTACGTTAATATCTCTATTTTACTATTAAAATAAATGAATGTGAAGATTAATAAAAAAAACTTACAATATATAAATATAATAAAGTATTAGACAATTAGCAGTATACACGTTAGAATATATTAATAGTAAAAAGTATAGGAGACAATGTTTTGAAAAAAAGAGATTCATTTAGCGGAAAATGGGGATTTATACTAGCTTGTATAGGTTCTGCAGTAGGTATGGGTAACATCTGGATGTTCTCAACGAGAGTATCACTTTATGGCGGAGGCTCATTCCTTATTCCATATATTATATTTGTAATTCTAATAGGTAGTACGGGTGTTATAGGTGAGATGGGCTTTGGTAGAGCCACAAAGTCAGGGCCTATAGATGCATTTGCCAGCGCCTGTGAAACAAGAGGCAAGAAAAGAATAGGAGAGGCAATAGGCTTTATACCTGTAATTGGTTCGCTTGCTATGGCAATTGGCTATACAGTTGTAATGGGGTGGATTCTCAAGTATACAGTAGGAACATTAACAGGAGCAACTTTATCACCAACAGATGTGAATGGATTTGGTGAGAATTTCTCTAATATGGCATCTGCTTATGGTAATAATTCATGGCAGATTTTGGCATTAGTATTAAGTATAGTTATTCTGATGTTTGGTGTTGGAAGTGGAATTGAAAAAGCTAATAAAGTAATGATGCCAATATTCTTCTTTTTATTTGTGATTATGGGTGTATATGTTGCTTTTCAGCCAGGTGCAATTGACGGATACAAATATATATTTAGGATCGATTTGGATGCATTAGCTAATCCTAAGACCTGGATATTCGCTTTAGGACAGGCATTCTTCTCACTTTCTGTAGCAGGAAGTGGAACGTTGATCTATGGTTCATATCTGTCTGATAAGGAGAATATTCCAGCAGCAGCGAGAAGAGTGGCATTCTTTGATACATTGGCAGCGATGCTTGCTGCTCTTGTTATAATACCTGCAATGGCAACGACTGGTGCACAGCTTAATCAGGGCGGTCCAGGTCTACTATTTATATATCTGCCTAACCTGATTAAATCGATGCCAGGTGGAATTGTATTTGCTATTATATTCTTCGTAGCAGTTCTTTGCGGTGGTATGACGTCACTTATTAACCTGTATGAAGCACCGATTGCCACACTTCAAGAAAAATTAAAATTAGATAGAAAGCCAGCATGTATAATTGTTGGTGCGATAGGTATTATAGTATCAATTCTAATTCAGGGAATTGTATCAGACTGGATGGATGTACTATCAATCTATATATGTCCACTGGGTGCGGGTCTTGCAGGAATTATGTTCTTCTGGGTTTGCGATAAGAAGTATACAATTGGACAGATAAGTAAAGGCAGCAACAAAACATTTTCAGATAAGATGTACTATTTGTCGAAATTTGTGTATGTTCCTGTTTGCATTCTGGTGTTAATACTAGGTATAATTCTTGGAGGGATTGGTTAATTATAAAATTCATTATACGTAAGGAGTGAAGCACTTATGGATTTTGAGTCAATATACAAAAGAGAATATGAAAGTTGTAATTGCTTTGTAGCAAAAGCATGCGCGATGGTACTCGCATTCTTTGGACTGGTGGGTATCCTTAATATTGCAGGTATATTTGTTGTAGAAAAATCAGCAATGATTATTACAGCGATATCAACAACATTATTGTTTGGCGGCCCAATCGTATTATATTTTTATTATAGGAATAAAAAGATTAAGGATTTGCAGTATGCATATATATCAGCGATTTTAATTCTTTTGAATATAATGATATTGTATTCATTTTTAACATTTCATGTAATTATATTGTTTATGTTCCCAGTAATTGTTTTTAATATATACGGTAATAAGCCTCTTATTAAAAAAGTTATGTTCGGAACGTTAATCGTTATGGTCATATCTCATATAGCAAGCTATTATCTCGGAGTTAATCCTGAGGAACCGTTTACGAATATGAGAGATATTATCGTATACGGGCTTGTGCCAAGGCTGATAATTTATGTAGCATTTATATACGCCTTTATATTCGAGACAAATCATAATTATATTATGCTGCGCGGGATTTTCAATTATTCGAGAGATATGTATCACACGCAAGAAGAGCTAATCAAAGCATTTGCCGAGATGTGTGAGTCCAAATCAGGTCAGACAGGACAGCATGTAAAAAGAGTTTCGTTATATATGAAGGCTATGGCAGATGAATTAGGAATTAAAGGTAATGAAAAGGAATGTCTTGTCATCGCTTCAATGATGCATGATGTGGGCAAACTTAATATTCCTAGTGAGATACTTGATAAGCCAGGAAAGCTAACGGATGAAGAATATGAGATTATTAAAAAAACATACAGTCTATGGATATGAGTTATTAAAGAACTCGCCAGGTAGAACCATGCAGATTGCAGCACAGATAGCACTGAATCATCATGAAAGATGGGATGGTAATGGCTATGCCCATGTAAAAGGTGAGGATATAGATTATTATAGTAGAATTATGTCTATAGCAGATGTATTCGATGCTTTAGTTAGCAAAAGATCATATAAGTCAGCATGGTCGACAGATGATGCTTATAATGAGATAGTATCACAGGCTGGCAAACAGTTTGATCCAGAATTGATAAAGACATTTACCAAGGTATATCCTGAATTTGTGAAGATTCACGATAGTATGCCAGATTAAAATATGAGGTTGAGTAACATAAGGAGAAGATAATGCTATTTTGTAGTAAAGAATTTATATTTTATTTTTTACCAGTATTTTTGCTGATTTATTATGCGGTACCAAAACGATTTAAGAATATAGTACTGTTTGCAGGAAGTATAGTGTTCTATGCTTTAGGTGAATGGAAATACGTTCCGCTGATAATTCTTTCGCTACTTGTTAACTATGGAATTGCGTTAATAATAGAAGTTTATAAGCAGATGGAGAAAAAAGAGCATGTAATATGTAGCAAAAGGAAAATGTTTTTGCTCATTGCAATGCTTATATATAATTTTGGGTTGTTATTTGTATTCAAATACTTCAAGTTCTTTACAGGAATTGAAAGTGGATTAACATTACCACTTGGCATATCATTCTATACATTCCAGATAGTTTCATACGTAATTGATGTATATAAAGATAAGACAAAAGCCGAGAGAAATCTCATTAATCTTGGCGTGTATCTGTGTATGTTCCCACAGTTAATTGCGGGCCCAATTGTATTATATACAGATGTTGCAAAGCAGATACATAATAGAAGCCATTCTCTTGACAAATTCCAAGATGGAATTAGAACATTCACGTTAGGACTTGGCTCGAAGATGATAATAGCCAATATTATGGGAATGTGTTGGAATTCAACACAGATGTATGGTATTGAGAGTATATCTACACCAATAGCTTGGATTGCAATGTTTGCTTATACATTCCAGATTTACTTCGATTTTTATGGATATTCACTGATGGCTATTGGATTGGGAAAGATGCTTGGTTTTACGCTTCCTGAGAATTTTAATGATCCATATATGGCGACATCAGTAACGGATTTTTGGAGAAGATGGCATATAACATTAAGTACATGGTTTAGAGATTACGTATATATTCCACTTGGCGGTAATAGAAAAGGTCAGGTAAGAACAATATTCAATATGTTCGTTGTATGGTCATTAACAGGGTTATGGCATGGAGCAAGCTGGAACTTTGTTATCTGGGGCGTAATATTCTTTGTGCTGCTTACAATTGAAAAGTTAGGATTTAAGAAGATATTGGACAAATCTCAAGCATTGGGACATATATGCATGATATTGGTAATTCCGTTAAGCTGGGTTGTATTCGGTCTTGAAAAGCTTAGTGATATTGGAATATATTTTGCAAAATTATTCCCATTTTTAACGAATATGTCATTCGAGTATGTTAGTAAAAATGATTACATAACAGCATTGGGAAGATACTGGTTCTTCTTTATATTGGCGATACTTTTCTCGTTCTCATCTCCAAGAAAGTTATATGCAAAGTATAAAAAGACATTCTTGGTTACGATTATTCTACTTGCAGTATTCTGGGTTTCAATCTACAGAGTATTCACATCAGCTAGTAATCCGTTCTTATACTTCCGCTTCTAGGTTATATAAGAAGTTTTTACAAGGAGAAATAACATGAAGAGAGATTATATGAAAGTATTGAAAAAATATCATTTTATAATATTATTCGGTATAAGTTTTACGGTATATATGACTGTACTTGGAATGGTGAATTTGGGAAAGGCAGCTAAAAATAGCAATGAGGATTCTTTGGAATCTTATACTACACAGGCCGCAACAGATAGTGTTACAATTGTGAGTGATACGCAGACTGTTGCACAGGATGAAAGTGTTGCTGATGTAGATGGTAATAACACCGACCAGACAGAAGAGACAAATGAGGCATCAGAAGTACAGACAACTGAGCAGGAGCCTGCAGATGTAAAACCACCGGCAATACAGAATACGAACACAGGATTTGAATTTATAACCGCAGATTCATCCTATCTTGACGGTGCGTTATTCATCGGTGATTCAAGAACTGTTACTTTGTCAGAATATGCAGGCTGGGATAACACAACATTCTATGTGGAAACCGGACTTACAATATGGACAGTAATGGATGCCAATGTTGCCAAATCAGGAGGAACGAAGACTTCTGTTCGTAATGCACTATCATTGGAAAAATTTGATAAGATATATATAATGCTCGGAATTAATGAATTGGGACAAGGCACACCTGATTCGTTCTATAGCCAGTATAAATCAGTTATTGATGAAATAAAAGCATTGCAGCCGCAGGCAGTAATATATATTCAAAGTATTATGCATGTAACTCAGTCCAAGGATAATGAAAATTACTATATTAACAACAATGAGATATATGCAAGAAATGATAAGATAAAGACACTTGCAGATGGTACTAATGTATTCTGGATTGATGAAAACGAGGTATTCAATGCACCGGGAACGAATAAGCTTAATCCTGAGTATACAAGTGATGGTGTTCATCTAAAGCCAAAGTATATCGGTATATGGCAGGAATTCTTACTTAATCATGTAATTAGCAGATAATAGATATATAATAACAGAGTCAGAATAGCAGGAGGTAATCTTATGGATACAATTAAAACAGTAGTATTAGGTTCAACAGGAATTGAAGTTAATAAGAATGGATTTGGAGCGTTACCGGTACAGCGTGTAGATATGCCGGATGCAGTAAAGCTACTAAGAAAAGCATATGATGCCGGAATTAATTTTTTTGATACAGCACATGCATATTCTGACAGTGAAGAAAAAATAGGAGAAGCATTAAGTGATGTAAGGGAACATATATATATCGCTACAAAATCAATGGAGACAACTCCACAAGGATTCAGAAAAGACCTTGAAGAAAGCCTTAAGAGATTAAAAACAGATTATATTGATATAATACAATTTCATAATCCAGCATTTTGCCCAAAACCAGGTGATGGTTCAGGATTATATGAGGAGGCACTAAAGGCTAAGGAAGAAGGTCTTATAAGACATATTGGTATCACAAATCATAGATTATCAGTAGCTAATGAGGCTATTGAGTCCGGTTTGTATGAGACATTGCAGTATCCATTCTGCTATCTGGCAACAGATGAAGAAAAGAAATTAGTTGAGAACTGTCGCAAACATAATATGGGATTTATAGCTATGAAAGCGTTATCAGGAGGATTAATTAATAATTCCAAAGCCGCTTATGCATTTGAAGCTCAATATGATAATGTATTGCCTATATGGGGAGTGCAAAGAGAATCAGAGCTTGATGAATTTATATCATATATGACTAATCCACCAATGATGGATGATGAGATAAAAGCAATAATTAAGCATGACATAGAACAATTATCAGGCTCATTCTGTCGTGGATGCGGATATTGTATGCCATGTCCAGTTGGCATTCAGATTAACAATTGTGCAAGAATGTCACTCATGCTTAGAAGAGCACCATCCAAGAATTGGCTTTCAGATACATGGCAGGCTAATATGAAGCAGATTGAAGCGTGTCTGCATTGCAATCAGTGTAGCAGCAGATGCCCATATGGACTTGATACACCAAAGCTTTTGGCCGATAATTACAAAGATTACCAGGAGATACTTAATGGAAAAGAATTCTAGAATAATAGAACTTGATAATATCAGTAAGATATATGATGAACGTATAGTATTAGATCAAATAAGCTGTGAATTTCAGGCGGGAGAGTCGGTAGCATTAATTGGTCATAATGGATGTGGAAAAAGTACGCTCCTTAAGCTGATATCAGGTCTTATAAGACCTACCAAGGGACACATATATAGAGACAAGAACTTGCAATTCACATATGTACCTGAGAAGTTCCCTGCAATTGAAACTTCTGCAAGAAAATATCTTACATATATGTGCGATATTGATGGAATGACTAAGATGGAATCATCTAAACTGATTGAAGAGAATGCGTCGGACTTTTTCCTTTCGGAAATGCTTGATATACCAATGAGTTCTTTGTCAAAAGGTACATTGCAAAAGATAGGGGTTATTCAGGCAATGATTAATAGACCAGATATTTTGATCCTTGATGAGCCATTATCTGGCCAGGATGTTGCATCTCAGAAAGTATTCATTAATAAAGTGAATGAATTCCGCCGAGAAGGCGTTACAGTTTTTATGTCATGTCATGAAGAGATGCTTGTTAATGCACTCTCCGATAAAGTATACACTATTCATAATGGTAAACTTATAGACAGCTCGTCTGATATCATAAAACGCAATGTAATTAAAGAAAGATTTCTTATAATAGTTGAGAATACAGCTAAGCAGCCCATACAAGATAATATGCATTTGGTGAATAACAGATATGAGATAAATGTATCCGAGGACGAGCTTCAAAAAACGGTCATGGAACTGATGAATGCTGGTTGGACTTTGAAAGGAGTGCATAATGAAGCTCTTTAAATTTATTAATTATAAACTTAATATGTTCTTTAGAAGCAGCAACTGCGTGATGCCGCTTATAGCACTGTTTATTTTCTTGGGAATAATGTATTCTTCAAAACCAGTTGATTTTCTTGGCAGCAGTATTGTATCAGGTGTGTGCTGCTTTTATCTTATGATATGGATTGGAATGACGATTTCTCTTAAAGAGAATTCAGTTAATGAACAAATATTGTTTTTTAGAATGAAGACCTTTGTTTCATATTTTATTGCAAAAACACTTTTTTTGATTCTGATTGCAGGATTGACAGCTCTTATATGTACGCTTTATCCATGTATGCAGGGAATAATTAATGGAGATATGTTTGTGCCGGGATTAACAGCATTGTCCATAGTTAATGGATTCTTAATTAATTTAAGTAATGCATTGGCGGGTGTTACACTTGGCAATATATTCTACAAAGGCTTTACAGATGATAAAAAGATGGCAATTGGTGTATGTGTGCTGGTTGCCATTGTTGCAATCTGTAAAGAAGCAATTATTAAAGAATGGGCAGTGACTAGATTTATTCTTTGGATTGTTCCATCAGTATTGATGTCAAATCAGATGTATCCTAATACAGTTGAGTTTGATGTGGTAAAAACAATAACGATTTTTGCAGTATTATCAGGATATGCAGTAATATATTCAATTATAAAAGGTATACTTAGCAGTAGGAGGCCGCTTTGACAAACGATAATAACAATAATAAAGCTGATTCAAAGATACAGCTATTTGAAAAAACGCCAATTCCCAAAGCAGTAATGACACTGGCAATACCAACAATTATGAGCTCACTTGTAATGGTAATCTATAATCTAACGGATACCTGGTTTGTTGGACTTCTTAATGATTCAGTACAGAATGCGGCTGTTACATTAGCTGCTCCGGTATTGTTAGCATTTAACGCTGTTAATAATCTGTTCGGTGTTGGTACATCTAGTATGATGAGTAGGGCGCTTGGCAGTAAGGATTATGATACGGTTTATAAAAGTTCAGCGATAGGCTTCTATAGTGCATTGTTTTGTAGTCTGATGTTCTCATTGCTTTATACAATGTTACGAGAGCCATTCCTTACAATGTTAGGTGTAAGTGATGCAACGAATGCAGCTACAGCGGGGTATCTTAATTGGACGGTAACCTTCGGTGCAGTGCCAGCAATTATGAATGTTGTACTTGCATATATGGTGAGATCGGAGGGGGCAGCCTTGCATGCAAGTCTTGGTACAATGAGTGGCTGTGTTCTTAATATTGTACTTGATCCAATATTCATTCTTCCATGGGGATTAGGACTTGGAGCTATGGGCGCAGGTATGGCAACATTCATTGCTAATTGTGTAGCCTGTCTGTATTTTGCGGTGTTGCTTTATGTTAGAAGAAAAAAGACTTATGTAAGTGTTAATCCTAGATTATTTAGACTAGATAAAAAGATTCTCGGAGGAATATGTGGCGTTGGTATTCCAGCAGCAATTCAGAATCTTCTTAATGTAACGGGTATGACTATACTTAATAATTTCACATCAGGTTATAGCTCGGAAGCTGTAGCAGCCATGGGCATTGCCCAAAAGATTGATATGGTACCTATGCAGGTATCATTTGGTCTGCTGCAGGGAATTATGCCGCTCATAAGCTATAATTATGCCAGTAAGAATAAAGAGCGAACAAAGCATACTGTTCTCTATGCTGCCAAGTTATCAATCGGAATGCTTGTAATAATATCAATAATATTCTTTGTATTCTCAGGACAGTTGATTGGCTTCTTTATTAAGAATCCTACTATAATTGACTATGGCTCAAGTTTTCTTAGAGGCTTATGCTTTGCACTTCCATTCTTGTGTATGGATTTTTTGGCAGTTGTAACATTTCAGGCATGTGGTTTTGGAAAAATGTCGTTAATGTTCGCCATACTTAGAAAAATAGTATTTGAGATTCCTGCAATTATAATACTTAATAAACTGTATCCAATGTATGGATTAGCTTATGCGCAGCTTGTAGCTGAGGTTATTATGGCAGTTATTGCAGTGGTGACTTTGATGAGATTGTATAAAAGAAATAAATGATAAAAAAGGCAAGGAACGCGATTTTTTCGCACCCTTGCCTTTTAGTATGAACTTCATCGATAGTTACATCAAATAAAGTATGTAATTATGCTTTATTTAAAGTTTTTGAAGTATTTTTTATATGTTATTAAGAATAATACAGCTGCAAGTATAGTAGCTAAGTAGTCTGTAATTGGCTGAGCAGCTGCAAGCATTGGAGCTGAATCAGCAGTTGCTTTAATTATCATAAGAATTGGAAGATATAATAATCCCTGTCGACTGATTGAAAGAATTAGTGAAGGGATAGCAGCGCCTGTTGACTGAATTGCATTGATGAATACGAATAGAATTCCAATTACAGGTCCTGAATATATATAAATTCTTGCAAAACTCATTCCATATTCAAATGCATCTGGATTATCAAGGAATGCTTTAACTAGCGGACCAGCTCCGCAATAGCAGATAACGGTCATTACAGCACTCATACAGAATGCAAGACCAAGCGAAAACTTTAATACTCCAAGATATCTTTTGCGGTTACCTGCACCATAGCAGTAGCCAAGAAGAGGCTGAATACCAGTTCCGAGTCCAATTAAGAGCATAACAACAATCATATTAACTTTCATGGCAACACCTAAGCCAGCAACAGCCATATCTCCATAAGATGACATAACATTGTTGATTATAATGTTAGATACACTCATTAATACACTGTTAAGTGAAGCTGGTATACCAATTGAAAGTACACCAATTGCAATTCCGTTACCAGCCATATAATCCTTTGGCTTAATTGAAAGCATTGTATTTTTTGATGTAAGATGATGAATATAATATGCTGCTGAGAAAACATTACCAATTACAGTAGCGATAGCAGCACCGGCTACATTAAGGTCAAGTGCTAAAATCATAATAGGATCGAGAACTACATTGATTAAGTTACCGATTATCATACCCATCATTGCTATTCTAGCATTACCTTCAGAACGAATAATGTTACTGAATGAGTTACTTACAATAAGGAATGGAATACCAACTGCAAGTATATTAAGATACTGCATAGCATATCCAATTGTATCATTGCTCGCACCAATTGCTCGACAAATAGGTTCTGAACATATCCATATGAAGAACATAGCTATTATACCGATTATAAGGCCTGTCCAAAAACAGAATGCGGAAGTGTGCTTTGCTTTATCAGGTTTTCCCTCACCAAGCATTCTAGATATAAGTGATGTACCACCAATACCGAACAGCATTCCGACTGCCATAAAGAGTAAAAATGCTGGTGTCGCAACTGACACAGCGGCAACCATGTAAGCATCCTTTGTTTGTCCGATAAAGAATGTATCGGCAAGGTTATATACAAGTACCATAAGCATACTAATAATTGATGGTACAACATTACTAATTACTGCTTTAGGAATAGGTGCATTCTTGAAGATTTCTGTTGATTTATTCTGCATATTTTGTTATTTTCCTCCATCTTTCATATATTACGCGTTAGCAATATATGATAACCCAATAAAAAAATATTGTCAACATACCATACTCCTTAACAGATGCGAAAGGTAAACTTTCTTATAATCTACCAAATGATAAAAAATTAATTTTTTCTTTCTTATCCACATTTTCTTTGAAATACCTGTAGTTATACACTTCACATGAGTTCAAGCATCCAATTTCTTTCTTTTGTGGATAATTAAATTGATTTTTACTCTTGGCAGACATCACATCCTTTGCTATACTAAGTTTAGGTTGCAGATATGCTTCGCATATCGATCAGAGATATATCTTCTCTTGTTAGTTGCCGTGCAAAGCTGGCTAACAAATCAGAAGATATATTTTTTTGTGTCTTTTTAATCTCGTTCTTTGCTAAATAGAAATACTCATAAAGCTGTTTTATAAAATCTGATATTTGTTCCATAAGATAATGATTCTTTTGTGCTTTCTCATGAAAACTGCACGCATGCTCTATATTTCCCTGCCAGTGTTTCTGTCTGTTAAATCCCTGATTCTCTATTTTCCACCTGTTACGCCCAGCTCTTACCAGCTTCTTTGCATTTCTCTTTGTTATTTCAATACTTGTAATCCAAGTGTATGTCGTTTCTATTTCTTTTCCAGCTTTTACTCGTTTTTCTTTATACCTCAATACATTTACTGGTGACTCATTATACTGATACACGATTTCATTTGCGTATTCTACTCTATCATGCACTTCTTTTTCTGGTGTTTCAATAAATTCTCTTTCTATTGTCGAAGCACATCCTTCTTTATATCTGATTATAAAATCCCAACTGTTCTTTCTACATATCCCCATCACCTTTGAACTCACATATAATCCATCTGCCACAATACATATTGGCAGTCTCGGAAATGCCTTTTTTAGTTTCTTTGACAATCTTATAAAAGCTTTACTTTCACAATCCTGTTTAATTGCTTCTTCTGTCATTTGCTTCCTATTGTACTCATCTGTATTTTCAATAGGCTCGGTTGCTATACTGCACACAAGATTTTTTCCTAAATACAGCTTTGCTTCTAGTACACTTCTGTGATACTTTACAAATTCATTATCTTCACCTCGATTATATGTGCGGCTTAAATAGTACTCATTCTTTTTCTGTTTTCCTTCATCAAGCTCTGTTCCATCCACTAAAACCAGCCATCTGCCTTCAACCTTAGCTGAATCAAAAGTTTTTCTTCGTATCATCGTATAGGCAATATCTTTCTGAATCTTTTCAAGTTCTGCAGGTTCAAGTCGTTCCAG
>CAZPHI010000054.1:0-14218 GCA_964586425.1 uncultured Lachnospiraceae bacterium | reverse complement strand
TTGTACAGGTAAATCCACGAAACTACAATTGTGAGGTCACTTCATATTATCTTATTTAAAAATGTTTCATTAACTTGTACAGTTGTTAACTTTAACACGTTACTTATACATATGTCAAATTAATAATTTATTAAAATAATTGCAACTATATAAAATATACTTTATAATACTGATATGTGCTGATATTTTTCAGTAAATATAATATATGGAGGAATTCACAATGCTTAAGTGTGAAAATGTTGTTAAAAAGTATTACAGTACTGTTGCTGTATCTGATATCTCCGTTGATATTATGCCTGGCAAAACATATGCGCTGCTAGGGCCAAACGGAAGTGGTAAAACAACACTCATGAAGATGATTGCCGGTCTTTCCAAGCCGACATCTGGTTCAATTACAATAGATAACATCCCAATTGGAACATCTGCAAAAGCTCATGTTGCATATATGCCTACAGAAAACTTCTTCTACTCATATATGGGCATCAAACAGATACAAAAGTATTTTACAGATTTTTACGAAGATTTTGATCCTGCTTTATTCCAGACCCTGCTTAAAGAACTGGACCTTAATTCAACAGCTAAAGCTAAGGATATGTCTTCAGGTATGGTCGCTAAATTAAAGATTGCTGTTACTATGGCACGACATGCATATATCATACTTCTCGATGAGCCACTTAATGGTGTAGATATAATTGCACGTGATAAAATTGTCAATGTACTTACTACCTACAAAAAGCCTAATACAACATTAATTATTTCAAGTCACCTAGTTGATGAATTAGAGAAGATGATTGATTCAGCTGTTTTCATCAAAGAAGGTATTGTAGTTGCCGCTGGCGATGCGCAGGAATTAAGGAATAACAATCAGATGTCTATAGTTGATCTATATAAAAAGATATATGCATAGCGCCAAACGACGCAGAAACGAGGTAATATGTTAAAACTAATAAAATATGAATTTATCAAAAGCAGGGTTATTCTAATAGGCTTATTTGGAGTGTTTGTTGCTCTACAGATTTTTACAATGTATTCAATTAATGTATATGATACAACATTAATGGCTACAGCCCTGATGTTGTTAATGCTTGTTGCTTTCACAAGTTTTGTAATGATATTCATTCTTGGAATACAATCCTATTCAAAAGAATTACATTCCAAAAGTAGTTATATGATTTTTATGACTCCTAACTCAACATATAAAATTATCTTTTCAAAGATATTATATACACTTTTCATTGCTTTACTCGCTACATTAATTGGATTTATAATGTTTGCACTTGATTTACAATTAATGATTAACGCAATGGGTACAGATGCTACAATAGACCAGATAATAAAGATTATATCTGTAGGTGCTGGCAGAACAATACAATATTATATTCACACAGGTATAGTTTTGCTTATATCACTTTGGATTTCACTTTTCAGTTCATTATGCATTGCGTATCTCTCAATTACATTAAGTGCAACAGCATTTGCAACAAGTAAATTCAAAGGATTATTCAGTGTTATTTTCTTTATTGCAATTACATTCGCAATCAATTATATTGCGAAATATATACCATCCTTATCAACTAACAGCTCATATATATCGTTGTACACAGCTAATATACCTATATATCTATATGAAATAGTCATAATTGCTGCTGCTTCGATTTCATCTGCTATTTTACTTGATAAGAAAGTAAGTTTATAATAATCAAACAACACGGAGGGACTATATGAACTATAACGAACATCAATTATATCTTTCACAAATAGAAGAAGCTACTACTGCAGTAGCTTCTTTCATCGATACAGTACCTGATATTGCAATTATATTAGGTTCAGGACTTGGTCCTCTAGCGACACAGATTGAGAACCCAAAACGACTAAAATACGAAGACATACCACATTTTTCAAAATCAACTGTTGCTGGACATGCTGGAGAGCTTATCTTCGGGCAGCTGTCAGGTAAGAATGTATTAGTTATGAATGGACGTATGCATTATTATGAAGGTAATTCAAGCAGCAAAATCACACTTCCTATTCGAGTATTCAAAAAGCTTGGCATTAACAATCTGATTGTAACTAATGCAGCTGGCGGAATCAAAGATGATTTTGTTCCTGGCGACTTAATGTTGATTAATGACCATATAAGTCTTTTCTGCCAATCTCCATTAATAGGTCAAAACCTCAATGATTTTGGCACACGTTTTCCAGATATGTCAGACATATATTCAAGTGAATTAAGAACACTTGCTCACAAATGCAGTGACGAATTATCAATCACTTTAAAAGATGGTGTTTATACATATCTTTCTGGTCCACAATATGAAACACCTGCTGAAATTCGAGCAATAAAGCTACTGGGTGGTGACGCTGTAGGAATGTCAACTGTTCCTGAATGCATTGTTGCCAACCATTGTCAGATGAATATTCTTGGCATCTCAGTTATCACTAATAAAGCAGCTGGACTTGCCAAAACAACATTTAACCATGAAGAGGTACTTCAGACAACCAAAGAAATAGAGCAGAAAATGATAATGCTCGTCAAACAGATTATAAAGGAATGGAAATAAATGATACTTTCATGCAACAATATATCAAAAGCTTTTGGAACAGATGTCATACTTGACAACTGTTCTTTTAACCTTGAGCCGCACGAGAAAATGGCTATCGTAGGTATTAATGGTGCAGGTAAATCAACACTTTTAAAGATTATTATGGGTGAAATGAATTCAGATAATGGCTCTGTTATTATTGGCAAAGACATATCTGTTGGATATCTCGCACAGCATCAGAATCTTTCATCCAATAACACTATCTATGATGAATTAATCAGTGTCAAAAGTGAAATTATCGAATTAGAGAGAACTATCCGTCAATTAGAAAATGACATGAAGACAGCCTCAGGCGATGCTCTCGATGCTTTACTGAACAGATACACTAACCTTACCCACGAATTTGAGCTCAAGAATGGTTATGCCTACCAGAGTGAAGTTACTGGTGTTCTTATAGGTTTGGGATTTGATAGAGATGATTTCTCACAATGTGTTTCCACACTCTCCGGCGGACAAAAGACGCGAGTAGCGCTTGGCAAATTATTGCTAACCAAGCCAGATATAATAATATTAGATGAGCCAACTAATCATCTTGATATGAATTCTATACAGTGGCTTGAAACCTATCTGCTCAATTACAACGGCAGTGTTATTATAGTCGCACATGATCGTTACTTTATTGATAAGATTGCAACCAAAATCGTTGAACTTGACAATGGTCACTCAACTGTATTCTCAGGAAATTATAGTGCCTATTCTTCTAAAAAAGCTGTTCTTCGTAATATGAAGATGAAGGAATATCTTAATCAACAGCGAGAAATCAAGCACCAGGAAGAGGTTATAACCAAATTAAAACAATTCAACCGCGAGAAATCTATCAAGCGAGCTGAGAGCCGCGAGAAAATGCTTGATAAAATTCAAGTTATTGATAAACCCCTTGACATTGATTCTTCAATGAATATACGTCTTGAACCTAATATAATAAGTGGTAATGATGTACTCAGTGTATCTGGTCTGTCAAAAGCATTTGACAATAATCTGCTCTTCTCTGATATAAGTTTTGAAGTTAAACGTGGAGAAAAGCTTGCAATTATAGGCAATAATGGTACAGGCAAAACAACAATGCTTAAGATAATTAACGGCATAGTTGATGCTGATTCTGGTTCTATAACTCTTGGCTCTAATGTAAGCATAGGTTATTATGATCAGGAACATAATGTTCTTGATCCAGACAAGACACTGTTTAATGAAATTTCTGATGCTTACCCGGATTTGACCAACACACAGATTCGCAATACCCTTGCAGCATTTCTTTTTACTAATGATGATGTATTCAAATATATTCGTGATCTTAGTGGTGGTGAAAAGGGACGAGTATCTCTGGCTAAATTGATGCTTTCAAAGGCAAATCTGCTGATTTTGGATGAGCCTACTAATCATCTTGATATTACAAGTAAAGAGATTCTCGAACAGGCTATTAACAGTTATACAGGAACCGTAATCTATGTATCGCATGATAGATATTTTATCAATACTACAGCGACACGAATTCTTGAATTAACAAGTCATACTCTAATTAACTACATTGGAAATTATGACTACTATCTTAGCAAAAAGGATATTCTTACAGCCGCTGCTCTATCATCAGAGAATTCGATTAATAGTAGTGATAGTTCATCAACTGCTGATACTACAAAATCAAGCTGGAAAGAATCTAAAGAAGAACAAGCTCGGCTCAAAAAAATCAAGAATGAATTAAAGAAAACAGAAGAATCTATTGAGGCAATTGAGACTCGTATAGAAGAAATCAATAATGAGATGGCATTACCTGATAATGCTTCTAGGCCATCAAAATTAATGAGTCTTCATGAAGAAAAAGAAAATCTTGAAAGTGAGTTAAATAATTTATACGAAAAATGGGAAAAACTTTCGTATTAAGCCTAAAAATCGGGTTTTTTTGTTGACAAAATATCATAAATAGAGTATAAATTATATATACTTATTATTAAGGAGGATGTATTTCAAATGAACAAGACAGAGTTAGTTGCTGCAATTGCAGAAAAAGCTGAATTATCTAAAAAGGATTCAGAAAAAGCACTTAAAGCTTTCACAGATGTTGTTACAGAGCAGTTAAAGGGTGGCGAGAAAATCCAGTTAGTTGGATTTGGTACTTTCGAAGTATCTAAGAGAGCTGCTAGAACAGGTAAGAATCCTCAGACAGGTAAAGCTATCAAGATTCCTGCATCTAATGCGCCTAAATTCAAAGCTGGTAAGGGATTAAAGGATGCTGTTAATGCTCCTGCTACAAAGGCTAAAAAATCTAAATAATTATTATATTATTTATACCTAACAGAAAGACATATTATAATGTTCGCATTGTAATATGTCTTTTCTTTATCATAATAAAATTAATACAAAGAATGGAGTATACAATGGAAATCGAAAGAAAATTTCTTGTCAAACAGATTCCATCAGAATTATCTTCTTACAAAAAAAGATTAATTGAACAGGGTTATCTCTCTACTAATCCCGTTGTCCGTGTAAGACGTGATAATGATGACTTTTACCTTACTTACAAAGGTCAAGGCTTACTAAGCAGAGAGGAATACAATCTTTTGCTTAATCAGGAATCATATGAGCATCTTCTGGCTAAAGCAGACGGCAATATAATAACAAAGACACGTTATGAAATTCCCGAAAAGAATAATCTTATTATTGAACTTGATATCTTTGATGGAATATTCAAGGGCCTTGTTATAGCTGAAGTCGAATTTTCAAGTGAAGAAGAAGCTAATGCATATAATCCCCCTGAATGGTTTGGAGAAGATGTTACTTATGACAAGCAGTATCATAATAGTAATATGAGCCAAATGGTTCTCTAAAAGTAATATACAGACAGAAATATCCCCTGCAATCATGAAATAATACATGTTTGCAGGGGATATCCTTTTATAATTATAATAATTTATTGTCTTGTAAGTTCTATTGTCTCACCATATGTATTAGTTAATGTTAACTTATCTTTTTCAACTTTGTAAGTAAGTGTCTCATCAGTCTCAACGCCTAAAACTTTACGTGTAATAGTAATCTTATCTTCTTCAAGCTTATAATTAATATCAACAGCATTACCGTTACTTGTAGTTCCTGTTCCATCCTTATTAAACTTGTACTCCGTTACTATACCATCTTTCGTCGTTTTCCAGCTGCCTTCAATTGAATCATTCTTTCCACATGCTACAAGTGAAAAAATTGTAATTAAAGTTAATACAATACAAGCGACTCTTCTTTTCAACTTCATCTCTCTCCTCCTGGTTATAATGAAATCATTATTAATAGATATCAATAATTATACTTTATAAATTACTAATTTTCAATAGGTTAAAAGAGGTTTGCCATATGACAAACCTCTCCTAATACACTATATAAATCTCTTATATTATTTCAGTAAATTCTGAATCCAACCAAGAAGATTGTACTGATTAAATAATACAGCTGCAACTAAAGATACTGTTGACATAATCTTTATAAGAATATCAAGTGATGGTCCAACTGTATCTTTAAGTGGATCACCTACTGTATCACCTACAACTGCTGCATCATGAGCTGCAGAACCTTTTCCCTGTCCTTTAATTCCGCCAGCTTCGATATATTTCTTACCATTATCCCATGCACCACCAGCATTACCTGTAAAGATAGCAAGCATAATAGCTGTAATTGTTGCACCAATAAGAAGTCCACCTACAAAGTATGGGCCAAATAAGAAACCTGAAACTAATGGGAAAAGAATTGATATAATTGCTGGGAGTCTCATCTCTTTTAAAGCACCCTGAGATGAAATCTCGATACATGTCTTATAATCAGGTTTAGCAGTTCCTTCAAGAATACCAGGAATCTCTTTGAACTGACGTCTTACTTCTTCAACCATCTTACGAGCAGCCTTAGCAACAGCTTCAATTAACATTCCTGAGAATAAGAATGGAAGTGCTGCACCAACTAAAGCACCAGCTAAGATAAGAGGATCTGTAAAGTTAAGTGATAATTCTTCACCTGCTGGTTTGAATGCATAAAGGAATGAAACCATAAGTGATAATGCAGCAAGTGATGCTGAACCAATAGCGAAACCTTTACCAATAGCAGCTGTTGTATTACCAACTGAATCAAGTTTATCTGTAATATTACGAACTTCTTCATCAAGACCTGACATCTCTGCAATACCACCAGCATTATCTGAAATAGGGCCATATGTATCAACTGAAACTGTTGCAGATACGAATGAAAGCATACCAAGTGCTGCCATAGCAAGACCGAACATACCAGCTACTGCGAATGATGCATATGTAGCAATACCTAAGATAATAAGTGGAGCCATACATGACTTCATACCAACTGCAAGACCCTGTGTAATTGTAAGGGCTGCACCTTCTTTAGAAGCATTGGCAATTTCCTGTGTTGGTTTGTAATCATAACTTGTATAATACTCTGCAATTGCACCAATTACAACACCGCTGACAACACCGATTGTTGCAGCAATCCATGGTGAAATAAATCCAGCATTAAAGTTTGTTCCTGCAAGATCTGCACCATCAAAGAATACATATGTTGCAGCAAAACCACCGATTACAGTAAGTGCTGCCGCAGCCCATGTAGAAACATTAAGATCTCTATGTGGGTTATCACTTGCTTTTTTAACAAGAACATAAGCAATACCAAGAACTGAAGCAATAAGTCCAATTCCAGCAAATACTAATGGATAATAAAGCATCTTCTCAAGAGTATCAACATTAATCTGTGAATCAACTGCTGCATGTAAGAATAAACTTACTGCAAGAATAATTGATGATGAAATAGCACCAACATAAGATTCAAGAAGATCTGAACCAAGACCAGCAACATCACCTACATTATCACCTACGTTATCAGCGATTGTAGCTGGATTACGAGGATCATCTTCAGAAATATGTGCTTCTGTCTTACCAACGAGATCTGCACCCATATCAGCAGCCTTTGTATATATACCACCACCAACACGGTTGAACATTGCAACGATTGAACATCCAAGTGCATAGCATGAAAGGCATGATGTAAAAATAGAGCCCTTAACTGCAAGTGCATCTTTTGCAATGTATCCTAAGCCTACACCAAATATCATATATACAAGAAACAGTCCAAGTAAGGCAAAACCACCTACACAAAGGCCCATTACAGAACCACCTTTAAGTGCAACCTTAAGAGTTTCTCCTATACTTTTTGTTTCATTTGCTTTGTTTGATACACGTACGTTTGCATAAGTTGCGATTTTCATACCAACCCAACCTGCACTGGCACTCATAATTACGCCAATTGCAAAACATACTGAAGGTTCCCATCTAAATGTACCTTCCTGTAAACTGAATATTACTGCGAATACTACTGCAATTATTGCTACTACTATTGCAATAATCTTGTATTCGTATCTGATAAATGCGTTAGCTCCTTCACGGATTGCCGCAGCAATTTCAGACATGAGGCTTGTGCCTTCGCTTAACTTCTTTACACTGTAGAAGTTGTAAGTGGCATAGCCAAGTGCTACCAAAGCAGCTACAATAACTAATACTAATGCTGTCATTGTGTTTTTCTCCTTCTCTCTTTAGAACTAGTTTAGATTTAGGGCATATTTATTAATATTTTATAAAAAGCCCATACGATAAATTTTACCAAAATTTTCTTATATAGTCAATGTAATTTGTTTATTTTTTACAAATATTAGTTTTTTTCTATAAGCATAAAATAATAGAAAAACTGACAAATTTTGCTTTGTCAGTTCTATCTTCTAATTCATTATTAAAATTGTACTAGGTTCCTAGATAATAGCGTGTAAGCTTATCATATTCATCATTAATTGCCTGCAATAATGCTTTATCTCCATGCATATTGTCCGGATGATATATCTTAAGCAAGGCTTTATATCTTCTTTTCAAAGAATTAGAATCACTTACACCCTTAAAGAATATGTTAATATTAGAAGTAATATTCATATTTCTTCTAGCCTCACGATAGATTTCATCTCTGTAAACCTGTTTTTCATGTTGAAATTTTTCTTTATCACATGCGAGACGTCTTGTCTCTTTTTCAAGTAATTGCCATTGCTTGTCAAACAGATTCTTCTGATTTTCCAACTGTTTTCTAAGAAGTAGATTCTTACTTTGCTGACGCTGCAGTAAACCCTTCTGAACTTCAATTACTTTTCGTTCATCTTCAAGATTACGACTTATCTCTTCAAGTCGTATGCTTTCTTTAAATAACCACTTTTTCTTATCTGTGACTTCTTCATCACTCATATTCATATAATCCACTTCATTCATACATTCACCCCTATATGAAACATACAATAGTCTTTATTCGTTTTGAAGTTCTGACATACTAAGGATATTACTAAGACCCTTATTATCTATGTTTTGAATTGTATTTAATATATGCATATTAGCTAATTTTTCAGCTGTATCTTCATCACCATTCTTAATAGCATCAAGAATTGCTTCATGTTCTTCATTAGACTTTGCTACTCTGTCCTTACCCGAAAGCGTTATCTTTCTAACTCTTTCTATATAATGATGGTAATCTGTCAAAGTATGTTTCAATATCTCACTTCCACATGATTCATATAATTTTTCATGGAATTTGTTGTCCAGCTCAAATACCTGTTCATAATTTTCTTTGCTGCCATGGAATTCTGCCAGATATACTATCTCTTCAAATTCTTCAATCTGCTCCTTTGTAGCAAGCTTTGCAGCCCAACGTGCACATAGCCCCTCAAGAAGGGAACGAATTGTATATATATCTCTTATATCCTTTTCTGTAATGCCTGTAACATATGCACCCTTGTTAGGAATTATTCTAACAAGTCCCTCTAATTCCAACTGTCTTAGTGCCTCTCTTACTGGTGTTCTGCTTACTCCAAGCGACTTACCAATATTAACTTCCTTAAGCTCCTCATTAGCCTGATATTTGCCCAATAATATATCTTCTCGTATCTGATTGAATACCCTTCCTCTAAGGGAGTATTTGTCAGCAGAAGCCATATTCTCCATATAATATATTACCTCCATTGTTTTGCCTTAATCTAATTAATCATCAGACTTTAACACCAATTCTATTCTATATCAGAATCAGATAAAAATCCAATGATTAATCAAATATTTTAACTAAATGCTAAAATTAGTATTCAATTAGATTAACACCTTTTTGTTTGCATATCTTATCAATACACTTTAATAGCTCTTCATCAGTAATGACAGTAACTCGACCACCTTCGTATTCTGAATCAACCCACTGCTTAACCTCAGCAACAAGATCACAGTTTTTGTCAACTCTTCTTTCTTCCTTCAACTGGAAATATGTATTAATCCAATGAGCAATTCCAGCAAGTCCTGATGTATTAGATACAGCAACCATTACTGGTCTGTTAAGTAACTTATCAGTATTAAATATATTGTATATTTCCTCATTCTTTAACAAACCATCTGCATGTATACCAGCTCTTGTGACATTAAAGCTCTTTCCAACAAATGGAGTTCTTGAAGGAACCTGGTATCCTATTTCCTTCTCATAATACTCTACAAGCTCAGTAATAACAGTAGTATCCATTCCATCTAGTGTACCCTTAAGCTGAGCATATTCAAATACCATTGCTTCAAGAGGTGTATTACCAGTTCTTTCGCCAATGCCAAATAATGAACAGTTAACACCTGCTGCACCATACAGCCATGCTGTGGTTGAATTAACAACTGCTTTATAGAAATCATTATGTCCATGCCACTCAAGATTCTCAGATGGAACATTAGCATGTGTAACAAGACCATATATAATTCCCTGTACTGATCTTGGAAGCACAGCACCTGAGAAATTAACGCCATATCCCATAGTATCACAGGCTCTTATCTTAACTGGAATCTTATACTCATCCTGTAACTTCATAAGCTCAAGTACGAATGGAATTACGAATCCATATATATCCGCTCTTGTTATATCTTCAAGATGACATCTTGGACTAATACCTGTCTCAAGACATTCTCTAACAACACTCAAATAATGTTCCATACATTCTTTACGTGTCATTTTCATTTTATAAAATATATGATAATCAGAACAGCTTACAAGAATACCTGTTTCCTTCATACCAATATCCTTTACAAGTTCAAAATCCTTCTTGCTTGCTCTAATCCAGCTTGTAATCTCTGGGAATTTGTAGCCTCTCTCCATACATTTGTATACAGCGTCTCTATCCTGCTTACTATAAAGGAAGAATTCTGATGCTTTAATAATGCCCTTAGGTCCACCAAGTTTGTTAAAATAATCATACATTCTTACAATCTGTTCTGGTGTATATGGAGTTCTAGACTGCTGTCCATCTCTAAATGTTGTATCAGTAATCCATATCTTCTCCGACATATTATGTGGTACAACCCTGTCATTAAAAGCAACCTTAGGTACTTCATCATATGGGAAAAGATTTCTATATACATTAGGAACATCCACATCAACCAAATGATAAAAATGTTCTTCCAATCCAAGTAAATTTGTGTGTTTGTTTAGTTTAACAGCTCTATTGTCCATTAATAACCTCCATGATAATTTAACCAATGTTAAAATGTAATATGTATCATTGTATACAATTACACAATTAATGTCAACCCTTCTTTTTAATCCATTTTCATTAGATAATAACTTTGATATTTTCCCACTTTATTCACACTATCCACATAGTTATGCACATTTTATCTAAATTTCATTAATTGTTCGCACAATTATTCTACTATTTATCAACATTTTACTATATTTTCTGACATTCATATATAATAAAAAAGGCTCCACACTAATTAGTGCAAAAGCCTCTTTTATTTATAGTAATAATTTAATCATTAATATCTTCTCTATCATCAAGTCTTACATATTCACGCCTTTCACAGACATTCATATATGCAGGTCTGATAATCTTTCCTGCATTAATAAGCTCTTCAATTCTATGTGCACTCCATCCACTAATTCTTGCAATTGCAAATATTGGAGTATAGAGTTCCGTTGGAAGTCCTAACATACTATATACAAAACCACTATAGAAATCAACATTAGCACTCACGCCTTTGTATATCTTACGCTCCTGGCTAATCAGTCTTGATGCAATTCGTTCAACATTAGCATATAGACGGAATTCCTTCTCCATTCCTTTTTCAATTGAAAGGCTTTCTACATAACCTTTGAATACATTAGCTCTAGGATCAGACAGTGAATATACAGCATGCCCCATTCCATATATAAGTCCAGTCTTATCGAATGCTTTCTTATGAAGAATTAATTCAAGATATGCTGTTAACTCATCTTCATCATCCCAGTCCTTAACATTCTCTTTGATATCATTGAACATCTTAACAACCTTGATATTCGCGCCACCGTGCTTTGGTCCTTTTAGCGATGCCAGTGATGAGACAATCGTAGAATAAGTATCTGTTCCAGAAGATGTTACTACATGTGTTGTAAATGTTGAATTATTACCTCCACCGTGTTCTGCATGCAGAACCAATGCTACATCCAGAATCTCAGCCTCTAGCTGTGTGTACTTCTTATCGTCTCTTAACAGATATAATATATTCTCTGCTGTTGACAATTCTGGCTTTGGTTCATGAATAATAAGACTCCCACCCTGATGGTAATGGCGATATGCCTGATAGCTGTATACAGCAAGCAATGGTAATTCTGATATAAGCTGTAATGACTGTCTTACAACATTAGAAATGCTGATATCATCAGCTTTCTCATCATATGAATAAAGCATCAGGACACTTCTTGCAAGTGCATTCATTATATCCTGACTTGGTTTCTTCATAATTATGTCTCTCACAAAATTCGGAGGAATACATCTATATTGACCTAATAATTCTGTGAAACTACTCAACTCTCTTTTATTAGGCATCTTTCCAAACAAAAGCAGATATGTTACTTCTTCAAATCCAAATCTTTCATCTTTGCCAAATCCAGCAATTATGTCTTCAACATCTATTCCTCGATAATACAACTTTCCTTCGCAAGGTACATTAACACCTTCTTCATTGATTTCACTTGATTTAATTTCACTTATCTCTGTTAATCCTGTAAGAACGCCTTTCCCATTAATATCTCTGAGGCCACGTTTTACATCATATTTGTTATATAACAGACTATTTATCTTTCCGTTTTTCTGACACATATGCGCCAGTTCCCTTATCTCTGGTGTAATTTTAGAAAAACTCTTTTCTTCCATTAAAAACCTCCTCTTTTTTGTTAATAATATTAAACGGCAAACTTATACAATATAAATAAAACCATTAACATTACAATATCATATAATTATATAGTTTGGCAAATTATTAATTTATTAAATATATAAAAAAAACTGTAAGATTTTTCACACATTTTTCTTACAGTTTCTTAAATAAGCTATCTTAATCTTTCACATTCGTATTTTGCTTTAGTCATTATACAATATCTTAATGATTTGTATCTCTCTTCTATATCTCCCTCATCTACAGTCAAATCCATTGACATTGCAATATCATCAATCAGTCTGTCATCCATCTTTGCCTTTAATGATGCGAGAACATTAAGCTTATCCTGAAAGCTATCAGCATCCAAAAACTGCATAAGTCTTGGATCCACCGTTTCTTCATCAATTTCTATATTAGTGTTTTCTATAGTTTCTATAGTTTCTGTGTTATTTGTTAATGTAGTTATGTCCTCAACTTTTTCAAATCTGTATTTTTGCTTTACATCCGGATATTTCACATGATCGACTTCACTCATAAACATATCGTATGGTCTTACATATACTTGAAAGTCATCATACATTCTTTGATATACGACCATCTTCTCACCAGTTTCTGAATGAATTGCAACCATCTTTATTTGATATAATTTATTTTTGAAATGTTTGTAAAACTCTCCAGGTACTAATACTCTTTCTTCAGCCATAATAAAATCTCCTTAACACTATTTAATCATTGAAAGAAGTTTTGATACATCTTCGTTCTTTCCAAGTATTACCATATGTTCTCTACCACTAAACACATAATCAGCACTTGGCATAAAATTAGCAATTCCATCAATCTTTAATCCAAGAATATTAATACTATGTGTGGCTCTGATATTAACTTCACGAATTGTTTTACCGACCCAGTCTTTTAATGTAGGAATCTCATATATGGAATATTCTGCTGACAGTTCAACATAATCAAATATATTCTTTGCACTATACTTTACTGCAAGTCGTTCTGCAATATCTCTATCAGGATATATAATCTCATCTGCACCATTCCTTAATAAGAATTTGGCCTGAATATCTCTGTTAGCTTTACTAATTACATATTTTGCACCCATTTCTTTCACAAGACTTGTTACCTCAAGGCTGCTCTGGAAATTTGTTCCAATACATATAATACACATATCAAAATTAGAAATACCTAATGATTTGAGTACGTCTGGATTAGTACAATCACCAATCTTAGCACTAGTCACTATAGGTAGTAAATCTTCCATTGTCTCTTCCACTTCATCAACAATCATAATTTCATTACCTCGCTCGGCAAGGTTTTCACACAAATATCTTCCAAATCTTCCCATCCCGATTATCAAAATCGATTTCATACAATAATCTCCTATCTCAAAAT
>CAZPHI010000053.1:0-14304 GCA_964586425.1 uncultured Lachnospiraceae bacterium | reverse complement strand
AGGAAATGATTGTTGTTTGTAAGCCAGAAGACAGCAAGATGTGGTTTGATAAATTGTGGAAGAATACAGTTGATTTATTTAGAACACTTGATATTCCAGTAAGAACACTTGAATGTTGTTCTGGTGATCTTGCAGATCTTAAAGTAAAATCAATTGATGTTGAAGCATGGTCTCCAAGACAAAAGAAGTACTTTGAAGTTGGTAGCTGTTCAAATTTAGGAGATGCTCAGGCTAGAAGACTTAAGATTAGAGTTAATGGACCGGATGGAAAGTACTTCGCTCATACTCTTAATAACACAGTTGTTGCACCACCTAGAATGTTAATTGCATTTCTTGAGAATAACCTTAATGAGGATGGTTCTATCAATATTCCTAAAGCACTCCAGCCATATATGGGTGGTAAGGAAGTAATAAGATAATTGAATATAATTAATAAATTATAATAAGTACGATGTGTTTACAACATTTACCATACAAATGAGGCGAAATGTTGTAAATACATCTTTTTTTATTGTTAAATAGTCAGAAAAGTGATATTATGTAGAAGAGATTATGGGCAAATATAGTTTTTTTAGGAGAAGAATATGAAACTTATTTGGGTAAGCAAATTAAAAGGTAATGAGATTTTGGCGATGCCCGTATTATCATCTTCAGAGATAGTACTCATGAGTGATGGAACTGTCATGAAAAAAGAGTACATAGAAAAACTTATTGAGTTGGGTGTGGAATCAGTATATGTTTATGAAGATGAAGAAGTCGCTAAGGCTGAAAAAACTCTTAATGGGGAAACCGACGCAGATGAAATAGAGCAGCCAAAAGTATACAAGATAGAGGAAACTAAGGAACAATCGAAAGAGATTGTTAAGAGTGTATTAGAAAGACACATTTACAAGCATAATAGCGATTTGCATGTGATTGCTGATACTGCAGAAAAGATATTGGATTCAGTACTTTCAGAGCCAGAAGTAATAGACAATATTACTGAGATAAGGAATATCAGTACTGATATGTATACTCATTGTATTAATGTATGTGCATTATCAACAATTATGGCATTGCGTCTTAAGATGAATGAAAAGCAGGTAAGAAATGTATCTATGGGAGCGATTCTCCATGATATTGGACTAAGATATATATCTGTTCCATATATTAATATTGATTCAACTGATTTGAATGATAAGGATGAGCTTGAGTACAAGAAGCATACTGTTTATGGTTATAGTTCTGTTCAGGAAGAAAAATGGTTATCAGATACATCTAAAGAAATAATTCTTTTTCATCATGAACGTGAAGATGGTAGTGGTTATCCATTTCATCAGAACGGTAATCATATTAAACCGGAGATAAAGCTTGTATCTGTTTGTGATGATTTTGACAGTTTCATAAGCGGAATTGGTTCAAAGAAGATGAAGATATATGAGGCTATTGAGTATATTAAGGTTAATACTGGCACTATCTATGATGCGACAGTAGCTGAAAAATTACTTGAATCAGTAGCACTTTATCCTGTAGGAATTGAAGTAATCACTAATGAAGGTGAGACAGGTGTTGTAATCAAACAGAATGAAATTACAGATAGACCTATACTTAAGATGTTAAAATACGCTGATGGAAGTGATTATAAGAAAGAAGTAATTAAGGATCTAATGAAGATTCTTACTTTATTCATTGTTGATACAGTTGAATAATAAAATATAGATATAGAAAGTATAGAAGGTAAAAAATGCATCTTTATATGAGAGCAGTAGGATTTTCTGAACTTGATAGAAAGTCTGAGAAGAAAATGATTGAAACTGCTGTAAATTCAGCAATTGACAGTAACTGCATCTTGTTTAACAAGGAAGTGGAACGTGGAGGCATAGTAATTGCCCTGAGTCAGAATCTAGGGATATATGTCTATGGAATATATGATGGTGATAGATTTGAACCAGAATATTGGTATCCGTTTCTCAAGAGCGACAAGATGCATAAAATAGACTTGATGACTGTAGAGCGACACAGCGATAAAGAATCATTTGCAATTAATTGCGATGACCTAAAAGCTGGAGTTACACTTATATTCTACCTTTTAGATGTTAATGCATTATATAATTATCTTAATGGCAAATTTGATGGTATTATCAAAAAAGATGTTGCAGGTAATGTGTTAGATGAAGAAGCATTAAACAGACTGACAAGATATGAGATTCATGATAAGAATGTATCTTTGTCTGCATTATCAGATGCCGGTATGATTTTACTTCCGGTAACAAAGGATAGTAAACATATGCAAAAGCATATACAGTTAGTAAAGAAAAGAAATAAACTTCTTGAAGAAGCTAGAAAAGGCAACGAGTCGGCAATTGAAAGCCTGACAATTGATGATTTGAATACTTATAACAGAATAAGTAAGAGAATAATTAAGGAAGATGTTTTGACAATAGTTGATTCATCATTTATGCCTTGTGGGATAGAATGTGATCAGTATTCAGTAGTTGGTGAGATTTTATCCATAAGGACTGAAGTGAATATATTATCTGGAGAAGAGATATATATAATGGAGCTTGACTGTAATGATTTACACATTGATTTAGCGGTAAATGCTGTTGATTTGGTGGGAGAACCCAAGGTTGGTAGACGATTCAAGGGACAGATATGGCTTCAGGGTAATGTAATATTTGAATAAATATATGTGGGAGAAGAAGATTATGCCTATTACAAAATTATTGGAGAGAAATGCAGAGATTTACGGACAGGATGTATGCCTAGTCGAAATTAATCCTGATGTTCAGGAGAAAAAAAGAATTACTTGGAGAGATTATGAGCTTATTCAGCCAACAGAAACAGTACATTACAGACGTGAGATTACATGGCATGTAATGGATGAAAAAGCTAATAGATTTGCACAGCTTCTAATTGGAAGAGGAGTTAAAAAGGGTGATAAAGTAGCTATTCTGTTAATGAATTGTCTTGAATGGCTTCCTATCTATTTTGGTATACTTAAGACAGGTGCTTTAGCAGTTCCTTTGAATTTTAGATATACATCTGAAGAAATCAAATACTGTCTTGATCTTGCTGAAGTAGATATTCTTGTATTTGGTCCAGAGTTTATTGGACGAGTCGAAGAAATTGCAGATGAAATAAGTAAAAATCGCTTATTATTCTATGTTGGAGATAATTGTCCGTTATTCGCAGAGGATTATGACAGACTTACGGCTAATTGTGCAAGTGTGGCTCCTGGAATAGAATTATCTGATGATGATGATGCGGCAATTTATTTTTCATCTGGAACAACAGGATTTCCAAAGGCAATTCTACATGCACATAGAAGTTTAATGCATGCTGCAAAAGTTGAACAGATGCATCATGGACAGACAAAAGATGATGTATTCTTATGTATACCACCACTTTACCATACAGGAGCAAAGATGCATTGGATGGGAAGTTTGATGTCTGGTAGTAAAGCTATTCTTCTTAAAGGAGTTACTCCTAAGACCATCCTTGAAACAGTTTCTAATGAAGGCTGTACAATTGTATGGTTACTTGTACCATGGGCTCAAGATATTCTCATGGCACTTGATGATGGAGAATTAAAACTAGAGGATTATAAATTATCACAGTGGAGATTGATGCATATTGGAGCACAGCCTGTTCCACAGAGTCTTATTAAGCGTTGGAAACAGTATTTTCCTAATCATCAATATGATACAAACTATGGACTTAGTGAATCTATTGGACCAGGATGCGTTCATCTGGGCGTAGATAATATTGATAAAGTTGGTGCTATTGGTAAAGCTGGATATGGTTGGGAAGTTAAAATAATCGACGAACAAGGCAACGAAGTTGTGCAGGGAGAAGTTGGTGAACTTGCTGTAAAAGGCCCTGGTGTAATGAAATGCTACTATAATGATGAAAAAGCAACGGAAGCTGTATTAAAAGGTGACTGGTTATATACTGGAGATATGGCTAAGATGGATGAAGATGGTTTCATATATCTTGTTGACAGAAAGAAAGATGTAATAATAAGTGGTGGTGAGAATATATATCCAGTAGAAATAGAGAACTTCCTAAGTAAGAATGAGAATATCAAGGATGTAGCAGTTATCGGCCTTGCAGATTCTAGACTTGGAGAGATTACAGCGGCAATTATCGAATTAAAACATGATGCTATATGTACAGAAGATGATATTAGAGAATTCTGCAATGAACTGCCAAGATATAAGCGTCCTAAAAAGATATTTTTTGAAGATGTACCTCGTAATCCAACTGGAAAAATCGAAAAGCCAAAATTAAGAGCAAGATATCAAAGTGAACGATTAGTAGAAGAACAAAACAACGGATAAATGTTGTTAACACTACATAACAATTGCTATAATATTAAAAAAAGTATATAAATATATTGAAAAGATACGCCAGGTATGCTATTATGTATTAAAAGACATACCAACGTATCTTTTTGTATATAATAATAGATACAACACTTACGAACAGCACACTAAGTTTTTATAATGAAAAGAAAAAAGAGATTATCTGATATAAGAATAGTATTGTTTTTGGCAGGTATCATGAATGTTATCATATTGCTTTATACATTACCGAATGTTGAATTTGTACAGGGTGCAGCCATTAATACAAATCCAAACATTACATATAAGTCAATAGGTGATGTATTAAGATTAACATGTAATGTGGATATAGACACTAACATGGATGTGAAGAATATAAAGTATACATGGTATCAAAGTAATAACAATAATAATTTTGAAGAATTGCAGGATAAGAATCAAACAATAGATTTGTATTCAAGGGGGAAGAATGGATATAGATATTATTGTGAGGTATCGGGAGAGCTGCAGCATTTTTATGACCTAATATATCATCTATATAATATATATTATGATAGAATTCCTGATTCGTCTGGATATACCACATGGTATAATGCTGTTCAAGACAGCTCATTAAAAGAGGGCATATTCAGTCAGTTTGGAGTAGAATTCAGTAATGATTTTGCAGCCTTAATAGGTGGATTTATGCTTGGAGATGAGTTTTATAAGGGGATATGTAATAGTGATTCGAATGTTGCCAAGAATACAGCAATTAAGAATCTTTTTATAGTATTAACTGGAAGAGATATAGATGATATATCATATAATTATCTTACTAATTATTATAAAGAATGGGAGTGGAGAGCTTCAATAGCTAATTGCTGCAATTCGATGATTACTACAGAGGAAGTTAAGAACTATATATCAACCTATGGATATACAAGGGAATATCAGTATGAAAAGAAATATATAGAATTCAAGCATATCTCGCCAATCATTACAATTAAGGGCTGCCCGGAATATATAGTTGGAAGCGTCACTATACCAGCAATAGTAGAACTTGAACAGGATTATGATATTGCTGCTAAAATCAAGGAAGAATGCAATGGATATAGTGCACTTATAGAATTTAGTAAGGTGGATATGGAATTAATTAATGTGGATAACTTTGAGGATGTATTGCCAGTATGTGTATATAGTAAAAGTTATAATAAAGATACCGGACAGTCATTATACACAAAAATAGACGGTAATAATAGTAGGTTCCTAATTGAAAACAATCAGAGCATTACTATTAGAACCGTCATAGATGATAATATAGATATTACCAATATTAGTGCTGGCAGGTACAGTGGAGAGATTAATTATAATATATGTTTTGTGTATAAGCAGTAGCAGTATTATTCAAATATTATATTGCCCATTGTACTTCTGTCACTAGATTTACCAGCGGTCCATCCAATCTGATGTTCACGGGTATCTTTATCTGAATCGTTATATGAGATGGAGAATCCGATACACATTCCAGACTTTATATTTGTAGCTGATTTTGATTGAAGAAGGGATGAATCAATTTTGCTGATATCAATGGCTATTTCATAAGTTGAGGTGTTGTTTTGTTTACTAAGGGCTATATTCATATTATCACTAGTGGCAAGACAGGATAGATCTTTTCCGTCAGCACCACATACCCATTTTATAAGCTGTTCGGGCATCTCGTTATTGGATAAATCAAAAGCAATCTCAAGACAGTCATCATTATACCATTTACCAGTTGGTTCATTCTTGTCAATAATAACGTCATCGGTAATTGTTGCAGCAATATACAGTGTATTTGGTGATAATGGGTTCCATGCAAGTTTAACTTCTCCAGAAAAGTCAGTATCAGCTGGAAGGCTGTCACCAGCATCTTTGATTTGGTTTAGTTTGATTGAAGTAATATTACTCCATTCATCGAGATTACCATCAAGATTAACATTCAATTGTTTCACATTGTAGCTAACATTATTACTAATTCTTTTCAATACTTTAGCGTATTCTGGATCGGTACCAGTAGGCAAGTTTATTGTAGCTGTATTACCTGTAAGTTCTTTATACATGAATTCAGCAATGTGAGTTCTCATGTTAGTATATTGTGTACTAACATCGTGGTTAAGTCCTTCAAGCGGTATAAGCGTGCAGTTAACCTGATTTGATGTTAGTGTTGATTTGAGATGTTCACTATCGCTATATGAATCTGTAGTATCTTTTGTTCCATGAATAATAAGACATGAAGGATTGCTTTGTTGTGGTTTGCCCATATTGAGCTTTATACCGGAGATGTCAATAACTCCAGCAATACTATTACGATCAACTTCATAGCTGGCAAGGTTTGAATATGTCATATCAACGATAATAGAAGCCCCGGCAGAATAGCCACATAGAAAAATATTATTTTTATCAACACCATATGTGCCACTATTATCCTGAATCCAGGTAAATGCTTTGCATACATCAATAATAGCATTGTTTTGGGCTTTTGCAGAGGTTGATGAATCAAGTCTGTAGTTTACATTGAATACAACATATCCCATTTTTGAAAAATCTTCACAAAAGCTTTTAAGGATACCATCACTCGCTTTATCTCCGGTTGTAAGACTACCACCATGAACCATTACAATAGCAGCACGTTTTGAATCTTTATTATTAGAAGGAGAATATATATCCAGCTTTAATTCCTGGGATTCGCCTTTGTAATTCTTAGCAGTTGTATATGTAATGTCTGATTGTAATTCATAGTCAGAAGTTATGTACTCTTTATATTGATTTCCTGAAGCGGTTATTTTCTGACGTGTGTTTTCATATGATACAGTTCGAAGATGAGTATTCCAATAGATAATAAAACCACATATTATTGCAAATAGCAAAATAATAATAGATATAATAAGGATTTTTTTCTTTGATTTCATTGTTTGTATGCCACCATTCGATTTGAAAGAGGGCTAATAAGCCCAATAGTTTATTTGAAGTATATCATTGACCTTGATAGTTTCATATGCTAAAATATGTTCGTGTCTGAAAATAATGTATTTTTCAGAATATATTTTAATATATGTAATTCAAATGTCTCAGTAGCTCAGTGGATAGAGCACTCGCCTCCTAAGCGAGGGGTCAGAGGTTCAAATCCTCCCTGGGACACCAGATAATTCTGCCGAAGGTCTTTTAATTAAAGCTTTCGGCTTTTTTTATTTAAATTGGTAAATCACGCCTTGTAAAAATAGTTGTACCTAATATATAGAATATAATTCCTACCATAAACATTATAATACATTCAATCCATGCGCCTGTATTACCAACAGATAATTGTTCGGGCTGAAATAAGGTTATTGGAGTAAAGTATTTTAGAAAATTGAATTTATCTCCAACCTGTGAAAGCATCTGTAATAGTAAAGTATATACAATGAACGCTGTGCCAAAGCCTGATGAGAATTTGGATTCATTGAATATACAAGAGAAGAAAAAGCATACGCCTCCAAACATAATCCAAAGAGCAAATAGTCCTATATTAATTGAGATGAATTCAAATATGTCTAATTCGCCAGGAAACATTAATTGCGAACAGGCAATTATTAATATAACTACATATAGTAGTAAAACAGCAAGGTTTGAAATAGAGAATATAGCTTGTGTGCGAATTAACTTACGTCGTGTTTCGGGAACCGACAGAAGATATGCCATAGAACCAGTATCAATGTAGCGAACTACCAAACGATTGCTAATAATAATTATATATACCGCAGGAAATGCGGTTAATATTATTCCGTATAGATAGCTTGTAAGAAATTCAAGTAAAGTTGTTCCTATATTAGCCATACCAAAGGCAGCGAATATTTCAGGCATAGTTTCAGTCATGGCTTTCAGGCTGTTCACCATCTTAGGATCAAACATAGATACAATAATGTATGCATACATTGCGAGAACAGCAGCGAATATGATAAAGACAATACTGTTACGCCTACATTCCTGTTTATATAGTGTAATGTTCATATTATTTGCCCTCCCCATAAAAATGCATAAAGAATTCCTCAAGTGATTGTGTAGCTATTGATACATCTTTTAGAGTGTATTTGCCAGCTTCTCTAATAATATCATTAATATTATTATGTATAGGAAGGATTATCTTATCGTTAACTATTGTTGCATCAGGAAATAATGCAGCAAAAGAGTTAGCCATTGTAGTATCAGCAAATAGTAATTCTGCCTGTTTGTGTCTGTTTTGACATAGATTCTCTATGGTATCAATTGCAACCAATCGTCCATCACGAATTATGACAGTACGATCACAGGTTTTTTCAACCTCTTCAAAAATATGGGATGACATAAGAATTGTTTTACCACGTTTTTTTTCTTCCAGAATAAGGTCAACAAATTGATTCTGCATTAATGGATCAAGACCGCTTGTTGGTTCATCAAGAATTAGAATTTCACTATCCTGCATAAAGGCACAGACAATTCCTATTTTTTGTTTCATGCCCTTTGACATTTTGCGTAATTTTCCATTAGGGTTTAAATCAAAACGCTTTATAAGTTTATTAGCACGATCAAGATTCTTAATATGTTTCATAGAAGCGATGAAATGAATAAACTCAATTCCACTCATTGAATCAATAAAAGCTATTTCACCAGGAAGATATCCCAGATGTTCTTGAATTACTGAAGCATCATTAAAACAATCTTTATCTAGAATTGAGACCGTTCCGGAATCTGGTTTGATAAAACCAAGAAGCTGTCTAATGGTTGTTGTTTTTCCTGCACCATTAGGACCAAGGAAACCAAGGACTTCACCTTGTTTGACATTGAATGACAAATCAAAGACACCGTGATTTTGTCCATAATCTTTTGTGATTTGATTAATTTGTATTACGTCCATAACTTATACCTCGTATATTCTAGATTGGGGATAAAATTATACATTTATTTATAATTGATTATACTACAGTTGCTTCAATTAAGCTATTGCTATAGTAATTAATAAAAAATATATGGTATTTTTCGTATAAATATTCTGTGTGGTGGAGATTATAGATATGGAATAATTATGTATATATTAATAGAATCGAGGAGAAGTTATGGCAACAGATATTGACAGACATATGGAAGAAAGACTACAGGAAAAACTTAATCAGCTTAAATCGTCGGATAAGCCCGAACCTATTAGAAGCGATGGAGCAGGTGCCCTGGATTTGGGACCAAGAAATATTGCAAGAGATGATGAGAATCCGGATATTATAGTTCCACCTGCTACTGATTTTGGATTGATGCCAAACCTAAAGTTTTCAATGTCGGATGCATCAATGATAATAAAAACCGGAGGCTGGTCAAGGGAAATAACAAAAAGAGAATTACCGATAGATGATACTTTAGCTATTGTTAATATGAACCTCTCACCAGGAGTAAGAGAAATGCATACGCATCAGCAAAGTGAGTGGGGATATGTAATTAACGGCGTAGCAAGAGTAACTGCTGTTGATGAGATGGGAAGAACGTTCATTGCGGATTGTGGTCCTGGAGAAGGATGGATTTTTCCTGCCAATGTAGGTCATTCAATACAGGGTGTTCACGAGGGCTGTGAGTTTTTGATGATTTTTGATAAAGGAAGTTACTCTGAAAACAACACATTTTCAATATCAGAGTTATTCTCACATATGCCTATGGATGTGTTGTCGGCTAATTTTGGATGTAATGAAGATGAATTCAAGGATTTGCCTGGTAAAGAGGTGTATATTGTAGATGGTGGTGATCCAGGTACAATAGAAAGTCAGGAAGTAGAATCGGAAAAAGGGAAGGTTCCACATACGTATAAACATGAGTTGATTAATGTTGAACCGATTATATGTGATGGGGGAAGTATAAGAATACTTGATCATAGGAATTTTCCTGCTTGTACAACAACAGCAGCTGCATTGGTAGAGATAGAGCCCGGAGCAATGAGAGAGATACATTGGCATTCTAATAATGATGAACTGCAGTATTATCTTCAGGGTGAAGCAAGAATGACGGTGTTTGAGCCAGGACCTAAATCAAGAACCTTCAATTATAGGGCTGGAGATGTAGGATATGTACCAGTTGGCAATTTTCATTATGTTCAGAATGTGGGTAAGGAAAAGCTTGTCTTTCTTGAATTATTTAAAAGCAATCACTTTGCAGATATATCATTAGCACAATGGATGGCATTAACTCCTAGAGAGGTTGTTAAGTCAGTACTCAATCTTTCCGATAGCTTTTGTGATAAATTACGAAAGGATAGTTGTCCAATTGTAAAATATCCTGGATATGAATTTCCACCGGCGAATAACACACCTCAGAATATTAAGTATTTTAAAGAATTTGATTATAAAATTAAGAAAAACTGCAGAGCAGAAAAAGAACATAATGATAAATAGAAGTGTTAAAAACATTTTCTATTGTCTAAAGAATGCATAAGAGTTACAATTATGAGATAAACAGATACTGTCAATGTACAAAAGAAGAATAATGTTATATTGCAAAATAAACAATAAAAATGGAGGTAAGTATGGGTTTTATATCATTCGAGCATGTATATAAAGAATACGGCAGCGAAGGAACCAAGGTATGTGCATTACAGGATGCAAGTTTTGAGGTTAATGAGGGTGAGCTTGTGATTATTGTAGGCGCATCGGGTGCCGGAAAGACAACAGCTCTTAATATTCTTGGAGGTATCGATACAGCTACAAAGGGTACAATTATGTTTGATGGTAAAGATATCGCTGGTTTTAAAGAAGATGATTTATGCATGTATCGTAGAAATGACGTAGGATTTGTATTTCAGTTTTATAATCTTGTACCTAATCTTACCGCACTTGAGAATGTTGAATTGGCCGCACAGATTTGTAATGACAGTTTAGATGCTGCAGAGACTTTAAAGAAGGTTGGATTAGGCGAAAGGCTTAATAATTTTCCTGCACAATTATCTGGAGGTGAACAACAGAGAGTATCAATTGCCAGAGCATTAGCAAAGAATCCCAAACTATTATTATGTGATGAGCCAACGGGAGCACTTGATTATGTTACAGGTAAGCAGATATTAAAGCTTCTTTCAGACACATGTAGAAAAGAAGGAATTACGATTATTATAATTACTCATAATAGCGCAATTGCACCGATGGCAGACAAGGTAATTCGTTTTAAAAGTGGTAAAATCATTGATATTCAAAAGAATGACGAGCCCAAACCAATTGAAGAAATTGAGTGGTAATGAAAGTGAGATTAGATAATGAAAAAAAGTGCTTATAGAAAAGACATTTTAATGACAGTCAAAAAAAATCTTTCCCGATTTATTGCCATAACAATTATGGCGGCGCTTGGTATTGGTATGTTCTCCGGATTTGCAGTTGGTTGTTTAGATGTGTTTAAATCAGCTGATATATTTTATGATGAGCAGAATACATATGATATTAAGATAGTATCAACGCTTGGACTCACAAAAGATGATGTTGATGTGTTAGATGCTGTTGAGGGAATAAGCAAAGTTGCCGGAGTGAAAACATTTGACGTAACGGCACAAAAGGACGAGTCGACTGATTATGAGATTACGCTTAATGCGATGCCTGAGAATAAGATGAACAGTCCATATGTTCAGGAAGGCCGCATTCCTAGCGAAGCCGGAGAGATAGCTGTAACAAAAGAATTCGCAGATGTTTCAGGACTTAAAATTAATGATACAATAAAGGTTTTTGATAAAACACAGGATGATGACAGCGATAAATCAGAAAATAGTGGAAGTATTGCAACCGATAGTTTTGTTATTACAGGTATAGTAATTGATCCGGTTGATTTTACCAACAATAATTTCAGCAGCACATCAGTTGTAGATTCTGTAGATGGCGAAAGATACAATATGTTTGTTATTGGTGATGTAATCGAGCAGGATGTGTATAGTGCTGTATACGTGAATGTGGATGGCGCGGATAAGCTGGACAGTTTTTCTGACAAATACAAAAAGCTTGTCGAAGAAACTGGCGATTATATCAATGATAATATAAAAGAAAAGCAGCAAAATAGCAGATATGATACACTTGCTACAGAGATATCCGACGAGATAAAGGATGCAATAATTGCACAGTATGGAGAATTTGTATTTAATACTGAGATGGGGCAGACTGCATATAATTCAGAAAGAGATAAGGCTTTGGAAATGCTTGAAAAGCCGGTGTGGTATGTATGGAATCGATACGATAATGACTGTTTTTCAGGATTAAAAAGCAATACTGAATTCATACAGACCGTTACAAAGATATTTCCTGTGATTTTCTTCGTTGTAGCAGTTCTTATTAGTTTGTCAACAATGACAAGAATGGTTGAAGAGGACAGAGGACTTATCGGTACATATAAATCACTTGGATATTCAAATCTTGCAATTTGTATGAAATATATATGGTATGCCACAGCTGCGTGTATAATTGGTGGTATAGTAGGTACTATAATCGGAGCTGCATTGCTGCCTTACATTGTACAATACATAATGCAGACCATGTTTTTAATACCAAGATTTACTTTTGGTTTCTTTGCAGAGTATGAAATTGGTGGAATTATATTATGTATCTTTGGAATTATTGGTGCAACAATCGTATCTTGTATTGAAATGGTAAGTAAAAGACCTGCTGTCTTGATGAGGCCTAAGTCTCCAAAGGCAGGAAAAAGAATTATTATTGAATATATAACTCCTATATGGAAAAGAATGAAATTCCTTAATAAGGTTACAAGTCGAAATCTCTTTAGATATAAGAAGAGAGCGCTTATGACAATACTCGGAATTATGGGATGTACACTTTTGATCGTGTTGGGATTTGGTGTGAAGGATACAGTACTTAATCTGATGCCAAGTCAATATGGCAATATAACTATGTACGATGCAATTGTTGTGAGTGACGATTTATCACAGGATGATAAGAATGCACTTATGAAAGAGTGGGAGTTGTCGGGAAGAATAGATGATATGGCACTTATACAGATAAGTATAATGACGTTAAGATACAATGGAGATAGCAATGATATATCAGTATTTGTTATTCCAGATGATACGAATATGGATAATTTTATACATCTATATGATTATGCAAGTACAAGCAACCAAGGAACAGAATTAACTGATAATGGAATTGTTGTTACAGAAAGTGCAGCTCGTCTGATGAATATCAGTGATAATGCGGTAGTGTCTTTGCAGGATGAAGATAAGAAGCTTGCTAATTGCAATGTATCAAAAGTAGTAAGTAACCACATTGGCAATTTTGTGTATATGAAAAAGAGTTATTATGATACATTATTTACAAAATATAATCCACAGTCATATCTACTTTGCATTAATGGAGATAAAGATTCAAAGAAAGAATGGCTTGATTCAGTCGAACTTGATGAAAGAGTATTAAAAGTAAGCAGCTCACAGGCGGCTGTTGATTCATTTGAAGACACGAATAATCTGATAAGTATGGTGGTGTATCTGTTAGTCGCAATGTCAGCAGCGTTAGCACTTACAGTATTATTTACATTATCCAATATTAATGTAAGTGAGAGAGCCAGAGAATTAGCAACAATCAAAGTATTAGGATTTACTAGAAAAGAAGTTAATGCGTACGTTAATAAAGAAACAATAATGTTAACATTGATCGGTATTGTTCTGGGGCTCCCGATTGGATATCTGTTAACATGGTGGATCATGGGTAATGTTAATATGGCAGGAATTACGATGCAGGTTCAGGTATCACCTTGGGCATACATTATTGCGGCTGTATTAACCCTTGTATTTGAATTATTTGTTGAAAAGCTGACTAATAAGACTCTTACCAAGATTAATATGGCAGAAGCTCTTAAAAGTGTCGAATAGAAACTGTTATTGATAAATATATATCAATATGATAAAATAAAATCATCTTATGGTACTTAGGTACTAAACCTGCTAAGAAAAGTCAATAGTTTTCTTGCAAGTTTTTAAAATTATTTTCTT
>CAZPHI010000052.1:0-14572 GCA_964586425.1 uncultured Lachnospiraceae bacterium | reverse complement strand
AGAAAGGTTAGGAATTAATAATGAAAGATTATATTGTTAGAGCAACAGCTGCGAATGGCCAGATTAGAGCATTTGCGGCGAATACAACAGCAATGGTTGAAGAGAGCAGACGAATTCATAATACAAGTCCAATAGTAACTGAGGCGCTTGGAAAGCTTCTTACAGCAGGTGCTATGATGGGCACTATGATGAAGAATGATTCAGATGTAGTTACTATTCAGATTCAGTGTCAGGGACCAATCGAGGATTTGACAGTCACAGCTGATTCAAAGGCTAATGTAAAGGGTTATGCTAAGAATCCTCAGGTAATGCTGCCACTCGACAAATCTGGACATCTTGATGTTAAAACAGCTTTGGGCCTTGGAGTTCTTACAGTTATCAAGGATATTGGCATGAAAGAGCCATACACAGGTCAGACAATACTTATGACAAGTGAAGTCGCTGATGACTTAACATATTATTTTGCGACAAGTGAGCAGGTACCATCATCAGTTGGCCTTGGTGTGCATATCTCCAAGGATAATGTTGTAGAGCAGGCGGGTGGTTTCATTATCCAGCTTATGCCGGATGCAACAGAGGAGACAATAGCTGCACTTGAACAGAAGATTAGAGAGGTAAAGTCAGTTACAGCGATGCTTAAGGATGGCTTGACACCAGAGGATATGCTACAGAAGATACTTGGTGAACTTGGAGTTACTATCTTAGATGAGGTTGATACAAAGTACCAGTGTAATTGCAGCAAAGAAAGAGTTGCAAAGGCAATTATGAGCATTGGCAAATCAGATATTCAGAGCATGATAGATGATGGTAAGCCAATTGAAGTAAACTGCCATTTTTGCAACACAAATTATACGTTTAATATTGATGAATTGAAGGCTATGATACAGTAAACAAGGGTTATTTTCTATTGACTGTAAATCTGTTCTGTGATATTCTAAATGTGATGTCGGTATTACCGAATCATATATTTTTTTTGGAGGTACTTACAATGAACAAGGGTACAGTAAAATGGTTCAACAACCAAAAGGGTTACGGATTTATCTCAGATGAGAATGGAAAGGATGTATTCGTACATTATTCAGGACTTAACATTGACGGCTTCAAATCACTTGAAGAAGGCGCTGCTGTTGAATTCGAAGTAATTGACGGTGCTAAAGGCCCACAGGCTGTTAACGTAACAAAATTATAATTATAATCAAAAAGTTTTACAGTGTGCCTTTTTAGAATATAAATTATCAAATATAGATTTATTATTGTTAAGAAGAGATATATTGTTACAACGCGATTATGACAGAGAGCCATTGTTATTAATACAATGGCTCTTGTGCATAAATAGCACAAATTACTAATAATACAATTAATTATTTCGAAAGGTTAGGTTTTATATGGATTCAATCGATTTGACACAACAGATTCCAGCAGGTGCGCAGATGTATCTAGGCGCAGGTGGTATAGTAATAATTTCAGTAATATTTATCTTACTGTTTATCTCATTCAAAAGATTTAAATCAAAATTTATGCCACTTCTCATAGGTGTAGTTGCATATATCCTGTTTGGATATCTTCTCTATAATGGCTGTGCGGCATTGTTTTTATCTATTCCTGGCATGTATTCAGCATATAATGCAGGAGCAGTTCCACCAATCATGATTACTACAGCAATAGTTGCGTTATTATATACAATTGCAAGAATTATTATCAGTAAATGCATGGATAAATCACTTAATTCAGCAGGTGATTCAATTAATTACGGAATTGGTCTAGGACTTGGTAATGCAGTTCTCTATGCGTTGACAGTTCTTATGCTTATGACATTCGCATCAGCTGTTGAAACTAATGGTATGACAGGAATATTCGAACAGATTACTAATCCTGAAGAACTTCAGAGTATCTATGATTCATATCGTCCGATATTCACTAATGTTCCATATGTATGGCTTCTTCTTGGACTTAGCTATTCAATGGATATTGTGCTTAATGCAGGACTTGCAGTTATTGTAACAGGTGTATCTAAGGGTAAGATTCCAAAGGTATGGTATGTGTTAACAGGTGTAATTAACTTTGCAGTACTTCTTCCTTACGATTTATATGATGGAACAACAGCAATTGGTTCAATACTTCCTTTTGTAATTAAGTCAGTACTTTTTGTAGCAGCAATCTATATTATTGTCAGGGTGAATAAGCAGTATCAGGATGGTTCGTTGAATGGCAAGGGACCAAAGATGGCTGATAAGCCAATGCCTAAGTTTGGCAAATTAAATCAACTATAATTATAGGAGCTAATATAAGTGCATATGAATGATGAGATTAGAATGGATTTGAATAAAGGGTTAAGCAGCGAAGAGGTTGAAGACCTTAACAAAGCTGGTATGGTTAATTACGCAGTAAAACCGCCCTCAAAATCAATTGGACAGATTATTCTCACCAATCTATGCACTTATTTTAATCTTATTTTTCTCGTACTTAGTATTCTGTTAATATGGGTGCATTCCTTCATTAATCTAACGTTCCTTCCGATAATCATCTGCAATACACTAATCGGAATAATTCAGGAATTAAGATCCAAAAAAGTTCTAGACGAATTGAATATGCTTAATGCTCCTAAAACCACAGTCATTCGTGATTCAAGAGAAACAGTAATAGATTCCCACAAGCTCGTTCTTGGTGATGTGGTCATATTCATGCCGGGCAATCAGATATGTGCTGATGCGATAATTGGAGAGGGCGTTGTTCAGGTTAACGAATCATTAATTACGGGTGAGTCGGATGAGATAACCAAGAAAGCAGGAGACCGACTTCTCTCAGGAAGCTTTGTGGTATCTGGTCAATGTAAGGCCGTGCTTGAACATGTGGGTGAGGATTCATATATATCAAAGCTTACGCTTGAGGCAAAGAAGAGCAAAGGCGTTATTCGTTCAGAGATGATGAAATCCCTTGATAAGATAGTCAAATACATCGGTATTATAATTATTCCTATTGGTTTGACAATGTTCATTCAGCAGTATGTATTCCTCGGATTATCGCGACAGGAAAGCGTTGTGGCTATGGTCGCAGCATTAATCGGCATGATTCCTGAAGGCTTGTACCTGCTGGCAAGTGTGGCATTGGTTGTAAGTGTAATGCGACTTGCAGGCAAGAAAGTTCTTGTACATGAACTTGGATGTATCGAAACACTTGCAAGAGTTGATGTATTATGCGTTGATAAAACTGGTACCATTACTGAAAATGCTATGAAGGTCCAAAGCGTTGTGGAATTCCCTAATGCGAAAGAGTTCTGTTATGCAGATATGGATGAGATGCTTGGAGATTATGCAGCGGCAAGTCATAAAGATAATGCAACAATGGCAGCAGTACAGGAATATTTTATCAAAACATCAGGTAAACAGGCAGTCAGCATAACTAATTTCTCATCTGTAACGAAGTTCTCGGGTGTCACATATGAAGATGGTTCGTATGTACTTGGTGCACCAGAGATGATTCTGAAAGATAATTATAAGAATTATGAGAAAGAGATAATTCCATATTCACTAGATGGCTATAGAGTTCTTCTGTTTGCCAAAGTCGAAGGAGATATCGATGGACATAATATTGAAGGAAAGATTAATCCTGTGGCCATGGTTCTTATTACTAATCCAATAAGGAAGGAAGCAAAAGCCACTTTTGAGTATTTTGAAGAGCAGGGTGTGGAGATTAAGGTTATATCTGGTGATAATCCAGCAACCGTATCTAATGTAGCTGTTAAAGCGGGAGTTGCAAGGGCGGACAGATACGTTGATGCATCAACTCTTAATGGACAGGAGGATATTGATAGAGCAGTGAGTGATTACACTGTATTCGGACGTGTTACTCCTGAACAAAAGAGAATGTTTGTTAAGGCATTAAAAAAGCAGGGAAAAACAGTAGCAATGACCGGCGATGGTGTTAATGACGTATTGGCACTAAAGGATGCGGATTGCAGTGTGGCAATGGCATCCGGAAGTGATGCAGCAGCGAATGCTTCGCAGATTGTACTTCTGGATTCAGATTTCTCTGCAATGCCTGATGTTGTATTGGAGGGACGAAGAGTTGTTAACAATATACAAAGGTCTGCATCACTGTTCCTTGTGAAGAATATCTTCTCGATGTTGATGGCGTTCTTTACAGTTATTTTGGCTTTGCAGTATCCACTAAAACCTACGCAGTTATCATTATTAGGTTTGTTTACAATAGGTACTCCAGCGTTCTTTCTTGCAATGCAGCCTAATAAGAGTTTAATCAAAGGCCGCTTTATAACTAATGTATTACTTAAAGCAATGCCTGCAGGTATTACTGATTTCATTTCAGTGGCATTGCTCACAGCATTAGGACCATCACTTGGCTTAATGGATGAACAATTATCAACTATTGCAATATATATAATGCTTTCAGTTGGACTTGCCACATTATTCAGAGCGTGTTATCCATTCAATGCTCTTAGAATAGCGGTTATGTGTGTTATGGCAGGAGGAACAGTATTCTGTGCATTCTTTTTAAAACCACTTTTTGCATTGACTGTTCTTAATATGCACGAAGTAATGGTAGCAACAGCATTTATCATAGGTGCAATAGTTCTGTTGTTGGTTCTAAGCGTGATTATGTATGTGATTGAACATAGGATTAAACAAAGGAATGGCAAAAAGAATTGATAGTAATTGTGAATTGTGGTAGACTATATGTTAGATGTTTTTTTGGAGGTAAAATCCGTGGTATACCATATTGATACACATACGCATACGATTGCTAGTGGACATGCGTATAATACAATTAATGAGATGGCTCAAGAGGCGGCGAAAAAAGGTGTTACGCATCTAGCGATTACAGAGCATGCACCCAATATGCCGGGAAGCTGCCAGGAACTTTATTTTTATAATCTCAATGTGATTCGACGTGAAAAATATGGTGTGAACCTGCTTTTTGGAGCAGAACTTAATATAATGGATCTGGATGGACATATTGATTTGCCAGAATATGCTTTGAAGAAGCTTGATATCGCAATTGCAAGCTTTCACACACCTTGTATAAAACCAGGAACTGTAGAAGAGAATACTCAGTGCTTAATTAAGGTGATGGATAATCCGTATGTTAATATTATTGGACATCCTGATGACAGCCGATATCCTATAGATTATGAGCAGGTTGTAGCGGCAGCAAAAGAAAAACATGTATTATTGGAACTTAACAATGCATCATTAAGACCTAATGGACCGAGAGTTGGTACTAAGGATAATGATTTATTGATGCTTGATCTGTGTAAGAGACATAATGTGTGTATTTCGCTGGGAAGTGATGCACATGTGGCAGATGATATATGCAATTTTGGATATGCATATGAGCTGCTTGCAGCAGTTGATTTTCCAGAAAGATTAGTAGCAAATTCTGATTTTGAACTATTGAGAAGCTATCTTGATTAGATAGATATGTGTGGAGGATGAAGATGAAGGAAAGACTTGATACAGAAGGTGTAAGATTGTTATTTAATGCGGTAATGTCATTGAAGAATATGGATGAATGCTATGATTTCTTTGAAGATATATGTACAGTGAATGAGGTTTTATCATTATCACAGAGACTTGAGGTTGCGCAGATGTTAAGGAATGGTAAAACATATGTAGAAATCGAGCAAAGTACAGGTGCTTCAACAGCTACAATAAGTAGAGTGAAACGTTCACTAGTTGATGGCAATCAGTCATATGATAAGATTTTTGATAGACTCAAATAAATAATGCTGTAACCAGTCATATCTGTGTAGATAGATGCGAGTGGTTACAGCATTTTGATTATAAAGATATAAGTTTATTCAGTTTTTTTATTCTTTGCTGCTTTGCCTTTTGGCGCACGCTCTTTATTCTCGCTATCTATAAGATCATCAATAATGTTCTCAATAATATTCTTCTTTATATATACATCAAAGCTTAAGAGCGATACAAAAGAGAATAGTTGTAGGAATTTTTTATCTTCTCCCTCATCAACATTGCCAAACGCATCCTTTGATAAACGATATTGCTGTATGACATCTTTGGATATGTTCGCAAGCTGTTTCTTCTCTGCAGTATATATCTCTTTGTATATATCATCAAGAGATGGCGTGCTTTCATCACCAAAAAATTCACTTGTAAGTGGTGAAAGCAGAGCCTGTATATCACTAATTGATAAAAGACTTTTGAAGTAATATATGAATGCAAGTATATATATATGATCTTTTGAATATTTTTTCTTGACTGGTGGTGGAAGAAGATTATTCTTAGCATAATTGTTAATCATTGTTTTGGTAAGAATCTTATCGTCTTCGTATCTTTTAACATCACTTAGATGCGAGTCCATGAATGTTGTTACCTGATCCATATATAGATCAATATCAGGAACATCGCCTGGTTTTATATAATTAAGCTTAGTTAATTTTCTTAATAGGGAATTAACATAATCTAAACTGTCTTTTTCCATTGATTTCTCCATTCTTATGTGTACTAAACAATTAAGCTGCAAACTATATTATATAGTATTAATTACTAGATGACAACTAAAAGCGTAAAGTTTTTTGAATATATGCCATAAATAGACGATACAGTAGCTATAACGTTCATAATTACACACGTTATAGTGATATAAAAACGAAAATATGATAGTGACTTTTTAGGAATACTGTAATATAATAAGTTTGTGCTTAAAAAAGGTGCACGAACATAAGAAAGGTAGGATAATAATAATATGGGAATTTTAACACGTTTTAAAGACATTATGGCTTCAAACATTAACGCATTACTTGATAAATGCGAAGACCCAGCAAAGATGATTGATCAGTATCTTAGAAATCTTGAAAGTGATTTTGGTAAAGTTCAGGCTGAAACAGCTTCAGTAATGGCTGAAGAGAAGAGAGCAAAGAGAGAACTTGATGAGTGCAGCGCTGAAATAGACAAATTACAGAAATATGCTGAGAAAGCATTATCAGCTGGTAATGAGAATGATGCCAAAGCATTTCTTACTAAGAAACAGACATTAATGACAAAACAGACTGCATTACAGCAGACATATACAATGGCAGCAGATAATGCAGCTAAGATGAGACAGATGCATGACAAACTTGCCAAAGATATCGCTGATCTTAATGCAAGAAGAGATGCAATCAAAGCTAAAGTTCAGGTAGCTAAGACACAGGAGAAGATGAATAAGATTGGTGCTTCTGCTAATGGTGCAATGAGCAGCCTTTCAGCATTCGACAGAATGGAAGCAAAAGCTGACAAGATGCTTGATGAAGCTAATGCAATGGCAGAACTTAATCAGTCAGCTAAAGAGAATGATGTTGATACTCTTGCAAGCAAATATGATATGGAAGATGCAACATCTACATCTAATTCAGCAGTTGATGATGAGTTAGCAGCACTTAAGGCTCAGATGGGACTTCAGTAAAATTAGTACATTGATTATATGAACCTCTTTCATCTTATGCGTATTCATAAGGCGTAGGAGGTTCTTCTTGTGTATTTAAAAGAAAAGAAGGGTAATAGGTACTAATAATGGATGAAAAGAACTATCGTTGTGAAAACTGTGGCGGCATAATGGAATTTGATGCCAAAACTCAGACACTGAGATGTCCTAATTGTGACACAACAATTCAAATTGATAATAACGCAGCAGATGTAGAAGAACATACATTTACAGCATCTGCACTTAATACATACAAGGTAACAGAGAAGACGTCAAGCACTATGGTTTGTAGTGGATGTGGAGCAACAATTGAAGTTGACAAAGATTCAACAGCAGTTAAGTGCCCATATTGTGGTTCCGGATATGTACTTTCTGATAAGCAGGAGGAAGCAATCATTCCGGATGGCGTAATACCATTTAAAATTGATAAGAATAAAGTTCAGGAGATATTTGGTGGATGGATTAAGAAGAGACATCTTGCTCCTTCGGAACTTAAGGCTTTATATCAGCAAGGTGGAATTACAGGAAGATACATACCTTTCTGGACATTCGATGCCGATACGCATGCATCTTACACTGGTATGGGTGGTAAGCATAGAACTGAACATTATAAAGACAAAGATGGTAATACTCAGACAAGAACTGTGACAGACTGGTATCATACAAGTGGCAGAATTGATCATTTCTTTGATGATTTACTTATTAAAGCAACAAGTAATATGAAAGCATCACTGGTTAGAGGCGTAGATAGTTATGATACTCATGAAGTGGCATCATATTCACCTGAATATTTTAGCGGATATCTATCAGAGACATATACTGTTGATTTGTCAACAGCACATAATCAGGCTGTATCAGAGATGAATTCACAGCTGCACAGCATGGCAGCTAATGATATTAGAAGACGTTATGATGAGGCAAAGGATATTCATCTGAATGTTCGTTACGATAATGAGACATTCAAACATATTATGTGTCCTGTATATGCAACATCATATTCATATAAAGATAAGAATTATACAGTTCTTGTTAATGGACAGAACGGTGAGATTAAGGGCGAATATCCTAAGAGCCCTGCCAAAATCGCTGCTATTATTCTTTTGATTATTCTTGCAATTGCAGCTTTCTTTGGAATTAAGAGTATGACAGGTAAGAAGAATAATAAGGTTAGCTATAATGATAATCAGAGAATCGAGTGTATGTATGATTCAGATTCAAATGTGCAGGTAGCATATGATGATATATTAATTGAAAACTAGGAGGAATAGAGATGGGTTTATTTGGCGGACAATTTGCTAATGTAGTAGAATGGGAAGAATACAGAGATGATATAATCTTCTGGAAATGGACTAACAGAGAGATAAAAAAAGGCAGCCGACTTATTATAAGACAGGGTCAGGATGCAATATTTATGTATAATGGAAAAGTTGAAGGTATCTTCGAGAATGAAGGAAGCTTCGATATTGAATCAGAGATTATTCCATTCCTTTCATCACTTAAAGGCTTCAAATTTGGCTTTAACAGTGGTGTAAGAGCAGAAGTTTTATTCATTAATACAAAGGAATTTCAGGTAAAATGGGGTACTAAGAATCCAATCTCTATCCCAACACCTAATCTTCCTGGCGGTATGCCAATCAGATCATTCGGTACATTCAGCTTCAAGATATCTGATTACCTTTGCTTAATTGACAAAGTAGCAGGTATTAAGAAACAGTATATGGTTGATGATGTTAAGGAAAGAGTTGTTGCTGTTCTTGACCAGCTTATGATGAAATGGATATCAAAGGAAGGCAAGGATATGTTCAATCTCCAGGCTAATGCATTCGATATCGCTGCAGGTATCAAAGATGATCTTGATATGCAGATGGTTAAGCTTGGTCTTACAATCACTGATTTTACAATTTCCAGCTTCTCATATCCAGAAGAAGTTCAGAAGATGCAGAACAAAGCTGCTTCACAGTCAATGGTAGGTGATATGAATAGATATTCTCAGTTTGCTATGACAGATGCTATGTCTAAAGGTGGCTCATCATCATCAATAGGTGCTGATATGGTTAATATGCAGATGGGAATGATGATGGGACAGCAGATGATGAACAATGTTAATAACGTTAATAATGCTAATAACATGAACAATGCTAATAACATGAATAACGTTAATAATGCTGGACAGCAGGCCAATAATGCAGGTGGCGAAGCTAAAATCCCTAAGTTCTGCCCTAACTGTGGTACACCAACTAATGGCTCAAAATTCTGCCCAGAATGTGGCAATAAGCTTATATAAATTTGGCTGATAAGGCTTGGAGGATACATGAGTATATACGACACATTAAATGATTGTCAGAAGGAAGCGGTTTTTCATACAGAAGGACCGCTTCTGATATTAGCGGGAGCAGGCTCTGGTAAGACAAGAGTGCTGACTCATAGAATATGTTATCTTATAGAAGAGTTAGGGGTTAACCCATGGAATATTCTCGCGATAACATTTACCAATAAGGCAGCAGGTGAGATGAGAGAACGAGTTGACCGTGTTGTCTCAATGGGAGCTGACAATGTATGGGTAAGCACTTTTCACTCAACATGCGTTAGAATTCTTAGAAGGTATATAGATAGGATTGGTTATGATACCAATTTTACAATATATGATACAGATGACCAGAAAAGTGTTATTAAGGAAGTTTGTAAAAAATTTAATATTGATACTAAGATGCTTAAGGAAAGAGTTATAATGAGCGCTATCTCGTCTGCCAAGGATGAACTTACGACTCCAGAGATTATGGAGAAAAATGCTGCTAACGACTATAATATGCGTAGAATAGCACAGGTATATAAGGAATATCAGAGAATACTCAAACAGAGTAATGCACTTGATTTTGATGATTTGATTGTTAAGACCGTTGAGCTTTTTAAGACGAATGCAGATGTTCTTGAATCATATCAGGAGCGTTTTAGATATATAATGGTAGATGAGTATCAGGATACTAATACAGCGCAGTTTAAGCTTATTAGTCTCTTGGCAGACAGATATAAGAATCTTTGTGTTGTTGGTGATGATGACCAGTCAATCTATAAGTTTAGAGGTGCCAATATTGGTAATATTCTCAATTTTGAGGATACATATCCTGGTGCTAAGGTTATTAAGCTGGAACAGAATTATCGTTCAACACAGACAATTCTTGATGCAGCCAATGGTGTAATTAAGAATAATTTTGGCCGAAAAGACAAATCCTTATGGACAGACAATGAGGCTGGAGAGAAGATAACATTTACCTTGTATGACGATGCATATAGAGAAGCAGATGGCATTGTTAATGATATTAAGGCAAAGGTTCGAGATGGCTGGAATTACAATGATTTTGCCATTCTCTACAGAACTAATGCGCAGTCAAGAAGTCTTGAAGAAAAATTCGTTGTAAATAATGTGCCTTACAGGGTGTTTGGTGGCGTCAACTTCTATCAGAGAAAAGAAATCAAGGATATTCTAGCATATCTTAAGACGATTGATAATGGAAGAGACAGTCAGGCTGCCAAGCGAATAATTAACGTGCCAAAGCGTGGAATTGGTGCGACAACAATTGAGAGAGTCCAGCAGTTTGCGGACGAATCTGGAGATACCTTCTTTGGTGCTCTTGAAAATGCTGAATACATCCCAACACTTGGCAGGGGTGCAGCAAAGATTAAACCATTTGTGCTTTATATGGAAGTGCTTAGAGCAAAGAAAGCACATGTAACGGTACAGGAATTGGTTGAGGGTATCTTAGAGGATATTCATTATATGGAATATCTTGCTGAGAGTGACACGCCAGAAGAGGTTGAGCAGCGTCAGGAAAATATCGACGAATTCATTAACAAGATTGTAAGCTATCAGGAATCATGCGAGGATGGAAGAGGAACTCTTAGCGGTTTCCTTGAAGAAGTTGCACTTGTTGCTGATATTGATAATCTTGATGAATCTAATGAAAAGGTTATGCTCATGACTTTACATAGTGCTAAGGGGCTTGAATTCCCAATTGTATATATGCCGGGACTTGAAGATGGGTTATTCCCTGGATATATGTCAATTACATCTGATGACAAATCAGATTTGGAAGAAGAGCGAAGATTGTGCTATGTTGGTATTACAAGAGCCAAGAAAGAACTTAAAATCAGCGCTGCTAAGCTTCGTATGATACGAGGTGAGACACAGGCTAACAAGGTGTCAAGATTTGTGAAGGAGATTCCAAAGGAATTACTTGAAACGGCTAATACTAGTTCAGGCTACAGTAAATCAAGGATTTCTTTTGGTGGAGATGATGATGATATAGGTTCATCAGACAAATCCTATAAGAATAAGACAAAGCAGGCAATGAGCAGATATAGTTCAAGTGGCAATGGAAGCGTTGGTTTCGGTAAAGCATTTCCAATGGACATATTCGAGATAAAGAAGCCACCAATTAATACTCATGACGGAAGTGGTAATGGCGCATTAGTTGAAGGTGGAGTATCTGGAAGCAAAGCGGGTACATCAGGTGGGAGCACTGGTTTGGGCTATGAAATTGGCGATAATGTAAAGCATGTCAAGTTCGGAATTGGCAAGATTACAAGTATTGTGGATGCTGGAAGAGATTATGAAGTGACAGTTGATTTTGGTGAAAGAGGGATACGTAAGATGTTTGCGTCATTCGCAAGATTAAGAAGAGTATAAATTTTATAAGTGGCTATTGATAAAAATAGTAGTAAATTAAATAATAAGGTGTTATAATACAACTAGCAGATATTTTTATTATAATTTGACAGGAGGATTTAACATGAACAAATTAGATGAAATCTTAGCTAACAGTAAGTTAAATGAAATTCTCAAGAAGAATGAGGAGCCTAAGAAGTCTAATAAGATCGTATGGGTTCTTGCTATAATTGGTGCAGTTGCAGCAGTTGCAGGTATTGCTTATGCAGTATACAGATATTTTACACCAGATTATCTTGAAGATTTTGAAGATGATTTTGATGACGATTTTGATGATGATTTTTCAGATGACGAAGATTTTGCTGAGAAGTAAATCAGTGATTTAACTATTGTAGTTAGTATTGAGCTAGTACACCTTATATAAAAGAGTGGTGTAGTAGCTCTTTTTTTAGGTAAGATATATTATATAGGACATATTATTAAAATACAGATTGGAGAAATAATATAAAATGAAAAAAGAAAAAAATGAATTATTTTATTTTTTTGGTGGATTGGCTATGCTCGCAGTAGGGCTTTACCTGTTCTCATCAAAGGTTATTGTTAGTACAGGCTTCTTCGGAGGAATGGGCTTATTTGGTGTATCATGGCTTAATTCGGGACTTGTTGTGGTTCCATTCATTATTGGTGTTGTGATGATGTTCGCAATGGAGAATTCATTCCCTGGTAAGGTGGTAGCAGTTCTTGGTATTCTTGTTATTATTGCGGCAGTTATTCAGAGCACAACAATTAGACTGACAGCAGTTACTTTATATGAATGGATATTATATCTTTTCCTTATATTTGGTGGTATGGCGCTTGTTGCAAGAGTATTGTTTAAGAAGGATGGCGATGGCTCATCAAAAGGCAGAGGACGTTCTGGTGACTATTCTGCAGATGACGAACTTGAAAGACTTAAGAAGAATATGAAGTAAATGACTATATAACAAGAAGCGTGAAAATGTTTCAGATAGGATGGTAGTAGTGAAAAAAGGCGATTTTGGTACAGGACTTGTAAGCAGAGTAGATTTTCCTAATAAAGGAATTGTAATAACTGATGATGGAGAGAAGATAGTTGTAAAGAATACTATTCCGGGACAAAAAGTAGAATTCATGGTTAATAAGGTTCGTAAGGGCAAATGCGAAGGCCGCTTTATAGGAGTAGTAGAAAAGGCACCTGAGGAAAACCATGAGGCATGTAAGCATTTTGGATTATGCGGCGGCTGTACTTACCAGACCATGGATTATGATGCTCAGTTAGCACTTAAAAGTGGACAGGTTAAAACGATGCTTGATGAAGTAATCAAGTCAGAATATGATTTTGAGGGCATTGAAGGAAGTCCAAAGAAGGAAATGTATCGTAACAAGATGGAATTTTCTTTTGGCGATGAGATTAAGGATGGTCCACTTGCATTGGGAATGCATAAAAGAAACAGTACATATGATATTGTGACTGTTTCAGACTGCAGAATTGTGGATAAAGATTTTACTACAATACTTAACTGTGTGTTACAGCATTTTCAAGAGGAAGAAATTCCTTACTATCACAAGATGACACATGAAGGCTACTTAAGGCATCTTCTTATCAGAAAAGCTGCTAAAACTGAAGAGATACTAGTTGACCTGGTTACAACAACACAGATTGATTATAATTTGACATCACTTGCAGATAAACTCAAGAAACTTCAGCTTAAGGGAGATATTGTCGGCTTTTTACATACTAATAACGACAGTGTGGCTGATGTGGTTAAGAATGAAGGAACAACAATCCTTTTTGGACAGGATTATTTCTATGAATCAATTCTTGGATTAGTATTCAAGATAACCCCTTTCTCATTCTTCCAGACTAATTCGCTCGGAGCAGAGGTATTGTACTCAGTTGCAAGGGATTACATTGGTGACACTAATGAGAAGGTTATCTTTGATTTATACAGTGGAACAGGAACAATCGCACAGGTTTTAGCACCTGTTGCTAAGCGTGTTATTGGTGTTGAGATTATTGAAGAGGCAGTTGAGGCAGCAAAGCAGAATGCCCAACTTAACAGTCTTAACAATTGTGAATTCATCGCTGGTGATGTGTTAAAATGCATTGATGATATCGGAACTGTTCCGGACCTAATCGTACTTGATCCACCACGCGATGGCATTCACCCAAAGGCGTTGGAGAAAATCATCGATTTTGGCGTTGACCGCATGGTTTATATCTCGTGTAAGCCAACAAGTCTTGCGAGAGATTTGGTGATGCTCCAGGAGAAGGGGTATAAGGTTGAGAAAGTGAGATGCGTGGACATGTTCCCAGGAACGGTGCATGTGGAGAGTGTTTGTTTGCTCAGTCGCAAGGCTTAGAAAGCCCGTAAAATGGGCTTTTGTTAGGAAAAAGATTCCCGCAGGCAGTTAGGCAACGGTCAGCAAGGGATTTCTGTTCCCGCAGAC
>CAZPHI010000051.1:7718-14983 GCA_964586425.1 uncultured Lachnospiraceae bacterium | reverse complement strand
TGGGTCGAGGGTTCGAATCCCCCCGGGCACACTTTTTTTATATGGTGGGTATAGCGAAGTTGGTTATCGCGCCAGATTGTGGCTCTGGAGGCCCAGGGTTCGAATCCCTGTACCCACCCTCAAAACCACTGCGTAGGCTGATATGCCAGTCGCACTATTGGGCTATCGCCAAGCGGTAAGGCACAGGGTTTTGATCCCTGCATTACGCTGGTTCGAATCCAGCTAGCCCAGCTAGCAATTATGAATATAGTTGTGATGTAGCTAATTTAATATTATTTATGGGATCGTAGCTCAGTTGGTAGAGCACTAGACTTTTAATCTAGGTGTCCCGGGTTCGAACCCCGGCGGTCTCATTTTTTATTGCTTAGAATGGTTGTCTATATAGATAATCATTTTTTATTTTAGATGATTTCGCACGTTAACATTGTTAATATCAGAATTTATTAGTGTACAATTGCTTGTCATAGTAGTATAATGATTTTGGTATTGAGGCAATCTTATTATTATAATAATGTTTTAATGAATGCTTTGATGCTATTAAAATTATGAAGGAGGTATAGTTAATGAGCTCACTAATAGTAATGACACAGATGAACACATTAACCGTAGTATTAATCGTATTAGCAGCAATAGTTGTAATCGGAGTTATATACTACATCGCAACATATAATGCATTAATAAGGAGTAAGAACACAGTTGAAGAAGCATTTGCAACAATGGATGTGTATCTTAAGAAAAGATGGGATATGATTCCTAATCTTGTTGAAACAGTAAAGGGTTATGCAAGTCATGAATCTGATACATTAGAAAAAATTATAGGTCTTAGAAATTCGGCATATTCATCTATGAGTAATTCGGATAAGGTGGAAGCAGGAGCAGCAATATCTAAGGCAATTCCTAAAATTCTTGCACTTGCAGAGAACTATCCGGATTTGAAAGCTAATGCAAACTTCATTAACCTTAGTAATCAGCTTGAGAAGGTTGAGGCTGATATTGCTAATGCAAGAAAGTATTATAATGCTGTTGTTAAAGAATTCAATATTAAGATCAGTGTTTTCCCTAATAATATAGTAGCTTCTTCTTGCGGATATACTAAGCAGGAGTTATTTGAGATTGCTGAAGGAGAAAGAGAGAATGTACAAGTTAAGTTTTAGAAGAATCACTAAAGCTTTGACACTTCTTCTGATTCCTATAATAGTTATGTTGGCGATGCCAATTAATACGAAAGCGGCTTCAAGTAGCTATGGATATGAGATTGATGATTATTATATTCATGTAACAGTTAATGAAGATTCAACGATGGTAATTGATGAATATATAACAGTTACTTTTAATGAGGCCAGACATGGAATATTTAGAAATATTCCTCTCATAAATTATCCTAAAAGATATGATGGAACAGTTGATAAACTTAAGGCTAAAGTAAAAGATGTAACTTGTAACGAGCCGTTTACAAAGGAAACTACATCACAATCAGATTATATCTATTATGATGGAAAAGCAAAGAACAGAACAATTAAGTATTATCAGATGAAAATCGGTGATAAAGATACTACTCTTATTGGAAGTGGTCATGAATATCATATTCAGTACACATATTCATTAGAGAATGATTCATCAACAGAATATGATGAATTGTATCTTAATCTTATTGGTACTGGTTGGGATACTACAATTGCCAATGCAAGTTTTGAAATTGATATGCCTAAAGATTTTCCAACAGATAAATTAAGTGTTTATTCTGGTACAGCAGGTGGAGTAGATGAAAGTAATGTAACGTGGTATGTTGATGGAAATACAATATCTGCAACGACTCTTGGCGAAAAAATTCGCCCTGGAGAAGCATTTACAATTAGATTACAGCTTGATGAAGGTTACTTTACACAGAATCCTGATTTTAGACCGACTATTTTTAGTGGCGAAGGTTTTCAGATATTCTTAAGAGCTGGAATTCCAATTATTCTTCTTGTAATCGCAATATATCTATGGTTCAAATACTGCAGAAGTACAAAGCCTGTGGTACCAGTTGAGTTCTATCCACCAGAAGGTATGAATAGTGCAGAACTTGGTATGAGATATAAAGGATATGTTGATAATCCACATATAACTTCATTGTTGGTGTATTTGGCAAGTAAAGGATTCGTTACTATTAAAGAACGTGGTAAAGATATTACTATTATAAAGAATAAAGACTATACGGGACATGATGGTATGTGTAGCAAGTTTATGAATGGACTTTTTATTGGTGGGAAAACATCTGTTAAAGCCGAAAGTCTTAAAAATTCATTCTATAAGACAACAGATCGTATAAGACAAAATCTAGAAGATATTAATAAAGTTACTAGAGTCAAAACTCGCTTTAATGTGCAGGTAATTTTGGGATTAATGGCAGCTTTTTGCATTATTATTGAGTCAATTTTAGCTCAATTTTCTATTGATGAAGGTTTTGGTGAAACATTTATGCTACAATTATTTGTAGTCATAGGAACAATTGTTTTTTCGATTGCGTTTGGACAGAAAATAGCTATGGTCACAAAGGTATTTTTCTGGGTATGGGGTTCAATGTTTTCAATGCTTTTCGGTATTCCAATTGTAATATTTGCACTTGATGAAACAATTAATGAATGGTGTTTTGTGGGTTATATATGCGCTGTAGGTATATTACTTTTAAAACGTACAGGATTTAAGCGAACAGATGAGGCTAATGAAATCTATGGAAGAATAAAAGGCTTTAGATATTTCTTAAAGACAGTTGAAAGAGATAAGTTAGAACAGCTTGTAAGTGAGAATCCATCTTATTTCTATGATATACTTCCATATACATATGTGCTTGGATTATCAAGAAAGTGGATTTCAAAGTTTGAAGGCATTCTTACAAGACCTGACTGGTATGATAGTGATAATACTACATTCAATGCACATTCATTCAATAGATTTATGTCACATACAGTAAGTCAGACAGGAAATTCAATGAGTTCACGCCCATCATCAGGTGGAAGTTCTGGTGGCGGAGGTTCAAGCTCTGGAGGCGGAAGTTCAGGAGGAGGTTCCGGCGGAGGCGGAGGCGGAAGCTGGTAGATAATGATAACGAAAATAGTAATGTTTCACGGTGGCGTTGAAACACAGGAATATTTTCTGATGCAGATGAAAACACAGTTTGAAAAGCTTGGCTATGAAGTATATGTATATGATTTGCTTGATTCGGCTAAGAGCTATAACGAATTGGTTTGGTTTGCAAAGGAGAATGAAACAGCTGTTATTACCTGCAATTTTACTGGGATAGCAGGCGAAGAAGATTTGTATGATAATGGGGTATGCTTCTGGAATCAGAGACATATCCCATGTCTTAATATTGTGGTGGATCATCCATTCTATTATCATCATTTTCTAAAGAAGGATGTGAGACCAGAGAATTATTATCATCTAAGTATAGATAGAAATCATCTGCGATACATGCAGAGGTATTTTAAAGAGGTAACAAATAATTATTTTTTACCTCTTGCCGGAAGCAGGCTTAATAATAATATTAAGCCCAAAAGCATCAGAAATCGTGGGATAAATGTTGTTTTTACTGGAAACTATGAGGCACCACAGCATTTTTACCAATATGTAGAAAGTCAGGGAGAAGATTATATTAACTTCTATAATAATATACTTGATGATTTAAAGAGTAATCCTAATCAGTTACTTGAAGATGTGGCAAAGAGGCATATTGAATCTGAGCTAGGCGATGTTGCGGATGAAGATTTGAAACCAATTTTTGCTAATATGATATTCTTAGATATGATGATTCGCTTCTATTATAGAGGTGAAGTTATAAAAAGCATCGTTGATAGTGGAATACCAATTCACATATGTGGGGCAGGATGGGAAAAGCTAGATTGTAAGCATCCAGAGAATATGCATGTAGAAGGATTTACTGATTCAAGGCGATGTCTTGAAGTACTTGCTGATAGCAAAATCTCGATTAATGTTATGCCATGGTTTAAAGATGGTGCACATGATAGAATATTCAATTCCATGCTTAATGGCGCTGTGTGTATTAGCGATAGCAGCATTTATCTGGATGAGCTTTTGGGGAATGGAATTAATTCCTGCGTATATTCGCTTGAGGATGTAGATAAAAACTGCGTGAGCGATATTGTTCGTGCACTATTAGCTGACGAAGATAGGATGCAGCAAATTGCAGATTCGGGTTATGAGATGGCCTCAAATGGACAGGAATGGGCTGACAGAGCGGATAAGATACATGACATTTTGAAAAATATATAGATTGTTGATATTAATTAAGCGTAATCATTTTGTGTGATTACGCTTTTTTTACGTCCATTTTACATAATACAGGTTTTTTACTTTACATTTACATACTATACTTACCATTGTCGACAGGAAAAAAACAAAAAAATAAAAAGAAGATTATTTGTTCAAAAAAGAGAGGTAAAAGAAAGATGAGATTAAAAAAATATTATGTACAATGCTTAGTGCAGTTATGGTAGCTGGTGCGTTAACAGCATGCGGTTCAAGTTCAGAATCTGGTTCAACAACAGCTGGAGCAGCTGGTACATCATTCGATACAAGCAAAGCAATCACAGTAGTATCAAGAGAAGAAGGTTCTGGAACAAGAGGAGCATTCGTAGAATTATTTGGAATTGAAGAAAAGGATGCAAGTGGTAAGAAAGTTGATAAGACAACAGATGAAGCTCTTATTGATAACAGTACATCAGCAATGATGACAAGAATTGCTGGAGATACATACGGCATTGGTTATATTTCACTTGGTTCATTAAATAACACAGTAAAAGCTGTTAACATTGACGGCGCAGAAGCAACAGTTGCTAACATCAAGAGTGGTTCTTACAAAATCGCAAGACCTTTCAATATTGCAACAAAATCATCACTTAGTGATGTTGCTAAAGATTTCATGAGCTACATCTTAAGCTCAGATGGTCAGAAAATCATTGAAAACAATGGTTATATCTCATCATCAACTAATGGTGCTTACTCAGGAAGCAAGCCATCAGGTAAAATTGTAATCTCTGGTTCTTCATCAGTTACTCCAGTAATGGAAAAACTTAAAGAAGCTTACATCAAAGTTAACGCTAATGCTACTATTGAAATCAACGAAAGTGATTCAACAACAGGTATGACAGATGCAGCAGCTGACAAATGTGATATCGGTATGGCTTCAAGAGCATTAAAAGATAGTGAAAAATCAGCTGGCCTTACAGAAACAACAATCGCTATGGATGGTATCGCAGTAATCGTTAACAATGATTCATCAGTTAAGAACCTTACAAGCGCTGAAGTAAAGAGCATCTTCACAGGAGCTACAACAAAGTGGAGCGAAGTTATCTCATATATACAGATATTACGCTTCAATCTGAATGGAGATTATGTATGGAAAAAGTTAAAGGTAAAAAAACTAAAACACAGGTAAAAGAAAAGGTAATGGAAGTTGTATTCCTTGTAACAGCCTGTGTATCAATACTTTCTGTAGCATTAATATGTATATTCCTTTTTGCGAATGGTATTCCTGCTATGAAAGAAATCGGTTTTGCAGAATTCCTTACAGGAAAAGCATGGAAACCTGGTAGTGAAATATTCGGAATTTTCCCAATGATTTTAGGAAGTATATATGTTACAGGTCTGGCAATTCTGATTGGAGTTCCAATTGGAATACTTACAGCAACATTTATGGCAAGATTTTGCCCTAAAAAAATATACAGACCACTTAAGACAGCAGTAGAACTATTAGCAGGTATTCCTTCAGTATCAATGAGAATGTTGGCAATGGTGAGCAGGCTACAGACCTTTTGATGATTGGCAAGTATTTTGAGCGAATTGGTGACCATGCAACTAATATTGCAGAATGGGTTATATTCTCAATTACAGGTTTTCATCCAGAAGAAAGCCAGGAAAACAAATAATAGATAAGTATAATCTAACAGATAACCTCCGAGATAATTGGAGGTTTTCTTGTAATCAGAATATTTTACATTCATTTTACATAGGAATGCTTTATATTTTACGTTAATGGTTTAAATTATAGATGTAATGTAAAAACTATGTAAGAATCATGTAGCGCAAAGCGCTTCGGAATGGAGTATTGAATGGATTTATTTAGTGTATTATCTATGTTTGGAGGATTAGCATTATTTTTATTCGGTATGAATGCTATGGGAGATGGTCTAGAGAAGATGTCAGGTGGAAAGCTTGAGGGAATTCTTGAGAGACTTACATCTAACCCGATTAAAGCAGTAGGACTAGGTGCAGCAGTTACGGCTGTTATTCAGTCATCATCTGCAACGACTGTAATGGTAGTAGGTTTTGTTAATTCAGGAATCATGAAGCTTTCACAGGCAATTGGAATTATAATGGGTGCCAATATTGGTACAACTGTAACTTCGTGGATTCTTAGTTTGTCAGGAATAAGCAGTAGTAATTTCTTCATAAAATTATTAAAACCATCATCTTTTTCACCTATACTTGCAATAATTGGCGTAATATTTCTTTTGTTCTCAAAGAAAGAAAAGAGAAAAAACATCGGTTCAATTATGGTTAGCTTTGCAATTCTGATGTTCGGAATGGAAGCAATGAGTGATGCAGTTACAATAACTAAGATTGTATTAGACGATATCAATAAGATTATTGCAAGTGTAGATGAATTTGAGGAGCTTGTGAGAAAGAAAACCATTAATCCAGAACAGAATCATAGTGATATTATAAAACGTGATATTAAAAAGTATAACTCTAAGATAAATTCATATAATGATAAATTAATGGAGTTGTATATTGATTGGAAAAATAAAGTGATTACAGAAGATGAGTATATAACATTGAAACATAGATTAGATGATGAGAATATACGAATACAAAATCAAATTGAAAAACTTAATGCAATGCTTATTAATCAGGAAAATAATGCTGATACAGATGAAGATAATCTGTGGATTGAAGACTTTGTAGTATCAAGGAGAATTAACAGACTTAATAAAGAGCTAGTTGCAAATTGTGTAAAACGTATTGATATATATGAAAATAATAGAATTGTAATAGAGTATAATTTTAGCAAAGAATTAGCATCCCTATCTTAGATTAACCCCATGCTGCGTCAAAAGACAATGCTACTTTTTTATCATTCGTTCCTACACTGTATATGGGAAGATTCTTCTTGCCACTTTTACTCATAGGTATTAGATCTGCTCCAGAGGATGTTATATATAACAGCAGCAATAATAAGGGCAGTAATGAGTAATCCCCAGCCT
>CAZPHI010000051.1:0-7618 GCA_964586425.1 uncultured Lachnospiraceae bacterium | reverse complement strand
GATGTTATATATAACAGCAGCAATAATAAGGGCAGTAATGAGTAATCCCCAGCCTTTGTAGATAGAAAAGTCTTTGATTTTCATGATTTACCAATCCTAAAAGTTATCTATTACAATATATTAATTCTATATTTAATAAATGCTTGTAAGCGTTGAACGCATAGAAACATTTATACTTATATAAAAATCAATTGAAAAAAAAGTCGAAAGTAGTATAATTAAAGTATATTATTGTTCGGTTAAACATAGATAGCATAGTGGAGGTGGAGAACTATGAAGCGATTAGTGGCAATACTCCTTGTAATGACTATGGTTGTGGGGTTATGCTTGGGATGTGGTAAGTCAAAACAGTCAGAGGACAGTGATAATGATATCAATCCAAAGCTTAATACACAAGAAAAAGTGAAATTAGTTATTGCTGGACCATGGGAGCAGTTTAAAGCAATAGAGGATATTATTGTTTTATTTGAAAAAAAGTATCCTAACTGTTCTGTTGAATATGAGTATATTCAGAATTATGAAGAACAGATACCTAAGAGACTTGCAGATTCAGATGATTCAATAGATATATTCCTAAGTAACAGCATACAGGCGGATTCTAAAGTATATCCATATGCACTTGAATTGTTCTCCCATGATGATATGCTTGATTTGTCTAATACATTTCCTGGATTAATCCAGAATTATACCTTTATGGAAGAAGATAAGGGAACTAGCGCAGAGAAGTCAGCAAAGATATATGCAATTCCTTTGGGCGCCGAATTAAGGGGGATGTATGTCAATACGACACTTCTGAACACTTTGGGCATATCAGTTCCAAAAAGCTTATCTGAATTCATGGACGCATGTGAGAAATTGCAAGCAGCAGGGTATGTACCTATCTATGGTAATCCAGGTAATTTTGCACAGCATTATTTGTACCCATATGTTTGCAATATTGTTGCTAATAATGCCAATTATAATGCTATATATAATCGTATCAGCAACGCAGAGCCTGGAATAAGTAAAGAATTTGAAGCACCAATGCGTTTGATGTATGATTTATGTCAAAAAGACTATTATAAATACAAATATGTTGAAACAGAAAAGAAGATGTGCCTTGATATGAGTACTGAGGGAAAAAGTATGGATTTCCTTAATATTATTACGGAAGATAATAATACATATAAGAAGGATGATATAGGTCAAATTCCATTTATGTGTGATACAATGCAGATTCAGAATACAATTGACAAATTCAAAGCAGATTATCACAGTGAAATAGAGTATGAATTTATTCTATCACCGGTAACTGAGGAAGGTGGATTTGCATATATGTCACCCGCACGAGGAATAGCTGTTAATAAGAATGGCAGGAGTATTGACTGGTCACTTGAATTCCTTGATTTTTTGTTTAAACCTGATAATAATAAGATTTTTGCAGAAGCATTTGGTATAACACCTAATACAAAAGATGCATTTGAAACAGTAACAAAGAAATTTGATCTGCCATCTAACAGAGTCAGTCATCTAGGACAGGTAACATTCAACTACGCATTCTATAATGTAATTACTGATTCACTGATGGAAGTCTCAAAGTCAAACAATCCAAAGTATATGAATACGGATGAGAATGGCAATAAAGTTATGTATAGCTTTGAGTATTATATGGGTAGGTTAGAAGACAGATTTGCTAATTATAGAAAATAGACAATGGCTTATTAGATTAATGGAGCGTGAATAATGAATAAAAAATGGTTAAATAGAATTAATTTAATAACCCTAATAGTCATTAATGTTATTTTGCTGGGAAGTTTATTACTGATATTAAGAAATTATTCATTTGAGTATCAACGTAAATTAAAAAGTCAGAACCTTAGTGATATAGAACATCTTAATCAGTCTACATCTGAGATTGTTGAGCATCTTTTTAATAGCAGACAGATGAAATTGTTAGATGTAAAAAAGTATATTGAGATTAGTAATATGAATTATACTGAAGCTATAGATTATATTGTAAAATCCACACAGGATAATGAATATAAGCTTCAACTGGTTGACCAAAGTGGCAAGGGATATCAGTTAGAATACAATGATGATACTAGTTATGAAAAGGTAGATTATACACATAGTGACTATAAAGATTTGCAGGATATATTTGGCGGGAAAAAAGAGAATAAAATGGGCGATATATATTTTCTACCTGAATTTACTGACAGTGTATCGGCTGTAAAATCATTTGCATTATATACAAGAATTAATATATGGGATGCGTTGACTGGCGATAATGTACCATATACATTAATTTGCGTATCAAAATCCAATAATTACAGTAGTATTCTTAAGGAAGAATATGGATACGAGGGAATGTCTACTGTTTTTATAGATAAAAGCGGTAACTATATTGTAGGTAATTCGGAATTCAAATCTAATAATTTTTTTCAGTATATATATGTATTTAATGGTATTCCGTTGGATGAAAAGAATGAAGTTATTAATACTCTGACATCAACAAATAATGGATATCTGTATTACAAAGATGCGCAGGGTGTTGATTGTGTATATGTATATAATAAAGCTAATGAATCTGAATGGTATAGTATAAGTTGCGTACCTATAAGCTCATTTCATAATTATAGTTTTGATTACAGTGCGGTTGTTGTTGCAGTAGTAATTCTGATAGTGATTCTTTTCCTTGATGTGCTTTGGCTTTGTATCTCTAACAGCCAGTTAAGAAAAAGCATGAGAATGGAAAAAATTGCTAATGATGCAAAGACTGATTTCTTATCTAGAATGAGTCATGACATAAGAACTCCACTTAATGGAATACTAGGAATGACAATTCTTTCAATGGATGAGGATAATCCACCTGTGACAGCAGAAAATCTGAAGACAATCAAAGAATCAGGAGATTTTTTGCTAGGCTTGGTTAATGATGTATTGGATATGAGCAAGGTTGAAAGTGGTAAGATGGAATTAAAACCAGCACCATATTCATATGAAGAATTCTGCGATTATATTAAGGCAGTAATTATACCATTATGTGAAAGTAAACATATTAATTTTGTGATGGAAAAACAATTTGACGATGATACAAATCAAGTACTAATTGTGGATAGATTACGACTTAATCAAATAGCTTTTAATCTTTTATCCAATGCTGTTAAATTCACAAAGGAAAATGGGAATATTAAACTTACTTGGGTAAGACATCTTATAGCTGAGCAAAGAGCCCGTGTTCAATTAATAGTAGAAGACAATGGATGTGGAATGAGTGAAGAATTTCAAAAGCATATGTTTGATGAATTTACTCAGGAGAATAGAAAAGAGTCTACAATGCAGGCAGGAACAGGCTTGGGACTTGCCATTGTTAATAATCTTGTGAAACTTATGCAAGGTACAATCGAGGTTAAAAGCAAGGAAGGTGTTGGCACAACATTTACCATTACTTGCGAATGTGACATAACAGAATACAGCAAGGATACCTTGAATGAACTAAGTATGTGCAAGGATTATTCACTTTTAGCAGGAAAGAGAGTATTGCTATGTGAAGATAATGCTGTTAATATAAAGATTGCGTATAAACTATTAGAGAAAAAGGGAATCAATGTTGATAAGGCTGTTGATGGAAGGATAGCATTAGACATGTTCTCAGCTTCAGAATGCGGATATTATGATGCTATACTTATGGATATAAGAATGCCAGAAATGAATGGCCTAGATGCAGCAAAAGCTATTAGAGCATTAAAAAGAGAGGATGCATTGCTTGTTCCAATTATAGCAATGACTGCGAATGCATATGATTCAGATGTAGACGACTGTATTAAAGCTGGAATGAATCAACATATTGCAAAACCAATTGATCCAGATGCTATGTATAGAGCATTATGTAGATGGATAGGTGAGAGAAGCAAAGAAAGGTAAATTAGATGTTATTAAGAATACCGGATTATTATAAAAAATTCAAATGTATGGCAGATAGATGTAGTGATACATGTTGTGCTGGATGGCAAGTAGAGATAGATCCTAAAACTTATGAATATTACATGGGACTGACGGGAGAATTTGGCGACAGACTTAAGAATACAATTGATAAAACGGGTGATACTGCTGAGTTTATTAATAAGCCTAATAATGACTGCCCATGTCTTAATGATAAGCATTATTGTGATTTGTATACAGCGCTTGGCGAAGAGCATCTTTGTGAGACTTGTATGGATTTTCCAAGACACATAGAAGAATATAGAACTGGTAAGAATGGTATAGATAATGAAAGCGTTGAACGTGAAATTGGTATCTCTTTTTCATGTCCGGAGGCATCAAGAATAATTCTTACCGATCCAGATAAAATCAAATTTATTGAAGAGGAATATGAGACATTTGCAAGAGATAAAATCAAAGACACAAGACTTGCTACATATGTGTGCAGCCTGTGTGAGTTTGAGAATGAAGAAGAGGAAGAGGAAGATCAGAGTTATACTGATTTGATGATGGAATTAAGAGATTGTGCTATTGAACTTGTACAGAACAGAGAATACAATATATCTGATAGAATCAGTATGTTACTTATGTTTGCTAATGAAACTCAGAATCTGATTGATCACAATAATAAAGAATTAATTCCTGATTTAATAAAACAATATAGAGATACAGATGAATTAGAATGCAGAAGAAACAAGGCTGCGGTATATGCTAATTGTAGTACAAATGGTCGAAGAACAATTATTGATTCATATCTTCTGTATCTTGAGGAATGTGAAGTGATTAATTCTAGATGGCCACAGTATCTGGAGTTAACTAGAAAGGTTCTATATGGCAATGTAGAAGAGCTAGATGATGATACATTAGAATTCTCAGTTAATGCTCACGAGTATATTAGTTCGCATCAACAATTTGAACAATATTATTCAGAGAATAGCAGGATGTATGAATATGAACATCTGATGGTATACTATATATTCAGATATTTTATGACTGCAATATATGATGATGATGTATTGTCAAAGATAAAGAAAGCAATTGTTAGCTACGTTGTAATCAATGAAGTTGATGTAGCTGCATATGTTAAGAACGGTCGTAAGCTTTCTTTAGATGAACAGATGGATATCTTCCATCTGTATTCTAGAGAGATTGAGCATTCAGATATTAATTTTGAAGAGCTTCAGGAAGAGATTATGACAAATGAATTATATAATTACGAACATATGATGAGAGTAATTGCACCAGTTCGATAAAATACGTAATAAGGAGAGGTATAATGAATCCAGCAAAATTATTAAAAGCAAAGAATTCATGGGATACATTTGCTGCTAATCATCCGAAGTTTGTAAGCTTTTTGGGTGCAGCAAAGAATGGAGCAGTAGTTGAAGGAAGTGTTATTGAGATAACAATAACAACACCTGATGGAAAAGTTATCTCAAGTAATTTGAAGGTCAAAGACAGTGATATTCAGGCAATTAACGATTTGAGATAATTGTTTTGACGATTCTTCCATATATTTTCATTGAGTTTTTAAAACTATGTGTTATAATATAGATGTTGCATAGCTGACATTAGTCTGGTTGTGAAAGGAAATTATAAATATAATGAATATTAATGAAAAGATTTTCGAAAGTGTATTGAATGAAGTTTGTCTTTATACAAGAATAATGGAATCACAAAAGTTCATTCAGCATGGTACTACAACGGTACTAGAGCATAGTATGGCGGTTGCTTATCTAAGCTGTATTATTGCGGATACATTTTCAATGAATGTTGATAAAGAGAAGATGGTAAGAGGTGCGTTATTACACGATTATTTCTTATATGACTGGCATGAGAAGAACGCTGGACACAAATTACATGGATTTAAACATCCATATATTGCATTAAAGAATGCTAAGCGTGATTGCCAATTGAGTCCACTTGAAGAGGATATTATTGTTAAGCATATGTTTCCATTAACACCGAAGCCACCAAAGTATTCTGAAAGTTTTATTGTATCATTGGCTGACAAGATTTGTTCAACATACGAAACATGTCACATTAGCAGCAAATTCAAGATGTACGGAAAAAGTAAGGCTTGCTTTGTATCTTGGAGAGATAGTCTTGTAGAAGAATAGATTAATATAATGAAAATAAAGCGTTTATTGCAGGATAAGATATATCTTTGCAATAAACGCTTTTGTTGTATAGTAGGTATATATTAATTAAGATTATTCATGTAATACCACTTTACCACCATTAAGATAGAGATCACCGAATACTTGTGAACAAAGGTCAGTACAATACTTTAATGAGAAATCAGAACAACCGGCATCTGCTTTAATCTTGTTCTGAGAAGCAAGTGTGTCATTGTAATCGCTTAATTTGTATGTTGTAATAAGACCAGGTCCGAACAACTTCTGTGTTACAAGTGGAACAATACCATATTCTTTAACATAAGATGTGCCATCAGGGTCCTTGCGAAGTGTAAGCTGTGCCATTGCACCAATCATACGAGGGGATTTATCCTGATTTGAAACAAAGTTACCTAATGAATAATAAATCAGCATCTGATGTCCATCGGAACCTTCTAATACTTCAACTGGTTCGATAACGTGTGGATGAGTACCAATAACTACGTCAACGCCATGTGAAAGGAATACATTAGTCCACCATGTCTGGAATGAATCAGGTGAGTATACATATTCTGTACCCCAGTGAGGGCAAACAACAACCATATCAGCCATTGTTTTAGCTTTGTCAATATCAGCAATAACTTTATCAGCATGAGTTGAATCCATCATATTAACAACGTATGGTTTAGAAGATGGAAGCGGAATGCCATTAAGACCATATGTGTAATTCAATATAGCAACCTTAAATCCATTCTTTTCATATACATAGATATTGTTGTAATCATCTTCTGTATCGTTAATTCCAAGTACTTTGATTTCAGGATGATTAGTTGACCAATATGACCAACAATTATTGATACCTGTAAGTCCCTTATCCATTGTATGATTTGTCGCATGTAATACAACATTAAAGCCAGCATTAGCAATTGCATCTGAGAGCTCATAAGGACTGTTAAATGTTGGATAGCCACTTAACCCTAATTCGGTACCACCAAGAATAGTTTCCTGATTAACGATTTTGATATCAGAACCAGCAATATCAGCTTTGATATTAGTGAAAAGATGGTCGAAATTATATGTGCCATCGGCTTGAAGGCCACTTTTGTATACTCCTTCATGTACAAGCATATCACCAATCATTGATATTGATATATCAACTGGCTTTGGAGCTTCTGTAGTTGCTTCGGTAGGTGGAATAGTTTCCACAGTTACAGCTTCTGTCGTATTAGAAGATTCATTATTGACCGTGTTATTATTGCCACATCCAACCATAAGGAAGGACATTACCAATATAATGGACAACAGAAGGCTATTAATTCTCTTTTTCATGTCTTTTGTCTCCTAAAAAATATTCAAATCTTTTGTGCGAAAAGCACAATTACATACATTATATATGTATCGACTTAATTTATCAAGTAATTATAATTTGAGCTCTTCGTTAATATTGACAATGTTTTTTTGGAATAATATAATCAAGGTTATGTATAATATGTTATAATTCTTAAGTGAAGTATCACAGTCAGAGCAATAAATAAGAGCAG
>CAZPHI010000050.1:0-15022 GCA_964586425.1 uncultured Lachnospiraceae bacterium | reverse complement strand
TCCTTATGCCAATCGAAGATATCTTCTCAATCACAGGCCGTGGTACAGTTGCTACAGGTAGAGTTGAAAGAGGTATCCTTCATGTTAATGAGGAAGTTGAAATCGTTGGTATTCATGACGAATCTCGTAAAGTAGTTGTAACAGGTATCGAAATGTTCAGAAAATTTCTTGATGAAGCAGAACCAGGTGATAACATCGGTGCTCTTCTTAGAGGTGTTCAGAGAGACGAAATCCAGAGAGGCCAGGTTCTTTGTAAACCAGGTTCAATCACACCACATAAGAAATTTACAGCTCAGGTTTACGTATTAACAAAAGACGAAGGTGGACGTCATACTCCATTCTTCAATAACTATAGACCACAGTTCTATTTCAGAACAACTGATGTTACAGGTATCTGTGAACTTCCAGCTGGAACAGAGATGTGTATGCCAGGCGATAACGTTGAAATGACTATCGAACTTATTCACAAAGTAGCTATGGAGCAGGGTCTTCGTTTCGCTATTCGTGAAGGTGGACGTACAGTTGGTTCAGGTGCTGTTGCTACAATCATCGAGTAATCGAAAATTATACAGTATTTACAAGGCTTCTAGGGTTTTCCCTAGAAGCCTTTTTTTGCGTTTTGATTTGAAAAGTATATAAGAATGGCGTCAAAATGGCGTCAATAATTCAATTTCGCAATTTTTTTGTGAGGATATATTCCAGAAAGATAAGAAAATTTAGATTGAAAATGTATAGGTATGTGATATAAAAAAAGTTCCAGTGAACTGCAATTCACTGGAACTCTTGATTCATTTGGTACTAATCACTTCTTGCCTACTGATAATATAGCATATGATAAAGAATATTTCAATATGCTAGATGTAATTTACCATTTTTTAATAGTCTTGATTTCTTTAGCTCGATCAGGATCTTTCTTGATTTGAAGCTGAGCTTTTATGAATGCGTCAACATCATTTCTTCCTTCGTCTGTTAATTGATAGTAATTGGTTAAGTGTTCATCTAGTATAGGCATATTATGCTTTCCAAACAATGACATTAACGGATAAAGAGAAAATTTTAAATAACGCTTTACTCTGTTTCCGTCAAGAATTCCATTTAATCCTTCAGGTAGTTCTGGCAGTTCAATTCTATTATCATCTGACCAGTTTTCTGATGTAAGTTCTTTATCTGAACATATATCTGAAACTTCAACATTTAATGCATTTGAAATTCGTAATGCAAAATCATATCGAATCCCTGTATCTTTTTGAATAATTGAATATAAAGTAGTTGGACTAATCGTTGTTTCTTTAGAAAGCCAACGAACACTTTTCTGTTGATTATCTAAAAGCTCTTTTAATCTTTTTCCATCACCCATAGTATTACCACCTTTCTTAAAGGATTATAACACTTTGCACGAAAAAAGTACATATATATTTAAAAATAATACGAAAATCACTTGACACTACGAAATTCGTACATTATACTATAGAAAATACAATAGTACGATAATCGTACAGAAAGAAAGGAAGTGAGTACATGAATCGAACAAGCTATTTAATGACTGCAGAAGATGTGGCGTCAGAACTTCAATGCTCTAAAGGACATGCATATAAAGTAATCCATTCGTTAAACGAAGAACTGCAGAAAAATGGATATTTAACAGTGTCTGGTAAGATACCATGAGCATACTGGGCGCAGAAAATGTTTGGTTATCAGTTAGTTGCACAGTAAGAGGAGGAGACCAAATGAAAAGATATATAAAGGTTGTTATTGGATGTCTAATTTTATGTACATTAGTTTGGGGAGTGGGATGTTTTGCTAAGGAAAATCATAATAAACAAAATGAATTAACGGAAATAAATACTGAAAGTAGTGTTCAAGATGAGAATATTTTTCATATGAATGCATCCGATGTATCTAGTGCAAGCGTTAAGTTTTACCCACCAGGAAATTCGGCGGAATTAGATGCTGAAGAGATTGAACAATTGATCAATGCTCTTACAAAGATTCAAAAATCTGACGCGAATGATTCTTACGAAGATGAATTGATATACGGGCAAACAATAGTTTATACATTGCAAGAAAAACAACATCAGATCGAAATAAGGGTATGTGGCTCATATGTTGTTGTAGATGAAATAAGGTATAAAATCCAAGATGATGTGAGTGAAATGCTTGAAGCATTAGGAAATTCAATAATAATTTAATAGCTTATAAGAACAGATATATGTTATAATAATGTATATCTGTTTTGTTTTACATAGGAAAGGAGCCTTTTATGGAACTTGAAAGTAGAGGAGTTAATGAATTCAATGATAGACTTGCAACAAAAGTTAATACAGTACTTTTGATTATACATATTGGACTTCTGGCAATGTTTGCAATGCTCCATGCACCTATAATGGTAATTGTAAATGTTTTTAGCATACTTACATATATTGTTTTGTACAAGGTATTGAAAATCAGCCAGGTTATTTTTGTGATAGTAGTATATATAGAAATTCTGGTACATATGCTGTTCGCAACTGTGTGTATGGGCTGGGATTGTGGATATCAATTATATTGCTTTTCGCTGCTTCCAATCATATACCATACTGAATATTTGGCCAAAAAGAATGGGGGCAAAACAACATTTCCTAATATAATAACCCTGATTATTATGCTGTGTTTTATATTCAGTAGAATACATACTCTTACATATAAACCGGTATACGATACATTGGATGATGCTACTATGCTTGTGCTGTTCTCAACTAATATAGTTATGATATTTGGATTTATAATGGGATATATGGGCATGTATGTGAAGATGACCTTGAATGTTGAAGGGAGACTTTTGCGTTCAGCAACGTATGATGAACTGACGGGGCTTCCTAATAGATACAAGATGCACTCAGAATTCCTTGATATTAAGGATGATGAAGACGTATCGATAGCCATAATGGATATTGATGATTTTAAGAATGTTAATGATACCTATGGACATGGGGCTGGTGATAAAGTCCTAAAAGAAGTGGCTTCAGTACTTAAAAGCATTCAGAATGAGAGAACGATAGTGAGCAGATGGGGCGGAGAGGAATTCCTTGTTGTGTGCAAGGGTGCCGGACAGACAAAGCATTTGCAGGAAATAATGGAAGAAGCAAGAAAAACAGTGCAGGAACTTACTATTATATATAACTCTATAGATATCAAGGTGACTATATCGGCAGGTGTAACTGGCAGGGAAGCAGGCGAATTGTTGGAGACAACAGTGAGACGAGCCGACGAGATGTTATATCAGGCCAAAAGCAGTGGTAAAAATAAAGTAATATAATTAATAATTAATTTGAAGTTCATTTTAACTTGGTATATTATTCTGTATCTACAATAAGATTAGTATATGGAGGTGACTTCGATGAACGCAAAACTTAAAAGTATTATAATGCTTATACTCGTGGCTGTTGTGATAATTGTATCTTCCAATGCATTGTCATCAAGAATGCTTTCACCGGAGAATAATGGTGTAATCCTTGATGTTAAAGAATGTTATGCTGAAGAGAATACAGCAGAGGATTGTCAGGATGATATAGATGATGCGATGACGCTTGAGATGAATGAAGATGAAGCATCCGAAGTGTCTGATGAATTGTCTCTTGAAATGAATTATGAATATACACTGGGAATAGATGAAGATGTGACTTTGGATTATGATGTTATAAAACAGGTAATTCCACCACTTAATCTTGCTAGAGGTATTGCATGCTGGGGTGATAGCATGATGAGAGGCGCTGGTAATTCTGAGGCTGTTGTCTATGCTAATGGTGAAAGCCTTGATGTAAGCTATTGGACAGCACCATCTACTCTTGAGTACCTTACAGGTATTACAACATATAATTTTGGAATGGATGGAGAAGTCTCTACACAGATTGCTACAAGAGCAGGTGGCTTATATATATACGGACAGAGATATAGTGGTTAATGCTGTGACAGATTCATATGCACAGCTAGTTGATAAGAATGGTGATAATGTAAATGTTAGTGATTTCAGTGGCTATGCATTAGAGAATAATTTTTATTCTAATACATGTTATATAGCAGGTTATCTGTGTGAGATTACTTACCTTGAAGATTGGGATGAGGTAGGAATCCGCTTGTACACGGATGATGAAGTATATACTAATGAAACTGTATATATTCCAGGTGGTACAATTGTGACTCCTAAAGCAGCAGTAGACCATAGTGGTGATATTCTTATTCTTGAAATTGGAAGTAATGGTGGATGGGATAATGATTATGATACATTAATTAATCAATATAAAGCAATAATAGAGAATAATAATTGTGTTGATTACATAATAGTAGGAGATACAGATGATCCAGGTTCGTCACTTGCAGATTTGAATCAGCAGCGTTATAACGAAGATGGCTCGTATGTTGGAGTTAATGAGACTGATTGGGAATATGCACTTAGAGTAGCATTTGGAGATCATTTCTTTAACACAAGAGTATATATGCTGGAGAATGGACTTTTGGATTGCGGACTTACTGCAACAGAAGATGACTGGATGGATTATGAGATGGGTTATATATCTGTTCAGTTAAGAACTGATTGGACACATTTTAATTCATATGGATATTATACAAAAGGATTAGGAATCTATAAGAAGGGTGTAGAACTTGGATATTGGGAATAATACACTTTTTATGTGATATTAGCATGGAGGTTTTATGAGGATATTATTAGCAGAAGACAATGCATCACTTTCTAAGGTCGTTTCAGCAATACTTCAGAAAAGTAATTATTCTGTTGATGCTGTAGGTGATGGAGAGATGGCGTTGGAGTATATAGAATCGGGCTTATATGATGCAGTAATTCTAGATATAATGATGCCAAAGATGGATGGACTTACGGTTTTAAAAAACGTACGTGAAAAGAATAATAGAATTCCGATTATAATGCTTACAGCAAAAATGGAGATTGAAGATAAGGTCTCAGGGCTGGATATGGGCGCTAATGATTATCTTACTAAACCGTTCGATTCAAGAGAATTGCTTGCAAGATTAAGAGTAATTACAAGGAATGAGAAGCAGCAGGATTCAGCTATTAAGATAGCTAATATAACGCTTGATACTAATACATGCGTGTTATCTTCTCCGACAGGCAAATACAAGCTAGCTAATAAAGAATACCAGATGATGGAGATATTCATGTCGAATTACAATAAAGTCATCTCGGCTGAACAGCTGATGGATAAGATCTGGAGTGCTGATTCGGATTCAGAGTTGAATACGGTCTGGTCGTATATATCATATCTTAGACGTAAACTAGAGGCGCTTGATTCAGAGGTGCAGATATCAACAAAACGTAATATGGGATACGTATTGGAGGAAAAGTAATTGAATAAGAAAATAATCAGAAAGATGCGCGTAAGATTCGTTTCCATATCAATGGGAATGATTCTTTTGATGCAGTTTATTATAATTGCCTTCAGTTCTTACAGATCTTACGGCAGACTTGAAACAAGTGCGGACAGCTTGATTGATTCTATTCACGAGAATTTGCTAAGTGAAGATGGAACCGAAACAACAGAAGTTGTAGCACGTTATTTTTATGTCGTAACAGATATGGACAAAATTGTCAGAAGTGTTAATAATACTAATAATCGTAAAACCAAAACTCAGGATATGCTTAATTACTTTAATTCAGTAGTAGATAAGACTGATAGCTTTGGATTCGTTGGTTCATACAGATATGGAGTATATCAGGATGATGATAGATATACATATATATTCCTGCTCCGTAACAGTAACATTGATTACTTTGTTAAGAATACGGAATCACTTCTTGCGGTATCGTTCCTTACGTTGGCGATTATGCTGGTCTTTCTGATATTTATCTCTAAGCAGGTCGTTGGACCAATTGCAAAGAGTTACAAAAAGCAAAAGGAATTCATTACCTCGGCAGGACATGAGTTGAAGACACCGCTTACTGTAATTATGGCGGATGTTGATATTCTTCAGATGGAGCAAAAGGATAATGAGTGGCTTCAGGATATCGATACTCAGGCCAAACGACTTGCTGAGATGACGAATAGTCTTGTGTCACTAGCCAGAATGGATGAATTAGAGGAACACCTTAATAAAATCGTATTCCCGATATCGGATGTAGCAGAGGATGTAACCCATGCATATACTGCTCTTGCAATTAGCCAGAATAAGCAATATACATGCGAGATAGAGAAAGATTTGTCATATTGTGGTGATGAGAATGCGATACGCCAGCTATTTACAATACTTCTAGATAATGCATTCAAGTATTGCAGCAATGAGGGCGAGATAACATTTACCCTTACAAAAAGCGGTAATGGTGTAGAATTTAAGGTGAAGAATACAGTGGATTACATCGATAAAAAATCGCTGGACCGCATGTTCGACAGATTTTACCGTTCACAGGATACAGCATCAACAACTAAGGGATTTGGGCTTGGCCTTGCAATAGCAAGCATTATTGTCGCAAATCATAAGGGCAGAATCAAAGCTAAAGCAGAGGATATTGAAAATGCTGTTAATTCTGAGACAAACCCCAAAAATAATGTTATTATAGAGACTGTGCTTAGATAGCGCAAATTAATAACGTATTGGAGAAGATATGGATTTAAAGAAATATATGGAGCTTTTGCATCTTGCAGAAAAGTTAAAGAATAATACCAGACATTCCTGGACCTCAAACGGAAGACATGAGAGCGTGGCTGAACATAGCTGGCGCCTGACTTATATGGCGTATTTTATGAAGGATGAATATCCGGATATTGATATAGATAAAGTGATTCGAATGTGTATATTTCATGATATTGGTGAAGCATTCACTGGTGATATACCTGCATTTGAGAAGACTGATACACATGAGACAACTGAAAACAGAGTTGTTAACGAATGGATTAATTCATTGCCATTGCCATATCAGAATGAGCTAAAGTCTCTGTTTGAAGAGATGAATGCTAGAGAAACCAAGGAAGCAAAATTATATAAGGCATTAGATAAGATGGAAGCAGTTATTCAGCATAATGAGGCTGATATCGAAAGCTGGCTGCCACTTGAATATGATTTGCAGCTGGAGTATGGCGCTAAAGAAGTGCAATTCTCAGAAACAACAAGGGAACTGAAGGCGCTTGCTAATGCTGAAACTCTTGATAAAATCAAGAAAAGCAAGCATCAATAAGTGAGTAATATATGCTATTGTGAGCTGGATTGATGCCATTTGCGAAACTGCAGAGGTGAGACACCAATTGCTTTTTTGAATACATCACAGAAATAACTGCTGGTCGTAAATCCTGACTGATAAGCTATGTCACTCATGGAAAGATTCGTATTAACCAGTAATCGCTGCGCATGGTTGATTTTTTCTTCGTTAAGGAATGTTGAATAACTTGAGCCTAAGCGTTCACTAAAAAGTCTTGAAAGATGGGCTTCAGAGACACCACAGGCATGCGCTGTTTCTGATAAAGAAGGATTCTTATAGAAGTTGGAATCCAAAAACTTAAGTGCTACAATTAATGGAGAATCAGCATCACTGTGTACTGAATGCGTGATGTTTGGCGCGATAATTCTGCAGCGTATAACAGTAACGAAAAGTATTGTAAGCAATGAAATAATTACATCTTCAGAGAATTCACTGTAATTATTCCACTCTGTTTCAATATCTTTGAGGATGGTGATGATTTTCTTCTGACTATCATCATCAAAATATATAATAACATCATCAAACAATTGATTAAAATTCTCACAGCCGACAACTTTCATAAGTTTGTCGGCTATTTTTAGATCGAATTTTACACCAATGGTTTCGTAAGGAGTGCGATTCTCAAGGGCACCCATGGCAGCGGCTGTTCTATGATGGAGGTCCTTCCCAATGAAAGTCATAACACCCTGCTTTGCAACCAGCGTTCTACCGGGAGTGATGATTAATCTTGTACCAGAGAACATAAATCCAATGCCATAATAATCCCTGTAGATATCGGCTGATTTCATTCTGTATTGGCTGTCTTTAATTTTGTGATCAACTTTGAGTCTATATCCTGAAGCAATAGGTGCTGACATGTCGACATTCCTTCCTCTCTCTATATTATATAATTGTATATAATTATAAATATAGTCATATGAATAATTATATCAAATAATTGATATAATTCAATGAAAAAGTCGCTAATTTGGAAGAAAATTATATTAATATGTATTACAATAATAACACTAAATTAAATGTAATAAGGGAGGCCATATGAAAAATAACAAATTACTTACTCCGGTTAAGAAGAACTGGGGATTTTTCGCGGGATATATAATAATGACATACATATTGACGCAGACAATCGTTAATGGAAGCAATCGTATTTCACTTGCTACAGACAGTCTTTTTGGTGGAAATGCTGTTGACCTAATGAACCTTGTGCTGCCATTTGTATGGCTTACACTGATTGGAACGACTGCAGCATTTTTCAAAAGCTATTTTCAGACAACTTTTAGTGTGAATGTACAGACTGATATTAAGAATATAACGACAAAGAAACTTGCTAAGCTGCAATACAGCTATTTTGACAGTAATGGAACAGGTACAATCATGAATAAACTGATATCGGATGTGTTCTTGATTGAGGAATTGTTCTCTGAGATTATTCCACAGTTTGCAATGAATATAATTACGGTTATAACTGTTGGAATATATATAATAATACTTGATTATAGATTATTCTTGGTGACTGTAATATGTTATCCACTACTTATGTGGCTTGCGAATGTAGCATCAAAGAAGCTTGGTAAGTTATCTGGAAAGAGAAGAGGACTTTATGATGATTTAGAGAATACAACACTCGATGCGTTCAATGGAATGATTGTTGGAAGGACATATAACCTATATGAGAAGATGAACGTAAGAATTGGAACTGTAGTGGATTCGATTCTTAAGAATGAATATACAAGAACACTTGTGGGTTCTGTTTCATTAGTTCTTGGTAATATCATAAGATGGATTCCGAAGATTGTATGCTATGTATTTGCTATGTATGAGGTGTTTGGCGGTAAGATGTCATTGGGAGCATTGCTTGCATTCTCTATTCTGTTAGATAGAATGGTACATCCGTTAGGTGAGATACCAAGTATGATTAATGCTGTTCGTGAGCAGTCAGTATCTTTTAGAAGAATTAATGATATTGTTAACCAGCCAGACGAGGTTAGTGGAACTAATACATATACACCAGATGCATCCAAACCTGCAATAACTATGGAGCACATCAATTTCTCTTATGATGGCGAACGTACAATATTCTCTGATTTGAATCTTGAAATCGAGATGGGCAAGAATACAGCGTTAGTTGGCAGCTCGGGTGGTGGAAAGTCTACAGTTTTTAGAATTATGTGTGGATTCTATCTTCCACAGAGTGGAAGCTACAAGCTCTTTGGTCATGATTATAAGGACTGGGATGTAAGGGAACTTCGTAAGAATTTTGCATTGGTTTCACAGAATGTATATCTGTTTCCGGATTCAATTGCAGTGAATGTTGCATATGGAAGACCTGGCGCTACGATTGCAGAGGTAAAAGAAGCGTGTCGTTATGCTAATATAGATGAATTCATAGAGACACTTCCTGATGGATATGACACATTCGTTGGCGAGCGTGGAGTTAAGCTTTCAGGTGGACAAAGGCAGAGAATTTCAATTGCAAGAGCATTTCTTAAGAATGCGCCGATTCTGTTGCTTGATGAACCTACTTCTGCAGTGGATGTTGGGACGGAACGTCTTATACAGCAGGCACTTGATAGAATATCTGAGGGAAAAACTGTTGTTACGATTGCTCACAGACTGAGTACAATTGAGAATGCTGATAAGATTCTGGTATTTGACAATGGTCGAATTGCTGAGAGTGGTTCACATGAAGAGTTACTTAATATGAATGGAATATATAGAGGATTGTATACAAAAGAAAGTCAGATGGAGGTGAGTGAGAATGGGAATTAGTGAAGCGTTAATATATGAATGCTGCGATGCTTATCAGAATAATGGCAGAGACGGTGAAAAAAAGAACAAGAAGAAAAGCAAGATTTCAACACTTATTCGTCTGATGGGAATGATGAAGAAGGGCTTCTTTGCATATCTGTTTGCGATTGTGATTATGAGTATTGCAATGACAGGCTTTGGAATAATAACGGCATTCTTATTAAAAGAAATAATTAATATGATTCAGATTGGAGATGCAAGTAATCTTTGGCGTGAGGTATTCATTAATGTGCTTGAAGGAATCGGTGTGCTTCTTTTATATCAGGTAGGTTATATTATCTATACACTTGAGGCTAAGAAGGGCGGAGCTAATCTTCAGAAGACTGTATTCGGCAAGGCAATGAGACTTCCATATGATTATTATGAGAATACTCACAGTGGCGACTTTATGTCTAAAATTGTATACGACGAGGAAAGGGCTCAGGGAATCTATGGTTCACGTTTTAGAAGAGTTCTGATGCCTTTTTTGATGGTTATATTCTATCTGATTCCAATGTTTATATTGTCATGGCAGGTAACATTATGCCTTGTTATTACATGTGCGCTTACGCTTGTAGTTAATGCCATCTTTATAAAGCCAATGAAGAAGGTTAGTGGAACAATGTCTGATTCGCATATGTCACTTACTGAGAGATTGAGTAATATCATAGCTGGCATTGAGCAGGTGAAGATGTTTGACCTTGAGGAGGAGATGGTTGATAAGTATGTAACCGGAAATCAAGCATTTTTAAAGCAACAGAAGAAGATGAATGTGTTATCAGCAGGCCTTGAGGGCTTGAACCAGTGCTTTGATTTGGTCGCATCGCTCATATTTATTGCAATTGGTATATTCTTTGTAAGTATAGGCATCACAACAATAGATAAGCTTGCAGCTGTTTATATTATGTATGGTTCTATGAGCTGGAATTTCTTACAGATTGGAATATATATTCCATCGATGGCAAACTATCTTGTTAATGCAGAGCGTGTGTTTGAATTTCTTGATTTGCCGGAGGAACCGGAACGTTATGCCGGCATTGGCAAAGCATCAAAGGATGGTTACATTGTCCTTGAAGATGTTGATTTCTCTTATGATGGAGAGAACAAGATTCTCAAAGGTTTTTCGATGGACATTAAGAAAGGACAGACGGTAGCATTAAAGGGTGAATCGGGCAAAGGAAAGAGTACAATTGCCAAGTTATTGCTTGGATTATATCCTATTGAAAGTGGTAGAATCTCGATCGCTGGAAAGGCTATGTCGGAGTACAAATTGACGGAGCTGCGTGAGCTTATTGGTTATGTTCCTCAGGAACCATATCTGTATGATGTCAGCATTGAGCAAAATATAGCATTTGGACGTCCGGGAGCTACCAAAGATGAAATTGTGGCAGCAGCAAAGGCAGCTAATGCACATGATTTTATTATGAAGCAGGAAAAAGGTTATGATACAATTGCTGGTGAAAGGGGTAATAAGCTTTCGGGCGGTGAGAAACAGCGTATTGCGATTGCCAGAGCAATTCTTAAAAATGCTCCAATTCTAATTCTAGATGAGGCTACCTCGGCCTTAGATAATGAGTCAGAACGATTGGTTAATGAGGCGTTGGATAATCTTATGAAGGATAGAACAACAATTATGATAGCTCATAGATTGTCAACACTTGATAGAGCGGATGAATTTGTTGAGATATAGGTGGATGGCTGGCTGGCGGCTTGGCTGATGGCTGGCGGATGAAGGCAGAAAAAAGGCAAGGGAGAAGAAAAAGCAAGCCCTTTGCCTTAAACGAAGTATGATGACTAAGCTTGAAGGAAGAAAAAAGGCAAGGGAGAAGAAAAAACAAGCCTCTTGCCTTAGATGAAGTATGATGACTAAGCTTGAAGGAAGAAAAAAGGCAAGGGAGAAGAAATATCGCGTCCCTTGCCTTTTTGCCAAACAACATAGCCAAACAACATAGCCGACAACATAGCCAGCAGCTATTTTGAACTACTCCAACGACCGGATGCTCCACATGGAAGTACAAGTCCATTGGATGTAACTGGAAGTCCAACTTCGTCAGATTCGACGTGTCCGTTGAATTTCTTTAATTCAGTTGCAAGCATATATGTGAGGACTGATGGTGCAAGTCCAGTTGTGTATGAATTAATAAGGAAGAAAAGAGGTTCATCTGAAAGCAACTGCGCACATAATTTTACCAATGGATGAATGGCTTCTTCGATTTTCCATATCTCGCCCTTTGGACCTCTTCCATAAGAAGGTGGATCCATGATAATAGCATCATAGTGATTGCCACGACGGATTTCACGTTCAACGAATTTGACACAATCATCAACAATCCAACGAATAGGTTTATCCGAAAGATTGGATGATGCAGCATTCTCTTTTGCCCAATTAACCATGCCTTTTGATGCGTCAACATGTGTAACTGAAGCACCGGCAGCTGCACAAGCAAGCGTAGCACCACCTGTATAAGCGAATAGGTTAAGAACTTTAATTGGTCTCTTAGCTTCTGCTATCTTTTTGCCAAACCAATCTCAGTTAGCGGCCTGTTCAGGGAAAAGACCTGTGTGCTTAAAGCTGAATGGCTTTAGGTTGAATGTAAGCATTTGTTCAAAAGATGGGCTCTTATAATTGATACTCCATTGCTGTGGAAGGTCAAAGAATTCCCATTCGCCACCACCTTTAGCACTTCTGTGATAATGTCCGTTCATCTTCTTCCAGCCCTTTTCAGACTTTGGTGTGTCCCATATAACCTGTGGGTCCGGTCTTACAAGAATGTATCCACCCCAGCTTTCTAGCTTTTCGCCACATGATGTATCTATTACCTGGTAATCTTTCCAGTTATCTGCAATCCACATAATATTCCTCCAAATTAAGTATATAGTATCAAACATCTAGTTCCTTAATATGTTGATTATACATTAAAACAATATAGCAGGCAAATAATAATTTAAAGAAAAAAAGATAAAATCTATACAAATCAGTAAAATGCTTATATAATTGAAGATATTGCTAAAAAAGTATGAATGGAGTTTGTTGTGAATATATTAAATGTAGAAAAAGTAACTAAAGGCTTTGGAGACAGAGTACTGTTTGATAATATAACGTTGGGAATTAATAAAGGGGATAAAATAGGTATTGTCGGTGTTAACGGAACTGGTAAGTCAACACTTCTCAAGATTATTGCAGGCCTCGAAGAACCTGATGAAGGTAAGGTAGTAAAAGGCGCCAATGTGACAGTTGCGTATCTGTGCCAGACTCCTGCATTTGAGGATAATGAGAATATTATAGACTATGTTGTTAAGGGTGTACGTAATTCTAATACCTCTAAAGAGACGGCGATAAGCTCTGCTAAAAATATACTTAATAAACTTGGTATTACTGATTTTGAGATGGACATTATGAATATGTCAGGAGGACAGAAGAAAAGAGTTGCCTTAGCACAGACTTTGATAGAGCCTGCAGAGATATTGATATTGGATGAGCCGACGAATCATCTTGATAATGATATGGTAATCTGGTTAGAACAATTCATTAAGAAATTCAAGGGTCAGTTAATCATGGTAACACATGACAGGTACTTTCTTGATAATGTAACTAATAGAATTGTAGAACTTGATAAAGGTAATCTCTACAGCTATGACACTAATTATTCAGGGTATTTGACTCTTAAGACAGAACGTGAAGATATTGAGCAGGCAACAGAACGTAAAAGAACCAATATTCTTAGAACTGAGCTTCAGTGGATTATGAGAGGTTGCCAAGCACGTTCTACAAAGCAACAGGCTCGAATTGACAGGTTTGAGGATATGAAAGCGAAGTCGCGTGAGGCACGTGCGGGCTTTGAAAAACAGAACTTGGAGATGAGTTCAATTGGAACCAGACTCGGCAAAAAGACAGTTGAAGCTGTGAATATCACAAAAGCATTTGACAGTAAAATATTGATTAAAGATTTTAATTATATCTTTTTGCGTGATGATAGAATCGGCATAATTGGCCCTAACGGATGTGGCAAATCGACTCTTATTAAGATTATAACAGGCAATCTTGCACCTGATTCTGGATATATGGATATCGGTGAAACCGTGCGCATTGGCGCATTCATGCAGGATAATATCATTGAAGACGAGAACATTAACGTTCTTGAATTTGTTAAGAATATTGGAGAGTATGTGACAACAGCGGATGGCAAGATTACAGCATCGCAGATGTGTGAGAAGTTTTTATTTACTCCGAAGATGCAGTGGACGCCGATATTAAAGCTTTCCGGTGGTGAGAAGAGAAGACTATATCTTCTTAGTGTGCTTATGAGTTCACCGAATGTGCTTATTCTAGATGAGCCGACTAATGACTTGGATATTGAGACGCTCGAGATACTTGAGGATTATTTGGATCGTTTTACAGGAATTATAATTACTGTTTCGCATGATAGATATTTCCTTGATAGGATTGTTGATAGAATATTCGCATTTGAAGGCAATGGAAAGTTGCAGCAATACGAGGGCGGATTCACAGATTATTATGAAAAAACACATAGCATTGACGGAGTTTCTTCTATATATAATGCAAATGCTGTTTCAACATCAAATACAGCTAATAGCGCTAAAGAGAAGTATTGTAAGGATAGAAGTACTAAGCTGAAATTTACATATATGGAACAAAAGGAATATGAGACAATTGATGAGGATATCGCAGCACTTGAAAACAAGATAGAAGAACTTGATGCAAAGATTGCTGAATCAGCAACGCAGTATAGCAAACTTAATGACCTGATGGAAGAGAAGAATATGACTGAGGCGCAGTTATCAGACAAGATGGATCGATGGGTATACCTTAATGATTTGGCTGAAAAAATTGCAAATCAGCAATAAAAGTGGAAAATTACATACATTACAATTTTTAATTACAATAAAAATGTGTTGAATTATGTAGAAAATAATGGTAATATTAATTTGATTTAAGCGATTACTAACGGAAAAAGTATTTTTATAATCAGGAGGAAGAGAATATGTTTTGTCCAAAATGTGGAACAAAGAATG
>CAZPHI010000049.1:0-15454 GCA_964586425.1 uncultured Lachnospiraceae bacterium | reverse complement strand
AGGAAAGATTGACTTTACTGATGGTAGTGTGACAGAGAATACTCGTGTATCTTACCCAATCGATCACATCCAGAACATTGTTCGCCCTATTTCATCAGCTCCAGCAGCAAAGAATGTAATCTTCCTTTCAGCTGATGCATTCGGTGTACTTCCTCCAGTATCTATCCTTACACCAGAGCAGACAAAATACTACTTCTTATCAGGATTCACAGCTAAACTTGCTGGTACTGAAAGAGGTATTACAGAGCCAACTCCTACATTCTCAGCATGTTTCGGACAGGCATTCCTTGAGTTACATCCAACAAAGTATGCAGAAGAGTTAGTTAAGAAGATGGAGAAGAGTGGTGCTAAGGCTTACTTAGTTAACACAGGATGGAACGGAACAGGAAAACGTATCTCTATCCGTGATACTCGTGGTATCATTGATGCTATTCTTGATGGTTCAATTACAAAAGCTTCTACAAAGAAGATTCCATACTTCAACTTTGAAGTACCAACAGAACTTCCAGGCGTAGATCCAGCAATTCTTGATCCTCGTGACACATATACTAATGCTTCTGATTGGGAAGCAAAAGCTAAAGATCTTTCAGCTCGTTTTGTTAAGAACTTCGCAAAATACGAAGGTAATGAAGCTGGTAAGGCTTTAGTAGCAGCTGGTCCACAGGCATAATTTTAAATAATATAATATTGTATATTTACCGCTATGGCTGATAAAGTCATAGCGGTTTTTTTTACAAAATTATATGAAACTTTTAAATAAAAGAGTATAATAAAAAAGTACTTTAACTAGGAGGTTTTCATATATGAAAATAAAAAAGATAGCTCAGATTGCAGTCTGCAGTCTGCTTCTACTGACGCTTACTGGTTGTCAGAATACAAAAGATAAAGAATCAGCTAATATTTTTAATTCAAGTGAAAGTACAGCAACTAAGGTGGAAAATACAGTAAGTGATATTCAAAAACTAGAGGGTGGATTATCTTATGTGGAATTTGAAGGTGATGACTGCTTTGAAACATTTATCAGGCAAAAGGGTGTTTCTTCAGATTCGGAAGTGATTAAGTTCTTAGCGGCCAATCTATTCGCAGAAGCTGACAGACTTCACTTCTCTGATGTAATGTTTGGCTGTAGTACGGTATCTGTTTCCAATGAAAATGGTGATAGGCTTTTTGGCAGGAATTTTGATTGGCAAACATGTAATGCAATGATTGTGAAATCAGTGCCCAATGTTGGATATGCATCAATCAGTACGGTTAATACAGATTATATCAGACAGGGAGCCGGTTCGGCTAGTGCGTTATTATCATAGAGAAGACTATACTAAACAGTATGACTTTAAATTGAAATAGAATAAAACTCTTTTATTAATCTTTGTAAATATAGATAGTAAAAGAGTTTTTTTGATAGTATAATAGATATATATTTACGAAGCTGATAAAGGAGGTATGGCATGTATTATATATTGGTTGCATTACAGGTTATTGGTATGCTTATCGGAGTATTTCAAATTGCATATGTAGTAAAACAGCCACAATCAAAGTGCCAGATGTATCTCTTGTGTATGATGGCAGCAGCCTTCATTAATTCATTAGGATACCTATTTGAGATGCGCGCTAATTCGATGGAATTGGCGATACAAGCATTGAAATTCATATATTTTGGTAAGGCTTTTGGACCATTTTTGTTTATGCTTTTTATGCTGGAATACTGTAAGATTGAACTTCCAACAATTGTTAAAAGAATATTACTATCTGTACATATAATTATTCTTTTACTTGTAGAGACATGCGAGTACAATAATATATATTACAGTAGTATTGGCTATTCGATGGATGGATTTTTCCCACATCTTGTACTAGGTCACACTTGGCTGTATAACGTATATACAGCACTTTTGATATGCTATTTTATAATTGCACCTATCATATGCATTGTTAAAGTAGGAAGAGATAAAGACAAGAACAAGCATCACACAGTAATTTCACTTACAGTAATGTTGGTTATTGTTGCAACGGGATTACTTGCATTCCTTCTTGGATTGACCAACGGTTATGATACAACAGCATTTTCATATGTAATAGCTGAGACAATTATGCTAAGTATACTTGTTAATGACAATATTCTTGAGACACTTGTACTTGCGAAGGACTATGTAGCAGACAATTTGGCGCAAGGATTGGTTATTCTTGATAACAGCAATAATCTACTATATTCCAATGAATCGGCAAAGGCAGTATATCCGGCATTGCAAACTAATGATTGCGAACCGGTTATTGATGAGATTATAGAATTGTACAAGTCTGGAAGATTCCTCATAAGTCATGATAATGTGTATAAGGTTACAAAGAGGAATGTTGTCCGTAGGAATTCTAACATATGTGATATCTATGTTATGGAAGATTTTACTAATGAGTATTATTATGCAGACAGACTTCAGAATGATGTCAGAACAAAGACTGCAGAGATATCTATGATGCAACGTTCTATAGTTATCAGCTTTGCAGGTATGGTTGAAGCAAGAGATGGTGATACAGGTCAACATGTTAAGAGAACTTCAGGTTATGTTAGTATATTGACTCGTGCATTAATGAATAAACCAGAATACAGGGATTTCCTTGATGATGAAACTGTGCAGATGATTATTGATGCAGCACCACTTCATGATATTGGTAAAATAGCTGTTCCTGATGCCATTCTTACAAAGCCAGGAAAATTAACAAAAGAAGAATTTGATACAATCAAAAAACATACGACAATTGGTGCTGAGATAATAGAGGATACATTAAAGGCTGTTGAACAGGAAAAATATCTTAATATTGCAATAGATATGGCACATTATCATCATGAGAAATGGGACGGAAGCGGTTATCCAGAGCATATCAGTGGAAGGGATATACCTTTGGCAGCAAGAATAATGGCAGTTGCAGATGTGTATGATGCACTTCGCTCAAAACGTAGTTACAAAGAACCATTTACAAAAGAACGTTCATACGAGATAATTATGGAGGGCAGAGGACAACACTTTGACCCTGATATAATAGATGTATTTGTACAGTGCAGAGAGGAAATCGAGAAGATTTCTATGGAATAGGAGATGAAAGATATGAATATACAAGAGCAATTACTTGCGAATCTTGATATTCAATATTCATATAAACTTGCAAAAGAGATGGAAAAGTACAGAACGAATACAGTACTTGGCTATCGTAGTGCAGGTTCGAAAGCGGAGTTTGACACAGGCGAATTCTTAAAAGAAGAGATGATTCGCATTGGCTTATCGGATGTAAGCAAGGATGCAATTACAGTTGACAAATGGGAATTCGAGAAAGCTGTTCTAAGATATAGTGAGCAGGGAGAAGAACATATAATTCAGCTTGGAGCGTATCAGACGCAGTTTGTAACAGATGGTTACAAAGAATATCAACTGGTATATGTCAACAAGGGTACTTCAACAGATTATAAAGATATAGATGTTAAAGGGAAAATAGTTCTTGTGGATATTAATCAGCGAGATGAGTGGTGGATTAATTATCCGGTATATCAGGCGCACCTAAAGGGTGCAGTAGCAGTTATTGCTGTACAGTGTGGCGGATATGGAGAAGTAGATGATGTCTGCGCACTATGATTCTTATTTTGATGGATTCCAGGATGATAATACCGCTGTTGCGATGATGTTTGGAATCGCAAAAGCATATATAGATAGTGGTTATAAGCCATATAATACGATTATGATTACAGCAATGGCAGCTGAAGAATGGGGAGTTGCAGATTCGAACTTTGATTGGTCAACAGGCGCATATGAAGAGGTATTTTCGGTGCATCCTGAATGGCAGGGGAAAGTTATCGCGGATTTGAATTTTGAGCTTCCTGCACTCGCACATGGTACTAGAGCAAGGATAAGAAGCTGTTATGAGTACATGAAGTTTCTTAATGAATTTCTATTAGAACTGCCTAATCTTACACAGGCTTATCCGGAGGAAACAAGGGTAATAGCACCAATTGAGACCTGGTCGGATGATTTTTCAATTGCGATATCGGGAATCCCGTCAATGGTTAATGATTTTACGGGTGGAAGCTTTATGGAAACTCATTATCATTCACAATTTGACAATGACGCTTATTATGATGAACAGGTGTATAGAATGCATCATGAGCTATTCACATTATTAATACTTGCACTTGACAAAACAGCCATTGTTCCATTGTGTCTTGCATCCGTCTTCAAACATGCATATGAAATCCTTGAAGAGGATAATGATTTTCTCGGAGACATGCTAATTAAGAAATCAAAGTATCTGAATGATATTCTTCATACTGCAAGAGACAAGGCAATTTCAGAATATTATAGAATTGAAAGTATCAATAAAATATACGCTTTTCAATTAGAGAATGGACTTGATGCTCAGGCGGACAAGACATTATTAGATAGCAGAGAATTTGAGAAAATGCTGTTAGCAAAATTCAAACTTGAACAGGATACTTTTGTTAGAATTGATTGGTATGGGAATGTATTATATCCACATGAGATACTTATTCATGATTTGAGACTTATAGATGGTGCAATAAAGAATTTGAATAAAGGTAATATATCTTCAGCACTCAGGAAAATATATCAGATTGATAATAATGCATATGCATTCATGTTTGATAAAGAAGTATACGACCACTTTAGTGATTATGTGTATAATCAGCCTAGAGAACGCTTGAAATGGGGATATAAGAGACTAATGGAGCACAAGAGCATGTACGGAATAGTTCAAGAACTTCTTGCTAAAGAGCAGACTGGTATTACAGATTATGCTGAGCAGATTATCAGTCTTGAACAGATATATAATAAACAAATTGCTCTGTTAGAGACAACAATAGATAATATATATAGGACAGTTACTAACGAATATATTCTGTAAGAAAGGGTAATATACTAGTTTATGGAAAGTAAAAAATTATACAAGGTACAACAGGATGACCTTCCTAATTTGGAAAAAACACTTAATATTTGCTTTGCACATGATCCTTTATATGAAACACTTATTCCTGATGAAGAGATTAGAAAGAATCTAATGCCAGAACTTTTTCATTGTGATATGAATGAGTTCTATGAGACCTGTGAGATATTTGCAGACAGCAGCGAATTGAATGGATTATTAGTAGTTTCGGATGAAGCAGAACACTATAATATATTCAGAGAGTGGATAACAGAAGTAAAGGCGCGAGTGTATACAGATGCCTATTTAATTAAAGAAGATCCTACATTTAGAACATTACATAATTTCCAAAAAGGACAGGATTATCTTAATTCAAGCTGGACGGATCAACTTTACCAGGATAATAGATTACATATTATATATCTTGCAGTTAATCCTAGAATGCAGCATCATGGTATAGCTTATGAATTAATGGAAGAAGCGATAGATTATGCAGATAAGCATGGAATGATGATTTCACTTGAAACGCACAATAAGAATAATGTTGATTTTTATAAACAGTTTGGCTTTAAGGTATATGGAGTTATGAAAACTAATTTCCCGTTAGAACAATACTGTATGATTAGAGAAGCACAATAAAAAGATAAATTGCAGAGGAAGTGGTGTGTATGCGAGAGGGTTTTGCTCCGGCAAGTTCAGATGTATTAGGGTTTATTATTCTGTGTTTTTGTTTTATCTTGTTAGAAAGAATGATTTTATACACAGGGATAAAACAAAGCAGTATCTATTAGTTGTTTGTATGACTAGTTTAGCACTTGTGCTAGAGGTAATATGCGATTATTTATCATATGCTGCCAGACCAGAGTTTCGAATTATTATGATGATTGTGGATGTAATTTATTTTACACTTTTGTATTTTATTCCACCTTTAATTAGTATGCTTTACAACGATAAGATGTCAAATAATAAGTTGATATATTTTATACCAGCCATCATAGGAACTATTCTATGTGTAGCAAGCCTTGAGACACAATGGATGTTCAATGTAAGCAGCCAATGTGTATATAGTAGAGGGGATTTCTTTATAGTACATGGAGCGATTACTTTGTTTGGATATGGAATTCTCCTGTATGCTAACTATCAGAAAGCTAAGGAATATGACATATCAGAGAGAAGCTTTTTGTGGTTGATATATACAATTATGCTGATTACTGCGTTCCTACAGTCTGTTGATAGAGATATGCAGATTATGTGGGGCGGCGCGGCTTTATCAGAGCTTCTATATTACATATTCCTAAGGGAACTTCAATTCAAATATGATGTTGTGACTCAGGTACGGAATAGGATATCCTTTGAACAGGCATTATCTAATATCGAAGACGAGGATGGATTCTTTTTGATTGAATTCGATGTTAATAATCTCAAATACGTTAATGACCATATGGGACATGCAGCCGGAGACAGGATGCTCTACAGATCAGCACACTTAATTAAAAAAGCATATGAAAAATGTGGTTATGTGTATCGTATAGGCGGAGACGAATTCATAGTTATAGGTCGTAATTGTGACGAAGATATGGTTAACAATGCAAGATTAAAGCTTCTTAATCTGGTTACTCTAGAAGATGAGCTCTATCAGATGGATTATTATATTGCTAATGCATACAGCAGATATGATAAATCAATACATAAGAACGTGCATGATTGTTTCCTTGATGTTGATAAAAAGATGTATGAAGATAAGAAAAAATCAAAATTAAGAGAATCCAAATAATGGAAAATGCTTTAATATATGCTATACAGTATAAGTATATATTGTAGTTTCCTATTGAATTAAACACAAGATGTAGTATAATTGAAAGCAGTGACGGATTTAATTGTCTGGGCGGAAGGTAACAAAGTTATGGTAGCACTGAATATGTATGGAGGCAGGAGAAGGTATGAGGATAATTAAAAGAAGCGGTGTCGAAACAACATTTGACATTAGCAAAATCATTACTGCAATTGATAAAGCCAATAATGAAGTGGTTGAGACTGAGAGACTTACACAGGAGCAGATACACGAAATAGCATCTTATATTGAACAGGAAGGTTCAAAATCTAAGAGAGCTCTTAATGTTGAGGAGATTCAGGATATTGTAGAGAATCAGATAATGGACAAGAAAGCATTCCAGGTTGCACGAAAGTATATTACATATCGATACAAACGTGCGATTGTACGTAAATCTAATTCTACTGATCAGCAGATATTAAGTTTGCTTGAATGTAATAATGAGGAAGTAAAGCAGGAGAACTCTAATAAGAATTCAACTGTTAACAGCGTTCAGAGAGATTACATGGCTGGAGAAGTAAGTAAGGACATTACAAAGAGATTTCTTTTGCCGGAAGATATTGTACAAGCTCATGAACAGGGTATAATTCATTTTCATGATGCTGATTATTTTGCACAGCATATGCATAATTGTGATTTGGTTAATCTTGAAGATATGCTTCAGAACGGAACAGTTATTAGTGGAACAAAGATTGAAAAACCACATTCATTCTCAACAGCGTGTAATGTTGCAACACAGATAGTTGCGCAGGTTGCAAGCTCACAGTATGGTGGACAAAGTATATCACTAGCGCATCTTGCACCATTTATTCAGGTAAGTAGAGAGAAGATTAGAAAAGAATTAGAGGATATGCTAGAGGAGACAGGTGCTTCTCTTACAGAGGAACAAAAGGATAAGATTGTTGAATGCAGATTAAGAGATGAGATAAGCAGAGGCGTTCAGACAATTCAGTATCAGGTAGTAACATTAATGACAACTAATGGTCAGTCTCCATTCGTAACAGTATTCATGTATCTTGGTGAAGCTAAGAATGAGAGAGAGAAAAAGGACCTTGCAATTGTTATAGAAGAAGTATTAAAACAGAGAATTAAAGGTGTTAAGAATGAAGAAGGTGTATGGATTACACCAGCATTTCCTAAGCTTATATATGTACTTGAGGAAGATAATATTCATAATGATTCAGAGTACTATTATCTGACAACTCTTGCTGCTAAGTGTACTGCTAAGAGAATGACACCAGATTATATATCAGAGAAGAAGATGAAAGAGTTAAAGGATGGCAATTGCTACACATGTATGGGTTGCAGGTCATTCCTTACAGTATATCATGATCCTGATACTGGCAAACCAAAATTCTACGGACGTTTTAATCAGGGTGTTGTTACACTTAATCTTGTAGATGTAGCTTGTTCATCAGAGGGTGATTTTGAAAAATTCTGGAAGATATTCGATGAAAGGCTTGAACTTTGTTATAGAGCATTGATGGCACGTCATAATAGATTATTGGGTACTCCTTCAGATGTTGCTCCTATTCTTTGGCAGCATGGAGCCCTTGCCAGACTTAAGAAGGGGGAACCAATTGATAAATTATTGTTTGGAGGTTATTCAACAATATCCCTTGGATATGCGGGACTGTGTGAGTGTACGCGATATATGACAGGTAAACCACATACAGACCCATCAGCAACACCATTTGCTTTGGAAGTAATGAAGCATCTTAATGATGCATGTAAGATGTGGAAAGCAAAAGAGAATATGGATTTCTCCGTATATGGAACACCACTTGAGTCAACCACATACAAATTCGCAAAATGCTTACAAAAGAGATTTGGTATGATTAAAGATGTTACAGATAAGAATTATATAACTAATAGCTATCATGTACACGTAAGTGAGCCTATAGATGCATTCACAAAGCTTACATTCGAGAGTCAGTTCCAGGAGCTTTCTCCAGGTGGAGCAATTAGTTATGTTGAAGTCCCTAATATGCAGAACAATATACCGGCTGTATTAGCTGTGATACGACATATATATGATAACATCATGTATGCAGAGCTTAATACAAAAAGCGATTATTGTCAGTGCTGTGGATATGACGGAGAGATAATGATTGTTACTGATGATGATGGAAAACTCGTATGGGAGTGCCCAAATTGCGGTAATCGTGATCAGACGAAGATGAATGTAGCAAGAAGAACATGCGGTTATATTGGAACGCAATACTGGAATCAGGGAAGAACACAAGAAATTAAAGAAAGAGTTATTCATTTGTAAAATATGTGATATAATCTCTAGGTATCTATTAATTAGATATCTGGAGATTTTTTATTTGAATAATGGAGGTTGACATGAAAAGATTAATCAAGTATTCAAAGCCTTTTTATATACATATTATCTTTGCGGCTTTAGCTAGTGTTGGTTGTTCTCTTGCTAATGTATGGGTAATTGATGTATTAAAGCAGGTAATTGATATTGCAGTTGCAGGAGAGTTCGCAGCATCTTTATCGGAATTAGTAGTTAAGATTGTAATATCAGTATCTATTGGTTTGCTGTCTAATTATCTTGTTGTAGCAATGACGGGATATTTTGGAACTGGAGTCCTTAAAAAGCTCAGAGAAGATTCTCTTAATCATCTAATGAAGGCGGCTCCAGACTTTATGGAGCGTAATAACTTTGGTGATATTATGGAGAGGTTATCATCCGATATTGAAGGTCTTGCAGGATTCATGCAATCGTATTTTAAGGATTGTCTCTATGTTCCGATTATGGTAGTAGCATTTGCCATATATATGTTAATACTTAATCCGTGGCTGGCACTTGCATGCCTGATTCCACTTGCTGTTATGGTACCACTTAGTGTTAAGTTCTTGAAACCTATTAAAATCGACCAATTTCAGTATGTTAAGAAGCTTGGCCTTACTAATAATAACATCCAGGAAGCATTCGATGGCGTGGATGTTATCAAATCATACAATCTTCAGGATAAGATGAAGAAAAAATATTATGACGACCTGAAGGTAACGTTGGATATATCTAATCGTAATGATTTGAGACAGTATAATGTTGGTCCTTTGTCAATGCTTATAAGTGAAGGCCCAACAGCAATAGCTCTTTGCCTCGGTGGATTTCTTGCATTAAATGGACATCTTACAATTGGTATGCTTGTTGCATTCATTAGTGCTGTTAAAAAAATCAACGACCCATTAGAGAGTGCTTATCAGTTGGTAGTACGTTCGCAGATGGCAATTGTTTCAGTTAATCGTGTATTCTATGTATGTGATTTGCCAGTTGAAGATACTGACAATATCGATGAAGCTTTGGCTCCAAGTGTTGAATCTGTTAGTGAGGGCGAGAACCTGTTTCGTTTTGACAATGTTACATTTGCCTATAACACTGTGGAAAATCAGACTGCAGATCAGATAATTAGTGCATATACTCCTGGAAAGAAGGACAATACTGATAACTCTAAACAAAATATGGGCAAGAAGTCTATGAAGAATAAGGCAGTTGATCAGTTTACACTTGATATTAAAAAAGGAAGCAAAACTGCATTTGTTGGAAAGAGTGGAAGTGGAAAGAGTACACTTATTAAGCTTTTGAGTCGTCAATATGAGACAGATGAAGGCGATTTGTATTATTGTGGAAAGAAATACAAGGATATTAATCCAGGCAGCGTAAGACGTGATATGGCGCTAATATCGCAGGATACAGTCATATTTCCAATGTCTGTTGCTGACAATATTAAGATAGGTAATCCTAAGGCTACGCGTGAAGAGATAATTAAAGCAGCTACACTTGCTAGTTGTAATGAGTTCATAGAGAATTTGCCGAATGGATATGACACAATAATGGAAGAGAAGGGTAATAATCTATCTGGTGGACAGCGTCAGAGAATCTCTATTGCCAGAGCAATATTAAAAGATGCGGCAATTCTTTTGCTTGATGAACCAACATCGGCATTGGACAAAGAGACGGAAAGCTCAATTAGTAAGACGATAACTGATGTGTCAACAGGAAAGACAGTAATCACTGTAGCACACCGACTAACAACAATTACGGATTATGATAAGATAGTTGTTATGGAGGATGGCAGGATTAAAGAGATAGGAACTCATGATGAGCTTATGAATGCCAATGGTACATATAGACATATGTATGATGAGTATGTATTATCAGGAGGTGAAGAGTAATGAAAGAAATTAAAAGATATTTTTCATACCTTGGTAAATACAAGAGAGCATATTGGTTCTGGTTTATAGTTACTATACTTGTTTCGATAATAACAAGACTTATTAATCCTTATATGAATAAGCTGATATTCAACTCTGTTGAGTATTCCAATCCAGAATTGTTCAAAATAGCAGTAATTCTCTGTATTATTCTTCTTGTTATTAATTGTGGATTTCCATATCTGAGGTATTTTCAGATAAGAGTAGTAAGGAAAGTTGTATTCGATACGAAGATAACGATGTTTGATAAATTAATTAGAATGGATATGGACTATTATGAGAAAAACCATAGTGCAGATGCATTAAAGACACTTAACTGGGATGCAAACTGCCTAAAGGATTCGTATTTTTCACATGTATACTGGGTTGTAGCACGTATTGTTAATGGTGTTGTGTCTATTATTGCAATGCTTGTATATAGTCCAATTCTTACATTGATATCTATATTCTTTAGCGTAATTACTGTTGTTATATCTGTTAATGTTAACAAACAGATTAAAAAGATGGATAAGAATATACAAAAGAACATAAGCAATCTGGCACAACGTCTAAGTGATATTCTTTCAGGATTTACTTTACTTAAGATGTATAGTGGAGCATCAATTGTTATAGACAATTATAATGAAGAGAATGTCAATGTTGCAGATGGAGAACGCAGACGTGTCAGAAAGGCTGCAGTACTTGAGATGGTATCATTCCTAATGGGAATTCTAGGAAGCTTTGGTACAATTATTGTCGGAGCTTACTTAGTATCAAAGGGAAAGATTGATTATGGTACTATTATGGCTGTTGTATCATTGCAGATGGGTGTAAGTGCAATGGTTCAAAGCTTTGGCTCAGCACTTACTACAATGACTAATTCTATTGTAAGGGCAGGCAGAGTATTTGATTTCCTTGAGATGGATGGGCTCGAAGAGAGCAGGGAAGCTTCACATGAGGAACATCCAATATCACATGATGATCTCACACCAGTTGAAATTAAGAATCTGTGTTTTGCATATGATGAAGATACTAAGGTTATCGAGAACTTCAATATGTCAGTTGCTAATGGTGAAAAGGTAATTCTTATGGGTGAGTCTGGCTGTGGTAAGAGTACCCTTCTCAAGCTTTTGCTTCGCTTTTATGCTAAGAGCAGTGGTGAGATTAAGCTATATGGTAAGGATATAAGTGAATACACGCTAGAAGAATTAAGAAAAATGATTACATATATTCCACAGAATAATTACCTATTTGAAGGAACAATATTCGATAACATAGCATTAGGTATTAATACTGAATTAAAGATATCTGATGAAGAGAAGAAGCAACTTATTCTAGATGCAGCAAGATTCGCATATGCAGACGAATTTATTAAGGATTTTCCACTTGGATATGATACTGAACTTGCACCAGGAGGAACCAATCTATCTGGAGGACAGAGACAAAGAATTGCAATTGCTAGAGCATTTTTAAAGAATACTCTTATTCTTTTGATGGATGAACCGTCATCAGCTTTGGATGTGCACAGTGAGAAGAAGATTAATCTTGCAATGAAACAGTTGATGGAGAATAAGGTAGTGCTTATGGTTACACATAGGATGACGTCATTCGATGACTTTGACCGTGTCGTAGAAGTGAAGAAGATGAGTTAATAACGAAGCCGAGGAGATATAGGTGTCTCCCCGGCTTTCTTTTATAATAAAATATAATAATAGGAGGCGAATACTATACGCAAGTATAACCACCATCAACGGCTATATTCATTCCGTTAACATAAGTTGACATAGGTGATGCAAGGAAGATTGCTGTTGTATCAAGCTCTCCTGTAACACCATATCTGCCTAATGGAATTGAACGTTTAGCCATCTCAATAAAGAAATCTGACTGAAGTGTCTCACGAGTTAAGTCTGTTTCAAAGTAGCCAGGGCAGATTGAGTTAACTGTGATACCGTATTTGCCCCATTCTGCAGCAAGCGCACGTGTTAAGTTAACAACACCACCCTTTGCAGCATGATATGGAGAAGAACCACATGTCATATTACCAACAAGACCATACATTGAAGCAATATTGATAATACGGCCGTATTTGGCTTTGATCATCTCTTTACCGAATTCACGAGCAACTTTGAATGAACCAGCTAAATCGATAGCAACTTCGTTATCAAACTGTTCATCTGTGATTTCTTCTGCTGGAGCAACTGCACCTGTACCAGCATTATTGATTAATATATCAACTTTGCCGAATCTATCAATAGTTTCTTTGACAGCAGCCTGAATCTGCTCTGTTTTAGTAATATCACAAGCTACGGCAAGAGTTTGAACACCATAAGTCTCAGCAATATGAGCTGCAACAGCCTCAAGCTTTTCTTTTCTTCTTGCGAGTACAACAATGTTAGCACCCTGATTAGCTAATGCTTCAGCCATCTGAACGCCAAGTCCGGTACTAGCACCAGTAATAACAGCAACACTACCCGTTAAATCAAAATAATTTTTCATCTATATATCCTCCTTATTATCTTTTGAGTATATAATTAACTCAAATATTGATAATTATACCACAATTTAATGATAAAACGAATATATTTTCTTGAAAATGTTGATTTATTTTATCGTTTATTAACTACTTGCCATAATATTGACATAATGATAATATACTAATATTCAAACATAGTTAATTGTAAAACTCTGTAGTTTTGTCATATTTTTATGTGATGTACAACCAGGACGCAATTCACACGGACACGCTTTCGCTCGTGCTTAAACGTAACGGTTCATAAGTGACCATAAGACGGTCACAAAGAACCGACGTTATGCAACGGTCCGTTTAGAATTGCGTCGTGGTTGCACATATATAATATTGCAAAACAAAATTTGCAATTTACCAATATTCAAATAATACATAAGGAGGCAGATATGTCAAAATTACGATATAGAATACCAGCTTTAGCTTTATTATTCACGGTTTCAAGTATGATGATTTCATGTGGAAAGAATACAAAGCTTGAAACGCAGACGCAGACACAGCCCGTAACACAAACGCAGACACAGTCCGAATCAGAGACACAGCCCGAAACACAAGTACAGCCAACATTATCGCAGACTGATGAAAATATGCAATCAGCTATAAGTAATGAAGCAACGGATTATGTTAATGTTGCCGAATATATTCCTAATATCATTATTGATTTGAAGTACGCTACAACGGATAATTTTACAGGTCAGGTAATATATGATTTTAATAATGCTTATTTGAGATATGGAACTGTTGTAAAATTAGCCGATGCCGAAGCTGAGCTTGAAAGTCTTGGATATAGAATAAAAATCTGGGATGCATACAGACCTTTTTTTGCACAGGAATTTCTTTGGAGCATATATCCAGATCCTAATTTTGTTGCTAATCCTGCTAATGGATACAAGGCACATAATCTCGGTGGAACATTGGACATGACAATAACGGATATGGATGGTAATGAAGTACTGATGCCATCTGCATTTGATGATTTTACAAGTAAGGCAGACAGAAACTATAATGATGTAGATGCACAGGCAGGTGCAAATTCTGATTTCCTTGAAGAGCTAATGGTTAGACATGGTTTCTCTTTCTATTCAGGCGAATGGTGGGAATATAGAGACACCACAAGCTATAGTTATACAGATTTCACACCACTATAATTATTGAATATCGCATCAAATAATTCCAATGTATCTCAGTTAATTAAGAATCCAAATTCCAAGTGTAAGATAAGCAGCGAATGTTACCCATAATAGATATGGAATCAGCAGATATGCGGCCAGGCGGTTAATAGCTTCGGCCGCTTTAATTGTACATATTATTAGATACCATAGAATAATTATCAGGATAAATGCTATGAAGTACCACTGCATATTGAAAAAAATCAACGACCATATAAAGTTGATTGCCAGTTGGCTGCCATAGAAGAATATGTATTTTTCAAGCTGCTCAGGATTATGCGAGGTAGTGACTACAAGGTAGGAAGATATACCCATAAGTATATATAATATTGTCCATACAATAGGAAAGAGCCATGCAGGCGGAGCAAGCGGAGGCTTTATAACTGAAGCGTTAGCTTCTATGCCTGAACGGCTAAGAAAGCTTGCGACTAATCCAACTGCAAGTGGAATTGCGATACATACTATAAGAGCTTTAATGTTAAATCTTGATCTCAATTATCACGCCTTCCTTTCTTTCTAATATAGTGTTTATTATACATTCAGATACTGTAGCTATGACTACTCAACTGGAGTGTATTGCCACTGTCTTTATCTGAGTTGTTTATATGCTGGATGGCAATTATTAAACAATTAGACAAGGTTCTGACATTCACTATATTTATGACTCCAAATCTTATTATGACAATTCAACCTATTATAACTATACAAGAAACTGACGTTGTTTGTGTAAGCATCACTGATGTCTTATTTAGTACCATAAAAGTGTAGTTGTTAGAGAGTAATTAACTCCAACATCTA
>CAZPHI010000048.1:0-15511 GCA_964586425.1 uncultured Lachnospiraceae bacterium | reverse complement strand
TTAACCATTCCTACCATTGTTTCTGAAATCATAACTTTACCTCCATTGCGTAAAAACATATCCTTTAGTTTATAACATATTGTAAGAAATTACAATATAATTTTACGATTATAAGATACCTACTGCCTTTTTAGCAAGCACATCTGCCTCTTCGTTACCTTCCACTCCAGAGTGCCCTTTTACCTTGACAAAATTGATATCAATCTTATCTTCGACTGACTTTATAAAGTCATAGTAAGCAATAGTTCCACTCTTATTACGTTTCCACATACCTTTTGCCCACATTTCAATCCCTAGATAATCATAATATATATCAATTGATTTAAGACCCAGTTCCAATGCTTTGTTTATCGCCGCCATGCTTCCCAGTACTTCTCCTGCAACATTGCGCATTGAAGCCATCTCTGCATCTTTGCCACTTCCGCTTACATATTCCTTATTGCCATCATAGAACACAAATCCGCCATAGCCATAAACCTTTGTTGCAATATTAAACGAGCCATCCACAAATGCATATGGTCTATCGTTTTGTGTGGCGGCGTTGCCGACGGTGGTATTGCCGGCTGCGGCATCTCCGCAGAATTCTTTTGCCTCTTCAAGCGTCTTAAAGCTCTTATATATTGCTCCCGGATATCCTGCAACCATAGCCTTACATTGATCCCATGTCGTATATATCCCCGGCTTTTTGCCCTGTTTTACTGCATAATATTTGCCCATATAATCCTCTTTCTTTATTCGATATTGATAATTAATTCTATCTTTACCTGGTCACTCTGACCTTTCTAATCTTACCTTTAATCGTCTTCGTCTGTAGTGCATCCAGCACAATCTGTCCTTTTTTATTAAGAATCTCCACATATGTAAGGCTATCTCTTACATCAATTATGCCTATATCATCAGACGTAATTCCCTCTATACTGCATATCGTTCCAACAATATCAACTGCACGCATCTTTGATTTCTTACCACCACCAATGGTAAGTCTTGTTATCGTCTTTGCAAATCCGGCACCCTTCTTTGGCTCTAGCTTTATCTTTTCATTCTGTCTCTTGGCAAATGCTTCAACTTCCGCAGCGTTAGCATCTCTTTCGTGAATTGCCTCAGGAATCTTCATATCTATATAGTCTTCAACCATTGAAAGCATTTTCTCATCAGATGGACATACAAAGCTAATTGCTGTGCCGGTTGCGCCATTCCTTCCAGTTCTTCCAATTCTATGCACATAGCTTTCCCTACCAGTTGGAAAATCATATGAGAATACATGTGAAAGATTCGAGACATCAATACCTCTTCCAGCAACATCTGTAGCTATCATATAATGCGTTCTGCCGCGAGTGAAATCGTCAATAGCTCTTAATCTATCGCCCTGTTCAAGCTCACCGTGAATCATGTTGCACTTTATCTTATCCCTTGCAAGCTTATGGCACAGGACATTAACCATCTCTCTGGTTCCACAAAAAATCATAGCTTTATCAGGGTTCGTCTGTATAAGAATATCTTTGAACAAATCATACTTTTCTTCTGGCTCTGTCTTATATATAAGTTGATTTACCGTTGCCGCTGCGCGAGACTGCACATCCGTTTGTAGCCTAGCAGGATTATTCATATGCTCTGCAAGAATACCTTCTAATTCATCATTAATTGTTGCTGAAAAAAGCAGCTTTTGTGCGTTTTTATCGACACCCTCAATAATCTGCCTCATCTCTTCCATGAAGCCCATATCAAGCGACAAATCCGCTTCATCTATAACAAGATGCTTGATTTCAGCAAGTTTAAGGCTACCTCTTCTCACAAGATCCATTACTCTTCCCGGAGTACCAACAACTATGTGTGTCTTCTGTTTTAAGCTCTGAATCTGTTTATCAATTGGGAACCCGCCTAGAACATCAAGTACTTTCAACCTTTTGTTTCTTCCAATATTGAATATCTCTGTTTTTACCTGTACTGCAAGCTCTCTACTTGGTTCAAGTACAAGTGTTTCGGGCACATTATTATTCCAATCTGCAAATTCACAAATAGGGATGGCAAATGCTGCAGTCTTTCCACTACCTGTTTCTGACTGTGCAATCACATCCCTGTTTTCTAATATATATGGAATTACCATCTGCTGAATTGGCGTTGGGTGCTTATAATTAAGCACCTCCAACGCACCAAGAATCTCTTTCGATAATTCATAATCAGCGAATGAACTCTTATCATTTCTATCTTTCATTCTCTCTCCTATGTCTGAGCGTTCTTATTTTATATCAAGTTCTGGTGGAACATCAAGTTCATGTGGAACCTTTGCTCCATTCTTTTTTCTCTGACGTACGCACTCGGTAAGCAAATATTCTATCTGTCCATTCACAGAACGAAAATCATCCTCTGCCCAGGCTGCAATGGCATCATATAATTTTGCTGACAACCGGAGCGGTACCTGCTTTTTTGAATTATCTGCCATTAGTATAATGAACCCGAATTAACTATAGGCTGGGCATCCCTATTACCACAAAGAACAACTAAAAGGTTAGAAACCATTGCAGCTTTACGTTCTTCATCTAATTCTACTACTTCCTTCTCTGAGAGACGTGAAAGTGCCATCTCAACCATTCCAACAGCTCCATCCACTATCATCTTTCTTGCATCTATAATTGCTGACGCCTGCTGTCTCTGAAGCATTACAGCTGCTATCTCTGGTGCATATGCAAGATATGTAATTCTTGCCTCAATAATCTCAAGACCAGCTTCTGATACCTTTGCCTGAATTTCTTTACGAATTCTCTCAGCTACAACTTCACTTGAGCCTCTAAGGCTACCTGCATCAGCAACACCGTCTCCAGTTGTATCAACATTTTCAGCTACATCATAAGGATACATTCTTACGATATTACGAAGTGCGCTATCACACTGTAATGAAAGGTATTCCTTGTAATTATCAACACTAAACACTGCCTTCGCTGTATCTGTAACCTTCCACATTACTGCAATGCCAATTTCAACAGGATTACCTAAACAATCATTGATTTTCTGTCTGCTGTTATTTAATGTCATTATCTTAAGCGATATCTTCTTACTACCACTCATATTCATATCTGTTGAATTAGCAGATACGCCTGTTGCCATTGCTGCCACATTCATCATCTTACTTGAACCACCATCTACATCACCGCTCTGATGTAATCTTGTATATGCGGCAGGATTAACGCCCGTACAGAAAGGATTAACATAATAGAATCCTTCTTCTTTAAGTGTTCCTACATATTTACCGAAAAGTGTAAGTACCAATGCTTCTTGAGGTTTTAACACCTTAAGTCCTAAGAGGAAAATCCATCCCAAACAGGCAAATACAATTCCAGCTATCAAAAGTACTACACCAAGCGCAAGCAAGCTGCCATTGTCCTCAATCATGAATGCTCCGCCGATAATTGCAGCTATTGAAACAATGTATCCCAAAATCACTAGTAGTAATACTACCATTCCATTCTTTCCCTTTTTTAGAACTTTCTCTTCCATAACGATACCTCCATCGATGTTGTTTTTATTTGATGTATTAATGATATCATTATGATATCATATTGTCAATCTTTTCCTGAAAAAATAAAAAGTGAAGATGCACAATTTATCATTACACTGTCATCTTCACTACTTTTGCTTATTTTACTCATTCAATTGTTTACGTAAATCTGCTTTTGTCTCTTCATTGGTAAATGCTGCATCGACCGCATTGTTGAGCAGCTGTATCTCCTGATTATAACTCAATCCAAACTTAGTTTCCATATAACGATATTCACTTACAATATCAGTGCGTTCAATTGCAGGATCATCTGTATTCAAAGTAACAGCTATACCCATATCCAGGTATTGTATCAATGGATATGTATCCATATCATCCACAGCCATTGTCTGACTGTTACTTGTTGGACACATCTCTAATGGAATCTTGTTATTCTTAATCATCTGGAGTAATTCTACATCATCAGCAATTCTTACACCATGTCCAATTCGTGATGCTCCCATAGTTAATGCCGTTTTTACACTTTCAGCACCTGCTGCCTCTCCTGCATGAATAGTGAATGGAATTCTATATTCCTTAGCCAATGCGAATATATCCATGTACCATTCGTTAGGAAATAAACCTTCTGCTCCTGCCAAATCAATAGCAACCACGCCACCATCATCTACAAGATATCTTTTGGCTATCTCTACAGTTTCAATATTAGCCTTTTTATTAGCCTCATTATCATCACCACGCATACAGCATAGAATTAAATTCATCTTCAAATCACTTCGACGCATTCCTTCTAATGCAGCTACAACAGCTTCTTCCTGCGTAAGGCCATTATCCGTACACTTCTGAGGTGCAAAGCGAACCTCTGCATATATAATGTCTTGTTTTTTCATATTTTCTGCGACAAGATAAACTGCCTCACTAATACCTTCTTTAGTTTGTATAAGACTGCAAGGCAAATCAAAGCATCGTAAAAAGTCATTAAGATTTCTGCAATTCTCAGGCACTGACAGCATATCAAGTAGCTCTGCATCATCACTCGTTGGGAGCTCAATGTGCTGCAATTTTGCCAGTTTTTTGGCAATATCCACGGTAATTGCGCCATCTAGATGCATATGCAAATCAATGAATTTATTAATATTGGTTCTTTTCATATTACACTTCCATTCTGAAGAGTATTAATGTCCTTATTAATGTTCTTTACAAGTCCAATTGCTTACTTCAAGCTTAATAACTGCAACATTCTTAACAGCATTATCATTAAATTGTAATTCTTTATTATCCGTATAGTGTGACATAATCACTTTCAAACCATGAAGTTTCTCATCAAAATCATCCAATAGAACAGCCTTGCCTGTTCCCATTATTGACTGGTACATATATGAGAACGCACATGCAATATCACCTGATACCAGTTCATGTTTTCTATCTAATTCAAATGTAACAGTCCCGTCTTTCTTCAATATATCAATTTTTCTTCCAACGGGTGCTCCATGCATATATAGATAAATCTTTCCATCAATATCTTCAAATCCAAAATTCATTGGAACTATATATACTTCAGTTTCGTCAAGCAAGCCTAATCGGCAGCAGTCACATTCGTTCAGTATCTCAAGCATTTTACTATAATCTGTTATTTCTCTGTCTTTTCTTCTCATCAACATTCTCCTTGTAATATCATTCAATATATTACTTAGATTATAACACTTTCTGCCCATTAGCTGTCAATTTAAATCTTGAGCCTAAGACTTCTGCAGCTCTTCTGCACATCATCATTCTTCCAAGAAATATCTCAAAATACTCATACATTGTGCATATAGTCTCATCAATCTGAAGATTAAGTGAGATGACTTTCTTCTCTGTATCCACCTTGAGTTTTGCCTGCGTTACTGCATAATTAACGCGGTCATGAATATCAAATTGCGATTTGTCTTTTGCTCGTACTCTGTTACGTCTAACATCTGTCTTATCAGCGATTATCAATGCAGCTGATATTGCATCAACCGCACCACCTGTTGATTCATCATGATTACCGATTGCAGATATAATTGTAACCCTGTCTGCTACCGGCATATCTGTTTTCTGAAGAATATTATCAGCTAACAATGCACCATATTCTGCATGGTGTGATCTATTAATCGAATTACCGATATCATGCATAAATCCTGCAATCTTCACTAATTCAATATCATGCTTACTATAACCAAACTGTTCTAATAACTTTCCAGCACCTTCAGCTACTATTGTGCAGTGAACCTTTGAATGGTCTGTATATCCTAATGTTCCAAGATTAGCATTACCCTTATCAAGAAGTGCTAATATTTCCTCATTTTGCTTAATTTCACTATATTTCAATTACACTTCCTCTTTTCTACTTTATTACAGTCGTTTGACTGCGTCCATAGCAAGTACAGAACGCTCACATTCTTCTGCTGCCATTGTAAGCTGCCAACAGTATTTGCTGCCTTTCATGCATTTTGAGGCATAACTAAGTCCATTGGTCTTTTCATCAAGGAATGCTTTGTCAATCTGATTAGGATCACCAAGTAATACAATCTTCGTTCCCTTACCAGCTCTTGTGATTATTCCTTTAACCTGGTTAGGTGTCATATTCTGAGCCTCATCAATTATTAAAAATGTTTTTGCAATTGAACGTCCTCTAATAAAATTCAAGGCTTCTGTCTGAATCACACCACGTTCGAATATCTCTTGTATTCTATCTGCAAGGGCAGTTTCATCCTCATATCTATTAGATTCATCAAACTGCGCGTTAGGTCTGCACACCACTATTCTTCTGTATTCACCATTAGGATTATTATATACTTTCTCCATGCCTACTGCAAGAGAATAGAATGTCTTGGCAGTTCCAGCTAATCCCTTGATAATTACAAGTGGTGCTTCATCTGCACTAGTCATCAGAGCTTCCTGCATAAAATACTGTCCCAGATTTCTAGGTGATACACCATATGGCTTACTCTTTTTATAAGTTAGAGGAATTATTTTATTGCCACTTATTCTTCCAAGTAATGTCTTCTTGTTAGACTGGTCAGCCTTTAATACTACAAACTCATTCTCTGTGAATACTACGTTAATAGTATTACCTTCATTATCTGTCTGATATACTTCATTCACAGACACACCTTTTTTCTTAAAATCCTTAATTTTATCTTCAGCAATATATACCTGAACTCGTCCTGTATACTGTGCATCATCTTCCGATATCTGTTCAGTCGAAAAATCCTCTGCCTTAATACCTATAATTTGCGCTTTAAGTCTTAATACAATATCCTTTGTAACTAATACAATCGTATTATCTATTGTTCCATTCAAGCCTGCACATACCTTGAGAATACGATTATCATTCTTATCCTCTGGTAAATCCGGTGGTAATTCAACATTCACATAATTCTTTTCGATTCGTAATATGCCTCCACGTTCAAGTTCAACGCCATGAAGCAAATCTCCCTTTTCACGATAACTCTCTAACAATCTTACTGCTGCTCTAGCATTAGCGCCTTTATCTCCATCAGCTTTTTTTAATCCATCAAGTTCTTCTAATACAACAAGTGGGATAATTAGATCATTATCCTCAAAACACTGAAGCGCATAAGGCGCCTGAATTAAAACATTAGTATCAATCACATAAGTTTTCTTCACGCAGTCACCATTCCTTCTTCTTTTATTTTAATACCGACTTTACTGCCTGCTGATATTCTGAATACAATCAATCCTATTACAAAGAAGATTGTTATCATTCCAACGCCCATGTTAACATTACCTGTTATCTGTGACACTACACTTACAACAGTTGTTCCAATAAATGATGCTCCCTTACCGCATATATCCATTAAACCAAAATACTCACCTGATTTTTGAGCTGGAATTATCTTAGCAAAGTATGAACGTGACAAAGCCTGAATTCCACCCTGGAATAACCCAACAGAAACTGCCAGTACCCAGAACTGCCATTGTTCATGTAAGAATATTGCAAATACTGCGATACAAAAATATGCAACGATACTTATTGTAATTAATCGGACTGTATCAAACTTAGCCGCAATTCTTCCGAATACGAGTGCTGAAGGGAATGCAACTATCTGAGTTAATAGAAGTGCTAATAACAATCCTGTGCTATCAAGTCCAAGTGCTGAACCATACGCTGTTGCCATATCGATTATTGTATAGACACCGTCAATATAGAAGAAAAACGCTAATAAGAACAAGAAAATCTTCTTTTCCTTCCTGACACTAGCAAGTGTCTTGCCAAGTCTTTGAAAGCTCATTCTAACTGGATGCTTTTGTTTCTCAATATAATACACCTGCTTATAATTCTTAAGTAGTGGTGTAGACATAGCAAGCCACCAGATAGCCACAATGATAAATGCTATCGTCATTGCAGTATCCATGGTAATTCCCAGTGCCCCTGCTCCAAGAACTATGCCAAGACATACTATGAATGGAATGCAGCTTCCTATATATCCCCATGCAAATCCCTGAGATGATACATTATCCAATCTCTCTTCTGTTGTAACATCGTTAAGCATTGAATCATAGAATATCAAACTGCTTGAAAATCCTACCTTTGCAATACCAAAAACCACAAGGAATAATAGCCATTGTCTTGAAAATCCAAGTCCAATACAGGCAATAGCTCCAATCATTAAGCTTGCTGTAAATATTGGCTTTTTAAATCCTTTTGTATCTGCAACAGTACCAAGTATCGGTCCAATTATAGCTACTATGATAGTAACAATTGATGCCGCATATCCCCAATATGCCATATAATCTACAGAAGAAAGTCCTGCTTCGCCTGCCAGATAATTAAAGTAAAGCGGCATTATTGTTGAGACCAGTAATACAAATGCTGAATTTCCTACATCATATAGAATCCAGTTTCTTTCCTTCTTTGTTATCCTGAATTTTTTACCTTTATTCTCCAATGAATTTTCCTCCAAATGTATATTCATATATAGCATTTAACTTTTCATCTCCGTGGACATACTTAAGATATCCTTCGATTAGATGTAATGCCAAATCACTCGCATTATCATAAAGCTGCAATAGTTTTTTAGTGCTATCTATACACTTTGGATTTCTAGTATAGTTAACGATTAATCCATGCATCTCCTTATAATTACCAGAAAGTTTCAGTATTGCGTATACAAAGCATCTCTTTAACTTTGAAGGAGCTAATAACAGATTGTTATTGAATATCATTCCATCTAATGCCCTACGGACCTGCTGTGCCGTAATTCCCTTATAGTAATGCTTGATAACTACTGCATTCTCCATTGAAGGTATTATATGATTGGTAAGTTTATGTCTTATTGGATCTAATCCATCCATAATCATAAGTTTTCTATCAAACTCAACTTCTATCTCAGCGTGACTTACTCCGCTTTCATTAATCTTCTCATCTATGTATGCATGACAACTTACATCAAGTGCAAAGTGACATATAAATCCATATACATATGCCAAATATGCTGGTTTTTCATTATTTTTTCTAATAACTTTTTTGGCATATTTGAAGAACTCCTCACCGGGTCTTTCATGCATTCCGTAACCTATTCCATTAATTTCATTAGCCTTTAGTGGCTTATAATAAAACAATATGTCCGGGCCATGCAATCCTATATTAAACAGTTGTTGATTCTTTTCTATACATTCTCTTATATCTTCTGGAACCTTTTTTCTTATCTCCTGTCCCAATCGATAATGCGCATATGTTGATGGCATTAAACATCCTCCTAATTCTAATTACATTCACTTTATTTTTATTATGTGTAATGTAATTTTAATTGGAAATTTGTATTCTCACTATCAGCAGGTCGCAAAAAGTATGTGATTTTTAGGTAAAAAAACACAGTGGCATAATAATGTGCCACTGTGCTTTACCTAAATAATTTTCTTTGTCTTCGCCCACTGCATAAACAGACTTTTCCATTGTCCCGTCTGTGCCAAGGGTGAATCATCACCCAATCCAAATCCATGTTTGCCAGTCGAGAACACATGTAACTCTGCCGACACTCTAGCCTTTCTGCAGGCCATATAATATCTGATACTGTGTTCAGCCATAGTAGTTGTATCAAGGTCTGTTTCCATGATAAATGTTTGTGGCGTATTCTCGTTCACTAACAAATCCGTACTGTATTTTGCGATAATATCTATAAGATATTGAGGTACGTTAAATTGTTCAAGTGCTTGATTTCCCAGTTCCATTCCATTAATCAAGAAACTACAATTACCATTATCATCTGTCATACGACTTATCTCAACATTATGCATCTGGTCGCCCATCACCTTGCCCATCTTTGAAGCAATTTCCATCTCCGCGCTGATTGCAGGATAACATAACACACTAAAGTCTGGTCTTGCAGAGCATCTATCCACATCATCGATTGAAGAATACACATTCCTATCAAAGCAGGTGGATAGCATGGATGCAATATTACCTCCAGCCGAAAAGCCCATTACACCAACTCTATCAGGATCTATATTCCACTCCTTTGCTCTGCTTCTAATCAATCTAATAGCTCGCTGTGCATCAATAAGCGGCACATCTATGCGATTGTTATGCTCTTCTGATGGCAATCGCGTCTTCAATACAAATGCCGCAAAGCCTTGCTGTTTGAGCCACTCTGCCACTTCAAATCCTTCAATATTAATTACAAGTCTTTTGAAAGCCCCGCCAGGTACAATTAAAACTGCCGGTCTTTGAAGCATCTGTCCGCTAGATTCTGGTATAAACGTATAAATTGTTGGTTCAATTACATGATCTACTAATAGCTTATATCTGCCCTCATTGGTCTCTTCTTCTGACCAAACCTCATTGATTTGCAATCCTTCTGAGCCTGGTGCGACCGTTGGGAATATTTTTATCTGTTCGTAATCAACTTTCATTAGCACTGCCTCTCTAATTTGTATATTTATATCTTATGTTCATTATAAAATGCTTTCTGTTCTTCTACTAATGCACCAATATTAGGTAACTTTGATAATTCTCCCACTAGTTTTCTCCTTTTTACTCTTTTCTCAAGTTCCCTTTTTCTACATTTCTTTGTATCAAATCATCCGTATAATCATATAACTCTTTAGATGCATCCTTGCTCTTTGTCTGTCTTCCATATACCTGCTTAGCTGATACATTATGCGCCTTCCAATCCGCTCCGTTATTACTGTTATTAAGTATCAATGGTTGCAAATTATCCATTGCATGTGCAAATTTCGCTTCTGCTGTCTGATTTTCTTCAAACTCATCAAAAAGTGCTATCATTTCCTGTTTTTGTTCAGATGGTAGCATTGAAAATATACGTTCTTTTGCTGCATCTTCCCTTGCTTTCTGAGTTTTCAATCCCGCTTCATCATATGCATATGTATCTCCAGCATCGATTTCAACAACATCATGTATTAGACACATAATCATAACTTTGCTTATATCTATCTCTTCGTTCGAATACTCTTTTAGAATATACGCCATGACAGCCATATGCCAGGCATGTTCCGCATCATTTTCACTTCTTCCATTATTAGTCAGATGTGTCTGACGAAATATATTCTTCTCTTTATCTAACTCTAATGCAAATGCAAGCTGCTTTTCTAATCTGTCTTTCATTGATTTCCTTCTTTCACATTCTCGCTTAGTTCTATCTAGTAAAATCTTTATAATTTCAATATGTCAGCTAGACCACAACATTAACCTCATTAATTTGTATATTTAAGATTTCCAATTTCAACATATTCCTTATTATTGTCAGTGTTATCAATTACCTTGATATATGTAATTTCAGGAGTAACATACCATTCTGTTCGTTTTCCTCTGTCACTTGATTCTCCACCACAGGCACTGTCAATAATCTCGGACTTAATATATGCATCACAAGAGAAAAATTCAAATAAAGCATCAACTTGTTTATTAAAAGTATCGCTTTGTTTTATTTTATCACAAAACAAGGTGCAAAAACCATCTCTATCATTATTTGTCAAACATCTTATTATTTCAGCTGATTGTTTTTTTATCTGTTCACTTTCTTCTGACTCTAGTAAGGTAAGCTGTTTCGTTCTATCCAATGTACATGCATTCATAGATACAATACATATCAATGTTATTAATAGCAGGATAATTCTTTGTTTCATTATCTTCATAACATTTTCTCCAATCCACTGACATAATTAATCAATGAGCATTGCTTCATAATGACTATTTTCTTAATGACTCATATATTCCGTCAAAATCAGTTATACCATTCTCTTCAAATGCTCCCCTTATAATACTATCGCATTCATCATAATACTCGCCTTTACATTGAGACCAATCCCCACCATTTATGTATATGTCCAAATCTTTTGATACTGACCGAGAAAAAGAATGACTATTCATATTACTCGATACAGCATTACACGTTTTTTTAATTTCTTCTACCAACGTTTCATCAATATCGTATAAGCTTAATACTCCATTAGCCTCTGCCTTACCATAATTCTCTAATATATCGCCATCATACATTCCATAATTGAATTGTACGCCAGCATCAAGGTTAATCTTTTGTCCGTCTCCATTGCCGCCCGTTAATTCACAAGTCAAATTACGAATTGTTGATGAATACAGATTATACTGTCTGCCAGCTGAGTCATATTCTGCAAGTTGCTGATTAGTTTCAATATATTCAGATAACGAATCTTTAACAACACCTGTAATAAAATTGAATTCATTACTAAAGACGCTTTCAACCGCATTCTCACAAAGCGATTTTGTAAAATTTTCCAATAAACACTCCGATAATTCACCACTACACTCATCTAGCAACGCCTGCTTTTTCAAATCAATATTCTTTACACATGATGCCGAAACACTTGCATTAGACATATTAATAACATAATCTGACATCTTTGTATTATAATATAATTTTGACTTATTCTTTCTATCTGCTCCCTGTTCAGAATAACCTGTATAATCACGTTCCAACTTCACAGGCGAGTCACCATTTTCATTATAGTAATTAAATCCTATACTTGTATTATTATTTTCCTTCTTAATATAATCAAGTTGGATACAATAATCACCTCTTCTATTCTCGAGATAAAGATAATCATTATTATCTTCATTATTAAAAATGCTGTTAACTGACGATAGAATACCATTTAATTCACGCATATCTTTCAGATTTTTCTTATATGCTTCTAGTTGCGCTGTAGTTAATTGATTTGTACTACCTCCCATTATGGTTGCAGCATATAAGTTCATCTCTTTAAAGCTGAAATCACATATATGTTGCAGATAATCATATCCATACGCATAACCTCCATCACCATAACCGGGATTAAAAATATAATGTTCATTATCCATATATAGCATTCCATTAATCATATTCTTGAATTTATTAGAATCAGTGGCATATGTTGAAAGAATCATATCATCTAATTCACATCTAAAGCCTTCACTAAGCAAAGATGGATTTACCTGAAAAGCCTTCTCATATTCTCCATTTAATATATATGTATATACTTGTCTATCATATTCATTATTACATATCTTATTAATTTCTGTATTAAGCTGATTCATCTTATCAAAAAATTCTTTCAACGATTTACCATCTATTTTTGAAGAAATATTAAACTTTACCTTTTTTATCCTTGCCAAGAATGGAGATGTGATTTTTGTAATACTATCTTTCAATTTTTTTAATATTGAGATATATTTGTCAATACTCAAACTTCTATCTGCAATAGTACGATTTCCAAATTTTACGGTTGTGAACTTGCTTGCATTCGCACTAATGGTATTCTCATGTCTTTTGTTAATATTATAAAGCACCTCTTCAGCATACGTTTGAATTAATCGTTCACAATTTTCATACTTATCAACAGCGTCAAACACAAATTGCCTATCTTTGGAAAATCCCTCGATATTATTCTGCAGTCGTCTTTCTATATCTCGAAATCTTTATTCAATATTCCTTCTTGCCAATATATCACCATCAACCTTATTATGTAGCATTGTAATATCTTCTTTTACATTGTTTACATTCCTAATAACTGCATTAAGCAATTCTGTACTTTCTACAACACCTTCAATATTAATATACATAAAACTCTTTATCCTCCAAATATTCTAACCCTGTTTTTATTATATTCTTGTCACTCTACCACATACCTAGTTCATACTTTTCGCACCCCATGGTGCTCCCTCGGCAGAACCATAATAAGTTATATGCTCTATTCCAGAAAAAGCACTATAATCTATAGTCTTAACTGTTTCTGGTATATACAATTCCTTAACTGACGACTTATAAAACACTAAAGTGCCAATGTATTCCACTGTATCTGGTATAACTACCTCCTCAATACAGCTATTTCCAAATGCACAAAATGAGATTCTTTTACAGCCTTTGTTTATAACTACTTTTTTTAATCTCTCAGTTCCTGCAAATGTATTCGTACATATTGAAGTTATATTATCAGCAACAACGTACTCCTCTCTTGTATCGCGATATCCCATCAGACTTCCATTGATTTCATATCCATCAGTTGATACAACCCTTTCTCTCCAATATGGACTATTTTCCTTTCCCTCTTTTTCACTTTCACTCAAGAACTCATCAGAATTATATACACGCTCTATGTACTCAACAGATTCTGGTATTACAACATCCTTAACATTGGGAAATGTTGGGAATGTTGGCCCTGATATTTCTTTAATTCCATCTTCAAATATAAGTGTTTCAACATTGGTATAATTATCATACAAATTAGTTGATACCCATACAACTTTATCCCATCCTATTCTTGACGGGAACATAATTTCGGTAACACTTGATGGATTCTCATACTTTAGTTCACTTATACTTAATCCACCATCTACTTCATCTGTTTTAAATTGTTTTGGTTTACTTTTTTCAACGAATATCAATACACCTGCTATCGCTGCAATAATAATCACAACTGATATAAGTATTATAGCTATTAATTTTTTTACTTTTCTGTCTTTATTCATGTTCATAAATTCCCTTCATTATTACTACTCTCTTCTCTATCACATACCTAATTCATACTTTTCGCATCCCATGGCGCTCCCTCGGCAGAACCATAATAAGTTATATGCTCTATTCCAGAAAAAGCGTATATTCCTATAGTCTTAACCGTTTCTGGTATATACAATTCCTTAATTGATGAATCAGCAAAAGAAAAATCATCAATCTGCTCAACTGTATCTGGTATAATTACCTCCTCAATACAGCTATTTGAAAATGCACAAAATGAGATTCTTTTACAGCCTTTATTTATGACTAATTTTTTTAATCTCTCAGTTCCTGCAAATGTATTCGTACATATTGAAGTTATATTATCAGCAACAACGTACTCCTCTCTTGTATCGCGATATCCCATCAGACTTCCATTGATTTCATATCCATCAGTTGATACAACCCTTTCTCTCCAATATGGACTATTTTCCTTTCCCTCTTTTTCACTTTCACTCAAGAACTCATCAGAATTATATACACGCTCTATGTACTCAACAGATTCTGGTATTACAACATCCTTAACATTGGGAAATGTTGGGAATGTTGGCCCTGATATTTCTTTAATTCCATCTTCAAATATAAGTGTTTCAACATTGGTATAATTATCATACAAATTAGTTGATACCCATACAACTTTATCCCATCCTATTCTTGACGGGAACATAATTTCGGTAACACTTGATGGATTCTCATACTTTAGTTCACTTATACTTAATCCACCATCTACTTCATCTGTTTTAAATTGTTTTGGTTTACTTTTTTCAACGAATATCAATACACCTGCTATCGCTGCAATAATAATCACAACTGATATAAGTATTATAGCTATTATTTTTTTTACTTTTCTGTCTTTATTCATCTTCATCTTTTTTACCTGTTTTTATAACAATAATTGAGCCCCCAATAATGAGTAATATACCCAATATAACTGTTCCATAAAATACCACTTTATTATTATACCATCTAACAAAAAGATTAGTTGTTACAAGGAATTCCTTAACTT
>CAZPHI010000047.1:0-15582 GCA_964586425.1 uncultured Lachnospiraceae bacterium | reverse complement strand
CGACCTAATGTATATCCTGTAGCGTCAACTACATACCATTTTCTTTCAATTGTTGATGGACTAGCCATAAAACTTTTCATTGGTTTACCTCCTGAAATAATCTTAATTAAACTTATTCATATATGTTTATGTTAAAATGTCTTACCGGGGCATTGGCTAAACATCTTACATTCACAATTACTGTGACAATACACGCCACGTTTATAAATTATATAACACTAAGCCTGGTGTGTCAATCAATTTTTTCTTATTTTTTACAATTTTATTAAAATGTTTCTTTATGCATATATTACAACCCATACGACGCCACTATCTCTGCAAACTCAGCTGAGCCCGCAAAATACACAAATACCTCCTCACGTGACATCCCACCAGCAAGCTGTTCAAGCCAAACATTCAAGCCTTCTTCATCGTATTCACGACCCATAAAAGTTCTGTATAGAATCTGTACATAAGTATTATCATCCCAACCGTAGCTAATTGCCTCTGGCGAGAAAAGGAAATCATACGCAACTTCAGCCGGAGTGCAGGCACCTTCAAGCATCGCACCACACCACGCATTAAGGCCATCAACATCTGCTGCCCTGTCAAAAACCTTGTTGTAGCATCGCTGTACAAAACAAGTCAAATTGTAATTCATATCCCTGCTGTCACTCAATTCTATCGTACCGGTGTCGATTCCGTACGAAGCACATATATCGGTAAATTCATTGGAGGTAACAAAGTAACTAAGCACAAAATTACGTGATACGCCTTGCTGCAATATCTCTGACCACACATTAATTCCGTCCTCATCTGCTGTTCGTCCCATAATAGCCTCATACATGCGGTTAAGAAAATCCAAATCATTCACTCCTGCTGCTGTGAATTCTTCACTTCCAAAAAATGCTTCGCACATTGTGGCTCCGTTACAAAGATTTTGCATTAATGCATTTTTACAGGCTGCTACACCCTCTTCTTCTGCTTCTCTATTCAATACAACTGTATACATTCGTTTAACAAAGTCAATAATTTTGCATTCTTTAGTGCTAATAAGCTCTACATCTGCTCCCGATTCCTGTATATTGAGTTTTCGCGCATCAGCTGTAGAATATGCTGATTTTCTCACATCGTCCGCCCAGAAGGATATCTCCGATGTAGTGGAGATTTCTGAATTAACAGCATTTACAGTTATTGTCGCTAATATAGCATCTCCGACACCATCGCCACTATACACAAAATATATCTTTCCAGCTCTGGCTGTATTGTAAGATAGCTGACTATTACCTTCAATGCTATTGATTGTTATTTTCTCTGGATCATATGAAAGAATAAAGTTACATATGCTGATATTCTCACTCAGGCCGGATAATGTTATATCAATCTGTGCGCTTTCACTGCCATATATTACTGCATTACTAAGCGAGATGCTGCCTTCATATTCATCGGCTTTAATAGTTTGTACCATGGATGGCTGAATAATAATACAACATAGCATACATATTAAACCTAAAATCACTTTATTATTATATATTTTCTTCATTCATTTTACCTGCTCTCTGAATTATTGATTAATTGCATTCACCAATTTCATATCTTTTTTCTCTATTTTGTTGATATTATAACATACTATCTTTAATTTGCAATTTACAATTCTTGCTAAAATACAGTCTTTTCGGTATTTGATGAACCTGAATCTATATTTTTGTACTATTTTAAGAACATTTCATTTAGCAGCGTGCTAATTGCAAAATTTGTCATAAATTGATAATATGGTGACCAATATTAATTAAAGAGGGTAAGGAATGAATAGATTTACATCAAATAGTATTTCAACTTTGGATTATGACTTGAAGCATTCCGATGACATTGAACAATTTATTAGCGCGAACGAGAACATTTTCATCAACGAATCGCTTTCAGAGCACATTAAGAATATTCTCGACAAACGACATCTAACAAAAGCAGAGGTCATTAGAAATTCTCAGATTAATGAAGTCTATGGTTATCAGCTGCTTTCTGGAGGACGTAATCCTTCAAGGGATTCATTAATATGTATCTGCATTGGCATTGGTTTAACACTTGATGAGACGCAAGAGCTCCTATCATATGGTGGTTTTGCCACATTATATTATCGCTCAAAGCGTGATTGTATAATTGCATTTTGCATTTACAATAATTACAGCGTAACCATGATGAATGAATTACTATTTCAATTTAAACAAAAAACATTATAATCAACAAAGCAAAAGCTTACGCAATATTGACTAATTTCATATTGCATAAGCTTTTTTACATATATTCGATTTTCATTAATGTCAATCCTTGCGGAGGCGCTGTTGGGCCAGCCTGTCCTCGGTCCTTTGCCTCTAATGCTTTCTTCACATCATCCACACTAATGAATCCTAATCCTACCTTAACTAATGTACCTGCAATTATTCTAACCATATTGTACAAGAACCCATTACCCTTGACCCTAATTACAATATCGCCTTCAGTAATTGCAGAATTATCAATCACCTCAATGGAATAAACTGTTCTTACTGTCGACTCCGCCTGTGTCTTCACACAGCAGAATGATTTAAAATCATGTTCACCCACAAGCTGATTTGCCGCCTCCTGCATTCTTGCTATATCCAGCTTTCCACGTACAAACCAACTGTACATTCTCTTCGTTGGCATCTGAAAATCACCATTGTCTAGCCTGTACTCATATGTTTTTCTAGTATCACAATGTCTAGGGTGAAATGCTTCATCGACCTGACAGCTGTGAACCACCCTGATATCCTTCGGCAGATATGCGTTAAGTGCATATGTAAATCTATCTGGAGGAATAGCTGATTGCGTATCAAAAACTGCAACATTTCCCTGAGAATGCACTCCTGCATCTGTTCTTGATGCACCAATCACATGTATCTTGTCGCCTGTAAGCTTATATATAGCATCGTCTAGAACTGACTCTATGGTCTGCGCATTGGGCTGTATCTGCCATCCACTATAATTAGTGCCATCATAGGCAACTGTAAGTTTAATTCTTGTCATTACAATCTCCAAATCAAAGCTGATTATATTATCGCTGTAAGAATTTTAATTGCTATCATTATCACCAAGTACGCTAAAATTGCCAAATACGCTTTGTAATCAATAGCCTTGTACTTTAATGGTTTCATCTTTGTTCTGCCTTCGCTTCCATGATAACATCTTGCTTCCATTGCCATTGCTAATTCATTCGCACGTCTGAATGCTGATACAAATAGTGGTACAAGTACTGGTATCATTGCTTTTGCACGTTTAAGAATATTACCAGACTCAAAATCAGCACCTCTTGCCATCTGAGCCTTCATTATCTTATCTGTCTCTTCTATCAAAATGGGAATAAATCTTAGTGCAATAGACATCATCATCGAAATCTCATGTACTGGAATCTTAATCACCTTGAGGAATCCCAGGCTCTTCTCTAACCCATCTGTGAGGTTATTAGGCGTTGTTGTAAGCGTCATCAGTGATGAGCCTATAATAAGGTATATAAGCCTTATAACCATGAATATGGCCGTTATAATACCTTCATCGGTAATTGTGAATATCCACCAGTGCACTAGCGTATTACCTGGTGTCAAGAAGAGATTGAACAATGCACTAAATATAATCAGGATCAAAATTGCTTTCAAACCTTTAACCATGAATTTGAATGGCACTTTTGAAATCTTAATTACCGTAGCAAGAAATAATGTTGCTACAACATACAACCAAATCGATTTGCCAAGGAATATTGATATAATGAATATCATTGTTCCGAATAATTTCACTCTTGGGTCTAACTTATGAATTACAGAGTCTGTCTGATAATATTGACCTATTGTTATATCTCTAAGCATTAATATATCCTTCCATTACTTTCTCATTGCCTGTAAAATGCTGTCTCTGGCCTCTTCTACAGTTATGGCATCCGTTCTTACATCCAATCCATCTTCGTGCAGCTGACGGCATATATATGTGACCTCAGGTGCCGCAAGACCTATCTCTTCTAGCTCTTTACTGTGCGCAAATACTTTTCTTGGCTCATCATCATATAACAGCCTGCCATCATTAATTACTATTATTCTATCAACATATCTCGCCACATCTTCCATACTATGTGAAACAAGAATTATTGTAATCCCTAATTCATCATGCATCTTAGTAATGCAGTCAAGTATCTCATCTCGTCCCTTTGGATCAAGTCCTGCAGTTGGCTCATCTAGTATAAGCACATCCGGTTTCATTGCAATTACACCCGCAATAGCAACTCTTCTCTTTTGTCCACCCGATAAATCGAATGGTGATTGATACCAAAGTTCCTCTGACAATCCTACCATTCTTAAAGCTTCGAAAGCTCGTAATTCCACTTCCATCTTCTCTAGTCCAAGATTATTAGGGCCAAAACATACATCTTTGAATATATCAGTTTCAAACAGCTGATGCTCTGGATACTGGAATACTAGTCCAACTTTACTTCTAAGCTTCTTCATATCAAAATCTTTGTCGTATATATCCTGTCCATTATAGAATATATTCCCTGATGTAGCCTTGGATAGACCATTAAGATGCTGAACAAATGTTGATTTTCCGGAACCTGTGTGTCCTATCAATCCAATAAATTCACCGTCTTCTATGACACAAGAGACATTATCAAGTGCTTTCTTTTCAAAGCCTGTACCTATCTCATAGGTATAACACAATTTATCTACAATAATTGACATACAAATCCTCCGTCCGTCAAAGCATTTACCATTATCTTCTTAATCTCTGCAATTCATCTGATAATTCTTTAGCTGTTAATATTCCATCTTTTATATTAAGTCCTGCCTTCTTCAATTCATAGGCCAATTCCGTTACCTGTGGCACATCCAAACGCAATTCCTTTAATTCATCAACATGTGAAAAAATCTCTCTTGGTGTTCCATCCATTACTAGCTCACCCTTGTCCATTACAAACACGTGGTCAGCGCCTATAACTTCATTCATATAATGTGTTATGAGGATTACTGTTACCCCCTCTTTCTCATTCAATTCATGAAGTGTCTTGATTACTTCCTTACGTCCTAACGGGTCTAACATAGCCGTTGGTTCATCAAGAATAATACACTTTGGCTTCATTGCTACAATACCCGCAATCGCTACACGTTGCTTTTGTCCTCCGGAAAGCTTTGTTGGCGATGCATTCCTATATTCATACATTCCAACAGCTTTAAGGCTCTGCTCAACTCTCTGCCAGATTTCCTCTGTTGGTACACCCATATTCTCTGGTCCAAATGCTACTTCCTCATCAACAAGTGTGCAAACCATCTGATTATCTGGATTCTGGAATACCATACCGGCGGTTTGACGTATCGATAAAGTCTTATCATCATCTGTTGTATCCATGCCATCCACCCACAACGTTCCCTCTGTAGGCTCAAGAAGCGCATTAATATGCTTTGCAAATGTTGATTTTCCGGAACCATTATGTCCAAGTATTGCAACAAACTGTCCCTCTATTATATCTATATTGACTTTATTCACGGCTGTTACAATACCCTCAACATTACCCTCTTCGTCACGACGAATATATTCAAATGTTAGATTATCTGATTTAACGATACTCATAACTTTTTCCACCTTTTTTCATAATGCTACTATTATAACACAGTTAGATATGTAAATAGAACATTTTTTTTAATACAATTCATTAAGATATTATAAAAAATCCTGTGTATAACTCCTATCATTTCATAATAGTGTGTTATACACAGGATATATATTATGCTACATTGCTGTAGACTTTATTCATAATTACCGTACGGTCTTCTATGATTAAACTAATTCACAAAGAACTTCCATAGCAGCATCGCCTTTTCTAAGACCGATCTTAACGATTCTTGTATATCCACCGTTACGATCTGCATACTTAGGAGCGATTTCATCGAATAATTTAGCTACTAAATCAACTTCTTTTGTGTTTTTCTTCTTACCAGCTACTTCAGTAGGTACTTCTGTTACTGAGTAAAGAACTTTCATCATCTGCTTTCTAGCATGAAGTCTTGAAGGCATATCTTTTTTGATTGTCTTTTCAACAGAATCATAAACAGTAACTTTCTTACCATCTACAACTTCTTTAACTCTCTTGCCGTTAGCATCTTTCTTTGGAACCTTAGCTGTAACAGTTACTGTTTCAAAGTTATCTTTTTCTTTAACAGCTAAAGCAATAAGACCTTCTGCAACCTTAACGATTTCTTTAGCTCTTGTTTCTGTTGTAACGATCTTACCATTATTGATAAGTGCTGTAACCTGACCTCTGATCAAGGCCTTTCTCTGACTTGAAGTTCTTCCAAGCTTTCTATATTTTGCCATTTTAATTTACCTCCGTTTGGGAACACATACCATGCATCTTCGGTCTTACTGTATATGTGCTTTGTAGTTATATTTAACTATAAAAGTATCATTAGTCTATATTAGTCCTCATTTGGGCTAAGTGATAAACCAAGTTCTTTAAGTTTGAAAAGTACTTCTTCAAGAGACTTACGTCCAAGATTTCTAACTTTCATCATATCCTCAGAAGTCTTATTTGTTAATTCTTCTACTGTATTGATTCCAGCTCTCTTCAAACAATTATATGAACGAACAGATAACTCTAATTCATCTATAGTCATCTCAAGTACTTTTTCTTTCTCATCATCTTCCTGCTCAATAAGAACTTCAACATTCTTACCGCTGTCTGATAAATCGATGAATAAGCTAAGATGATCGTTAAGAACCCTAGCTGCTAAAGAAACAGCGTCATCAGGTCCTAATGTACCATTTGTATATACGTCTAATGTAAGCTTATCATAATCTGTAACCTGGCCAACACGAGTATTCTGTACAGCCATATTTACTCTTTCTACTGGTGTGTAGATTGAATCAACAGAGATAACTCCCACTGGAAGATCATCACTCTTGTTTTTATCTGAACTTACATATCCTCTACCTTTAGTAATTGTTAATTCCATGAATAATTTGCAATCTGCACCACCACTAAGTGTTGCAATTACAAGATCAGGATTAAGAATCTCTATATCTGAGTCAACCTGTATATCTGATGCTTTAACTACACCTTCGCCTGTATATTCAATATATGCTGTCTTAGGTTCGTTACTGTCGCTATTATTCTTAATGGCCAAATTCTTGATGTTCATGATGATTTCTGTAACATCTTCCTTAACACCAGGAATTGAACTAAATTCATGTAAAACACCTTCAATCTTAACCTGGCTAACAGCAGCTCCTGGTAATGAAGAAAGCATAATTCTTCTAAGTGAATTACCAAGTGTTGTACCGTATCCTCTTTCAAGTGGTTCTACAACAAATCTACCATATTTCTTATCTTCAGAGATTGTTGCAATCTCAATTTTGGGTTTTTGAAAATCGAACACTATTTGACCCTCCTTTATGGGAATGAAATAAATTTTCATTACACTATATAACCACAGATACATGCAAACGCATATATCTGTGATTACTATAATCATTATGGATTATTTTGAATATAACTCGACGATAAGCATCTCATTAACTGGAACATCAATAACTTCTCTTGAAGGAAGTAATTTAACTGTACCCTTAAGTGCTTCAGCATCAGCCTCAAGCCACTCTGGAACAAGTCTTCCAGCTGTTGCATCTAATACCTGCTGATATCTTGCAGAAGTCTTTGATTTCTCTCTGATTTCAACAACATCACCAGCTTTTACTAAGTATGAAGGGATGTTAACAGGTTTACCATTAACTAATACATGCTTATGATCAACAATCTGTCTTGCTTCTTTTCTTGTTCTAGCAAAACCTAATCTAAAGATTACGTTGTCAAGTCTAAGCTCAAGTAATGTCATAAGGTTTTCACCTGTCATACCATTCATCTTTTCAGCTTTCTTGTAGTAATTTCTGAAAGGTTTCTCTAATACTCCGTATATAAACTTAGCTTTCTGTTTTTCACGAAGCTGAAGTCCGTACTCGCTTACTTTTCTGTTAGCGTTTTTTGCTTTTCTTTTTGATTTTTTATCTATTCCTAAATAAGCTGGTTCTAAGCCAAGTGCTCTACATCTTTTAAGAACTGGAACTCTATTTACTGCCATCTTTGTGCACCTCCTAATTAAACTCTTCTACGTTTTGGTGGACGGCATCCATTATGTGGTACTGGTGTAACGTCCTTAATACTAGTAACTTCAAGACCACAAGCTGAAAGCGCACGAATAGCTGCTTCTCTTCCTGAACCTGGACCTTTAACCATAACGTCTACAGACTTTAATCCGTGTACTAAAGCTGCTTTTGCTGCAGTTTCTGCTGCAACTTGAGCTGCATAAGGTGTTGATTTCTTAGATCCTCTGAAACCAAGACCACCGGCGCTAGCCCATGATAATGCATTACCTTCTGCATCTGTTAAAGTAACGATTGTATTATTAAATGATGACTGAATGTGTGCCTGTCCGCGTTCAACGTTCTTCTTAACACGCTTCTTTGTCACTTTTTTTGTAACTTTTTGAGCCATTTTAAACTAACCTCCCTTATGTTATTCCTTATAGGTATACATAGTTGTAATTATTAAATTTAATCTAATTATTTCTTCTTATTAGCAACTGTTTTCTTAGGACCTTTACATGTTCTTGCATTAGTCTTAGTTTTCTGTCCTCTACATGGAAGACCTTTTCTATGACGAATTCCTCTATAACAGCCGATTTCTTTTAATCTCTTAATATTTAAAGCGATTTCTCTTCTTAAATCACCTTCAACCTGATGTTCTGCATCGATAACATCACGGATTCTTCCAACTTCTTCATCTGTTAAATCCTTAACACGAGTATCTGGATTAACATTTGCCTTCTCAAGGATCTGAGTTGCGCTTACTCTACCGATACCATAAATGTAAGTAAGACCGATTTCTACACGTTTTTCTCTTGGTAAGTCTACACCTGCGATACGAGCCATGTGCGTATACACCTCCGTTAATAATTTTAATTGGTAGAATATTATGCAGCGCCGTAGCTCATCATATGTATATGATGCCTGAAATGTGTACGGATACATTCTTCTACAGTAATAATTGTATAATTCAATTTATTAAATAATAGCTATGAAACCTGCGTTCTTGACTTAGACGACACACTTTACCTGTCATTCAACTATGCCAGGTGGTTCCACGCTGCAGCCGCATATTCATGATGTTCTCCTTCTGTTAGACGTCTATTGACGTGGAGAACGAAATGAAAAATGTTGTTACTTTACACAAAACAAGAGAAGTAGTCTCTCATACTTCCCAACAGTCTTTATATAGAATACTAATTATAATTAGCCCTGTCTCTGTTTGTGTTTAGGGTTCTCACAGATTACTCTGATACTGCCTTTTCTCTTAATAATTTTACATTTCTCACAAATTGGTTTAACTGATGATCTAACCTTCACAGTAAAATCCTCCTTTCAGAAAAGTTCGCTTGTAATTATAACATAAATGTTTTACTAATATCAAGCAAAATTTTTAAATAATTTAATTTTTTTTAAATTATTAGTGTCTATCTTATCGAACCCCCAAGAAATCTGGGTTTATAATTCAAAGGAGTTCGGTAAAAACATTATTTATTACTTATCTCTCCAGATAATTCTACCTTTAGAGAGATCATATGGTGATAATTCAATTGTTACTTTATCACCTGGTAAGATTCTGATAAAATTCATTCTTAACTTACCGCTTATATGAGCTAATACCTGATGTCCATTCTCAAGTTCAACCTGAAACATTGCATTAGGTAATTTTTCTATAACTTTTCCTTCGATTTCGATTACATCTGCCTTTGACATGTGTCATCCTCCTATTATTAAATCAATGCATTACTTCTATTATATAGTTTTATGGCTCTTTTAATAGCTTCATTAGTAAGCTGATTGCCATTTTTAATTATATCATTAATATTCTGATCCATAGTTTCAATTATCTGAATATGCTTTTTATTCTTTCTTTTGGGCTTTTCAATAGTTTTTATCCTTCCATCCGAAAGATATACATATTCATCATCACTACTTATTATAATATACAACTGATTGTTATCATGACCTGTTTTTGATATTGCAAAATATCCTTTTTCAAATCTATACAAATTAAGACCTCCATGATAGCACTACTAGATTATTTATTCTCACTAGTTCTTAGCGAAAGAATCTCTGGACCATCTTTTGTAACAAGTACTGTATTTTCATAATGAGCTGACAATGAACCATCCTTTGTAACTACTGTCCAATCATCATCAAGCCACTTAACTTCATAAGTTCCTGCATCAATCATTGGTTCAATAGCAAGTGTCATGCCTTCCTGCAATTTAATGCCTCTTCTTGTCTGATGGAAATTAGGAATCTGTGGATCTTCATGTAGATTACATCCTACACCGTGACCAACAAGTTCTCTTACAACTCCATATCCAAAGCTTTCAGCATAATCTGCAATTGCATTAGAGATGTCATGAAGGTGGCATCCTTCTTTAGCAAACTTAATTCCTTCAAAGAAACTTTGTTTTGTAACATCTATTAACTGCTGTGCTTCTTTTGATATATTACCTACTGCAATTGTTCTTGCAGCATCTGAATGATATCCTTTATATATAACGCCAGCATCAAGACTAACTATATCTCCATCATGAAGAATCTTCTTTTTTGATGGAATCCCATGAACAACCTGTTCATTAACTGATATACATATAGATGCTGGATATCCCTGATAATCAAGGAAAGAAGGAATACAATCATAACTTCTGATAATCTCTTCACCAATCTGATCAATTCTTTTTGTTGAAATTCCTGGTTCAATTATCTTCTCAAGTTCTTCATGTACTATGGCAAGAATTCTTCCTGCCTCCCTCATAAGTTCTATCTCACGATTAGATTTGACTGATACTGACATATCTATTCTCCTAAGATATCTACAATGGCGTTAAATACGTCTTCCATATCTTGTGTTCCGTCTACTTCTCTCAAAACACCCTCTTTTGAATAGAAGTCAATTAATGGCTGTGTCTGATCATGATATACGCTAAGACGATTCTTTACTGTCTCTGGCTTATCATCATCTCTAAGGATAAGTTTTTCGCCACATGTATCACATACGCCCTCAACCTTAGTTGGATTGTATTTAACATGATATGTTGCACCACATCCTACACAAGCTCTTCTTCCAGACATACGGTTAATAATATTTTCATCTGGAACTTCAACGTTAATTGCGTAATCAACATTTTCACCGGCTGCTACTAAAGCATTCTTAAGTGCTTCTGCCTGTGGAATTGTTCTCGGGAAACCATCAAGTACATAACCATTAGCACAATCTGGATTCTTAAATCTATCTACTACTAAATCTACAACTAATTCATCCGGAACAAGTTCGCCCTGATCCATATAAGTTTTAGCCTTTTTTCCTAATTCTGTACCATTTTTAATATTTGCTCTAAAGATATCTCCTGTTGAGATATGTGGAATTGAATACTTTTCTGCAATTTTCTTTGCCTGAGTACCCTTACCTGCACCTGGTGCTCCTAACATTATAATTTTCATGTATACATCCTGCCTTTCATTTTCAGACAACTAGAAATGACTCGCCAGGCATATTATACCCGGCAAGCCCTATATAGTCATACTTATTCGCTTAAAAATCCTTTATAATAACGGTTGCACATCTGTGATTCGATCTGCTTTAATGTCTCAAGAACAACACCAACAATAATGATGATAGATGTTCCACCAAATGATACGCTGGCATTAAATATACCAGAACATATAATTGGAATTAATGCTATTATAATAAGACCTACAGCTCCAATAAATACGATATAATTTAAAATCTTATTAAGATAATCACTAGTAGACTTACCTGGTCTTATACCTGGGATAAATCCACCCTGTCTCTTCATATTATTAGCTACTTCAAGTGGATTAAATGTTATTGATGTATAGAAGTATGCGAATACCACTACAAGAATAATGTACACTAAAAGTCCAATTGAATACTGTGGAGCTGATGCTTTACACCAATATGATGAGCTTAAGTACTTCGTCCATTCATTAGACGAACTTGAAAATAACTGTGCAATAATTACAGGGAACTGCAATAATGATGATGCGAAGATAATAGGCATAACACCTGCAGTATTAACTTTCAAAGGAATATTGGTTGACTGACCACCAACTGTCTTTCTTCCCTGAACCTTCTGTGCATATTGTACTGGAATTCTTCTTGTGCCATCCTGTAAGAAACATACGAATGCAACAAGTGCTGCGATAATTGCAATAATTATTGCCGCAGCTAAAACTCCTTTAGCGATAGTCTGTGATTTCACAAACTGCTCGTAGAGTGAAGCTAAATCTTCTGGAATACGTGAGATAATATTAATCAATAATACTATTGATATACCATTACCAACACCCTTCTCAGTAATTCTCTCTCCAACCCACATAAGGAATGCTGAACCAGCTGTTAATGCAGCTACAACAACTACTATGCTTGTGAAGTAATGAATTCCACTCATGTTTGCAGAATCTTTAATAAGACCCTGATTACCGAAACCAACAGCCATAGCGATTGACTCGATTAAAGCTAAGCCTACTGTGACATAACGTGTAAATTCAGCTATCTTCTTTCTACCATCTTCACCCTCTTTTTGCATTTCCTCTAATTTAGGAATTGCAATAGTTAAGAGCTGCATAATGATAGATGAAGTGATGTATGGGGTAATACTCAACGCAAAGATGGACATTCTTTCGAATGATCCACCGGTGAATGCGTCAAGGAAACTCAAGTCCCCGAGATTACTGAGTAAGGTGTTAAAATACTCCGTATTTACTCCGGGAATAGGAAGCAAGCTTCCTATTCTTACAACAACTAGCATCATAAATGTATATAAAATTTTAGTTCTTATATCTTTAATTTTAAATGCGTTTCGGAGTGTTTTGAGCATTAGATCACCTCACAGGTTCCGCCAAGAGCTTCGATTTTTTCTTGAGCTGAAGCACTAAAAGCATTTGCTTTAACAGTAAGCTTCTTAGTGAATTCACCATTACCAAGAATTTTAACGCCGTCTCTTGGATTCTTAACGATACCTGATTCAATTAATGTATCAATTGTTACTTCTGTACCGTTATCAAATCTTTCTAATGCGCTAACATTAATACCGATGATTTCCTTGTAGTTTCTATTAGTGAAACCTCTCTTAGGAATTCTTCTGTATAATGGCATCTGACCACCTTCAAAGCCTGGTCTTGGAGCGCCTGAACGTGCTTTCTGACCTTTGTGACCCTTACCAGCTGTCTTACCATTTCCTGAACCGTGTCCACGGCCTCTTCTGAAATTATCACTCTTTACTGAACCTTCAGCAGGTTTTAAATTTGATAAGTTCATCATTGCACCTCCTTATCTTAAATTTATATTAGATTTCTTCTACTTTTAACATATAACCAACTTGTTGAATCTGTCCTCTTGTTGCTGCGTTGTCTGGAAGTTCAACTGTCTTGTGCATCTTAGTAAGTCCAAGAGCTTCAACAGTTTTTCTATGCTTTGGAACAGCACCAATTGGAGATTTTACTAAAGTGATTCTTAATTTCTTATCTGCCATCTTTAATATCCTCCTTAATTAGTTGAAAAGCTCTTTAACAGACTTTCCACGAAGTCTAGCTACTTCTTCAGGTGTCTTTAACTGACTAAGACCTGCGATTGTAGCAAGAACAACGTTCTGCTTATTATTTGATCCAAGTGATTTTGTACGAATATTCTTAATACCTGCAAGTTCAATAACTGCACGAGCAGGACCACCAGCGATAACACCAGTACCTTCTGGAGCTTTCTTAAGTAATACAGAAGCACTACCGAATTTACCATAAAGGTCATGTGGAATACTTCTTACATCATTAACAGGTACAGAAACTAACTGCTTTGTAGCTGCTTCTTTTCCTTTACGAATTGCTTCTGGAATTTCAGCTGCTTTACCAACACCTGCACCAACATGTCCGTTGCCGTCACCAACAACTACTAAAGCAGCAAATCTGAAGTTACGTCCACCTTTAACAACTTTAGTTACACGTTTGATTGATACTACTTTATCTGTTAATTCTAATTGACTAGCATCAATTATATTACGTTTCATACGTTTCTCCTCCCTGCTTAGAATTCAAGGCCAGCTTCACGAGCTGCCTCTGCTAATGCTTTTATTTTACCCTGATATATGAAACCGCCTCTATCATAGACAACAGTTGTGATTCCTTTTTCTAATGCCTTCTTTGCAATTACAGTACCTAAGTATGCAGCTGCATCAACGTTATTAGTTTTTTCTAATTCAGCCTTAACATCTTTCTGAAGAGTTGATGCTGAAACAAGAGTCTTTCCAACTGTATCGTCAATAATCTGAGCGTACATATGATTATTGCTTCTAAACACAGCCAAACGTGGTCTCTGGGCTGTACCGCTGAAACGATTACGTAATTTTCTATGTTTGTTTTCACGAACTTTAGTTCTTGATTCTTTACTAACCATTTTTGTTCACTCCTTTAATTATTTCTTACCAGTCTTACCAACTTTACGTCTAATAACTTCATCAGCATACTTAATACCTTTACCTTTGTAAGGTTCTGGTCTTCTTTTATCTCTGATTTCAGCAGCGTACTGGCCAACTTTTTCTTTGTCGATACCTTTTATTACTATCTTGCTTGTTCCATCTACTACAGACTCAAGACCCTCTGGATCAATCATCTCTACTGGATGTGAATATCCAAGTGAAAGTACTAATTTATTTCCTTGTTTCTGAACTTTGTAACCTACACCGTTTACTTCGAGTTCTTTCTCGTATCCAGTTGTTACACCTGTTATCATATTAGCGATAAGTGTTCTTGTAAGTCCGTGTAATGATTTCATTTTCTTTAAATCACTTGGTCTTGCAACAATAACTTCTTCGCCTTCAAGTTTAATGTCCATTTCCGCAGGTAATACTCTTTCAAGTGTTCCCTTTGGTCCTTTTACAGTCACTTTATTATTTTCTGCAATACTAACTGTTACTCCAGCTGGTACAGCGATAGGCATTTTTCCTATACGTGACATGCCGCTACCTCCTTAATAGGTTGATATTTTGTAATTTCGATTCTCCTGAACGAGAACTCTGTTCTCATCCAGCATCGAAAATTTTCTTAGTATCTTTTTCTGATTTTACCAAACAAATGCTAATACTTCACCACCAACATTAAGCTTTCTAGCTTCTTTGTCAGTAATAACTCCACTGTTTGTTGAGATTATTGCAATACCAAGTCCACCAAGTACTCTTGGAAGTTCTTCTTTGTTTGCATATACACGAAGTCCTGGTTTTGAAATTCTCTTAAGACCTGTGATAATCTTGTCATTCTTATCTTTACCATATTTCATTGAAACACGGATTGTTTTAAAGTTTCCATCTTCTAAAACTTCATACTTTTTGATGTATCCTTCATTAAATAAGATTTCAGCGATAGCTGTCTTCATTTTTGATGCAGGAATATCTACAGTATCATGTTTAGCAGTATTTGCATTACGGATTCTTGTAAGCATATCTGCGATTG
>CAZPHI010000046.1:0-15600 GCA_964586425.1 uncultured Lachnospiraceae bacterium | reverse complement strand
TTCTACAATTTCATTTGGCTTATTGCATAGTAAGATAAAAGATATATAATTGTATCAAAATTGAAATAATTACGTAGGAAATAAGTACTGGATTAAGACATTATACTATACATACCGATATATATAGAAAGAATCGTGACAAAGAGAATAAAAAAGGATATAATTATATTAATTATAGACATATATTACAAGGAGGTAGCCATGAATAATAGAATTACAACTTCATTAATTGAATATGCGAGAAGGCATCAATCAGTTGGTAAGATAATTTTATGTGTTATTACTGCCTGGCTTTTTGTATATAATATAGGTAAGAGCTATGGTAAGAAGATTATTGCGACAGGTTGTGGCTGCATTGGAATTGTTGCAGCACTAATCCTCATAATTAGTAATACTACAGCATCAGCTAAAGTATATAAGCTTAGTACCATATGCTCTGATGGTGCAATAGTACAATGTATGCAGGATAAAGATTTGGCAGAAGAAGGCAGTCTTGTAACGTATAGAATTGCAATTGATAAGGGATACAAGTATATTGGAACTTATGTATTCGGAAGCAATGATAAACAGTTTATTGCTGATTACAGCGTGGATTCAAAGGAAGTTTCATTTGTTATGCCAGCATGTGATGTCAGCGTGAAAGTATTAGCTGCTGTTGAAGTTGAAGATGATATATATATAGGAAGATATTCATCTAATAACATTGAATATGGATATGATGTAAGACCATATACACAGATTTGTGTGGTTAATATGACGAAGAAATCCCTTGGTTTATCTGACATTGTACTTAAGGACGGAAGTGAGTATTCATTAACTGCTTCGGTTAATAAGGATATGGCAGATATTAAATCGTATGAAATAAAAACATTTGATGTAATGATGAATACTGGTCTACCGGCTGGAGAGTATGTAGATCAGTTAGAATTCAAGATTAATTCGCAGAAAGCTATAGATGATAAAGTTACAGACACAATGGATTCTGATACAACAGATTCAGATAAGATAACTATTGATGCATATACAAAAGAAGAACTAGAATCCATCGCGAATATAGTTAATGAGGTCTCTACTACTGCACAATTATCAAGTCAAATAGCAAGTAGTGTGAATTCGTCTGAGAATGTAAAAACAACAGAAAGTGAAACATCGGAAACAGTTACATATGAACCTATTACGACAGCAGTCAATGTTGTATTATCAGCGAATGTTGCTAAAAAAGTTATAACTGATATCATAGAACTGACCACACCTGTTGCAGATTCCATTACATATGGACAGCCACTTAGCAAATCAGCAATTAGAAGTAACAATACACAGATTGGTAACTTTGCATGGGCTAAGATGGACATATATCCTGAAGTTCATAATAATGGATATCAGGTAGTATTTCGTCCGATTGATATTGTTAATTATGATTACAGTAAGATAGATGGTTTTGATGCTACTAATAATACGATTAATATGGTATTGCCACTAGATGTACAACCAGCTCCATTGCTGATTACACTTCCTGATAAGACAATAGCAATAGGTGATGAGATACCAAAGGTAACTGTTGCAGATCTTAAGGTAGAGGGAATTGTAGATATAGATAATAAGGATGTCATTCTTAGAAGCTTATCAGAGAATATAGGTCGTATATCATACAATATAATTAATACCTCAACTGAAGCGGTTTGTAAAACTTACGGTTATACAGATATAACCCTTGATAATTACTCAATTAACTGGATAGATGGTACGCTTTCAGTTTTAAGAAAAAGTGAACAAGATCAGCTTAAAGCAAATGATAATAGTGAAAATTCTAATACAGATATTAATATTGATGCTCAGATTATGAAGCTAGAGGTACCAGCGAATTTTGACGTATTTATCGACGAGAATGATGTAAGTGGAAGAGGCCAGATATTCTCGGATGATATCTATTATAGAAACAGAGGAGATAATACAGTTGTTGTTAATATAAGTAATATAGTATTTGAATACGAGCAAGTCACATCAGCAGCTATTACTAAAGATGCCACCCTTCAAGTTATTATGAACGATGGAGCATGTGTAGATTTGCAACGTGGCGATAATCAGGACGTCTGTGAATTTGAATTAAAACCAGATGAAAGCATGAGTATAAGATTCTCTGGCAGTATTGCTCCTGGAAGTGGTCCGTTGTGGAACATAGGAGATGCAAAGATTACCATGGTATATGGATTTGCACCTATTACACAGAATGGCGAAAATGTTAGTACGGGCAATATTACAGAATCTAATTAGAAAAGAGAATAGATAAGTGAGAATATTATTCTACCAATGGAATGCATTCATGCAAAAGGGAATTGAAAAAGCATTGAATCAGTTGAATATCGAATATGATGTGCTTTATCATATCCTAAAGGATTGGGAGAATGATAAAGAATTCGAAGTTATGCTGTGCAAAAAAATAGATGAATCAAAGATAAGAAGTCATGAATATGATATGGTGTTCTCGGTTAATTATGTGCCGATTATCTCTAATGTGTGTGAAAAGATAGGCCTTCAGTATGTTAGCTGGGTTTATGATTCACCACTTCATATAAGAGATAAGTCCTCTATGGTACATGCTTGCAATACAATATACTTCTTTGATTACATACAGACACAGGAGTTTGTCAATGCAGGTGTTAGTGGTGCAAGATATATGCCATTGGCAACGGACATAGAATATTGGAGCAAAGTTACAGAAAATAAGTATGACGAGCGATATCAATGTGATGTCAGTTTAGTCGGACAACTCTATAAATCCGACTTTGAAGATTTGGCAAAACCGTTGGATGAATATTATAGGGGATATCTTGAAGGCATAATTAACGCCCAGCAGAATCTGTATGGCGGATATATTCTAGATCAACTCTTAACAGATGATTTGATGAAAAAACTTAATACATTCTATTCAAAAGAAGATGAGGAGTGTGTAAAAAAGGCTGAACTAGAGTATGCACTTGCTAAGGAATGTACAGGAAGAGAAAGATTCTTAGCACTAGCACTTCTATCATCAAGATATAAAACTCGCCTGTATGCAGGACAAAACGACGATCGACTCACTAATATAGAATATATGGGATATGCCGATTACTATACAGAGATGCCTAAGATATTCTATAATAGTAAGATTAATTTGAATATATCGCTTAAGACCATAAAGTCAGGTATTCCGTTAAGAATCCTTGATATATGTGGTGCTGGAGGTTTTGTACTTACTAATTATCAACAGGAAATTATGCAATATTTTACACCAGGAGTGGATATTGTTGTGTATGAGAATCCCAAAGACATGGTTGAAAAGGTTAAGTATTATATGGAACACGAAGATGAAAGAAAACAAATTGCGATAAATGGCAGGAATACTGTAACTGAAAAATTTGGCTTTAAAGAAAAGTTACAATTATTATTGATTACTAAGGAGCAATATGAATAATTTACAAAAACTTTTAAGAAATATTGGAATGTTAAGAGTGTGGATTGAAAGGTGTTGTTTTTACTTGCATCGTCAGGATTATAGTAAAGGTATTAATGTGATTCGATATGGCATTATAAGTACTTGTAGTTCTGTATATACGCTTATGGAAGAAATTCTTAAAAATGACGATTATATGAAGCTAGATATTAACGAAATGCAAAAAACATTAACAAATTTGCTGAATGAGCTATGTGAAATTCAGGCAAAGGGTGATTATATACAATATGCTGACTTTCTTGAATATGAGTTAAGAACATGGACGATTAGCTGCGTTAAAGAGTTCTATGATAACGGAATATATTGCATGGAAGAATGTTATGAACTTAATCTTAAGTTTTTTAATGATAGTTTAATACAGGATTCCATGGAAAACGAATATAAATTGGCATGGAAAGAATTGTTTGATAACGGAAGAACATTGGATTTAGTTGGAGATGAATATACTGTTTTTGATAATGAAATTTCACTATGTTCATTAAATATTAATAATGTATTTTATACTAGCAGATATAATCCAGATATTATAGGTTTACGTGTTGCGGATGAATATATAAGATATGCCAAAGATACCAAAGATGGGTTGAAAAAAATTGCAATATTAGGACTTGATATGGGATATATGGAAAGCTACCTGGTTAAATACAATGAAGTTGAGAGTATAGTGATTTTTGAACCTAATATGGATATTATTACAATATCACTTCATTATACATATATGTATACTATTATAGCTTCAAAAAAAACAATCATAATTCATGACCCGGACTTAACCAAATTCAGCGCATACATAAAGAATCCTAATGTAAGCTGCTTTATCAACCAACCATCGATTCCATTGATTCAACCAGCAGAGTTACGCCATAAGGTAGAGGATTTTAATATTCAATTATCAAGCGTAAGGAATCAGGGTGGTTTGTTAAAGAGTAATTTTTATAACAATTCTAAGTTAGGGGATATGGAAGTATCTGGACTTAGAACAGCATTTGCAAATAAAGATGTTATCTTTATTGCAGGCGGTCCATCATTGGATAGCGACATCGATAATCTGGACATGTTTGTTAATAACAAAGAATATGAAGATGGGCGTGGTACCTATATAATTATGGCAGCAGGAACTGTTGTTAAAAAACTATATGCACATAATATAATTCCTGATTATATCGTTATGACCGACCCACAGCAGAATATGATTACTCAGTTAGAAGGATTGGATACAACTAAGAGCAAACTAATATATCTATCTACTTTATATTATAAGGTGCCAAAGTATTATCAAGGAGAAAGGTACATAGTGTATCAGAATGAATTTGATATGTCAGAGGAGAAAGTAAAACTAATAAAAGCAGCTGACGCAGCAGCAACGCCAATACTTGTTAATACAGGCGGTTCGGTTTCAACTACAGCAATTGACTTATGCATACAGTTGGGATGTTCAAGATTTATTGCACTTGGATTGGACTTAGGATTCTATGATAATAAAACACATGCCAGTGAGACTGATTCTGTGCATGAGATTAGCAATACTACAGATGCAGCAAGTATGCGAAGAGTGAAGTCTGTTGATGGCAAAACAATACTTACTAGCAAGAATCTAGACATATATCGAGGCTGGATTGAAAGAAGATTGGCTGAAGTAAAAGATACAGAATTCGTCAATTGCTCAAAAGGCGCGTATATAGAAGGTATGCGATGCAGCGAATTTGCTAAAGAAATCGGGTTAAGCCAATAGAATAGGCAAAATAAATAAGATGAGATAAAACAGATGAGATAAAACAGGAATCCCCAGAGTGTGGTTATACAAAACACTTTGGGGATTCTTTACATTATTTGCATTATTATCTTTACTTTGCTGGGAATGCCATATCGAATATCTGCAGCATTCTTGTATTATAATCGTGATACTTACAAACTGTCTCGTAACCATGCGCGGCAATAGCCTGACGTTCGTCATCATGCTCAAGGTAATAAGCCACAAGCTCATGCAACTCGTCAAGACTGCTGTATGTTACAAGGTCTTCGCCGATTGTGAAGTAGTCAGGCAACTCGGCCTGATAATTGGTAATTAGGAAACCACCGCAGGCAAGAACATCAAAGACACGCAGTGAGATGCCGGAACGGATGGATTTGGCAGTGATGTTGAGGTTGATTTTACTCTGATTGAATATCAGCGGCATATCCTCAAGAGAACGTGCAAATCCACGGTTGTGAATGCCGTCGATACTGCTGGTGTCACTGCCGGTGTAGATGTCAACATTGAAGTCAGCAGCAAGCATTGTGAGTGCACGAACACGCTCCTGCTCAGCAACTTTCATGCTTAAGTACTGCTGGGCAACAACTGCTTTGTTATTCTCTTCGCAGTTTGGCGGAAATCTGTAGAAGTTAGGACTGCTCTTGATGAATGTATTAACGAACTCATCGCTGATAACTTCCTGAAGAAAATTGTATCCGTATATTTTCAATTGCGATTCAATAAGTCCGTTGGCATATCCATTCTCGAATTCGGGAAGTGTAGTGGAGTTGTAAGGGCATTTTTCAGTATAAAGAGAACCTATGAAGGATACATCTGACTGCCACTTCCTGCGAAGTGATGCAGAAGCATCATTGATGGTCTTGGTACAGCGCGCAACATCTGATGCAAGCGGAATGTGGAATATGTGTCCGGGATTCTTGTGTGAGAATTCTTTGTACAACTCGTTATCGAATAAGAATACACGGTTACATGGATTGGCTATAGAATTAGAATAAAGCTCAAGCACAGGACTGTCTACGATCAGACTTATGTAGACTACACCAACGACATTACACAGGTCTGAAAGCCATGGAAAAAAATTAATCGTGAACACAAAGCTGTATCCACGATTAATCATTCTATCACGCATAAGTTTTACGCAGTCTGACGGAAGCATGGATTTGTTGTAAATCTCCGTAGTTTCTTCTTCAAGATCGATTGATAACCTGCGAATAGCAGCCATAACATCTGGCTCGCAGATACTTCCATATCTGTATATGAGTGCTTTCATCTGGTAAAACTCCTTCTATATATAATATTATCAAATATATCCGCTGAACATCATTCCGGAATATGCGGAAGAGTTGTATGGGTCATTAAGACTCTTTTGCGGGTGCTTGTACGCAACAATTTTGTTGTTGACGTAGTTCATTGGATTCAAAGCAATATTCTCGGCTTTTCCCTGCAGCGCATTCTTGAATTTGCCAAGGCTCTTATATACATCAGCCAAGCGTCCTTCATCTGCGGCTTTAGCAAGCTCTGCATTATCAACCTGAATAGTTCCATCATCTGCCACAGACAGCCCACCAGGCTGTAACAGATTATTGTATGTTTTGGTGAGTGCAATAAATTCATGCTGCAGCTTCTTATTACCAGAGAATTGATTATTCTCCTCATTATCAGTAACCGAGATGAGCTTGTTGTATTTGTCAATCAAATCAGTAATACTGTCAATAATTGCAGAACCATCATCCTTAAGACTTACTGTTACAGGTGAATTCTCGTCTGTAGGCGACTTTAATGTAACATCAAAAGCGTTATTAATTGTAAATGTATTCGTCGTAGATACACGTCTGTTACCATCCACAGCGAATATAGCGTTAGCCGGATATGTAACTACACGATTTAATCCAAGAGAATCAACCAGGTTATTATTCGAACTATTATCAGAGAGATTACTTGATTCATTAGGCTCAAAATCAAAGATAACACTCTTCATATTAGCAATACCAGTTGCGTCTGATTCAATGGAGATAGCGGTGTTACCAAGACTATCTGATAGTACGCTGGCTTTCAAACCTATATTAGAACGATTGATTAGTCGGCTGATGCGATCCTGAATATCCTTGTTAGTAGAATCTTCTTCTACAGAAAATTGGAATTCATAAGTCAAATCAGCAATATTAAGGTCAAATGAATAGTCGCCTTCCTTGATATGATTCCCATTAGGCTGAAGGAAGTTACCGGTATTAACCTGTGATTGCGCTAATTGGTATACATCCATATCGAATGAATTAACTGGTGGATTAGTGTTATCTCCAACATAGTTTATCTCGACAGCATCAGGATTACTTGACTGTACGTATTTTTTATATATAATCTCATCATCATTATCGCTGGAAAGCTCATTGGCTATATTACTTAATTCACGTGCGTTCTCTTTTAAGTCAATGGCATACTTCTGCGCAGCTTCTGAGACATCAACCTTATACAAAGGAGTGAACTTGTTAATCTTAAGCATCCTATTATAAGTGTTCTTTAATTCACTCTTCTTGTGCAGATCATTCTTTGAATTGATATTATGCCCATATTGGGACAGATAATAATTATATACACTACTTACCATAACAGTCACCTCCTTGTCTGTTAAGATTATCCGAACTAGGATACATGTACTTAATAAAGAAGTCCTTTTCTTTATAAGGAAGAGTTCCTTCCTATAAAAAGATACAATTATCCAATTTGATACATATATTATATAACCTAAATTCATATTTGTCACTAGATTTTTAGAAAAATGCTTGAATTGTTGAAGCATTTATAATATAATAAACATTGTGTTTTGCGTAATTGAAAAAAATTAAAAAATGTGTTGACTACACATCCTAAGGTATGATATATTAGACTAGCTATGGAAGAGGTCTCCACAGTTTTGCAGTTGCTTTTTAAGATGATATAGCTCGGTTGCTTTATTTATAATGCATTCGGGCATTTTTTATTTTGTTTTTACGTCATATTTTACTGGATATATATGGGTGTATGTGGTATAATAAAGGTATTGGAGGTGTCTGTTATGCATTTAAGAAAAACAAAAACATCAAAAGGTCGTATCTATCTGGCCATTGTAGATTCTTATTATGATAAGCAAAGAAAAATGTCTCGTTCTAAGACAGTGGAATCTCTAGGCTATCTTGATGAACTCGAAAAACTATATGCGGATCCTATTGCACACTTTCAAAAGCGCGTCGATGAATTAAAGGCGGAAAAAAATACCAAGCAAGCACCTATAAGCTTTACTTTTTATGATTCTGACCGTTTATGTACTGACGACACTTCTCTTCGCAAGAATTTTGGCTATGCTGCACTAAGCCAGATTTATCACAAACTTGAAATTGATAAGTTCCTCATCAATCGCCAACGTCATTCAAAAGAGCAATTCGATGCAAACACCATCATGAAGATGCTCGTGTATTCAAGACTCCTGTCTCCTGCATCAAAGAAATCTTCCTTTGATAACAGAGCACAGTTCTTCGAAAAAACAAACTACTCTCTAGATGATGTTTACCGTTGTCTTTCGTTCTTTACAAAGCACAAAGAAAACCTTCAGGTTTGGTTAAATGACAAAATTAAGGAAAACTATGGCCGTGATACAAGTCTTATTTATTATGATGTAACGAATTACTATTTCGAATCGGATGACCAGAACGATTTCCTACGAAAAGGTGTTTCCAAAGAACACCGTCCTAATCCAATCGTACAAATGGGATTATTTATGGATAACAACGGGATTCCTATTACATACGAGCTTTTCGCTGGAAACACCAACGATTGTCTAACCTATCGTCCAAACTTTGGACGAATCAAAAAAGAGTTTGACCTAGGACGTGTCATTTCAGTTGCAGATAAAGGAATGACCACCGGCGACAACATCTGGTACACCATTAACACGCCAACAAAAGATGGCTATGTTTTTAGCATGTCTGTGCGTGGTGCTGACAAAGAAATGAAAAAATATGTGCTAGACGAAGAAGGCTATACCTGGCTAGGCACTGAATATAAAAGAAAGTCACGCAAGTGTCCTCGCAATATTCAAGTCACCTCACAAACTGGACGCAAAATCAAGAAAACTGTAGATGAAAAGCAGGTTGTTTTCTGGAGTGAGAAATATGCCAAACGTGCAAAAGCTGATCGTGCCGCTGCTCTTGCAAAAGCTGCTGACCTCGCAAAAAATCCAGGCAGTTATACCAGAGCAACTTCTTATGGTGCAGCAAAATACGTAAAGAAAGTGGATTATGATAAAGATACAGGGGAAATTTTAACAGCATCTTCTATTCTTGAAATCGATGAAGCAAAGCTTCGTGAAGAAGAAGCACTTGATGGTTATTATGTATTACTTTCAAGTGAAATGGACGAAACCGACGACAAGATTATTGATATGTATCGAGGCCTGTGGAGAATTGAAGAATCATTTAAGGTAACCAAAAGCGAATTGGAAGCCAGACCTGTTTATGTCTGGACAAAAGATCATATAGAAGCTCATTTCCTTACCTGCTTTGTTGCACTTACCATCGCTCGAATTCTTGAAACGAAGTTAGAACGAAAATACAGCATTGGAAGGCTTCTAGAATCACTTTCCAAAGCAGACTGCACTTTAATTCAGCAGAATTACTACCTGTTTGATTATTATGATGATGTACTAAAAGATATCGGCAAGGTTCTTGATATTGATTTTAGTAAACGAATCAGAACTTTAGGTGAAATAAAAAAAGTTTTAGCAAGTACAAAAAAGTAAAAATACACCATGAAAAACAGACAAAATAACAAACCCGCCAGCCAGTATATTTACTGGTCTGACGGGTGTTTTTATACTAATTTAACTGCAAAAGTCAGGATTTGTCACTAGATTTTTAGAAAAATGCTTGAATTGTTGAAGCATTTATAATATAATAAACATTGTGTTTTGCGTAATTGAAAAAAATTAAAAAATGTGTTGACTACACATCCTAAGGTATGATATATTAGACTAGCTATGGAAGAGGTCTTTTTTTTATGCCTAAAAAAGCCCTGGATGTATAAAACATCCAAATTAATATGAAATAATGGAGGTGGCAGTTGTGCGCGTAAAGATAACATTGGCATGTACAGAGTGTAAACAGCGTAATTACAACATGACTAAGGATAAGCAAACTCATCCTGACAGAATGGAAACAAAGAAGTATTGTAAGTTCTGTAAATCACACACATTACACAAAGAAACAAAGTAAACTTAGTACAGTGAGGTAATAAGTATGGGTGAAACAGTTAATGAGAAACCACAAAAAGTTAGTTGGTTCAAAGGACTTAAGGCTGAATTCAAAAAGATAATTTGGCCAGACCAGAAGACACTTGTTAGAGAAACATCTGCTGTATTGATAGTTTCAGTTTTATTGGGTGTAATAATATCTGCTTTGGATTTTATTATCAGATTTGGTATTGAATTCTTGGTAAAGTAAGGTAAAGGTGATTAAATGTCAGAGAAATCAGCAACACCAGAGTGGTATGTAGTACATACATATTCTGGATATGAAAACAAGGTTAAGTCTAATATTGAAAAGACAATTGAAAACAGAAAACTCCAGGATCAGATTCTTGAGGTAATGGTTCCTATTGAAACTGTTGTTGAATTGAAAAACGGAGTTAAGAAAACTGCTCAGAAGAAGATGTTTCCGGGATATGTCCTTGTGCATATGATTTACAATGATGACACTTGGTATGTAGTTAGAAACACAAGAGGTGTTACAGGATTCGTTGGTCCTGGATCAGAACTTGTACCTTTAACTGAAGCAGAGAAGAAAGCGCTTGGCATTGACAGCGTACGTGAGTCTGGTGACCACGTATCCTTCGTACATGATCTCTCATTTGGAGACAGCATTATGGTTATCTCCGGTGCGTGGGAAGGTACAGTAGGATCAATTGTTAACATTAATGACAGCAAACAGACTGTAACAATTAATGTTGATATGTTCGGCCGTGAGACACCGGTTGAATTAAGCTTCACAGAAGTGAAGAGATTATAGTAACTAGTTTGCTTAGGCAAACGTGGGAGAACACCATGGATTTTCCGTTGGGTTCGCCAAATACCACAATTATTTAGGAGGTCATTACAATGGCAAAGAAAGTAACAGGTTATATCAAATTACAGATTCCTGCCGGCAAAGCTACACCGGCTCCACCAGTAGGTCCAGCACTTGGACAGCATGGTGTTAATATCGTTGAGTTCACAAAGCAGTTCAACGCTAAGACAGCAGATCAGGGAGATTTAATCATTCCTGTTGTTATTACAGTATATGCTGACAGAAGTTTTAGTTTCATCACAAAGACTCCACCAGCTGCAGTTCTTCTTAAGAAAGCTTGCAACATTAAGTCAGGATCAGGCGTACCTAATAAAACTAAGGTTGCTACAATTACTAAAGCTGAAGTTCAGAAAATCGCTGAACTCAAGATGCCAGATCTTAACGCTGCATCAATCGAAGCTGCAATCAGCATGATTAGCGGTACAGCAAGAAGTATGGGAATAACAGTAGTTGATTAATTTTAATTAGATGTGGGAGGACCAGAGATGCCATTGATGGTGTCGAGGGCGAATCGTATGATTTGGTCCCCTTCCGATAATACCACTAGGAGGTTTTTTAAAATGAAAAGAGGAAAAAAATACGTTGAAGCGGCTAAATTAATAGACCGTACAACATTATATGATGCTACAGAAGCTATTTCTTTAGTAAAGAAATCAGCAGTAGCTAAATTTGACGAGACAATCGAAGCTCATATTAGAACAGGATGTGACGGACGTCACGCAGAACAGCAGATCCGTGGTGCAGTTGTACTTCCTCATGGAACTGGTAAGACAGTTAAAGTTTTAGTGTTCGCTAAAGGTGCAAAGGCTGATGAAGCTGAAGCAGCAGGCGCAGATTATGTTGGTGGCGAGGAATTAATTCCTAAGATCCAGAACGATAACTGGTTTGATTTTGACGTAGTTGTTGCTACTCCTGACATGATGGGTGTTGTTGGTCGTCTTGGTCGTGTACTTGGACCTAAGGGCTTAATGCCAAACCCTAAGGCTGGTACAGTTACTATGGATGTAACAAAAGCTGTTAACGATATCAAGGCTGGTAAGATCGAATACAGACTTGATAAAACAAACATTATTCACGTGCCAATTGGTAAAGCTTCTTTCACAGAAGAACAATTAGCGGACAACTTCCAAGCAATCATGGGTGCAATCGTAAAAGCTAAGCCATCTACATTAAAGGGACAGTACTTAAAGAGCATCGCTCTTACAGCTACTATGGGACCTAGTGCTAAGATTGATCCAGCAAAATATGTTGGTTAATTCTAGATAGCTTTAATTTATGGTTGACAAACTATAAATAGGATGTTATTATATCCGAGTTGGTGTCATATCGAAAGATATGTTACTAATATAAAAAGTAGCTTTTGCTACTAATATTACTGCCGTAGACAGTATGGTCCCAATTGGGTTAAAGGTTACACGCCTACCGAGGAAGAAACATTTCAAATGAGATGATTATCAAGCCTTCCTGTCTATCAGGAAGGCTTTTATTTCTAGATTTGTTAAAGGCAGTTTATTCTAATAGGAGGTCACAGTAATGGCAAAAACAGAACTTAAACAACCAATCGTAGACGAGATTGCCGCAGCTCTCAAAGACGCTAAATCAGCTGTATTAGTTGATTATCGTGGATTGACAGTAGAGCAGGATACACAGCTTCGTAAACAGTTAAGAGAAGCTGGTGTAGTATACAAAGTATACAAAAACACATTGGTAAAGAGAGCTATTCAGGGTACAGAGTTTGAATCACTTTCATCTCATCTTGAAGGACCAACAGCTGTTGCAATTTCAACAGAAGATGCAACTGCTCCAGCAAGAATCCTTTTTAACTTTGCAAAAACAGCAGAGGCTCTTGAACTTAAAGCAGGTGTTGTTGATGGAACATATTACGATGAAGCTGGTATCAAGGTTATCGCTACTATCCCATCAAGAGAAGAATTACTTTCAAAATTACTTGGAAGTCTTCAGTCACCTATTACAAACTTTGCTCGTGTTATTAAGCAGATCGCTGAAAAACAGGAAGAAGTTGCGTAATTACAATTTAACATACTGTCAGGTGTAATCCGACAGACAACTATTAAAAAACAAATTTTTAAAAATTAAAGGAGATCAAACAATGACAACTCAGGAAATTATTGAAGTAATCAAAGGTTTATCAGTATTAGAATTAAATGATTTAGTTAAAGCATGTGAAGAAGAATTCGGCGTATCTGCAGCAGCAGGTGTAGTTGTAGCAGCAGCAGGTGCTGGCGCAGCAGCTGAAGAAAAAACAGAATTTGACGTAGAACTTACAGAAGCTGGCGCTGGTAAAGTTAAAGTTATCAAAGTTGTTCGTGAAATTACAGGTTTAGGCTTAAAAGAAGCTAAAGACTTAGTTGATAGCGCACCAAAGGTTATCAAAGAAGCTGCTAGCAAAGAAGAAGCTGAAGAAATCCAGAAGAAACTTGAAGCTGAAGGTGCTAAGGTTACTCTTAAGTAATTATAACCAATCAGTTTATAAAAGAATCATGTATAGCCGTTAAGGCTGGCGTGTGAGAGGGAGACAGCGCCGCATTCTTGAGATGCGGGCTGTCTTTTTTTTCTTTAGTATGAATTGTTGCGAAAATATATTGATAATATTCAAAATAAATAAAAAAAGTGTATTGACATGGTTGCATTTCTATGATATTATGGACAATGCACTATTGTGGTGCGATAATGTCATATTATGAATTATCGCATTAAATATAAAAAAATAAGCACAAGGGGTGAAACGTCAATGGAGAAAAACAGAATACGTCCAATGCAGTTTGGTAAAAATGTACGAATGAGTTACTCAAGACAGAAAGAGGTTCTTGAAATGCCTAACCTTATAGAGGTTCAGAAAGACTCATACCAGTGGTTTTTGGACGAAGGCCTCAAAGAAGTTTTTGATGATATATCTCCAATCGCAGATTACAGTGGTCACTTAAGCCTTGAATTTGTCGATTTTACACTATGTGAAGATGATGTCAAATATTCTATTGAAGAGTGTAAGGAAAGAGATGCAACATTTGCCGCACCATTAAAGGTTAAGGTAAGACTTTACAACAAAGAAAATGATGAAATCAGCGAACATGAAATATTCATGGGCGATTTGCCACTTATGACTGAGACAGGTACGTTCGTTATCAACGGAGCTGAACGAGTTATCGTTAGCCAGTTAGTACGTTCTCCTGGTATATATTATGATATTCAGCATGATAAAATCGGTAAGGAATTATACTCATGTACTGTTATTCCTAACAGAGGTGCATGGTTAGAGTATGAAACAGACTCTAATGATGTGTTCTATGTTCGTGTTGATAGAACAAGAAAAGTTCCTGTAACTGTTCTTATTAGAGCATTAGGATTTGGAACAAATGCTGAGATTATCGATATGTTTGGTGAGGAACCAAAGATTTTAGCAACATTAGAGAAAGATACATCTGATAATTATCAGGATGGTCTTTTAGAGTTATACAAAAAGATTAGACCAGGTGAACCACTTTCAGTAGATAGTGCTGAAAGCTTAATCCAGGCTATGTTCTTCGACCCTAGAAGATATGATCTTGCAAAAGTGGGAAGATATAAATTTAATAAGAAGTTATCATTTAGAACAAGATTAGCAGGACAGACTCTTGCTGAAGATGTTATGGATCCAACAACAGGTGAATTATTGGCAGTAAAAGGCACTGTAATGACTAGAGAAAGTGCAGTTGAGCTCCAGAATGCAGCTGTTCCATTTGTGTACCTTGATGTTGAGGAAAGAAAAGTTAAAGTTCTTTCTAATATGATGGTTGATATCACAAAATGGGTAGACCTTACTGAGGAAGAATTAAAGACTCTCGGAGTTAACGAGAACGTATTCTATCCTGTACTTGCTAATATTCTTGAAGAGAATGATGATGCTAAAGATATTAAGGCAGCAATTAAGAAGAATATTACTGATCTTATTCCAAAACATATTACAATAGAAGATATTATGGCTTCTATTAACTATAATTTACACCTTGAATATGCTGTTGGTAATAGAGATGATATCGATCATCTTGGTAACAGACGTATCAGAGCTGTAGGTGAGTTACTTCAGAATCAGTATAGAATTGGTCTTTCAAGAATGGAGAGAGTTGTTCGTGAAAGAATGACTACACAGGACTTAACATCAGTATCTCCACAATCATTAATTAATATTAAGCCAGTTACTGCTGCAGTTAAGGAATTCTTTGGAAGTTCTCAGTTGTCACAGTTCATGGATCAGAATAACCCTCTTG
>CAZPHI010000045.1:0-16192 GCA_964586425.1 uncultured Lachnospiraceae bacterium | reverse complement strand
TCTACTGGCAAATACTGGATCCCCGTTTTTAATATCTTAGAGCAACACAATCTTTTTGATAAAAAAGAGATTTTATTCTTCTTGTGCATCCTTCTCAAACTCATCAAATATATAATTAAGAATAGGAGCCATACCAACGAATTCGCATCCATATGCATTGATTCCATCGTGTAATGCCATACAGCGAATAATCTTAACAACACAGTATAAGATATCTTCTTCCGAACCTAATCTTAATGCAGCGTTAAAATAATATCCCTCGGGGAGAATACTAGCTGACTGAAATCCAATTCCGGTTTTTGATACATCAGTTACAGTAATTGGTGAATCAATGTTGTTAATCTTAATATTATCCTGTTTGAATAGTGAAGATACGTTGAGTTTAAGAACGGCTACATATCGTTTTGCATTTCGTTTCTCTTTCATAGGTGCCCTCCATAATTTTCTTTCGTTTGTATATAATAACAATTACTTAATAATTATAGGTGGTTTTATTATAAATATCAACCATTGTTGAGAATAAAATTATGATAATATGGCTATGCGTATTGAATAATTAATTTTATTTTGATACAATATATAAGGTTATGGCGTTAGACATATTAATGCTTAAGAAAATAAAATATTGAAAAATAAAGAAAGAGGAATTGACAATGGGTGGATTTTTTGGAGTAGCATCAAAGAATGACTGCGTATTTGATTTATTTTTTGGAACGGACTATCATTCACATCTTGGAACAAGACGTGGTGGATTAGCTGTATATGACGCACAGAAGGGTTTTGACAGAGCAATTCATAACATAGAGAATGCGCCATTTAGAACAAAATTTGATTCAGATGTTCAGAAGATGCATGGAAACATGGGAATAGGATGTATATCAGACTATGAGCCACAGCCACTTATCGTTCGTTCTCATCATGGTACATATGCAATTACTACAGTTGGTAAGATTAATAATACAGAAGAGATTCTTACAAAGATATTCTCTAATGGCAATCCACACTTCTTAGAGATGAGTGGTGGAGAGATTAATCCAACAGAATTAGTAGCTGCAATAATTAATCAGAAAGAAAACTTAATTGATGGTATTAAGCTTGCATTAGATACAGTTGATGGTTCAATGACATTAATGGTTCTTACTCCTAAGGGAATCTATGCTGCAAGAGACAGGCAGGGAAGAACCCCTGTAGCTATAGGTAAGAAGGATGATGGATATTGTCTTGCATTCGAAAGCTTCTCATATCTTAATCTTGGATATAGTGATGTCAGAGAATTAGGTCCAGGAGAGATAGCAGTTGTAACACCTGATGGAGTTAAGACATTAGTTAATCCTAATAAAGATATGAAGATTTGTACATTCCTTTGGATCTATTATGGATATCCATCAAGCTCATATGAAGGAACAAGTGTAGAAGCAATGCGTGTAGAGTGTGGTAAACACATGGCAAGAAGAGATAATGTAGAGGCTGATATAGTAGCCGGTGTTCCAGATTCAGGAACACCGCATGCAATCGGTTATGCTAATGAATCAGGAATTCCATTCTCAAGACCATTCATCAAATATACACCAACATGGCCTCGTTCATTCATGCCAACTATGCAGAGCAAACGTAATCTTATAGCTAAGATGAAGCTTATCCCAGTTCATGATTTGATTAAAGGAAAGAAATTATTATTAATAGATGATTCAATAGTTAGAGGAACTCAGCTTCGTGAAACAACAGAATTTCTATATGAAAGTGGTGCAAAGGAAGTTCACATCAGACCAGCATGTCCACCACTTGTATATGGCTGTAAATTCCTTAATTTCTCACGTTCAACATCAGAGATGGACCTTATTACAAGACGTGTAATTGCACAGCTTGAGGGAACAGAAGATGTTGCAGATGATGTACTTAAGAGATATACTAATCCGGATTCAAAAGAATATGAGAATATGGTAGAAGAGATTAGAAAACAGCTTAATTTTACATCACTTAGATTCAACAGACTTGATGATATGCTTGATTCAGTTGATATTGATAACAGCCAGCTTTGTACATATTGCTGGAATGGTGAAGAATAAGACTGACATATAACAATATACAATTAATAATGCTGCCGTTTTAATGGGATACCTTTAGGACGACAGCATTATTATTAATTATCTATTGATTTGTAAGCCTCTTGAATTCTGCCTTGGCACTTTTATCATTACCAATTATGAGGTTAGGATTCTTCTCTGAGATTATCTTAGCTAAGCTATACATGCAACTATCATCCATTGCCATTACGGTGGTAAGCAAAACACATTTTCCATTAGAAAGACCAAGCATAATAGATTTTGATATTTGCAATCCATAATACTTTTGGTCTTTTTGATAAATCCATAGAATATCTCTAAGCTTATAGACATTAAGATGGATAGCTTTTGATATGAGATAATGTTCTGTAATAAGTATGTTATACTTATCAAAGTGATATACTGAATCTGCCAAATCTGATTGTAGATATGGATATGATGATGAATCATAATATAACTGATTGTTTTTTCGCTTAGCATATATGATTGATATTGTCGTACCTACAGCCATTAATCCGAATGTAACAGCTGTCAAAAGTGAAACTATAAGATAGGTATTGCCGTGGGTACAATCCAAATAATATGAACCGAATATATCATCAGCATCTGCACTTATTGTAACACCTGATAAATCTTCATAGCTGGACTTTGATATTAGTGATAATTTGTTGGAGATTTTCTTGGAAATTCCTGTAATTCTTACCGGTGCTGGCCTATCTTTAGCCGTGCTATGGGAATATTCATTAGCAGCACGTAATGTCTTGAATGTCTGATAGTCTAATTTTAATATATAAGTATAATTATTATCAGCATCAATAGCAAAGTAGTATTCATCCGTTCCTTTATATGCATACTCATCAGAAATCATAATAACGTCAATATAATTGTTCATTGAATAAGATGAGATGTTTGGGTTGAATTGCCTAGCAGAATCAAAGTAGGCATAATAGAAGAAAATGCCGAAACCAATAATTGCAACTACTGCAGCCATAATTGGTACAAATGTAGCAATGTGAGTTTGCCTAAAATACTTATCAAGTTGTTCTTTCATTATCATTATTTTGTCCTCTCTTAATTAAAAATATTCCAAAACATATAATAACATACTGATTAACATAAAACAATATATTAATATTGCTTTTAGAAAAATGTTGTTATATAATTCACCTAGAAAACAAAATAAAAATTATGCGAAAATTATGCAGATGTTTAATTCAAGCGGATACTGGCTTTATTGCTGGTATCCGCTTGTGAAGTTTTTAGAATTAAATAAACTTAATTATCTTAAGAAAAGTATATGCGATAACAGCATTTTGAAGAAAAATACTTAAGAATATTAAGAAAAAACGTGCAATAGTATATGATACAGGAGGAAGAAGATGGATAGCGTTAATGAAGTATTTACCCCGGACATTCTTGAAAAACTCGACGGCAACATTGGTGTTGGACATGTTAGATATTCCACAGCAGGAAGCAGTATAAGAGAGAATGCACAGCCATTGGTTCTTAATTATGTCAAAGGCACACTTGCACTTGCACATAATGGTAATCTTCTCAATGCGCTTGAATTAAGGGAGGAACTATCATATACAGGCGCAATCTTCCAGACAACCATAGATTCAGAGGTTATAGCGTATCACATCGCAAGAGAGCGTCTTAATGTTGGAACTGTTGAAGAGGCAGTCGGACGTGCAATGAAGAAAATCAAAGGTGCGTATTCTCTTATTGTAATGAGCCCAAGAAAATTAATTGGTGCCAGAGACCCATTTGGCTTCAAACCTCTTTGTATAGGTAAACGAGATAATGCGTATTTCTTGTCATCAGAGACCTGTGCACTTGATGCAGTTGGTGCAGAATTCGTAAGAGATGTCCTGCCTGGTGAAATAGTAACCATAACACCAGAAGGCATTGCCTCAGATACAAGCCTTTGTCAGGAGAAGAAGGCTAGATGCATATTCGAATATATATATTTTGCAAGACCAGACAGTAATATAGATGGAATTAATGTGTATGAATCTCGAATTATGGCTGGACGAATTCTTGCAAAATCGCATCCGGTAGAAGCTGACCTGGTTGTAGGTGTACCTGAATCAGGTAATGCTGCAGCTCTTGGATATTCGCTTGAATCGGGAATTCCGTACGGCATGGCATTTGTCAAGAACAGTTATGTCGGCAGAACATTTATCAAGCCAAAAAAGTCACAGAGAGAATCCAGCGTCAAGATTAAGCTTAATGTTTTATCTGAAGTTGTGCGTGGCAAGAGAGTTATAATGATCGATGATTCTATCGTACGAGGTACTACAAGTGAACGTATAGTTAGAATGCTTAAAAATGCTGGTGCCGCTGAAGTTCATGTAAGAATCAGCTCTCCTCCATTCCTTTATCCATGCTATTTTGGTACAGATATTCCATCTGGTGACCAGTTGATTGCTCACAATCATTCTGTTGAACAAATCTGTGAGATGATAGGTGCGGATTCGCTAGGCTACATCGATGTGAACAAATTAGGCGAGATGGTCTGTGGCAATCATGATTATTGTGATGCCTGCTTCTCTGGCAATTATCCAATTGAGCCACCTAAAGTTGATATCCGCGGCGAGATAGGCTAAGCAGACGAGGTTGTTCCATTTTGCTATAGTAATTTAATAAAATATATGCTATCATAGAAAAGTATGCAATGATTGTAATCTTAATATAATTAAGTGATTGCATAACATTAATAACTATAATTAAATTATTAATTACAATTTTGAACGGAGGACTATAATGAACGACAGATATCAAACACCTCTTGGAGAGAGATATGCAAGTAAAGAGATGCAGTACATCTTCTCACCAGACAAGAAATTCAAGACATGGAGAAAGCTTTGGATTGCTTTAGCTGAATCTGAAAAGGAACTTGGACTTGATATAACAGATGAGCAGATTGCAGAATTAAAGGCACATGCAGAGGATATTAATTATGAAGATGCTAAAAAACGTGAGAAAGAAGTACGTCACGACGTAATGTCTCATGTATATGCATATGGTCTTTTATGTCCAAAGGCAAAAGGAATAATTCACCTTGGAGCAACATCTTGCTACGTTGGTGATAATACAGATATCATTATCATGACAGAAGGATTAAAGCTTGTTCGTAAGAAACTTCTTAATGTAATGAATGAACTCGCAAAGTTTGCTAATGAATACAAAGCATTACCTACACTTGCGTTCACACATTTTCAGCCAGCTCAGCCAACAACAGTTGGTAAGAGAGCAACACTTTGGCTCAACGAACTTTTACTTGATTTAGAAGATCTTGATCACGTAATCTCTACAATGAAGATGCTTGGTTCAAAGGGTACAACAGGTACACAGGCAAGTTTCCTTGAGTTATTCGATGGCGACCATGATAAAATCAGAAAGATTGACACAATGATCGCTAACAAGATGGGATTTGAAGCATGCTACCCAGTATCTGGACAGACATATTCAAGAAAAGTTGATACTAGAGTTCTTAACGTACTTGCAGGTATTGCAGCAAGTGCCCACAAATTCTCTAACGATATCAGATTATTACAGCACCTTAAAGAAATCGAAGAACCATTCGAGAAATCACAGATTGGTTCATCAGCTATGGCTTATAAGAGAAATCCAATGAGAAGTGAGAGAATCGCTTCGCTTGCTAACTATGTAATGGTAGATGCACTTAACCCTGCAATTACATCAGCAACACAGTGGTTTGAAAGAACACTTGATGATTCAGCTAACAAGAGAATCTCAGTTCCAGAAGCATTTCTCGCAATCGACGGTATCCTTGATCTCTATCTTAATGTTGTCGATGGCCTTGTAGTCTATGACAAAGTTATCACTAAGAGACTTATGTCAGAATTACCATTCATGGCAACAGAGAACATCATGATGGATGCAGTTAAAGCAGGTGGAGATCGTCAGGAACTTCATGAGAAAATCAGAGAATTATCAATGCAGGCAGGCGCAAGAGTTAAGAAAGAAGGCCTTGATAACAATCTTCTTGAACTTATTGCAGCAGACCCAGCATTCAACATGTCTCTTGAAGAACTTCAGAAGACAATGGATCCAAGCCGTTACACAGGCCGTTCAAAAGAGCAGGTTGATGATTTCTTAACAGAAGTTGTTAATCCAATCCTTGAAGCTAACAAAGAAGACCTTGGACTTACAGCTACAATTAATGTGTAAATAGAATATTGAGATATCAATGCTATAAAGATATCAGGATATAAAGCTATCAAGCTATATATTTTGGTGTTGACGGTAGTAAAAAAGGCAAGGGAGAAGAAAAAGCAAGCCCCTTGCCTTAAATGAAGTCTGATACTGATGGATAGAGGTGTAAAAAAGGCAAGGGAGAAGAAAAAGCAAGCCCCTTGCCTTAAATGAAGTCTGATACTGATGGATAGAGGTGTAAAAAAGGCAAGGGAGGTAAAAAAGCAAGCCCCTTGCCTTAAATGAAGCTTGATACTGAAGGATAGATGTTGAGAAAAGGCAAGGGAGGTAAAAAAGCTAGTCCCTTGCCTTAAATGAAGTTTGATACTGAAGAATAGAGGTGTGAAAAAGGCAAGGGAGAAGAAAAAATAATGCCCTTGCCTTTATGCAGAGTAGCCAAAAGTGCCAAGAAGCATAATCAAAGAGTTAGAAGTGGAGAAAAGGCAAGGGAGGTAAAAAACCAACTCCCTTGCCTAAAGTGTCTATTCACTTTTAGAAGTGACCGCCACCGCCACCGAATGAATGACCACCACTACCACTGTGCGAGCTACCACCACCAAATGAGCCTCCGTGACCACCATTATTCTGTTGTATACGATGTTTGGTAACAGTTGTACGGATGTATGTGTCATTTCTGTTTAATATATTGAAATTATTATCTTTAATATAAGTATTACCGTTAACAGTCATATGCGATTTTGCTTTATACATCATAACGAGTATTGCTATTGCAGCAACGGCAAGTGCAATAAGGATTTTAATAGGAAAATGAAGGAATATTCGTTCTCTCAATGAAAGTGAATCATAGTCATTAACAGTATAAAAATCACCATCGGTACCATCAGAATCGACGGAAGTACCTCCTCTTGTAATATAACTCTCAACTTTGTCAACAAATACCTGACAAGCCTTGGCATAAGAACCGCTGCTCGCATAAGTTCTCATATTGGAGATTATATTATCAATTCTTGCATCACTAAGGTAGTTGATAGCCTTGCCGGAAGTCGAAATCCACATTTCACGTTCATCCATATTGATGAGCAGAAGAACTGCATCACCGTGAACCGTGTCATAACCAAAATCATGATCCATGAAAAAATCTTCAGCATAATTCATAGAAGACTTGCCGCCATCCTTGTTGATGGTCAATATAATAATATCCGTTTCTGTAGCCTGTGCAGCGCTAACGCATTCTTTAGTGAGTTTGGTTATTTCACTGTCACTCAAAAGATGTGCATTATCAAAGACCTTCTGACCTGTCTTGTCAAATGCTGTTAACACTGAGAATACAGCCAGCATTACTAAAAACAGGGGAATTATGTGTTTAAATTTGTGTTTTATATCTACCATTTTAACAATAGACCTCCAATCACAGCAAGGATAAGAACTATAATGAATATTATTACACCGATAACTACAGCACGTAGGGTACTTATCGGACGGTCAGCAACGATTTTGCCTGTTTCACCATTAAGAAGGAACTTGTAATCCCTTCCATTAAAGCGGTAGTTAAGCATCCACACGGGGAGTAGTGCATAATCACTGCGAGTCTCAATAGAAGATGGCTGATTGTTCATAATTGTAACCGAACCATAACCTATAATAGTATTACGTGTAAGGTCTGTGATGTATTGATTAGAACGTGCAAGAACACGTGTAATCATATCGTTATCAGTAAAATTATATTTTTCAGACATATAACCTGAAAGATATGGCATTGAAAAATCCGTTAGACTGTTATAATTAAATGGTTCTAGCATATCCATAAGATTGTCTTCCATTTTAATAGAGGCATCTGCTGGAATTCGAGAAAATTGAGCCTGAGTGTCACGGGTTACTGAATAATGGTCAGTATAAACGAATTTGTATTCTCCATGAATTTCACTTCTTGTTCGCGTAGCAGTAGCCACCATATGGTCGGTAGAATTGAAATCATACAGCCAGAATGGAACATATATACCAGTAATTTTTTCAATAGTACTTTGTGAACAAAGAGTTCGAGGTGTAAGTAATCCTTTTCTTACCCATGATTTATATTTTTTAACAGCTTCATTCTTGTCGAATTTGAATGGAATGATGTATTTGGGCTTGAAATTACCTTCAAGACGGTCCTCAACAAGGGATGGGTTTCCACAGAAACCACAGATAGTCGCTGATGTGTAAGGATCGGTTACTAATTCTGCACCACAGCTTTGGCAGTGGAATATCTTGACCTCTTCACCAGAGTTATTATTATCTTCATATGTATTATTTTGATTATGATTATTCGTATTATTTGCGTTCTGATTGTTGTTTTGAGTATTATAGCTTTGACTGCTATCACTATTCCTATGGGCATCGGTATATTTTTGATCGTATTCCTCAACTGGCATTGTGAGATGACAGTAATGGCAGGTAAGCATTCCAGAAGTTCCATCATATTCTATCGCAGCACCGCAGGATGGACACTTATAGGTTATTGTAGACATATCTCTCCTCTTTTCTCCATAAATTAATATCAGTATATATATAATACCTCATTTTTAGGCGTGATTAAAGCTAAAATTTTATACATTAGCATTTATCATCGTTCATATTTTATTCATATTTAATTTAACAACTATTAACATTAAGAACATTGTTTCTTCACTTTTCGCTTATATACTAATATCATAGCAAACAACAAATTGCGAACGGCAAAGATAAAAAAGCCTATTTCCAAAGTTTATATATGAACATATAAAACTTTTTTTCATATAGAGTTAAAACAAACTCTCTCCTCCTTTTTCTCACCCACGTTGATGGGTGAGTTTTTTTTACGCAAAAAATAACCTGCATCACAACTACCGAAGCAGATAGAAGTGTGCAGGTTTATCTCATATATTTATTATATATTTTATTTCATTATTTTAACTCATTATTTCAGTACAATTAATTATCTGATACAGACATATACCATGTATGCAATATATGATAGGAAGATGATAGCACCTTCAGCGCGGCTTACATTCTTCTTGGTAAATGCACAGACATAGAGGAAAAGACTGGCGATAGCAAGGAAAATAAGGTCATATACATTCTTCATATAAACTGTAATTGGATGGCATATTGCAGATATTGCAAGTACCATGAAGATATTGAAGATATTAGAACCAACAATATTACCTAATGCAAGGTCATTCTCACCCTTTTTGATTGCAACCATGGAAGTTACAAGTTCAGGAAGTGATGTACCAATTGCTACGATTGTAAGGCCGATTAATGTCTGGCTTAAGCCAAATGTTGCAGCGATAGCAGAGGCGCTGTCGACAACCAAATCACCACCGAATACGATGGCTATAGCACCACCAACTACAAAAAGAATACTTACAGGAACACTGTGGGTTTTGATTTCTTCTTCCTCTTCTTCAATCTCAGCATTAAGAGCAGTTTTTCTTGATGCTAATGTTGATTTGATAAGAAGGAACATATACACTGCAAAGAATGCTAATAGAATTAAGCCTTTAACTAAACCGATACTTCCAGCATATTGATTTCCAGCAAAATCAAAGAGTGAAGTACTAAGCTGACCCTGGAATAATACGTCTACACAGAAAATTAAGAGAATAATTCCGGCGCCAATAGCGAATGGAAAATCACGTTTGAGTGTGGCTGAATCAACCTTCATTCCGGCAATAATTGCTGTAAGACCTCCGATTATAAGAAGATTGAACATATTAGAGCCAATTACATTACTAACAGCAATTTCGTTGCTTCCAGCTAATCCGGCACTAACACTTACTGCAAGCTCAGGTGCGCTTGTTCCCATGGCTACGATTGTGAGACCGATGATGATAGATGGAACTTTGAGAGTTTTGGCAATTGATGAACTGCCCTCAACGAAGAAATCGGCACCTTTAATAAGGAGTACGAATCCAACGAGTAATAAAACATACATTAACATATTAAGTCCTTTCTACATAATTCACATTCATCTGGAATTATGATTAATATAAAGTCAAAGCATATGCAGAATATAGGTGCTGCATGCTTTGCTGGATAAGGTGTATTTTTGCACATAAAAAGACTTTTATTGCACAAAAATAATGCAATAAAAGTCTTGCTTCTTTCCTTAACGATACGGATTCCTGAAATCTATAGTGATTATAGGAATCGTGATGACGACATCGCAAACGCATGAATACATATTGCTGGATAATAATTCTTAGCGCAAGCTACTCCCTTTTATTAAGATACAGTATATATTAATAGGTAGAGATGTGTCAATCAAAATAATATATTACTTCTTATTTTATAACAACAGCTTGTTGATAATAGGCATTATATTTATTCTCAAATGCTTCTAATGAGTGAACTTCTATGCCATACATTGGGTCTGACACAGTTACAGTCTGTGCATTAATATCATATCCGATCAGTACAAAACAGTGTTCATATGCAGGCCACAAAAACTGTGAACCATTATCCATATCTACATATTCATAAGTGACCTGATAGTTCTCAAAGTCAGAATTAGAAGTTGTCCATATTAATACTGGCATGCCATCGGCCACATAATTAAGGATAGTTTCAACCTTGGAATAGCTTACATTGTAGGCTGTTAATGCTGAACCAAAGGCAGTAAGATAAGAGTTGGCAGCTTCTACAATTGCGGGCGCAAAGCAACCCCATGAATATGAATCCCAAGGATATCCACCAAAATGAGTAAAGAAATTCCTTGAAGTTGCAGGAGCAGTAGGCAGATATTGTTCTGCTAGAGTTACTTTATTAACTGGATAACCCAGATAATTAAGAACTGTAGCAAGACTTGTTATCTCACAGCCTGTAGGAAGCTCTGGATATTGGGATATGAAATCAACATTTATCATAGCTGACTCACTTCTAAGGTTAGAGAAGTCATGAATGATGGAATCAGATATGGTACTTTGTTCAGTTGATTCTGATGCGTCAGTTGGTAAGGTTGCGTCAGTTGGCAGAGTTGCGTCAGTTACAATAACTGCAGCTGTTGAAGAGTTATTATCTTCGTTATTTGAACAGCCGGTGATTAACGAGGCTGTTGTAGTCAATATAATTAAAAAATATAAGAATTTCGCGTTTCGCACGGTTCCCTCCTGAAAAATAATATTTATTATATCATTTTAGAACAAAATTAGATATACTTAAAAAGTAGAACTAAAATTTTGGTATGAGGTATATTGATGAATATAGATCTTGAGTATTATAAGATATTTTATTATGTTGGCAAATGCGAAAGCATTTCTAATGCCGCAAAAGAATTATGTATATCGCAGCCAGCAGTCAGCCAGGCGGTTAAAGCATTGGAAGAACAGCTGAAATCAACACTTTTTATTAGAACATCAAGAGGTGTTAGATTAACTAGTGAGGGCAAGGTGTTATATTCTTATATTAAGCAGGGATATGAATATATTGTTCTTGGTGAGAAGAAATTCAAAGAGATGATGGATTTGGAAAGTGGAGAGATTAAGATTGGTGCAAGTGATATGACACTTCAATATTATCTGCTCCCGTTTCTTGAGATGTTCCATAGACAGTATCCAAAGATTAAGGTTTCAGTAACTAATGCACCAACACCGGAGACCCTTCATAATCTATCGGAAGGAAGAATTGATTTTGGTATTATCAGTCAGCCATTTGAAAATAATGATGATTTAGTAATAAGGTATGGAAAAGAAATTGAGGATATATTTGTAGCTGGTGAGAGATTCAAGGAATTAAAGAATAAAAAGATGAATTTTAAAGATTTAGAGAGTATGCCAATTATATGTCTTGAAGGTAATACAAGTACAAGAAAGTATATGGACGAATTTCTTGCAGGTAAATCAGTGGTTCTAAAACCTGAATTTGAACTTGCGACAAGCGATATTATTGTTCAATTTACATTAAGGAATATGGGTATTGGATGTGTTGTTAAGAATTTCGCAAAAGAATATCTTAAGAATAATTCCTTGTTTCAATTAAAATTTGTCGAGAATATCCCTAAAAGGCGTATGTGTGTTGTAACAAGCAGAAGAATTCCTGTGACCAATGCTGCGGAGAAACTGCTTGAATTGATGGGATAGAACAATATATTTTATAATAGATAGATATAAGCAATAATTATAACTAACATAACAAATATTAATTGTACTTATATAACAAAATGTGTTATTATATCAAAGTAGTTTGGGCTGGAGTAAAACATCTATACGAAGTATTAGTATAAAGTGTATTGCGGCTCATTAATATAAATACAAGTATTCAAATGGAGGAATATTACATGGTTAAAGCTATAGTAGGTGCTAACTGGGGTGATGAAGGAAAAGGTAAGATTACTGATATGTTAGCTGAAGAATCAGACATTATCGTAAGATTTCAGGGAGGAAGCAATGCTGGTCATACAATTATTAATGACTATGGCAAATTCGCACTTCATCTTCTTCCATCAGGAGTATTTTACAATCATACAACAAGTGTTATAGGTAATGGTGTAGCTCTTAATATTCCATACCTTATTAAAGAGTTAAAGAGTCTTACTGACCGTAATGTGCCAGCTCCTAAGATTTTAGTATCTGACAGAGCTCAGATATTAATGCCATATCATGTTGATTTTGATACATATGAAGAAGCAAGACTTGCAGGCAAATCATTCGGCTCTACAAAGTCAGGTATTGCACCATTTTACTCAGATAAATACGCAAAAATAGGTTTCCAGGTTAATGAATTATTCGGTAATGAACAGGAATTAAAGGATAAGATTGCTAATGTTTGTACATTAAAGAATGTTATGCTTGAGCATCTTTATCATCAGCCATTACTTAAACCTGAAGACGTATTCAATACATTAATGGAGTACAAAGAGATGATAGCTCCATTTGTTACAGATACATCTAAGTTCTTATCAGATGCACTTAAAGATGGTAAGAAGATTCTTCTAGAGGGACAGTTAGGTTCTCTTAAGGATCCTGACCATGGAATCTATCCAATGGTTACATCATCTTCTACATTAGCTCCATTTGGTGCTATTGGTGCTGGTATTCCAGCAGCATCAATTCAGGATGTTGTTACTGTAGTTAAAGCATACTCATCAGCAGTTGGTGCTGGTGCATTCGTAAGTGAGATATTCGGCGACGAAGCTCAGGAATTAAGAGTTCGTGGTGGCGACGGTGGTGAATTCGGTGCTACTACAGGTAGACCAAGACGTATGGGATGGTTTGATGCTGTTGCATCACGTTATGGTGTTAGAATGCAGGGTACTACAGAGGTTGCTCTTACAGTAATCGATGTATTAGGTTACCTTGATGAGATCCCAATGTGTATTGGTTATGAGATAGATGGAAAGGTTACAAGAGATTTCCCAACTACTCCAGATCTTGAGAAAGCTAAACCAGTACTTAAGACATTCCCAGGTTGGAAGTGTGAAATCAGAGGAATTACTAAGTATGAGGAGCTTCCAGTTGAATGCCGCAACTATATTGAGGCAATTGAGCAGGAAATCGAAGCACCTATCACAATGGTTTCTAATGGACCAGGAAGATATGAGATTATTCATAGAACAAGTTCATACGGTAAATAATTATAGAATATGTTTAATCCGTTTTCATATAGGGGGAATCCTTTGTATGAAAGCGGATTTTTACACGCTATTTGTGCAGGAACATCGCAGATAGGTATATTGCAGATAGGTATATTACAGCAATGTTCCAGAATGGAGAATTATGAAATTTGAACAATATTTTGACCATACAATATTAAAACAGGATGCAACAAAGGAACAGGTTAAAAAAATATGTGCTGAGGCCAGAGAGCATGGCTTTGCATCAGTGTGCGTTAATTCGTATTATACAGCATATGTTACAGAACAGTTAAAAGGCAGTGGCGTAAAGACATGTGTTGTAGTGGGATTCCCATTGGGAATGGCAGCTTCAGACGTTAAGGCCTATGAGACAGCATTTGCCATAAGAAAAGGTGCTGACGAGATAGACATGGTTATCAATACCGGGCTTATGAAAGATAAGGATTATACAGGGGTATTCAGAGATATTAAGACAGTTCGTGAAGCTTGCGATAATGTAGGCAAGAGCATGGGCAAAGAACATATAATTCTGAAGGTAATAATTGAAACATGCCTTCTTACAGATGAAGAGAAAGTTAAGGCTTGCGAATTGGCAATGGAAGCCAGGGCTGATTTCGTTAAGACTTCAACAGGATTCTCAACAGGTGGAGCTACGGTAAAAGACGTTGCGTTAATGAAAAAAACAGTAGGCGATAACTGTAAAGTTAAAGCATCAGGCGGAATAAGAGACAATGCTACTGCTAATGCAATGATTGCAGCAGGAGCTGACAGACTTGGAACAAGTGCAACAGTAGCCATTGTCAATGCCAATTAATTATAATTAATTATTACGGTTTTTGAGATATTTGTATATTAGCATATACATATATAAAACTACTGGAAGACCAATAGTTGCAATAACACATCCTTTGAATAGTGTTGCTACTTCTGGGCTCTTCATGAATGCAAGTACAAGAGTAGTAATATATAGACTTACAAGTAGCACAACAACAAGAAGCGCTCCGATTTGTTTCATTTTTTTGAAATCCATATTAATCCTTTCTATACCAATATAAGTAAATTATGTTATTAAATATGTTGTTGAGAGTTATATCAGATGTGCGAACTGAGTGAAATTCACGCGACACGCTCTCGCTCGTTGCAAAGCGTAGCGGTTCGTAAGTGACCAAAGTACGGTCACAAAGAACCGACGCTTCGCAAACGGTCAGCTTAGAATTTTACTTAGTTCGCACATCGTCTACAATTATCGAAAACATTTACGATGACATTATTATATTATATATTGGCAAGATATACAATTATAATTAACATGGACAAAATTAAAATGGACAAAAAATATACTTGCAATTATATGAGAATATTATACAATAAACCATATGCGATAATTTTGAAAAAGCAAATCCAAACAAAACAAATTAAAGGCTGGTAAAGACATGACAAAGAGTATTTTAGATTATCTTGAACGTTCAATTGAAAAATTCGCTGATAAAGTAGCATTTGCAGATGAGGTTACAGAGATTACTTATAGTGAACTTGGTAAAAAAGCAAGGAGTGTAGCGGGAGTGCTTTGCGACAAAGTTAATCCCCACAGTGGTATTCCTGTGTATATGGATAAATGAGTTGAAGCAGTGACAGCTTTCATGGGAGCCGCTTATGCAGACTGCTTCTATTGTACAATTGACCCAACACAGCCAGTTGACAGAGTCAATCTTATACTAGATACGCTTAAAGCTGAAGTTATTATTGTTAACAGCAAGACAAAGGAAACAGTCAAAAAGCTTGGATTTAAAGGAGAGATTCTTGAGATAGAAGAACTTATGGCTCATGAGAATTCAGAGGCGATTAATCAAAGGATAGCAGAACTTAGGGAAAATTCTCTTGATATTGCACCTTTATATTCAATATTCACATCTGGCTCAACAGGTATTCCTAAGGGCGTAATTGTAAGCCATCGTTCAGTTATCGACTTTATAGATTATTTCACAGATACATTTGGAATAACATCTGATGATATTATTGGTAATCAGGCGCCATTTGATTTTGATGTTTCTGTAAAAGATATATACTCAACAATTAAGACTGGTGCAACAATGCAGATTATACCAAAGAAGATGTTCTCATTCGTGACAATGCTTCTTGATTTTCTTGAGGAGAGACAGGTTACTACTCTTATCTGGGCTGTATCAGCACTCTGCCTTGTATCAACACTTAAGGGCTTTGATTATAAGAGACCATCCAAACTTTCTAAGATTATGTTCTCAGGAGAGGTAATGCCTATTAAGCTTCTTAATGATTGGAGAGAGCAGTATCCGGATGCAATGTTTGTTAATCTTTATGGACCAACAGAGATTACATG
>CAZPHI010000044.1:0-16334 GCA_964586425.1 uncultured Lachnospiraceae bacterium | reverse complement strand
AAGCTTAATTCGGCAGTGGTGTAGATAATAAAATATGTTTCGTTTGGTGTAGTAATGGTGTAGTAACCCATAAAAATACAGTTTATAAAGATTTAAGAAACCACGCAACCCGTATAAACACTGGGGTTGCAAAAGTTAACAGATTATTTTAGCACTCACCTCTTGACAGTGCTAATAACATATGATATAACATCATTATAGTTGATTGTTATATATCAAGTAGAACAACGAAAACATTTATATAAAACCATTATAAGGAGGGATTGATATGAACATTAACAAATTCACTCAGAAGTCAATTGAAGCAGTTAATAACTGTGAGAAGCTTGCGTATGAATATGGTAATCAGGAGATTGACCAGGAACATATGCTTTATAGTCTTCTTACAGTAGAAGATAGCCTGATTGCAAGTCTCATTGAGAAGATGGAGATTAATAAAGAGCAATTTATAAGTAGAGTAAAGGGCTTACTTGATGCCAAGACTAAGGTGTCTGGTGGTGGACAGCTATATATTAGTAATTCGCTTAACAAGGTGCTTATTAATGCAGAAGATGAAGCTAAGCGAATGGGAGATTCGTATGTATCTGTTGAACATATATTTTTGACAATGATACATGAAGCTAATAGTGCTGTTAAGGGATTGTTCAAGGAATTCAATATTACGAAGGATAGATTTCTTGTTGCATTGTCATCGGTAAGAGGTAATCAAAAGGTTACATCAGATAATCCGGAAGCAACATATGACACTCTTTCTAAGTATGGTAAGGACTTAGTTGAATATGCTAAGGATGGAAAGCTTGATCCAGTAATTGGCAGAGATTCGGAGATTCGTAATGTAATCCGTATTCTTTCAAGAAAGACAAAGAATAATCCTGTTCTTATTGGTGAACCTGGTGTAGGTAAGACCGCAGTAGTAGAGGGATTGGCACAGAGAATAGTTGTAGGTGATGTCCCAGAAGGCTTGAAGGATAAGAAGTTATTCGCACTTGATATGGGTGCCCTTGTTGCAGGAGCTAAGTATCGTGGTGAATTCGAAGAGCGATTAAAAGCTGTACTTGACGAAGTTAAGAAATCAGAGGGCCAGATTATACTTTTTATTGATGAGATTCATACTATTGTAGGCGCTGGTAAGACTGAAGGTTCAATGGATGCTGGTAATATGCTAAAGCCAATGCTTGCAAGAGGTGAGTTACATTGTATAGGTGCTACAACACTTGATGAGCACAGACAATACATTGAGAAGGATCCGGCACTTGAAAGAAGATTTCAGCCAGTAATGGTATCTGAACCAACAGTTGAAGATACCATTAGTATACTTAGAGGTTTAAAGGAAAGATATGAAGTATTCCATGGCGTTAAGATAACAGATGCGGCACTTGTATCAGCAGCAACATTATCTAATAGATATATATCAGACAGATTCTTGCCTGATAAGGCTATTGACCTGGTTGATGAAGCATGTGCAATGATTAAGACAGAACTTGATTCTATGCCAACAGAACTTGATGAGCTTCAGAGAAAAACTATGCAGTTAGAGATTGAAGAAGCTGCGCTTAAGAAAGAAACAGATAACTTAAGCCGTGAGAGACTTGAAGTAATTCAGAAGGAATTAGCACAGCTGAAGGAAGAATTCAAACTTCAGAAAGCAAAATGGGATAATGAGAAAAATAGTGTAGATAAGGTTAATAAGCTTAAAGAAGAGTTAGAACAGGTCAATAAGGATATTGCTGCGGCCAAGAGAGAATATGATCTAGAGAAAGCTGCTCAGTTGCAATATGGAAGACTGCCACAGATTCAAAAAGAGATTAGAGAGGCCGAAGAGGCTAATGCAAGCAAGAATCTTGAACTTGTACATGAAAGCGTAACTGAAGAAGAAATCTCTAAGATTATATCAAGATGGACGGGCATCCCTGTATCTAAGTTAAGTGAATCTGAAAGACATAAAACATTAGCTCTTGATGAGGTTCTTCATAGAAGAGTGGTAGGTCAGGATGAAGGTGTTACTAAAGTAACTGAAGCAATTATTAGATCTAAGGCTGGTATCAAAGACCCAACTAAGCCAATCGGTTCATTCCTTTTCCTTGGCCCAACGGGTGTAGGTAAAACAGAACTTGCCAAAGCTTTGGCTGAGAGCCTGTTTGATGATGAATCGAATATTGTACGACTTGATATGAGTGAATATATGGAGAAATATTCAGTGTCTCGCCTTATTGGTGCGCCTCCGGGATATGTAGGATATGATGAAGGCGGACAGCTTACAGAAGCAGTAAGAAGAAAACCATATTCAGTAGTATTGTTTGATGAGATAGAAAAGGCACATCCTGATGTATTCAATGTATTGTTACAGGTGTTAGATGATGGACGAATTACTGATTCACAAGGCAGAACTGTTGACTTTAAGAATACTATAATCATACTTACATCTAATATAGGTTCAACATATCTATTAGATGGGATTGAAGCTGATGGCAGCATTAATAAGGATGCAGAGGATGCTGTGATGAATGACCTTAGAGGACATTTTAGACCAGAATTTCTTAACAGACTTGATGAGATAATAATGTTCAAACCATTAACCAAGGCTAACATTGCCTCAATTGTTGAATTACTTGTTAAAGATGTTAACAGACGTCTAAGCGATAAGGAGATCAAGGTTGAATTAAGCGATGCAGCCAAAGAATATATTATAGATAATGGATTTGACCCAATGTATGGTGCAAGACCATTAAAGAGATATGTTCAAAAGACGGTAGAGACACTTGCTGCCAAACTGATTCTATCCGATGGAATAAGCACAGGACAGACAATCTATATTGATTTGTCAGGCGGCGAATTAACTGCATCAGCTAGGTAATGCTAAGCAGGTAATACAATAAAAAATGCGCAGCCCGCATTGACTACGCAAATTTGTTAGAAGACTTGTCATAATGGTAATCTATTGTGGCAAGTTTTTCTATTATAAGATTCATGTCAACCATATATGTTTTGCAAAACTCTTCAAGTGAACTGTAGTGGTCTCTTAATTGAGTATTAGTAAAGCTAAGAAGCATGACCGGATCATTAGGAATATTGTTCATATATAAGACCTCCTATATTGTAAATGCTGTATTTTTTTTCACGTTGCAATATAGCACAGCGTTGTGCGTCTGTCAAGATTATTGTAAGTTCGTTACATTGTAAAATATCAGAATATAAGTTATAATCTATCAGTAGCATAAGTTAATACATAAAGAGGTATATATGGTGAAGGATATAATAAGTTCATTACTTAATGATTCCTATAAGGGGATTGATGCAAGACAGAATTTAAGCAGAATACGAGAGCTGATAAAAATTGATGAGAATAAAGAGGCATTACTTTTAGTAATATATGGTGAAGAAGAGAATCTGTTAAAGCTTTTTGAAAGCGATGATGCAAAGACAAGAAAGAATGCAGCACTTTTAATTGCAGATATTGGAACCGATGTGACAGCGGGAATTGGTGAACAAAGCAATAATGTGCGTAAAACATTAATGGAAGCATTAAAGACTCAGTATGAGAAGGAAGAACAACAATTTGTTAAAGAATTCTATCTTAAAGCAATTCAATCATTTGACTATAGAGAATATGTACCTTGGCTTAAGAATGAATTGAAAGCATATGAGAATACAAAAGCAGATGACAGCAATGCAAAGCATATCAATGCATGTATCAAGCAATTGACAGGAATGATTCTTGGTATTGAAGGTTTAAAGAAGCATGTATTCACAGGTGGTAATGTATTAAGTGATGTATTTTTGCTTGCTAACAGAAAGAATCTTGATTGTCTATCAAGGGCAGTAATCGATGATGCCGTGATAGATGCCAAGGATATTACAGTCATGTCAGCAGGAGTGAGAGTTAATACAAATAAAGTGGAATATCTTATACCAATAAGAATATATAATGAGATGCTTTTTGCGATGGACAAGCTTAAGGTATGTAGTAGTAACTATGCTGAAGCAGCTGAACAGATTGTGCGTTCTGGATTGTATGATTTCCTTGAGAAGAGACATTTTCCTAATAAGAAACCATATTATTTCAGAATAGAATTAAAATCATCACACATGGAACTTGATGAGAAAGCAGCATTTACCAAGAAGTTAGCGACTAGTATTGAACAGCTTTCAGGAAGAAGGCTGATTAATAATACATCTAATTATGAGTTTGAGATTAGACTTATTGAGAATAAGAATAAGAAATTCAACTGTCTGATTAAGTTCTATACAATTATTGATGATAGATTCTCATATAGAACAGAGGTTGTTGCTGCCAGTATTAAGCCTGTTAATGCAGCATTGCTGGTATCACTGGCTAAGGAATATATGATTAAGGATGCGCAGGTTTTGGACCCATTCTGTGGAGTCGGAACAATGCTTATCGAGAGACACAAACAGGTGGCTGCTAATACGTCCTATGGAATAGATATATATGGTGAGGCAATTGAAAAGGCAAAGATTAATACTGAGAATGCACATCAGATAATTCATTATATTAACAAGGATTTTTTTGATTTTGAACATGAATATAAGTTTGATGAGATATTTACCAATATGCCATTCAAATCTGCATCTAAGCCTGAAAGTGAGATAGAGGAAATCTATAGAAGATTTTTTGATAAGGCGGGCGAACTTTTGAGCAGCACAGGCTTGATAATTATGTATACACATAATAGAGATTTTGTTGAAAAATACTCAAAGCTTAGCAGATTTAAAATCATTAAAAAATACATCATTAATGAAAAAGAAGGAACAGATCTATATATTATCAGATAGTATATAAAGAACAGTATATAAAGAATATCTTGAGACAAAAATATAGCTGCATAGTATTGATTCCATTAGAAATCAGTATTATGCAGCTTTTTATATTAGTTTGCGGCAGCAGTTGTAACCTCTGGCTTTGTATTAGAGAGAGCTGAAGCATATACATATCCTTCATTTCCTTTGTAATTAACCCTAACCCATCCGTTATTCTTGCCATTAGCTGTAATTGCAATAGCTTCTGCATATCCAAGAGAACCAATGACTGTACCATTCTCAAAATAAGAATATACATAAGTAGAACTTGTTGCATACATTGTCTTTGAAGTATCTGTGAATGGATATTCACGAACAATGAGCTTAGCTGTTGCTGATGCAGGATTACCTGATGCATCTGTAACTGAATATGTAACAGTTTGCTCGCCTAGTTGAGTGCAATTGTATTCAGTAACTTTCATTTTATCTGTTATATCGCCATCCTCTTCATCAAGAGCACTTACACCTTCAGCCATTGATATCTGCTGATTGTTGTATATTGTGCGATCAGCAATACCAGTGAATGTAGGGTCATGTGCATCAGTAACCCAGTACTTGATAGCACCATATGTTTCATTACCACTTGTATCTGTTACAAGTATATTTCTTTCGATATTGCCTAGTGTATTAAATATATACTCATATTCACCGTTCTCACGATTCTCGTTATCATAGAAGATAACTGTATAAGGACTCTTGTCTGATATTGCAAGGCTTAGGTCATCAACTGTAATTCGGTCACCAATTCTGAAGTGAAGACCCGATTCATTGACGTTAAGTACTGGCTTGCCGGTATCAATGATTTCAGCTTGTACACAGTAAAGTTCATTCTTGTGTGTGATTGTTATTGGATAGTTGCCGACTTTATTGATGTTAACACCTGAGATATCTAAATCTGTATTAGCAAGTGCTTTGGCAGAACCGGAAGCATATTCATTAATGTTAGTTGGAATAGTTGTTCCTATCTCAATTGTAATAGCACTAAGCTTTGGGGATATGGAACCTTCAGGAATTGCTATGTAGATTATTGCAGCGATAATACCGATACCAACTATGGTACCAAGAAAATAAAGTAATTTTTTGTTCAAAATAAAAACCTCCTATGTTAAATATGTATAAACCCATCCGCAATAGTATAACATATGTATACATATATTTAAATAAAAAATTACATTTTTCTTACAAAAGTTTAAGCATTATTTTGTTTATTTTATTGGTAATATGTGGTAATCTAGATATAAGAAAGAGGTGTATGCATATGGAGAATAGAGAAGGAAAACAGATTCTTTTTAACAGAATAACTATTAGTATGGTAGTTGTCGGATTGGCGTATATATTTGCAGAGTGTATTCTAGGCAAGAATAATTCATATGAGTATAAGATTGTAATGTCAATTTGGTTAATATCATATATCATAATTACGAATATTATTGAACCTATTGTGATGAAGAAGTTTCACGATAAATCATACAATCAGATAGTGAATTATTTGATATATGCAGGAATTGATGCTGTGGGATTATTAGGAATTCTTTTGTTTGTACTTGGAATTGCTAATGTTAAAGATTTATTCCATTACGTAGGCGCTGTTTTATTTGTAGCATCAATGATTATAAAACCTAAATACTACGATTTGTTTGAAAGTGATGATGAAGGACAAGGACAGATCAATAGAAAAGAAGGGGCAAGATAATATTATTGCACCATTTCAACAGAGATAAAAGCACTTTTGTCTGCATATATTATATATGCAGATGGAGGTGCTTTTTTTGAAAATAATAATAAGATATAAGAACAGATTTATCATAGCAGCAATATCTCTGGTATTGATTACGCTACTCTGGTTCTTGACATTGATATATAATCCAACACAGCCTATAGGGACTAAGAATATAATAACAGAATCGGAAGGTAGCATAGAGCAGAACTATAATATTATCTGCTATGAGAATGTTGTAGCATTAACATTCGACGATGGACCATATGCGTCAACAACGCCTAAACTTCTGGATGGTTTAAAGGAACGTGGTGTCAAAGCAACATTTTTTCTGATAGGTGAAAATGCTGTTAAGAACGAAGCGATTGTGAAGAGAATGTATGAAGAGGGACATCTTATTGGCAATCATACTTATAGTCATATATCACTTAGTAGTGTGAGCCATGATAATGCATTATATGAAATTAATAAAACTAATGAGGTAATTAGCAATATAACAGGATATACATGTAGATATATACGTCCTCCATATGGTAATTACAGCAAAAGAATGTATCTAGAGATTGATATGCAGCCAATACTTTGGAGTGTTGATCCGAATGACTGGAATACTGATGATGCAGGAAAGACAGTTCAATATGTTGTCTCACATGTTAAGGGTGGCGATATAATTCTGCTTCATGACATATATGATTCCTCTGTTACAGCAGCATTAGAGATTGTTGACAGATTAAAAGAGAAGGGATTTGTATTTGTTACAGCAGACGAACTACTCTTGGATTAGTAAAAATATATATTATGCTGGAAAAAAGTTCTTGATAATGTTAGAATAGTGAACAGAATATAGCTTTTTGAATGGAAGAAAATTATGGACTTATTTGAATATGCAAGAACAAAGAATATAGAGAATGAATCGCCACTAGCATCAAGACTTAGACCAACAAAGCTTGATGAGGTTGTTGGACAGAGACATATTATTGGCAAAGATAAATTATTATACAGAGCTATACAGGCAGATAAAATAAGCTCTGTAATATTCTATGGACCACCAGGAACAGGTAAGACAACACTTGCGCGTGTTATTGCGAATACAACAAGTGCCGAGTTTTGCCAGGTTAATGCGACTGTTGCTGGTAAGAAGGATTTGGAAGAAATAGTTGCTAAAGCAAAAGATAATCATGGTATGTATGGCAGGAAGACAATTTTATTCGTAGATGAGATTCATAGATTCAATAAAGGACAACAGGATTATCTGCTGCCATTTGTTGAAGATGGCACAATTATTCTGATTGGAGCAACCACGGAGAATCCTTATTTTGAAGTAAACGGAGCCTTATTATCTCGTTCTGTAATCTTTGAGCTAAAGCCATTGGAGAAGGATGATATTAAAGAGCTGCTTAATAGAGCTGTATATGACAAACAAAAGGGAATGGGAAGCTATAATGCTTATATAGATGATGATGCATTAGAATTTCTTGCAGACTTATGCAATGGTGATGCAAGGAATGCACTTAATGCAATTGAATTGGGAATAATGACAACACCTAAGGATGAGGATGGCAGAATTCATATAACCTTAGATGTAGCTTCTGAATGCATTCAAAGAAGAGTAATAAAATACGACAAGACGGGTGATAACCACTATGATACTATATCAGCATTTATCAAGAGTATGAGAGGTTCAGATGCTAATGCAGCAGTTTATTATCTGGCGCGAATGCTATATGCAGGAGAAGATATTAAGTTCATTGCAAGACGAATTATGATTTGCGCAAGTGAAGATGTTGGCAATGCAGACCCTAATGCACTGACGGTAGCTGTGAGTGCCGCACAGGCAGTGGAGAGAATTGGTATGCCGGAGGCAAGAATTATACTGGCACAAGCTGTGACATATGTAGCCTCGGCACCTAAAAGTAATGCAGCATATATGGCAATCAATAGTGCGATGGAGGCTGTTAAGTCAGAGAAAACACCTCCGGTTCCAGCTCATCTGCAGGATGCACATTACGGTGGAGCAGAGAAGCTTGCACATGGAATAGGATATCTTTATGCGCATGATTATCCAAACCATTATGTAAAACAACAATATTTGCCAGATGGAATGACAGATAGAAAGTTCTATCAGCCAACGGATATTGGTTATGAGAAGACCATTCGGGATTACCAGGAAAAGATCAGGGAGAATGAGTGATGAAAGAACAGATTAACAGACTTGCCAGGGGCGAGTTTAGATATACAATACCTGAAATCACAGTATCAGAGCAGGAGATAATTAAAGAAACTGTTGTCGATAATCTTATTCGAGACAAATTCCTTGTATGTGGAGAAAACGAAGATGTTAAGGGCGTAGTTTATTCTTCAAATGAAAAGGTATCTGTTATTAATGCTTTCTTTAAGGGCACCTCATCAGAAATCATGTATTCTGTGGACACTTGTGGTCTTACTGAAGGTGAGCATATAACCGGTTCATTTGATATTGTTAGTAATAGCAAAGAATTGAGCATACCGTATGATTTTAAAGTTACTCCAATGTATATAGATTCTTCTATGGGAAAAATCTACAATTTATTCCATTTTGCTAATCTGGTTCAGACAGAGGCTGAAGAAGCAAGACGGATATTTGTCTCAGATAAGTTTGAACAGGTATGCCTAAAGAATGATATTGCTAAACAGAATCTCTATCATGCACTTCTGTCAGGCAAGAATGTTGACAACAATATTGAAGAGTTTTTGATAGCTGTTAAAAAGAAAAGCAGAATTGAATTGACACTTAGCGATACTTCAAAGAATTATGAAAGCTTGAAAGAAAACTATAAGGACAGCTTTGTAATCAAAAAGGATACTTGGGGATATATTACAGGAAGTGTCAAAAGTGATGCAGCATTTTTAATTATTACTAACATGAATGTTACTCAGGGAGAATTGAACGGAGAAAGCTTCTCTGGTAACAAATGCGAAGTAGAATATATGATTGATTACAGCAAACTGCATGCAGGTAAGAATTACGGAAGAATAATTATTGAAACAGTATATCAAAATCTCGTATTTGAGGTATTGGTTGATAATAGCACAAAGGACCAGGTAATAATAGATGCAAAGAATGTTGGGCACGAGAAGAAAACAGCTCTATTAAAGCTGGTTAACAGCTATCTTGCATTCCGTACTAAAAAAACAGATTTAAAGCAGTGGCTTATTGATTCAGAGCATGCGATATCAAGAATCAGAGGAATCGAAGATGATGACCTCTTTATTAAGATTGCATATGCACAGATAATGGCTACAAGAGGCGATATTGATGATGCAAGATGGATTATGGACAATATCTTCGAGGATTATGATAAGGTCAGAGAGAACATCCTTATTAACTGTTATTATCTATACGTTAATTCGATGATAAAAAAAGATAAAGAGTACTCAAAACAGGTTCAGGAAACTATTAAAAAAACTTATGAGAACGAATGTGATGCATGGCAGATATTATGGATACTTATGTATATTGATGACGAATATGATAAGAATGTTAGTTTGAAAGTTGCCAGAATTAAACATCAGTTTCATAACGGCTGTACAAGTCCGGTAATGTATCTTGAGGCTTGTAATGCGTTCAATGCACAGCCACATCTGCTTAGAGTACTTAACGAGTTTGAGTTACAGGTGCTTTTATTTGGATTAAAGAATGATATACTTGACGAACACCTGATAATTCAGCTTTGTGATATTATGGATGACAGTCGTAATATCTCTAAAAAGGCTGTTAAGCTGTTACTCGGAATATACAGCGCATACAGCAATGACAAAGTTCTTATGGTATTGTGCAGCATTCTTGTGAAAAATGCTATCACAGGTCCAAAGGTTTGTGAATTATACCTCAAGGGAATTGAAAAAGGTTTCAAAATAACCAGACTTTATGAGGCTTATCTTGATTCAATTGATATAAGCGATATGTCTATTCTGCCAAAGATGGTTCTTATGTATTTTAGCTATAACAGTACAATAGCAGATTATCGTAAAGCATATCTATATGCCAATATTATTAGCAACAAATGCAAAGATATGGATACATACAATACATACCATAAGAATATAGAGCTCTTTGCATTAGATCAGATAAGAAAGCATAATATTGATGATAATCTTGTTGCTATATATAACGATATCTGGAATTCATCTATTATTACAAAGGATACAGCACAGGCACTTTCAAGAATTATGGCAAGCTACAAGCTGATATGTAATAATTCATCAATGAGGTATGTAATTGTTAAGCATAAAGAAACAGAAGAGGAAGTAGTTACTCCTATTATTGATAATAAAGCATATATATGGCAGTTTACTGACAATACGTCAATTATACTTGTTGATAAGTTTGATGAAAGACATGCTGCTACTTCAGATTATAGTGTAGAAAAATTATATGACTATAAAGAATATGCAAGACAGACATTCGAAGAGAAAAATGATGATTTATATATGATGCTATACTTTTGTGAGCAGTGCAATAGTTATAACAAAGATGTCACTGATATAATAGCCATAGAAAACAAGCTTATTAACTCAGGAAGAATTAATTATACATATTCAAGATATTTGAATGAAAAAATTATAGAGTATTGCTGCCAACCTGAAATGGGTGACGATTTTGATGAATTTCTTAATGTAATTGATAAAGACAATTTAACTGTAAGTATCGCATCAATGCTTATAGAAAGCTGTATATTACATGGAGAGTATGATAAAGCAGATGAATTAATTAATGTGTATGGTTTCTCACATTGCAAATCAAAGCTTATATTTAAGCTTGTGAGAAGATTAATAGAGAATTGCTGTGAGGATGAATTAACAGAACTTATCAATATGAGTTATTTTGCTTTTTACAAAAACAAATATGACGATACTATTCTTTCATATCTTGTAGCGTACTACAATGGCACAACAGCTGAGATGCTTTCAATATGGAGGGCATGCAAAGGCTTTGATGTTGAAACTTATGAACTAGAGGAGCGTATTATTGCACAGCTGTTATTCTCTGAATCATATTCAAACAGCCTTCAGGAAGTGTTCAAAAGCTATTATGATAAGGGTGCAAAGGATAGGATAACAAGTGCATATCTAGCCTATAATTCATACAATTATTTTGTACGTGAAACAGTAATTCAATCAGCAATACTTGAATTAATAGAAGAAAGATTATTATATTCATATGATGTAATTGATATACAAAAGCTTGCAGTATTGAAGTATTATAGTGAGTGTATGGAGCAGAATAAAACACTTAATGAAGAACAGCAGGTTCTCGGACAGAGAATTGTCGATGAGATGTGTTCAAAAGGAATGGTATTCAAATTCTTCGAAAAATTAAAAGGAACATTTGCACTTCCAATGAATATTATTGATAAAACATTCTTAGAGTATAGAACTAATCCAGATAACAAGGTTGTTATACATTATATGGTTGATGATGAAAGAGAGTACAGGGTTGAGGACATGACTAATGTATTCTTGGGAATATTCACTAAAGACATAACTTTATTCTACGGAGATTCAGTTCAGTATTATATTACAGAGAATGATGAAGTAACTGAAGACTTAACGGAAAGCAAGAGTATTATATATGATTATGTTAGTCCGGACAGTACAGATAATAGATTTGAATATATCAATGATATGCTGGCTGCAAAAGAACTGCATGATGAAGAGACATTAAAGAAGCTTATGCATGGTTATTGCGTCAGAAACTTTGTGACAGAACAGTTATTTAAGACATATTAAGCTAGCAGCTGTGTGGAGGCAGGTAGTATGGATGGTAATATAAGTAAGGGGCTGTATATAGGCCTTGAGATTAATAATGATAATATGCAGATTGCAGTATATAATAAGAAATCAAACGAAGCAGAATCTGTAGCATTCGCTGATGGAACGTATATATACAATAATTCAACTAATATTGACAGTATAAAGGCAGAGATAAAGGATGGTATTCCAGCAGATATCAATAGTATAGCGGCAGATATCAAAATGTGCATAGATACTATAATTACTTATACAGGCAATCAATTAATAGAACGTATAACTATCTGCGTAGAACCGTTCGACAAAGAGACACTTGATTTGATTGATTTGGCAATGAATAATATTGGTATACGTGAATCTAAGATACGTTATATAAGCAAGATTGAGAGCTTTTGCTACTATTCACTTAATATGAAGAAAGAACTTTGGAATAATGGAGTATGCCTGATGGATTTTGATAAGGGCAGAATTACAGCACATATGTTAAATGTTGTTAAGAGCGGGAAGGATTTGTTAGCAGTAGTTGCAACGAATGAATACGAAGATGGTATTCTTGCAAAAATCCTTGATTACAGCATATCGATTAAGGATGAAACAGCCGACAGAGCACTTACACATATAGCTAGTGAATTACTGGCAAAGAAAACTATTGCATCAGTATATCTTACAGGTCCGGGGTTTGATACGAATGATTTGCCAGCAGGTTTTGTTAAAGTGATTTGTAACAGAAGACGTGTATTTGCAGGTCAGAATCTGTATGTTAAAGGTGCGTGCTTTTCAGCCAGAGAGGATAATGAAAATCGCATAGGTGATATTATTCCAGCCTGCAAGAATAGAATTACCACTGGAATTGAAACTGATATTGTAGTACATGGTGAATTGAAGCGATTTAGAATTGTAAGAATTGGTACAAACTGGTATAAGGCAGCAAGAAGTGTTGATTTTATCATGGATGATATTAAAGATCTTAAGCTTTTGATGTGTCCATGTGACGACAGAGATGTGTACGAAGAGAATATCAGCCTGAATGGTATACCTTATAGAACAGGGAAAACAACGAGGATTCGTGTTAACATAACATTTAACAGTGATGACAGATTTAGCGTAAGTATACGTGATATGGGCTTTGGTGATTTTGTTAAGAGCTCAGGCAAAGTGGTTACAAAGGATGTTGAATTTTAGAGCTATATGAAAAGAGGAAGATTATGAGTGGCCTGATTCTATGCCGTGGAAAAGTTGCGGTTAATCCATATTATATTGGAAATACAGATGTGAACATATATTCATTAGAAGAACTATGCTATTACATATACAATAACATATATCTAATTGGCCTGGATTTTGTGGGTGACAAGCTTGTTGATTTCATTAGAAATGAAACAAAGGATGAAAGTCTTGCTGACAGATTGCTATTATTAAAGAACAAAAGAGCGGGACTTGCAGAGCAGGTTGTTACTATATTAAAATACGTTGATTATTATAATGATGAGGAGATTGAAGAGATTCGTGAAGTTCTTGAAACTCTTAATACTCAGAATATTCAGGAAAGATTATTCCTAAGGGCAGAGAGTCTGCTTAATAACAGAAAGTATAACAGTGCAATCAAGAATTATCAGCAGATTACAGAAGCTAAGAGAGATAAAACTCTTCCAGGTGCATTCTATTCTAAGGTATATCATAATATGGGAGTTGCATATGCAAAACTGTTCTTATACAAACAGGCAGCAGAAGCATTCCATAGTGCCTATCTAATTGGTTTTCATGAAGAATCAAAAAGATGTGAGCTTGCTGCGCAAAAACTGGCAGGAGAATCATATGGTAAAATAAGTGCAATTGGTCAGGAGAATGAAGAAGAGACGGAATATGTAATAGAGAAAGAATTGGAAACATTAATGGATAATGCAATTTATTCGGATGAATACAAGAAGATGAATGAATTGGATAAGTTGAAAAGTGATAATAATTACAGTGAATATTATAGTCTTATTGACAAGACAATTGCAGGCTGGAAGAAGGATTATACACACTTTACAAGCTAAAGATTGTGGTCAGGAATTGAGGAATGTATGTTTAAGTGGTTCAAAAAGATAAAAGCAGATGAAGACCTGGAACTTGAAGATTTTGATGATTTAGTATTTGATAGTCGAGAGGCTTTGTTTGATGATATTAATAATCAGGCATTGGATGAAGAAGATGCAGATGATGGATATGCTGAGACTTCAAGACGATTTAGAGAGAAATATTCACAAGAAAAGGAAGAGGTTAATCTCAAAGGTTTTTCGCGTGAAGAGGTTAACAGATATATTCAGAATCAATGTGAGATAATGGAAGAAACAATAAAACAGGTGGTTACATTAAAAGAAGAGTATTCAACTGTTAATTCGTATTTCTCGGATATTCAGATTATTGAAAGTGCTCCAAAGCATATCGGAGACAAGATTACGGAATATGCATCAAAGATAATGAATCTTACTGTTGATAGAAGAATCTTTCAGAATACTGAAAGCAAGCTTTCTAATAACAGGTATTCTAAGATGGAGGAGCTTGAGCCTTCTATGCCTAAGGCATTAGTTGATCTGCAGAATGATGAGGCATACTTCAATACGGTTAAGAAGGACATGAAACTTCTTGAAGGTGAGCGTATGTCTATAAGGTATGACGCAAAGGATTTGGTGCAAAGACAGAGAACAATCAGAAAGATATCACAATTGGCTTCAGTATGTCTTATATGTGTATTTGTAATCTGTATATTTGCGGCAATAAAGTTGGATAATGAAATTCAGGATATATTTTTACTGATTCTTTTATTAGCAGGAGTCCTTGCCTCTGGATTATTTGGATTAACAAAATATACAGAAAGGCAGGTTCGTGTTACAGAGATTAAGCTTAATAAAGCGATTGGTCTATTGAATAAAGTGAAAATCAAGTACATTAATGCTGCTAATACACTGGATTATGAATATGCAAAATATGATGTGAAGAATTCATATGAGTTGAGCGTGGATTATGAAGCATATCTTGAGATGAAAAGTGAACGTAAGAAAATCACAGAGATGACATCTGCACTTAATGATTCAGAGCAGCAGTTAATATCTCTGCTTGATATGTTGAATTTGTATGATAAGCATATATGGTTAAGTCAGCTAAAGGCACTCACAGATTCAAGGGAGATGGTGGAAGTTAGACACAAACTTACAGTTAGAAGACAGAAATTGCGTATGCAGATAGACTATAATAAATCAAAACTAGATGAATCTAAGGCGAATATTAAGAAGATAATTGTCTATTATCCAAAATATAAGCAAGAAGTATTGGATATTGTTGAAAAATATGAAATTCGTAATGAATATTAAAATATCTCCTTTACTTTTATGTGAAAAAATACTAAAATAAAAGTAATGGGAACTTCTTGTTCCGATAATATTTAACGAAAAGAGAGGTATACATTTATGGCAAGAAAAATGAAGACCATGGATGGTAATACAGCTGCTGCACACGTATCGTATGCGTTCACAGAAGTAGCTTCAATCTATCCAATCACTCCTTCATCTCCAATGGCTGATTATACAGACCAGTGGGCAACAGAAGGAAGAAAGAACATCTTTGGTAATACTGTAAAATTAGTTGAGTTAGAATCAGAGGGTGGTGCATCAGGTGCATTCCACGGATCACTTACTGCTGGTGCTTTAACAACAACATATACAGCATCACAGGGTCTTTTACTTATGATTCCTAATATGTATAAAGTAGCTGGTGAATTATTACCAGGTGTTATCGATGTATCTGCAAGAGCACTTGCAAGTCATGCATTATCAATCTTTGGTGATCACCAGGATATATATGCATGTCGTCAGACAGGTTTTGCTATGCTTTGTAGTAGTAGTGTTCAGGAAGTTATGGATTTAGGTGCTGTTGCGCATCTTGCTGCAATCAAAGGCAGTGTTCCATTCGTACACTTCTTCGATGGTTTCCGTACATCACATGAGATTCAGAAGATTGAGATGTGGGA